>CAZSWT010000083.1:0-12535 GCA_964611035.1 uncultured Desulfobacteraceae bacterium
ATTTATAATTATTTCAGCTATTTATATGGGATTGACTTTTTACGAGGTCATCAAAAATGAGAAGAAAAAGTTTGGCATTCATCTTGATGAAAAGAAGGAAACTCTAACGATAACCCAGAAGATTAGTTTGAAATTGGAGGAAGGGCAAAGTATCGCTGATATTGATGAGGAAGATTACGATTTCGAAGAAAGTAAGCACGGAACAAAATGGGAGGCTGCGATTGAATGGGCTAGGTTAGGAGAGAAGCCTCCGACGAAAACAAATATCAAAAAATGGTGGAAAGAGGATTTGTCAATAGGTGTTTTAAATTTTAAAAGCTTATTTGATGACAATGACAAGGAGCCTTTACCTGAGACTTATCAAGAAAAGCTGGAGATGTTATGGGTTGAGCATTTTGATACTATACCAAAGGAAAAGATTACTGGTGATGAAAAAGTCTTGGGCTGGAAGAATAAGCTCAAGGGAAACCTGCCAAAATTTTTCTACGTGCCGGCAGTAAAACATGTTGATGAAGATTTGAAGGTATTTAAAACTAATCCATTTGGCGAAATGATTAATTGGCTTACACAGAATATCTCTGATGATGTTAAAAAGGAGTTTGAGGAGAAGACCAAGACGATTGTGCAAGATGCCTTAAGCAAAATAGATCAAGACGATGAGGGAAAATCCAAAATTGTTTTTATTAATGGTTCTTCTCCAAATTAGTTGGTAGAAAAATGATTTACCAAAATACAACATATTGAAATTAAATGTAATTTCACCATTAACCTTTTTGATTAATTAGGCCATATTGTTAGGTGATAATGTTACTCCAGAAATTAAGTATTAACAGGAAATTACTTTTATAGGCAACTGCTATGATGAGCCTGGTAGGTACCCATTATCGGAGTTGCTTTTAAAAGCTATACCTACTGAAATCATTAATCAAATAAGATTTAAGCCTTAATCTTGACCAACTAATTTGGAGAAGATCCTTATTAATAAACAGTTGAATGCAAACTTAGGAGTGAATTTAGGCTGCAGACTTGAATTGAAATTTGGAACCCCGAAGATAAGTGATATTGTTTTTCCCTCACCACAGCTATATGCTGACGATGGTTACTACTCGGACATCAATAGCAAGGGACACGGCCTTCAAAGGTTATGTATTCTCTCTTTGTTAAGAACTTACAATGATCTTAAAAAGATAACGAATAAAGGAGATGATAGAAACATGATTCTGGGGATAGAAGAACCCGAAATTTATTTGCATCCCCCGATAAAACGCGCCACGTATAAATTGCTCAGATCATTATCCAAGAAAGATGACCAGATTATTTACTCGACTCACGACAGCTATTTTGTTGATGTGGAACACTTCGATGAGATACGACTGTTTAAGAAGGTTAAAAATGGAAAACCAAAGACGCTAATATATGAATTCCCTATCGATAGGCTTGTCCAGTTTTACAAAGATCGCTATAATCGGGACGTTGACGAAAAAAGCCTGAGACATAGATTCGGGCATATCTGTGATGAAACTAAAAATGAAGGTTTTTTTGCTAACAAAGTTATTTTAGTAGAAGGGGATACGGAAAAATATGCATTGCCAATATATTTCGCGAACAGAGATTTTGATTTGGACAATGCACGTATCTCAATAATTTCGACCGGCTCAGCTGACAATATCACCTATCTCTATATCATGTTCAATGAGTTCCATATACCCTGTTATGTAATCTTTGATGGCGATAAGCCAGAGATTAATCCTGGTGAATTGACGGGTATAAAAAAAGATGACGCCAAAAACAAATCTCGAAGGAATAAGGAACTTTTAGAGTTTGTCGGTGAACAAGTTGATGAGAATGGTGAATTCTTCTTTCCAGAGACTTCAGTAAAAAAGAAGTATACAGTCTGGGAAAAAAGATTTGAGGATGTTTTCCATACGCCTTTGGAAAATTATGAAGAGATTAAAGGAGATGCTAAGAAACTTTATGGGACCGAAAGTAAGCCTTTAACTGGAAGGTATTTTGCAGATGTATTGACTTCAAAATTTCCCGAAAAAATAAGCCCATATGTCGATAAATTAGTAGAAAAAATAAACGGCTGTTGTTGGGAAGAGTCGTGTTTAGGTGAAGATTGATTTTACCTTATTGATATTAACCAAACCTCGGAACGTCCAGAATATATAGAAAAACTTTGCGATTGCATATCCTGTCTTGGCCAGTGATATTATTGTTGGCATAACTATTCCATTTTGAAGAGAAAACAAGTGGATCGTGTCTGGGCATTTAACAGAACGGGAGAATTGCTGGCAACGGAGAAACTTTATGAATAACAAGATACGTTGGGGACTTGATAATCCCCACCCTTTTTCGAAGATGAAGACGGAGTTGATCTGGGAGGGGAAGTATGACGAGTACGGCAACCGGCGCACGGTGGATGTTGCCGGAAGCGCCATGCCCTTGCAAAAGATCGAAACGGTGGATCAGCCGCGGAGCGAGGCTGTTGCATCGGGTCAATTTGAATTATTCGAAAAGGAGAACAAACGCCTTGATGATTTTCGCAACATGCTCATCTGGGGTGACAACAAGCTGGTAATGGCAAGCCTCCTCAAGGATTACAAGGGAAAAATTGATCTTATCTATATCGATCCGCCTTTTGATGTGGGGGCGGATTTTACGATGAGCATTCCTCTTGGTGATGAAAAAGAAACTGTTGAAAAAGATCAGTCCGCCCTGGAGATGGTTGCATATCGGGATATGTGGGGGAAGGGGACGGATTCTTATCTGCATATGATGTATGAGCGATCACTTATTTTAAGGGAGTTACTATGTGAGAAAGGCAGTATTTACGTTCATTTGGATTGGCACATGGCACATTATTTCAAGCCAATTATGGATGAAGTGTTTGGAAGGGAAAATTTCAGGAACGAAATTGTTTGGAAACGTAAAGGGGGAAGCGCAAATCCAAAGAATAGACTTGGTGTCGTTACGGATTCAATTTTTTGGTATTCAAAGACTGAGTCAATTAATTTTAATCAGCAATATGTGTTAGAATCTGAAGAGACTAAGAAATATATAGAGGAAAGGTTCAATAATGTTGATGAGCGTGGTAGAAAATTCATGAAGTCGCCAATAGTAAGTCCAAACCCACGACCAAATTTAACTTATGTATATAAAGGATATAAGCCACCCCCAAATGGTTGGTCTATTTCTCGAGATATAATGGAACAATGGGATAGAGAAAGTAGATTATATTTTCCACCAAAAGATCAAGGTGAAAGGATTTATAGGAAAATTTATTTAGATGAATATATTGGTCAACCCACTCAAAATTTATGGACGGATATTTTTGTAATAAATCCAGTTGCGAATGAAAGATTAAATTTTGATACCCAGAAGCCTGAAGAGCTTCTTAAACGGATTATCAAGACCTCTTCCAACGAAGGCGACCTCGTCGCCGATTTCTTCTGTGGTAGCGGAACGACAGGAACTGTTGCAGAAAAACTTGGCCGCCGCTGGATCATGGCCGACCTTGGCCGCTTTGCCATACACACCAGCCGGAAACGTCTCATCGAGGTTCAGCGAAATCTATACAAAGATAATAAGCCGTACCGTTCCTTTGATGTGTACAACCTCGGCCGTTATGAGCGCCAGTGGTGGCAGAAGGAACGGCTCCAAGGTGCGGATGAGGAACATCGGCGTGTGGTAATGGAATTCTACCGGGCGGAACCGCTGCCCAATGCCACCGATCTTTTACATGGGAGAAAAGGGCAGGCCTTTGTCCATGTTGACAATATAGACAGCATATTTACCCGTGAAGAATTACGAACAGTTGTAAAAGCAGCCCGGGAGGCCGGGGCAAAAGAAATACACTGCCTTGCGTGGGAATTTGAGATGGATCTTCGCCTCATCTGTCATGAACTGGAGGCAGGAGAGGGAGTGAAAATAAAGCTGATTCCCATCCCCCGTGAGATTATGGAAAAGAACCGCAAGAATCCGCCACCCTTTCTTGAAGTGGCCGTCTTGGAAGCAGAGCCCGTCTACAGATCCAAAGCTGGGAAAACCCTCACCCCTGCCCTCTCCCAAAGGGAGGGGGAGACCACTGTGGATATCAAGCTGACAAAATTCCTCCCGAGCCTTGCGGAGGTGCCGAGCAAGGAACTTGAAGTTCTGAAGGAACGGGCAATTAAAAGCGGCTTTGACTTCATAGACTTCTGGGCGGTCGATTTCGACTGGCATGAGGGCAAACCCTTCGAGCATCACTGGCAGGATTACCGGACCCGCAAGGATCGATCGCTGAAGACCGTCAGCACTTTTGGATATGACAAGTATCCAGAAAAAGGGAGATACACCGCCTGTGTCAAGGTGATTGATGTCTTCGGCTGCGATACGAGAATCACGGTGGATATAAAGGTTTAGTTTGTTGCGCGGAGCGCAAGTGAATGGGAAGGAAGGAAAACCTTTACTGTTTTGGCGATTCTATGTAAAATAGCGCAGGTTTAAATAATGGGAAAGGAGTAAAGACATGCCTGAAGTAACTGTCCAATTACCGGAATCGGCTTTCGCGGCCCTGCGTAAGGATCCGGGTGAATTTGCAAGCGAGATGCGCGTTGCGGCAGCCGCAAAATGGTACGAACTTGGTATGGTTTCGCAGGAGAAGGCTGCTGAGATCGCTGGATTATCGCGCGCGAACTTCATAAGCTCTTTAAGCCGGCTTCGTGTGTCGCCGCTTCAATATTCTCCTGAGGAACTGAGAGAGGAACTGTATGACGCAGATTAAACGAGTGGTAATCAATGCATCGCCTCTGATTATCCTTTTCCGCAGTCATCTTGATAGACTTCTGCCGGGTTTGTTCGATGAAGTCTATATAACGGAAGCGGTATGGTCTGAAGTTACCAGAGGAGAACACATGGATGCAGCCGTCCCAGGGCTTACAAATGCTGAGTGGGCGAAAAAAGTAAGTGTTCCTGTAATTTCGCCTCGTGTTGCTGCCTGGGATCTTGGCATCGGTGAGTCGGAGGTATTGAGCTTTGCTATGGAACATCAGGAGTTCCGGGCAATGGTGGACGATAAGGCCGCGCGTCGTTGTGCAAAAACTCTGGAAATTCAGACATTGGGCACCGGTGGGATGCTTGTGATAGCCAAGAGGAGAGGACTGATAAAATCCGTTGCCGTTGCACTCGATAATTTACAGACAGCCGGGTTATGGCTGTCAGACGATTTGGTCAATCTGTTTCTGAAAGAGGCCGGTGAGATATGAAACTTCGTCTCACGCAAAAACGAGTTAAGTATGTAGATTAAAAAAGGAAATATCTCATGACAAGCCCTGTTATCAATCCTGCCGCCCTTGAACCCCTTTATGCCCCCCACGAAGAACCCAATTGCCATAGAATCAGATCGGAAGAAGGAAAACCCGCGGAAATCGTAAAAGGCCGAAGGGCCTCTTCTATCACGGTCGCCAACAACCTCCGGTCCTTCGTGAAAACATGGCGCGAAAACGATTATGCCGGCGCTTCCGACACGACGCGGGAACTCCTTTACCACTGGTTCGAACGGGATCATATGATCGGGACACCGACAGGCGAGAATGTTCCTTTTCGATATTATTACTGCCAGCGGGAAGCAATCGAGACAATAATTTACCTCTATGAAGTCCGGGGGATCAGAAGCCTTTCCGGTGTCATCTGCGAGTTCGGCGGTGCCGATCGTGAAACCGCCGCTCTCGGTGTCCATCCGGAAGACGACCGCTGGGCAAAATACGCCTTTAAACTGGCAACCGGCGCTGGCAAGACAAAGGTCATGAGCCTTGCCATCGTGTGGAGCTATTTCCACGCCCTTCGTGAAAGCGACTCGCCCATGTCCAGGCATTCTGTGGTCATTGCTCCGAATCTCACCGTCTTTGAACGATTGAAAGAAGATTTCGGCAATGGAGTTATCTTTGATAAAGACCCTCTGATTCCGGTAGCGTGGCGTGGTGACTGGAACCTGTCCGTTGTCCTTCAGGATGAAGCCAGCGGTGCATCCACCGGGGGAACCCTCTATCTCACCAATATCCACCGTCTCTATGATATCAGTAAACGAAAAGCAAAGAATGACGCTGAAACATACGACTGGGTGGGACCGGCAGTGTCCAGAGGAAATGCGCTTGATACGGGGAAGGCGCTGCGTGAGCGGATTACCGCGCATAAACGTATCATGGTTTTGAATGATGAGGCACACCACCTGTGGGATCCCGGCTCAGCGTGGAATGAAGCCATTGATTTTCTGCATACTGAAATCCAGAGAAAGACCGGAGGGGGTATGGTTTCTCAGCTCGATTTTTCGGCGACTCCAAAAGATAATCTCGGACAGATATTCCAGCATGTTATATGTGACGCGCCATTAGGCGAAGCAGTAAACGGCGGGATTGTAAAGATTCCCATCATAGGCCGCGGGGAAGGGCTTTCCGAACGTCCCAGCAGCGATGCTTCGGAGCGATTCCAGCAACATCTGATGATGGGTTATCAACGCTGGCTGAAGTCCAGGGAAGAGTGGGAAAAAAGCGACAAGAAACCTCTGCTTTTTGTGATGACGGAAGATACTGAGGCCGCCGATCAGATTACGAGGAGGCTGAACACTGATTCCCTGTTTGGCGAATTGAACGGTAGGACGATCAATCTCCATACGAACCTTAAGGGGAAAATCAAGTGGATCGGCGGCAAGAATAAGGGGTATCCATCCTTTGTGGAAAGCGAAAAGGAAATCAGCGAGGAAGATCTGAGGACACTGCGCGATCTTTCACGAGATCTCGATTCGGGGGAAAGTCCCTACCGGTGTATTGTGTCTGTCCTCATGCTCCGGGAAGGCTGGGATGTCCGCAACGTTACGACTGTTGTTCCTCTCCGCCCTTACACCTCTAAAGCTAATATTTTGCCGGAACAGACTCTTGGCCGGGGCCTGCGGCGTATGACTCTGCCGGGTGAAGGCGTTGCAGAACTTGTCACGGTTGTCGAGCATAACGCCTTTGTGAGCCTCTATCAGCAGGAACTCAGTCAGGAAGGCTTCCCCATTGAGGTTGTAGATGTTGATAAAGTGCCGAAGAGTACGGTGACCATATTCCCCGATACGGAAAACAAGGATATAAAAAAACTCGAGGTAACACTTCCCGCAATATCCGCAGGCTATACGAGAACACCATCGATAGAGGGGCTTACAATTGAAGATGTCCGTAAAGAGTTTTCAAAATATCCTCGGCTACCCCTCGGCAGCAGGGGATCAGATGAAATACAGTATGAGGGCCGCCATCTCCTCACGAATGAAGTTATAGAAAAGATGAAAATCCGGTTACCTCTTCTGGAAAACGGTATAGGCGCCATTTCGTATTACCGGGATGAGCTTGAACACATCACCGGCATTCGTGGAACACACAAGGTTCTGGCTCCTCTTCTTGAGACGTTCATTACGGAACTGCTATTCAAGGAAAAGGTCACTCTTTTCGATCCTCGTCTTCTAAGCCGCCTGGCCGATAGCGATGTGCGAGAACATATCCGGGCTGCTTTTGTGCCGTTGATACTTTCTCGCACAACAATCAAAGAAGAACGCAAACGAGGGGGCAAAGGCGTTTCGGTCTCCAGTTGGAAGCCTTATCAGGTAACACATTCCGAACACCATCCGGCAATTCCGGCCAAACGCACCGTCTTTAATCTTGTTCCATGCAATCGGAATTTAGAGGTGGCAATGTGCCAGTTCCTTGATCTTGCCCCTGATGTGAGAGCATTCTGCAAAAATGGTGGCCCCCAGGCGCTTCGAATTGATTACCAAACCCAGCGGGGGAGACTTTCTCTCTACACACTGGATTTTATTGTCCGGATGAGTGCAAGGGAATATGCCCTAATTGAAACAAAAGGACGCGAGGATAAAGACGTGCCTTTGAAGGCAAGGGCGGCGGTAGCATGGTGCGAAGCGGCTTCACAGGAAGGGGAGAAGTGGACATACATCTATGTTCCGCAAAAACTCTTTGAGAATCTCAGTGACAACAAGCTGAAAACTCTCATGCGAATGTGTCGGCCATCATTGAAGCAGTTGGTGGAAGAAATAAGCGACCCACAACTGAGCCTGCCCTTTGGAGAAGTCGAACCGAAGGAGGATGCTGGCATTTCTGCCTTTATCCAGTTGGATAATTTCAAGGAACTGCCCTCCCGCTATCAGAAGGCTGTCCAGCAGGCAGTAGCTTTGTATCAATTCTTGCAGAATAAAGAGGGAATATCATTTGCGCCTGTCTTTACCCCTCTCCTCGGGCCACTGGATGAGGCAGCCAAGGGCATGATTCTCAGGGAACTGAAGGATGATGTCCCCGCGGACAGCACCAGGCAGTATGAATTTTTTCATCCTGATTTGACCGATCTGCCGACCGGCGAGGCCAACTTCCATCATAGACAGGCTAAGAATCTGGAAAGAACTTTAGTTGATAAAAACGGATTAATGCCTATTGGTCTTTTACACTGGAGCCTGGACTACGTGCGTACAACGCGACGGAAGACCGGCGGTGTCTTCGAGTCTATTCGCACCCGGTTGGCCGACGTGTCTCAAACCGACCTGCCAACAATGATAGGTAGGATTTATACCTTTCGGAATGAGTATATCGCCCATCAAGATCGAGAATTAAGTGATCCTGAACTTACAAAGCAGGCTCTTATTCAATGGGCAGATGGTTTGTATCGGATCTGGAGTTGCAGATAACTCAATGTGGGGATTCATAAAACAAGATACTCAATTGAAAACCTCCAAAAGATGCTTCCGGGAATTTGATGAAGAAGATGTTCTCGATCTCAGCCCCGCAACAGGTGAAGCAAGCCGAAACCCAGAGAACCGCAGCCGACGGCGCAGTAACGGCGCGATTACCGGAGACGTACCAATGGCTGTTGGTCCCCGTTCAGACGACCCCGCAGGCAGCTATCGAGTGGCAGGCTATGAGGCTCTCGGGGCAGGATGCGCTGGCTGTACGGGCGAGCAAGAAGCTGAAAAACGACGAATTACTGATCACCAGCTTTGCTGCCACGCGGTTGCGGATGGAGCTGGACCGCGTTCCACTCTGGCGCGGGGATCATGTGGTCATCAAGCAACTTGTAGAAGACTTCGCCCGCTATATCTACCTGCCGCGGCTCAAAAATTCATTGGTGCTGCTCAATGCGATACGAGATGGGCTGTCCTTGCTTACATGGGTGCAGGATGCTTTCGGGTTTGCAGACAGCTTTGACGAAAGCGCAGACCGTTATCGTGGGTTGCGTGGGGGCAAGCTCGTGTCCCTGCCCGATGCGGATACGCCGGGATTGCTCGTAAAACCGGAAGTCGCACACAAGCAACTGGAGGCAGAAAGAGCCCAAGCGCCTGCCGATGTACCGCCAACGGGAACTACCGAGGGTAGAGGGGGTATTGGGGCACCAGAGCCGGGAACCATAACCCCCGAACAACCGGTGCCCACGTCGACGCAGCCCAAGCGCTTCCATGGCACGGTCACCCTTGATACTACCCGCGTCGGGCGCGACGCCAGCCGCATTGCTGACGAAGTGATCGCGCATCTCTCCGGTTTGGTCGGCGCGAAGGTAACTGTTACGATTGAGGTGGAGGCAGAGATTCCTTCTGGCGCTCCGGATCACGTTGTTCGGGTTGTCACGGAGAACAGTCGGACACTGAACTTCACGAGCCAGGGATTTGAAAAAGAATAAAGATTGTAAGAAATAATAGCATCTTACTCTGGATATATACCCTTTTGTGACTGAGAAACGAATATTATCAATCTAAAGTTCTGTGTTAATTACCTATGGTATTTCATAATGGTTTAACCACCATGAGATAGATATGATCTATAACATACCTGACGGTACTATTCTTGATGATAAATATCGCATACTCTCGAAGCTGGGCGAAGGAGGTTTTGGCGAAGTATATCTCGCTGAAGATTATCTTTTAAAAAACCGACTAGTTGCAATAAAATCTCTAACATTAAACGATCCTGATCGAGAAATATATCTCATCAGAGAGATGCAATTTTTAGCCGACCTAGAACATCCGCATGTTGTTCGTTTCCATCACCATTTTAAGGATCATAATTCTCTTTTCCTCGTTATGGAATACTGCAGTGGTGGCTCTCTTTTGCAATCATTACAAAAAAAAGGCCGATTTAGAATAGAACGTGTTGTAGGCTGGGCCATAGAACTATGCAGCACCCTTCATGCAATCCACGAAAAAGGTGTGGTTCATCATGACTTAAAACCCGAAAACATTCTTTTTAATGAAAAAGGGTTTCTTAAAATCGGTGATTTTGGAGTAGCCAATACTAGAATCGGCACCATCCCTTATATGGCGCCAGAACTTTTTTTGGCAACCGAAAGAGTTTCACGAAGTGACGGGCGAATTGATATTTATGCTCTTGGAATTACCATCCTCGAACTTTTGACAGGGCCAGATCTATTTGTAGGGATGTCAGATGATGATCTGCTGAGCACAAAAGTCCGTCTGGATTTCATTCCTGAGTCACATCCACTTTGGATTAGAGAGGTTATTTTAAAGGCGCTTCAACCCAAGCCCGAGCTCAGGTTTCAAACAATGCAAGAATTTCAGGAAGCATTAGAATCACGCCATGTCCCTTATGTGTTTAATAGAAAAATAATTCAAGCGCATAAAGCAGCTTTAAAGGCCGAATGGTATCTTAGTAGAAGAAAATGGGTTAAAGCCAAAAAAATCATGGAACAAGCATTATTTCAAGACCCTGATTGCTTGACTGCTCTGGTTACGGCTGGAAAGTTCGAGTTGTTTCAAAAGCGGATTGAAAAAGCGTCCAGATATTTTGAGCGTGCTGTTCGGGTTAATTCGAGAGTAAATATTCAAAAAGAACTCGGCTGGATATACCTCGAAAAAGCCCAATATCCAGAAGCTATTTCAATGTTAAATGATCATCTTCAGCGCAATGCCGCTGACTATGAAACCTATAATCTTCTATCAAAAGCTTTCTATTGTACCGGCCGTTATGAAGCAGCCGCCGAGTTAATTTATATTGTTTTACAAGATTATAAGGAGAACAAATGTTTCGAGAACAACTTGCTCCTCTGTGAATTACTTCTTGGTCGATCAGGCGAAAAGGTACCTGATAAGGTAGATACCAGAAACCTGTTTAGTGAATATAATTGGAAAGTCTTTAAAGAAGGGCCTTCATCATGGGATATAGATGGAAAAGTACCTTTGAAATCCAAGTTGCTTTTTCAAGAATTCCGGTTTGGTTTTCTTAAAAAATGGAAACCAAATGTGATCGAGATTGAGAATAGTGCTGGAGAAAAATGGCGTACCGATCAACCCATAATATCTCTCGGACGAAGTGACGAAAATGACATAATATTTCCACAACAAAGTGTGAGCAGACGTCACTGTGCTTTAGTCAATTACCCTGCTGATGTGTGGCTATATGATTTAGGTAGTACATATGGCACATCCTGTGATGGATCGACTGTACGAAATTCTGCATTTCTTGAAGGCCGACACCAAATAAGATTAAGTGATTCAACTATTACAATTCTAACTGAAGAAGGAATCCTTCTATGAGATGTTACGGTTAAAGATAAAGAAGAGAATACCTAATTCAAACTGGGTCTGGCTGGATATTTTTATGGGATTTATATTTATAGAAAAAACAGGAAACGATCCTTATACCTCATGGGATGGCGCGGAGCTTTGGACTAAAATTCTTTCTTTATGGGAACCATGGTTTAAGTAAAAGCCTATAAGGCATTGTTAATCAACTACAACACCATTAAAAAGAAAGGAGAAATGAGCATGAACAAGAGAGATTTAGTTAAAGAGGTGACAAAGATCGTAAATACAAAAAAACAAGCACAGGCAGCAGTGGATTGTGTTTTTTCAACCATTACCAAGGTACTAAAGAAAAAGGACACAGTTGCCCTGGTTGGTTTCGGAACGTTTAAGGTGGCACAAAGGAATGCCAGGAAAGGAAGAAATCCACAGACAGGACAAGAAATGACGATCAAGGCAAAGAAGGTCCCCAAGTTTGTAGCTGGGAAAGCCTTAAAGGATGCTGTAAGTTAATTACGATTCAAATTGGTTGTATAGTAAGCCCTCATCGGGAGATACTTATCCTGATGGTGGCTTTTAAAACTAATAATCTCTTGAGGATATTTTATGTGGAGCAAAATCTTTATTCTCGTATTGGGCCTTGGACATTTCACCTTTACAAACCAATCTGTTTCCATTTATATCAGCTCCGTGTTTTTTGAAAATGGCACGGAGCGTGTTTATTGAGTCTATTGTTGGCTTTTTTTGTGTTATTGTTTGGAAGATAGGCTTTTGAGTCAAGAAGCTGACAAAGACTTGAAGTTTTGACTACCGAATACTTAAATGTGTTTGGATTTCACTATATGCCACGCATTGTTGGCCCCGAGGGTGTTCCAGAAAACTGTATGCTAAATAAAATCTGGAATTGTAAAGCGGATAATGAACATATCCTCAATACTATGCCTATCCGGTTAGCACAGGTTCATCTGATTTCGCGGGATTCGTATG
>CAZSWT010000084.1:0-12382 GCA_964611035.1 uncultured Desulfobacteraceae bacterium
TGTGGCTTTGGGTATTAGGGTATGGTTTGTAAACATTAAAATAGGAGGGAAAAATGAGAGTACGAGATTTTATGAGTACCAATGTGGTAACTGTTGATGAGAAAACCTCAATCGACGATGCCAGAAAGATAATGGGGGCCCATAAGATTAGAAGGCTGCCGGTTATGAAAAAGGATAAACTGTTAGGCCTTGTCACTGAGCGCATGCTTTTAGAGGCATCTCCTTCTCCAGCGACATCTCTGAGCATCCATGAATTACACTATCTTCTGGCCAAGATGACCGTCAAAGAGATAATGGTCAAGAACCCTGATACTATTTCTCCTGACATACCGGCTGAAGAAGCACTGCAATTAGGGCAGGAAAAGGGCTATGGTGCCTTTCCAGTTGTGGAAAATAAGAGACTTGTTGGTATGGTTACCGAGTCAGATATTGTAAGAATGATGACACGGGTTTTGGGGGTAAAAGAAAAGGGCAAGAGAATAGATATAAGGGCTTCTAATAACTTTGGTAACATGAAAAAGATCATGGACATCCTCGATAAGAATAAAACGGTGTTGTTAAGCCTGATGACTCTCCCCCCTGAGGAGTGGGAAAAGGATTGGCTGGTAATGTTACGATTAAAGAGTGAAGATACTGGCCCGATAACCATGGAGTTAGGATCCTCTGGTTTCAATGTTACCTATGTGGGGTAGGACTTTTCTCGGACGATAATAAGCTTGAAGATAGTAATCGGTGATAGTGACGGTATCGAATATTTAAAAATGATGCCATAAGAAAGGAGGTATAGATATGGATTTGAGTAAATTTAGTGAAAACACGCTCCTTGTGGCAGCACTAAAAAGCGAGATAGATAGCAATGAGATTTATCAACATACAGCGAATAGGGTAAATAATGCACTGCTAAAAGATAAACTCACCTTCCTCGCCTCTGAAGAAGTAAAACATCGAAACATTATTGAGGGAATCTATAAAGAAAGATTTCCTAACGAAGAATTACAAATCCCCGAAAAATCGCCTGTGCCAATGCCAGAATTAATAATTACTGATGAGATGATGCCTATTAGTGAAGTGTTTTTAATGGCCATGAACACAGAAAAAGCATCATATGATTTTTATAATGAACTGGCAAGGTTGTATGAGAGCAATCCCAAACTAAAGAAGACCATAGAGTACGTAGCAACAATGGAAATGGGCCATTATAAACTTATCGAAATAGAAAAAGATAACATGAAAAAATTTGAAGATTTTGATATCTATTTGCCAATGATTCATGTAGGAGCTTAAAAATTTTTATATGTGAAATTTTGCAACCTTTCGAAATTAAAGACAATTTTTGAAGCATCTATTTTTTACCTCACAATGGGGTTCACTTTACAAATATGCTCACATTATTAAACACATTAGGAAAAACAGTTGAGACATTTCGACCAGTCGATGAAAAAGTTATAAATATATTTACATGTGGCCCATCAGTCTACCAAAGATCTCATATTGGAAACTTCAGGACATTTTTGTTTGAAGACATAGTGGTTCGATACTTAGAATATTTAGGCTACACTGTCAAAAGAGGAATGAATTTTACAGACATCGAAGACAAAGCGTAACCCACCTTACAGAGGAAAATATCAGGAAATTTATAGAGGAAATAGATTTTTTAAGGATGAAGATACCGGATTACCTTCCTAAGGCCTCTGATGCCATTGATCAAGCCGTAGAGATTATAAACCGCCTCCTCGATCTCAAGGTTGCATACTGGAATCGAGGAAATGTTTACTTCGAACCGCTAAAATTCTCTGGATTTGGAGAGATTTATGGGCTGGACATGACTCGATGGCCATCAAAAAAGAGGCGTTTTCATAGGGATACATATCCAGGAATGCGCTGGAACCTGGGGGATTTTATCCTCTGGCATGGATATAAAAAAGCCGATACAGTTTACTGGGACACATCTATTGGAAAAGGAAGACCTTCTTGGAATATTCAGGATCCAAGTATGATCTTCAAACACTTTAATGAAACCCTTTCCATTTACTGTGGCGGGTATGATAATCTTTTTCGACACCACGACTACACACGAGCAATCCTTGAATCAGTATGGCCATATCCTATGGCGAGATACTGGCTCCATTGCCAGCACCTTTATGTAAATGGCCAGAAGATGTCAAAGAGCAAAGGGAATATGTATTATATCGACACACTTCTCGAACAAGGATACGAGATTCAAGAGATTAGGTTCTTTCTTATATATTGCCACTATCGTCAACAGCTTAATTATTCAGATGAAAACATGCGTTCAGTGGTCGAAAAGTTGAAAAAATTCAGGAGATTGTGTGCACTATAGAAAAAAGATAGCTCAAAGCACATATCTTGATGCAAGGAGTGCCCAAGGACTCAAACAGAGTTTTGCAGAGAAAATGGACAACGACCTGGATGTAAGGGCAGCCTTCAACGAGTTATATGAAGCATTATCCAGGATTAATGTTAAGACACTGGAATCAAGTAAAGCCTCAGGAATCATACATGCTCTACGGGAAATTGATAATGTCCTGAAGGTTATCTTTTAATACCAGCATAAAATCCAGAGCAATAAAGAAACCTTTCAAAAATCTTTTTCTGAGTAAGCACAGCGGAGGCTGGGTATAGACCGGGAGGCTTCTGGCACTTCCTACATTGTTTGTGAGGGCATATGGACAATACAGCCAAAACACTTATTATATTAGGTGTTTTACTTCTTCTTGGTCTTGCAACTGATGTAATTGGCCGGCGCACCCGGCTGCCACGCGTAACATTGCTACTGATATTTGGCTTTGTAATCGGCCCAGCAGGCTTAGATTTCTTATCTCCAAACGAAGAAAAATGGTTTTCTATTGTCGCGGACATGGCACTGATCATGATTGGATTCCTTCTGGGAGAGAAATTTACCCTCCCCTTGCTTCGTGAGCATGGCAAATTAGTGCTCTGGATCTCCGTGGCCGAAGTTGTTGTAACAGCATTAGTGGTGCTCATTGGGCTTCTCCTTGTTGGTTTACCGATGGATATGGCCTTGCTGCTCGCAGGCATAGCTACTGCTACTGATCCAGCCGCGATTACCGATGTTGTTCACGAAACAAAAGCAGATGGTCTATTCACGCGCACCATGCTGGGTATCGTCGCAGTTGATGACGCATGGGGCCTAATCGTCTTCAGTCTCATGCTCACTATAGCTCAGGCATTCAGTGGACAGGGTGGTAATATAGGACACCTGCTTACTGGTGCCTGGGAACTCGGCGGTGCCCTCCTTATCGGGATTTTCTTAGGCATCCCGATGGCCTATTTAACCGGTCGGATTAGACCAGGAGAACCAACCCTGGTTGAGGCGTTGGGCGTGGTCTTTCTCTGTGGCGGGATTGCCATATGGCTAAAGGTTTCATTTCTATTGGCCTCAATGGTTTTAGGATGTGTTGTTGCAAATCTGGCTCGCCACCATATACGCCCATTCCATGCCATTGAAGGCATCGAATGGCCCTTTATGATCCTATTTTTTGTGTTAGCTGGGGCTTCGCTTCAGCTCGAAACGCTTTTTCAAATAGGCTTTGTTGGATCCGCCTACATCATTTTTCGAATCATTGGGCGCCTGCTCGGTGGCTGGACAGGAGGTGCCATAAGCCACGCTGATCCATTAATGCGCCGATGGATGGGGATGGCACTGATGCCCCAGGCAGGAGTTGCCTTGGGAATGGCACTCGTTACAATTGAGCGTCGTCCTGATCTTGGCGAAATAATTCTCCCTGTTGTCATAGCATCAACTGTACTGTTTGAGTTGATCGGCCCGGTCTTGACACGGACTGGACTGGTTCATGTGGGCGAGGTTCGTCACGATAGAAAAGTGAAGAAAGACTGATTAATTGAAATTAAACTCAAGGATTTCACCAAGCGCCTTGGATGGAAATGATGGCTTTGGAGAGTGGTTGAAAGAGCCTTGTTTAAAAGATAACATTACTCATGGGAACAAAAGATAACCACAGGAATCAAAATCAGGAAATGGTGATCTTAAAAAATGCAGTTGAAAACACGAATGAGGCATTTGTAACCATAGACGAAAACCATGTGGTCTTATTTTTTAACAAGGCAGCAGAAGAGATTTTTGGTTACAGCAGACAAGAGGTTATTGGGCGTGATCTTAATGTCATCATGTCACCCAGTTGTAGCAAAAACCACCGCCAGGCGGTAACGCGCTATGTAAAGACCAGAATACCAGGGCGCATTGGACACGAAACAGAAATGTTAGCCAGCCGGAGGAACGGCGATACCTTTCCTGCATCCATTTCATTTTCTGTCACAGAGGTAAACGGAAGTCTTTTCTTTACTGGGATTGTAAGGGATATGACTGAGAAACGGGCACTTCAGGAACAAATCATGCGTTCGGAGCGAATGGCTGCTCTCGGTCAACTAGCCGCAGAGATAACCCATGAGATCAAAAACCCGCTGATGCTGATTGGTGGTTTTGCCCAACAGTTGAGCCGGGTCATTGACGATAAAAAAAACCTCAAGAAGGTGAACATTATTACTGATGAGGTAAAACGACTGGAGAGACTTCTGGCTGATCTGAGAGAATTTCATTTGCCAAAAACCATTGCCTCTGAAAAGGTGGATCTAAAGGAGCTTTTGCAAGAGATTTATTTCATGTTAAAGGATGGCTGCGAAAAGAAGAATATCCGAACTGAGTTAAAAATAGACGATAATGCCCTCCTGGTGACTGGCGACAGGTACAGTTTGAAACAGGTGTTTTTAAATCTGCTTAAAAACTCTATGGATGCTATGGAACATGGAGGAGTCCTCTCAATCCAGACCAGTTTGATCGGCGACCAGGTGGAAATCACCGTGGCCGATGAAGGATGCGGGATCCCTGAACAAGATAAAGAGAAAATCTTTTCTCCATTTTTTACCACTAAAAAACATGGAACAGGCTTAGGCCTCTGTATCTCAAAAAGGATTATCGAAGAGCATACAGACGGCTCCTTATCTATGAAGAGTAAGGAAGGGAAGGGAACATCCTTTAAGATAAGCCTGCCTGTTTACCATGAAACTCCCTAAAGGTTCAAACAAAAATTAGCAATAACTTTAGCACAAGTGGCCATGAGATCATCAATAACTTTTCCTTAGTTACTTAGAAGGGCTGTTCTGAAATAAAAATGGAGGGCTTTCGGCGCAGTTGAGAAGTCCTGCATGGGCATAGTTTGTTTAAAAACAGCCCTCTGATTTGAACAAGAGACAGCCACACTTTAACTGGAATGTATAATGCTCGAAGCAACAATCCTGAACAAATACCGCACAGTTGCTATGGTTGGCCTGTCACCAGATCCGAGCCGACCGAGCCACAGAGTAGCCAAATATCTTACCAATCACGGTTACAAGGTAATTCCGGTCAATCCAGATGCTCAAGAGATAGTGGATACAAGGAGCTACGCTGATATGAGCTCTATACCCGGACCTGTAGAGATAGTAGATATATTCCGAAGATCGGAAGAGGTGATGCCTATTGTGGATGAGGCAATCAAGATCGGAGCTAAGGCCGTGTGGATGCAGGAAGGAGTTATTAATGAGGAAGCGGCATTGAGGGCTAGAGATGCCGGGCTGCTAGTAGTAATGAATAAGTGTATGTTTAAGGAGCATCAGCGCCTTAGCAAAAAACCCGACTAATTAAGAGGAGATAGTCACTATGGAAAAGATCACATTGTCAATCCCCACTATATCGTGCGAGCACTGTGTTATGACCATTAAAAGAGAACTGGGGGAAATAAAAGGAATAGAAGAAGTGGAAGGAGACGCCACGACAAAGAAAATCACCGTGCAATGGGATTTGCCAGCGACGTTGGAAAGAATAAAGTCCACCTTGAAGGAGATTAACTATCCCGCCGCTGATTAGCTTTCATTGAAGGCAATAATGTAAAGGATAATCCAATGTCCGATAAAAATATTACCCTCCCGGTTACCGGCATGACGTGTGCCAATTGTGCCCTCAATATACAAAGAAGCCTGAAAAAAGTTACGGGTGTAAAAGAGGCGAATGTGAATTTTGCCACAGAGCAGGCCTCTGTTTCCTTTGATCTGGATCAGGTTCAAATAAAGGATCTGACAGGCAAGATTCATGATGCAGGCTATGGCGTTGTTACGGCAACTGTCGAGATCCCCCTAACCGGTATGACATGCGCTAACTGTGCCATGACCATTGAAAGGACCTTGAGCAAGAAGGTTCCTGGTGTGGTCAAGGCCTCAGTCAATTTTGCCACGGAGCGCGCACACGTGGAATACATCCCAACCATAACAACCATAGACGATATGATTGCTGCCATAGAAAAGGCCGGGTATGGTGCCATTCGGCCGGATGAATTAATTGAGGGTGAAGACACGGAACTGGCTGCCCGAAAAGCGGAGATACAAAGCCAGACACGCAAATTTTTAACAGGCCTCATATTCACTGTACCGCTATTTTTTCTCAGCATGGGAAGGGACTTTGGTCTTTTTGGCCTATGGGCCCATGCCGTATGGGTTAACTGGCTTTTTTTTGCTCTTGCCACTCCTGTCCAATTTTACACAGGCTGGGATTTTTATACCGGAGGATGGAAAAGCCTTAAAAATGGCAGCGCTAATATGGACGTGTTAGTGGCTATGGGGTCTTCAGTGGCATATTTTTACTCCCTTGCTGTCCTTTGTTATTCTCCCCTTGGTGTGCATGTCTATTTTGAAACCTCTGCTGTGATTATTACCCTCATCAAGCTAGGTAAAATGCTTGAGGCCAGAACAAAGGGTCGAACAGGTGGCGCCATCCGTAAGCTCATTGCACTACGGCCAAAAACCGCAACGATTCTGGAGGATGCAGATGAAAGGGAAATCCCCCTTTCACAGATCAAGGTAGGCGATGTCCTCATTGTACACCCCGGTGAAAGCATCCCTGTTGATGGGGTAGTCCTGGAAGGCACATCTACAGTGGATGAATCTATGTTGACCGGAGAACCAATTCCAGTTGATAAGCATCCCAAAGCCAAGCTTACAGGCGGCACTATCAACGGTGAAGGCCGCCTCAAGTTTGAGGCAACCAGGGTTGGAAAGGATACTGTTTTGGCTCAGATAATCCGGCTCGTCCAAGAGGCTCAAGGAAGCAAAGCGCCTATTCAGGCCCTTGCTGACCGTGTCGCTGCTGTGTTTGTTCCCGGCGTAATCGGGATCGCCTTCCTTACCTTCATACTCTGGTGGGCCATAGGAGGTAATTTTATCCCGGCAATGCTCCGATTGGTCGCGGTTCTGGTAATTGCCTGCCCCTGTGCCCTTGGTCTTGCCACACCCACAGCCATCATGGCTGGAACCGGGAAGGGGGCAGAAAGGGGAATATTGTTTAAAAACAGTGAGTCTTTGGAGATGGCCACAAAGCTAAATACGATAGTTCTGGATAAAACCGGGACCATCACCATGGGTAAGCCCTCTGTGGTCAATGTGATTGTGTTCGATGCACCTATCAAGGATGAAGAGGAACTTTTAAGACTCGGAGCATCAGTGGAAAGGGGATCTGAACATCCCCTGGGACAGGCCATAGTCAAGGAGGCAAAAAAGAGAGGGATTCATCTCTTCGAGCCAGATGCCTTCATGGCCTTTAAGGGGTTAGGGGTGCAGGCAAAAATAGAGGGGCAGGAAGTCTTGGTGGGGAAGCCCAATTGGTTTGATGAGATGGGCTTTACCTTTGATGATGCAAAAAATCACGTGCGCTCTTTCCAGAATGAGGGAAAGACGGTGATGATGGTTGTGGTTGATAAAAAACTTGCAGGCATTATAGGAGTAGCAGATACGGTAAAGCCCGAATCGAAACAGGCAATTGAGGAACTTCATAAACAGAGCCTAAAGGTAGTCATGGTTACAGGGGATAATGAACATGCTGCCAGGACAATTGCCTCAGAGGTGAATATTGATGAGATAGTTGCAGAGGTGCGGCCAGAGGAAAAATCCACAAAAATCAAAGAACTCCAGGATAAGGGTGAGAAAGTCGGGATGGTTGGTGATGGCATCAATGACGCCCCGGCACTGGCCCAGGCCGATGTGGGCCTTGCTATCGGGACAGGGACCGACGTGGCCATAGAGTCTGGCGATGTGATCCTTGCCAGTGGTAACCTGAGAGGTGTTTCAAAGGCGATTCAACTGAGTAGGGCTACTATGAGAACGGTCAGGCAGAACCTTTTCTGGGCCTTTTTTTATAATATTGTGCTTATTCCTGTAGCAGCAGGGATGCTCTATCCATTTGAATTTCTCCCTGCATTTTTACGACAACTGCACCCCATATTCGCTGCCCTGGCCATGTCCATAAGCAGCATTACAGTGGTTTCCAATAGCCTGCTTCTATACAAGACAAAAGCATAATGAACTACCTTGCAGCCCCGCTCAGACGGGATCTCCTCCATAATTAAGCTCCGTTACAAAAATATCCTGATTGATTTTGAATAATTCATGAGGGTTGAGCAAGGAAGTGGATATTTTCGCATGAACCAATTTGATAATAGTAACCTCAGGAGGTGAAAGAAACCGAATAGGAGGCCCCCACGTCCCAGAGCCCCTGCTCACGTACAATTGGGAGCCATGCGGCAGAGATATCAATCCAGTATGGTACGGGAAAAAAAGTCGAGTAATCAGATTAAAGGGGAAAATTTGTCCTTTATGGGTGTGTCCTGAAAGCTGCAGATCAAAGAGACCGAGTGCCTCCTTGTTTACTACCGGTATGTGTTTAAGAAGAAGAACAAACTTCTTATTGGAGTGATGAGAGAGCAGAGTTTTTTCTGAAACGCCTCTGTAGAGACCAAAGTACTTTCCAGTTGGATCATCAATACCAACGACTGTGATGATCCCGGAAGCGTCAGATGTTTCTCCCCTCAGCACCGTAAAGCCCGCACTTTGCGCAAAATTCAGGGCCTGATTAAGGCCAGCATAAAATTCGTGATTTCCTGTAATTGCATATTTACCGTATGGCGGATTGACAGTCTGTAAGAGTTCTGCGAGTCCGGTGAGATTGTCGATCTGTCCATCCACAAGATCACCTGTTGACACCAGAATATCAGGGTTTGCCCTCCTTACTGCGTTCAAAATCCGTTTCAATCTCTTGTGCCTGACAATCAGTCCAAGGTGAACATCAGAGATCTGAGCGATGGTAAGTGCACCGATTTCTTCAGGAATTTTTGGGCTCTGTATTACCACGGTTTCTGTGCGGATAGTGCGTGCCTCATAGTAACCAAATACTGCTATGGCTAAGGTAGGCAAGAGTGCGATGAAAAAAGCAATTCGTGGAGAAGGGATTAAAAAAGGAAATCCCGTATGAAGCATACGCCCTGTTGCGTATACCAAAAGGCGGTAAATATCAATAGCGAGAGAACAAAAGAAAAACAGAAATACAAGCCCCATCCATATATACCCGAGGTAAGAGATGAGGCGAGCTGTAACATCAAATCTATGCCCTTCCAATACGCGCACCACAACTGGTGCACTCACCATAAGCACCATGAACACTATGAGGAAAATGGCAGTCACAGCACTGAAGGCAAAGGCACTTCTCATCTTTATAAATACATACAGGTGCAATAAGCTATAAAGAGATAAAATGGAAACGAAAAAGAGAATCCTCACAGTTGCTTCTCCTTGATATCGGTTTTTGCTTTGCGACCATTGATCATAAAAAAATTACACGGGATTTCCCAATACTCCTGAAGTGAGAAATAAATGTCGCATCAGAAATAAATTACTTCTGTAATAATGCCGTAAGCGGCTTCACGTTTCTGCCTTTTACTATAATAACTGAAAGACACAATTTCAATCAAAGACCTTGAATTGGCAGCCGTTATTTTGGCGGGCCAGTCCGCCGTTTTTATAGCGGACTTGCCCGCCGTCCGTCGGGCGAGTTTTATCCACCGGTTGTGTGGCGGATTGGCGGGCCTGATATCAGATTCTTAGGTAATAGTTTAGGTTTACCCCGTTAAATTTTTCGAAGAAAACAAGCGTAGCGTATTTAACTAGGGTTTGACCCCAATTTCCCAAGCAGTGGCTTGATCCCATTTCATATAAGTTCATTCAGAAACTACATTATATATCAAAATTTTTTAGAACTAACGGCCCTTTTTATTTGCCTAAGTAGTTATTTTCCAGTGCCTTGACAAGGTTAGTCATTGCTGTATAAAAAGGCACAGATATGCCTATTTCACGTGCGTATTCCACCACCTTTCCACCCAAAAAATCAATTTCAGTTGGGTTTTGGTTAGAAATGTCGTAGCACATTGAATCTTTATGAACCCCCACCTTCTCCAGATATGCAAACATCTGTTTGAGGTATTCCTCTCCAAGGTCGTATCCCTTTGCCTTGGCCACGGCAAGAGCTTCCTTAAAGCAGGCTTCAGCGATTTCTCTTGTCGGTGAAAAATCCAAAGCATCCTTGATCGTTTTGTCTGTGACAGCGCAGATAGAGGCCATGGTGCATTTCATGATCATCTTTTTCCAGACAAATAGCTTGATATCCTCAACGAACTCCGTGTCCAAGCCACCATCCGTGAGCAGACGCGCTATTTTTTCCCCAAGTTCACGGTTCTCTGGAACGAGGCACCCTAAATGATTAGGTCGATTAAAAAATGCCGCCTCGATCTCACCTGGGCCCTTAAATTCCACGCCATAGTTCAAACTCATGCGAAATGTGGAATCGGGTCCAAATCTTTCCGCAATAAGATCCTCAGTACCCAACCCATTATGTGTGCTAACAATTTTTGTTTCAGGTTTGAAGACACCCTCCAATTCATCCAGGACTTGGGGAAGAACAAATGTCTTTGTGGAAATAAAAATGAGCCAAGGATTGTATTTCTTTATGTCTGGAATTCGATCATGAAAGAACCTTACCGGCACAGAAGCATAAGAAATCGCGCCCGAGATGGTGATCCCCTTCTTGAAAAGCTTCTCTCCCATGCCAGGTGCAGGATCTACCAGAATGGTTTCCGGCTCCTTGCTGAGCAGGGCAGCGGCCAAGGTCGCACCAGTTGCCCCAATACCCAAGACGGCAATTCTACGGTTTTCCATATTCTTTTCCTCCTATTATTTTTCCTTTGGGGGTTGGATCAAGCTATCTAATTGATTTTTCAGAATAAACATCCAAAATAGGTGTTTTCAGCTCTTAAACCACCATTTTCAGGGGTACAATCGCCCATCGAAGTCAAAAATACAAACAATATTCACCACCTTTTATTACAAAACCTGACACCAAACTTACATTAGTTAATAATTTAGGCTTACCCGCCATAAGTCTGGCGGGTTTGACCCCAAATTCACTTCAGAAATTATGTTCCATTCCGATCTTCTCATAGGCATCTTGAATCTCGCGAAAGCGCTTTGTTGCAAAATCCGTAAACTCCTCTGGAAGACCCTTTGACACTATCGTGTCAGGATGAAAATCCTTCACAAGCTTTTTGTAATTTGACCGTATCTCTTCATTCGAGCTTTCAGAGTTGCAGTTCAAGACCCCGTAGTACTTGTCAAGGTCGTCAAAGTATGCTGCCTTCAGATTGTTATATTGCTCCTCACTGATCCCAAATATCCTCGCAATGCTTTTGAGGGCAGACTCTTCAGCAGGGTGAAACGTGCCGTCAGCGGCCACAACCCGAAATAGGAGATCAACGAATGATAAAAGAATAGTGGGATGGTCCCTTGTGGCCTGGTATAGTTGGAGTGCAAAGTCCTCTAACGAGTATTCCGAGTCCTTTGCTTCGTTGAATATCTGTTTTGCAAACCGCTTTTGCATTTCAGGTATTTGAAGACCTTTTATGAATTTCTGAACAACAGCAATCTCATTCCTTGTGACCACGCCATCAATCTTGGCAATTTTCCCCAATATCGAAAACAGGCTGACAAAATAGGTTGCCTGGGTCTGTTCAGCATACTCGACTCTTGCCTCCTGTGGCGCCCCATAGGAACGAGCCAAAATCCCCTGCTTTTTGTCAATAAGGTGATGTCCTAACGCTGCACCAGCTATGGCGCCAAGTGGGCCACCAAAGAACAGGCCCAATGAGCCAAATGTGAGTTTCCCGAACTAGGCCATACACTTTCTCCTTTATATAATTGTGGTGAACTTGCTTTAGGGTAAGGGGCAAGTTTGCCCTTGGTTGAGGATTATCTTTACCATTAACAAATCATAAATCAAATAACGAAATGTCAAGGCGAAAAATTAAAGCCGCTACTTTCGCGTCCTGTTTTAAAATTCATTAGCGCTGAGTGGGGAGGAGATTGTGGCAAGAAAAAGGTTTGAGCCGGAAATTCACTTCACCCAAATGGGAGGCCAAGAATACTTATTTACTGAACTTGTGTAAAAATGAAATAAATCGCTGAAATTGTTATA
>CAZSWT010000085.1:0-12328 GCA_964611035.1 uncultured Desulfobacteraceae bacterium
TCTCCATTTTTTAAGCTGCTTTTCCCTTTTGATAGCATTTTCAGCATCTTCATGGTACACTTTTACTTTCCCATTGACAATTTCGTAATAAACGAGCTTTTTGACCCCATATTTTGTAACTTCTCTATAAGTCCGGGTAATTCCTTGCCAATGCCATTTGCCGTCATTGCCCTCTGGGGCGTAATCCCCTCCGGGACGGAGTCGAGGAGCGGAGCGACGTGGCAATCGCATTGCTATAGTAGAGCCTGCCCTAGCGCGACATCCCTGGTAAATTTTACAATCGCTGTAGTATTTGTGGAGCTTTAGTATGATAACCTAAGCATTGCAAGCCAGGTCTGGGCCAGGGATTGCTTCGCTTTGCTCGCAATGACAGAACCCGAACTTATTGAGAAGTTACCATATTTTCTTGTAAAGCCTTCGGCCAAATCGTTCTTGTGCTGCCATACTCTTTTAACGATATCAGAAGTTACACCCAAATAAAGCGTGCCATTCCTCCTACTTGCCAGTATGTAAACATAAAATTGTTTTTCCATCATCATTCCGATCCACGATCAGGTCGGGGACAAGGTTATCAATTCTGGATTCCCGCGTCCGCGGGAATGACGGTTGCTGACCTCCCACCGGGGCGTAGGCCCCTATGGGCCGGAGGCTGACTCCTGTCCTCCCACCGGGGCGTAGGCCCCTATGGGCCGGAGGCTGATCTCTTCTTTACCGGAAATGCCACATTAAAACTGGCTCCCTCCATCTCATTATCTTCCACCCATATCTTTCCACCCAGCGAATGAGTTACAATGCTGTGAGCAATAGAAAGCCCTAAACCGGTGCCTTCTCCTGCATCTTTTGTGGTAAAGAAAGGCTCAAATATTCTACTTTTTAACTCATCCGGCACCCCATAAGCATTATCAGCAAATTCAAACACCACCCACTCATGTTCATTTTCTCTTTTTCTTGAAATCCCGCATATCAATTTATTCTCAAAAATCTTTCCACTCTTTTTTGCTTCCTCTCCTCGCTCATCCAGCACCTGCCTCGCATTTCTCAATATATTCACAAATACCTGCTCTAATTGATTTGCGTCTACCTCTATGAGAGGCAGATCATCCTCTATCTTGTGAGAGACCGAGATGTCATGCATTTTGAACTGCTCACCAACCAGGATAAAGGCATTATTTAGCACCTTTTCTGGCTCTACAGATTCCAATTCTCCTGGCTTCCTCGCAAATGTTCGCATGTGTGTAATAATCCGGTCAATTCGTCTTACATTTCTCATTATATCTTTTAAGTCTTTGGGAAATGCACTCACATCAACCTGGTTTTTCTCTATATCTCGTAATGTGCCTTCCGCAGCCATAGAGATTACGGATAAAGGCTGGTTTATCTCATGAGCTACTCCGGCAGCCATCTCTCCAAGGGAAGACATTCTTCCTGCATGTATAAGCTGTGTCTCTTTTTCTCTCAGTTCTGTTATATCTCTGCCAGTAAGATAAATACCTTCTTCTCCTTCTGGTTTGGTAAATACCGTGCCAGATAAGTTCAAGATTAAATTCCCTTTTGCCGGTATATGTGCCGTTAATTCAATATTCCTGACCTTCTTTTCCTCCAGTATCTCTACAATAGTTTTCTCAGTCTCCTTCTTGGGCAGATATTCGTAAATGGATGTACCAATGACATCCTCTCGATTCTTACCTAAAATGTGCTCAAACGCATCATTCACGTCCATTATTCTACCCTCTTTATCCACCGCTAGTTGGAAATCAGGAGAGCTCTCAATTAAGTGCCGCGTGTAGTCGCGCTCTGTACTCAATTCTTTTGTTCTCTCGTTCACCATAGACTCCAGTTCTTCAGTGAGCTGCTTCAGCGCCTCCTCTGCCCGCTTGCGGTCGGTGATGTCTCTAAGTGATACGACAGTAGAGGCTTCTTCTTCTTCTTCTTCTTCTTCTTCTTCTTCTTCTGCAAAAACTATTCTTTCCAGGTCAAATTGCAAAATAAGTTCTTCTGTTTCTGCTGGACTCCTTTCCATAATTATCCTCCTAAACTGTTGGCCTTTGGTAACTGGCCGTAGGTGTTCTTAAAACTCCTAAGAAGCTTTTTTTCTACGAAGATGTAATTTTCGGTTAAATAAAAGCACACAAATACGTTATAATTATTGATAAAGTCCTTCAAACGGTCATTTTTCAGGCCATTGCGCGAGTAGTCTGCTATCCGGTTTCTCAGGTTTTGAGAAGAACCTATGTAGATAACATTACTCCTGTAATTAGGGTAATCAATCTTTGATGGAATGCTAAGCTCATAAACTCCGGCTTCATGTGGTATTTTTTTTAGATTATCTTTTGATAACATTGCCTGACCGCTGAAAGTTATGTCCCTTTCGTAATAATGAGCAACCCTTTCTTTAAAGTTAGGAATATTAAGCAATTTTCTGCAATTACATATCGTTCTAACAGATAGATGTACCCCTTTTTGATCTAACAGGTATTGAATATCTTTATCTTTCAGGTCATTCTCATTATTGTTAACTATTTCTTTAATAAGATATGCGTGATGTTTTTTTTGATATGAATAGACTCCTAAGATTAGTGAGTTGATTTTGAGGATTCATAACCGATAGATTTGTAATTAACCTTGAAAATCGGCTTTGATCAAGATACTGGAGTGGATAGAGCAATAGAAATTGTCTTAAGGTCAAAGGTCTTAAGTCTACTCCTTTTCCGGAAAGCCAATACTTGTGTTGGTAGTCAAGAAGGCTTTTTAAGATATGCAAAGAAAACCTATTCCTGGTATTAATCCATTTCAATGAACATATTGTTTTATTTTCAGTACGAGTTTCAATCGAATAGATACTCTCTAAGAGTTTATCTGGTATATCAAAACACAGAGCTCCATCTTTTGTCATTACTTTAGCATACAGTAGTTTCTTTTCAGCAAACCCTTGAGTCGAAAAGGATCTTTTTAACGCATTTGTTGTTTTTTCAATATAGGCGAGATACTTTATTAGGGGCATCTCTAATACCTTGGCAAAGATTATTTTACCTATTTTTTGCTTCTTCATCTTTGTTTGTAACTTCAGCCACTAAGACACCAAAGCACAAACAATTGAAAATTGACAATTGAAAATTTACAATTGGAATTGGTGTCTTGGTGGCTACCTGAACAGTTATCTTTGTTTTTTTAAGATTCTTATTTCCGAATAATCCTTGTTGACTATCCTGTTTTTTACCTGTTCGATAAGTATTTCCGTGAGTTCTTCCTCTGTATAATTTAGCTTGGCTGAATATTTTTTAACAATATCCTGAAAGGCTTTGTTTGTTCTAAGTAAGTCCAATTTATCTGTAAAAGCCAACAGACCTTCAGGCACAAATTTGAAGATATTTTCGATAACCTTTCTAAAATGTTTTTCAGTTTTCAGCCTCGCCGCCTCCGCCTGCCTTTTCTCAGTGACATCGGTCATGATGTGAACAACCCCGGTGAGGGTACCATCGCCATCCAATAGCGGATCTACCGCCACGTCAAACCATCGCTCACCTATTGGCACAACCATTGTTTCTCTCTGAAGGGTCTTTTGCATACGTATAACAGGGCAGTCCTTGATGGGTTCTGATGTGCCGTATATACTCTGCCAGTAGGGGCGGCCATAGATCTCGCTCAATGGTTTCCCCAGAAATTCCTTTAAGCTCTTATTGCATTGCAGCAATCTCAGCTCTTTGTCGAGAAGACAAATATAATTACTAATACCATCGAATGTGGTCCGCCATTGCTGGGCCGTCTCTTCCAGCTTCCTTTCTGTCTGGCCTATCCGGACCAGGGAGTTGATGTAGGAAATCAACACTGGTGGCTCTATTGGATAGGTCAGGTACCCATCGGCCCCGGCCTTAAGCCCTTTCACTTTTGAGAGGTCATCCATGTAGGTCGCCGATAGATGAAGGACAGGGATCAGGGCGGTTGCAGGGTCTTCCTTGATTATCCGGCAGACCTCTAATCCATTTATATCCGGAAGGTTTATATCGAGGAGAACCAGGTCGGGGACCTGTTTCGCTAACTGGAGTGCCTCAGTGCCGTTGCTGGCCTCTATGACCTCAAAGCCCTCTTTTTTAAGGATTCGGCTGGTGGCATAGCGGGCAGCATCATCGTCATCCACGTTCAAGATGGTTTTTTTAGCTTTCTCAGATGTCATGCTAATCCTCCTTCGCTTGATCGGAATCTTCTAGAAACTTGATACTTGAAACTTGATACTTGATACTCGAAACTGGATACTGGAAAAGAAGCCTCTACAGAGGACATCTTATTTAGTACTTTTGATGAATGCATTTAATTTAGGTCCCAGCTCATCGATTATAGTTGAATATTTTTGAATCTCATTCTCTTGTATCACCTTTCGTCGTATGAGCTTGCGCAGCCATGCTTTCGTTTCTTCAAATGACCCTCGTGCGTAACGATAAAAATTCCTCCTATCAGCTGGCGTGAAACGACCATATCCCTCCCTCCGGGGCGTAGCCCATCAAACAACGCCGTTGTCTCTTATCCACTTAACTCTTCTTCCTTTTGAGTGCTTGAGCTGTAGTTCTCTCCATCTCGCTGATTTTCTATCCTCAAATTGCTCTAGGGTTATGAGTTCCCATGGCCTGTCCGACTTAGTCGCCTTTACATATCCCGAGTTGTGATAATCCAAGCGCATTTCAATATCTCTTGTTTGACCAATATATATCCTGCCTGAGATTTTGCTTTTGATCGCGTAGACAACCATCATTAATCCCTACGGCTTCCGGCCCGTAGAGCCCACAGCTCGGAGAGGGCGGAGCCAGCGATATTAGAAGCAATACTATCTGCAGATCTAATAATTTGATAACCGATTGTCTGCTGAACTTTCTTAGGCCATTCATCAAAGCCATACCAAATCAAATCAGAAAGCTCTTCAGCCAATTTATAAACATCCAATTCGTAAATCTCTTTCACTACTTAGCCCAGTTTCAAGTTTCAAGTTTCAAGTTTCTCTCCGAGCCGTAGGCTCTACGAGCCGGAGGCCAGTTTCAAACTTCCTTATTTATCACCTTGTCCAATGCATTTTTTATCCGGGCGATAATCATCTGGCGCGATGAGCTCCGCTTGAAGAGGATCGCCACCGTTTCAGCAGAAAGGCGAAGACGTTCCTCTTCTTCAAGTTTTTTTGATGTGAAAATAATCACGGGAATGGCGCTCGTTGCAGGGTCGGACTTCAAGTGTTCCAGAACCTCGAACCCGCTCATCCCGGGCATGAGCAGATCGAGAAAGATAACCTGCGGTTGCTCTTCACGGGCTTGGCGGAGGCCCTCTGAGCCGTCTGATGCCTCAATGACGGTATAGGGCGTGTCTTTCAGGACCTTTTTGAACGCATAGCGTGCACTCTCCTCATCGTCAACGATCAGGATTTTCTCCACCGGGTCCAGTTCCTGGAGCCGCTTTAAAAGCCACGAGCGATCTACCGGTTTCACGCAGTAGTCATCAGCCCCCAGGATCATACCCTTCTCATGCTGGTCATCGATAATGGTGACCACCAGGACGGGAATATCCTTTGTGCTCTTCTCCTGCTTCAGCTCTACTAAAAAGTCCCAGCCGTCCTCATCGGGAAGCAGAATGTCCAGTATAATAGCCACTGGTAGAACCTGCCTGAGGGCCTGTCTTGCCTCCTTCAGGGTGTAGGCGGGGATCACCCTGAAGGGCGAGCCTTTGAGATATATCTCGTATATGAACATGGTCGAGGGTTCGTCTTCTATCACCAGCACGGGCAAGCGGCTCGGCTCAGCGTGTTTATCGATTTGGGGTGTGACAGCCTCCTCAAGGAATCCTTCATAGGTGAGTGGAATGATCGCGGTGAACGTGGATCCGACACCCTTCGCGCTCGTTACCGAGAGGCTGCCTCCGAGCAATTCGGCCAACTTTCGGGACAGAGAGAGGCCCATGCCCGTTCCCTTAACCTGTTTCTGAAGGGGATTTTCAATCTGTACGTATTCCTCGAAGATACGTTCCTGATCCTCAGGGCTGATCCCTATCCCCGTATCTGCTACGGTGAGGACCACCACGTGCCCCCCCGGCTCCATCGCGGCAGACACGCGAATCTCGCCGCGTTCAGTGAATTTCAGGGCATTTGAGATCAGGTTCCTCAAGATCTGCATAACCCTGCCATCATCGGTGTTGAGCGGGGGGATGCCCACAGGATTCTCAAAGATAAGCTCAACGCATGGATTGACATTGAGCGGCCTCACCATCCCTTGTACTGTGCCAAAGAGCTCTTGCACCTCGAATTGCTTTGTGCGAACCACCATCTTTCCTGCCTCTATCTTGGCCAGGTCAAGCAGTTCGCTGATTAGCTCCGAGAGGTGTTCGGTCACTTTCCGGATAAAGCTGAGCTGCTTCTCCTGCTCCGCGGTCAGTTCCCCATCGGTCTTATCCAAAAGGATTCTCGAGAGAGACAGAATCGAGTTGAGCGGGGAGCGGAGTTCGTGGCTCGTGTGCGAGAGAAAGCGAGACTTGAGTTCATCGGCCTTCTGGAGATAATCGGCCTTTTCGTCAAGCTCCATATACAGGGCCACCACCCCCCGATTGGTATCCTCCATCTCCCGATTCAGCTGGGTCAGATCCTCCAGGGTTCGGAGAAGTTCCTGATTCTGCTGCTGGAGCTCCTCCAACGGAGTGTGCAGTGTAAATCGCTCCAGATCACCTGCGATCCTCACGAGATCACTCCCTGATAGCCTCGGCACCCTCTGGGGGAAGGTCTTGCCCAGCAACACCGTTGTTCCCTGACCTGGGGCTGACTCGATGTGGAAGCGCTCCATCAACCGCTGTGCGCCAATAATGCCCAATCCCATCCCGGTTTCAGAGGTGCGCCCCCCATCCAGAAGACCCTTCAGATCGTCGATACCAGGCCCTTTGTCGCTGATGCGTGCCAGAAAGATCTGCGATGGGGCCTTGTCTTCCACGATGAACTCCGCTTTTCCCCCACCTCCGTAAATAAAGGCATTGCGGGCGATCTCTGAGACAGCGGTGGCAATTCGCGTGAGGTCCTGTCCCTTAAACCCCAGCAGCTCCGCGATCTGCCTGGCACGCTGCCGCGCCAACACGACATCGAGCTCATTAGAAATCGATACGGTAAGGATAATTGTGGACTTTGGACGGCGTTTTTTGGGCTCTTTCATTGTATCTATTTCTGTTGTCAGGTTCACGCCTGCCCGCCAGAGGCCAGGCAAGGTTCAAGGTTCAAGGTTGGAAGTTGAATGTTGGACGTTGAAAGTTGAAAGTTTGACGTTCATTTTTCCCCCACTCTCGCAGCCACCACGGTCACATCATCTCGTCCTCGGCTATAGTCTCGATAGAGAACTCCGGCAATCAGGCTGGGGTGCCTGCTCGCCAGTCCCGGGTAACGATCCAGGCTCCAGCGACTTGCCAATCCATCGGAATGCATCACCAGAAGCGCCTCTTTATGGAACGGATAGGTAAACTCCTGAATTTTGCGAATCCGGTGACCCACGATCCCGTTGTGGGAGACCATGTTCCTGCTTCCTTCTGGAGAAAGGATGACGCCCGCGATGTTACCCACCCCCACATACCTCACCAGGGAATTACCCTGATCCAACTCTGCTATCCCTATTGCCGCCCCCCGGGTACTGTGCAGGGCCAGGTGGGCTTTCTCGAGTATGGCCGCAGGAGCAAGGTTTGAATGCTCCTGAAATATCCTCACCGCTTCCCGTGAGGCATCAGATGCGGCCGGTCCATGACCCAGGCCATCAGTTATCATGACCAGGCTTCGGCCGGGGCGCGCTTCTTCTGCCCATGCATCGCCGCACAGCTCCTCTCCGGGGTGAGGAAGACACACAGCGCCTATCACCAAGCGGTGGGGCGTAGGTTTTCTGGGCAAAGGCCGTGAGAATAGATGCGCACACAACGCCGTGCCTACCTCTGGGACCGAATGGATGTCAAAGAGCCCTGACAGCCGAGCCACAGCCCCAAGGCCGGTGCCCGGGCTGCTCGTGGTGGAGTAGCCATTGCGGAGGCACTTCGCCACATCGGTGATGCCTGGCCCCCTGTCCAATGCCAGGATCTCGATGCCGCTGATATCCCCATATGCCCGGGAGCTGAAGAGCAATTCACCTTGAGTGGAGTGCTTGACCAGGTTCCCCATAATCTCATTTACCACGATGGCCACCTTGCCGGTTTCCGTCTTGTCGAAGCCGATAGTGCGGGCCAACTCCGTTACCGAACGGCGTACTTCGCCTCCCTGGCTCGCATCCGTAACAGGAATTGCGAACTGATTCGTGGCGATTGTTGATTCCTTAATTTCGGATTTTTCGCCCATCAAAAAACTTACCTCCTACTAGGCTCACTTCCATCTGATGATGCTTACCCGGGTGCCTTTTCCCACCTGGGAGTCGATCTGGAATTCATTTGCCAGCCTCCTTGCACCGCTAAGGCCGAGTCCTAAACCTATCCCCGTGGTGTAGCCATCTTTCAGGGCCAGTTCGATATCCGGAATGCCAGGCCCGTGGTCCTCAAAGGTCAGCCGGACCCCTGTATGGTTACTATCGGAGATGGCCTCGAGCCGGACGGTTCCACCACCGCCGAATACTACCGTATTGCGGGCCAGCTCACTGGCAGCCGTGACAAACTTGGTCTGGCTAATCAGGTCGAAGCCAAGTTCAATGACCCACGCCCGTACCGCTTGTCGGACCCGAATAACGTCTTCGCTGGATGTGATCGCAAGTGTCTCATGCCTGTTCACGACCGCGGCCATGTCTCGACTCCTTTGTTCCCGGCTTTAGCGAGGACTTCAGGGTTTCCATCCCCAGTTCCACGTTCAGGGCCGTGCGGACTCCCTCCAGGGAAAGCCCCAACTCCACCAGTGTCATGGCCACGGCAGGCTGCATCCCGACGACCACGGTCTCCGCATCAAGCAGCCTTGACATAGCGGCAATGTTTCCCAGCAAGCGTCCAGTAAATGAGTCCACCACATCCAGAGACGAGATATCGATCAGCACGCCGCGCGCCCCTGTTTGTATGATGCGCTTGGTCAGATCGTCCTGGAGTGCCAGCGCCAGGCGGTCATGCATGTCAACCTGGATGGTAATCAGAAGAAATTCACCCATTTTGAGAATCGGAATACGTTCCATGAACCCTCTCCTTTTTGGATTCTCGAACTATGCAGAGATCCTGAACCGATTATTGCACCGGCACAATGGATAGCCTAAGGCGTTCCATGGCTACTGAAATGGCATCGGCCATGGTGGCCTTGGTGATAATACCAGAGAGCTCCACACCCAGGGTGACGATGGTCTGCGCGATCTGAGGACTGATGCCGCTGATGATACATTCGGCGCCCATAAGACGGGCAGCACTGACCGTCTTGAGCAGGTGTTGCGCCACCAAGGTGTCTACCGCCGGCACGCCCGTGATATCAATAATGGCTATGGTCGAGCCGGTCTCAATGATTCTCCTAAGGAGTGTCTCGGTGACCACCTGGGTACGGGCGCTGTCGAGTGTGCCGATCATGGGCACTGCCAGAATGCCCTCCCAGAGCTTTACCACAGGGGTTGAGAGCTCCATAATCTCTTGCTGCTGGCGCATAATCACCAAGTCGCGGCTCTTTTGATATGTCTCCATAGTGTAGAGACCCAACTTGTCCAGCAAAACCGTGGCCACCCACACCTCATCGGCAAACCCATCGGAGTCTTCACCTACCTCCAGGCGCAGGCGGCTCAAGATAGGCTGCTTGAGGGAGAACACAAAGGTTGCCGTCTCTGTGGGAGTGAAGCCCAGCTCTGCTCTGGAGCGGGAAAGCCCTGCCAGCATCTCGCGCACCTTTGTCCATTCCGGTGCCTGGATGTCGGTGATATCTCCCCTTTGGGCAGCATCAATGAACAGGCCTATGAATTCTGCTGACTGATCGTAGAGTTCCTTCTCCTTCATCAGGTCGGACCGCAAAGTCAGTGCAGCCATCTGTTCCTTTATCCAGTCCTTGAGTACATCCTTCTGATGTTTTTTGAGCATTTCAGGAATTCTGCTCTTAGTGCTTTTTCCTCCTTTGGCCATTTCCTACCTCCTTTCACTTAGGTTTGTTTATAAGGTTTTTCAAGATGCCACTTCATTTTTAGTACCTAATATATGTTACTTACTACTATTACACAATAAATTGGGAAAAATACAAACAAAAAAAAGGCACATCTGTTTGTTATTATTGTTATTATTGTGTTTTATGGGACGACCCGCTCACACCCAGCAATCCGAGATCTAAAAGAGCGTGATCCCTTAATTCTTGATTGACATCCTCATTGTGACTATAGTTTCTCTATTGACTGCAGGTGATCTGTGCAGGTGATCTGCACCAGAGCCATGTTCGCATCAAGAATGTTCCCATCGCGTAATAAGCGGTAAACCTCGACTATTGTCTAATATTTCGATAAATCGTGTCTATTCGTTCAGATAATTCTATGCTTTTTATTATTTTTTTCTGCGCTCATGAGCATGCGCTACCGCTCCTCGAGTTTCACTAGCTCTTTTTCTCCCCGCTTACGTTTAACCGCTTCCCTCTCCAACTCCTTAATCCTTTTTTTCAGTTCTTCATAGGTTGGTTTTCTGGCCATTGGAACATCCTCCGGTGACAAAATTGCTGCACGATTTTGCAAGGGCAATTATCCCTGGCCCAGACCCCTGGCCCAGACCTGATTTGTCAGGCTCTGATGCAACGTATACAGTTAGTGAAATAGCACAATGTCAACAGCTTATACCAAACAAGTCGCGCCAGGGCGGGCTGGCATGCAAGGACTGAGTTTAATAGCTCCCGCTTAGAATTATTAAAGCGGCATTAGCTTGTTACAATCACGTCGCGCTCTCCCACCGGGGCGTAGGCCCCTATGGGCCGGAGGCCGAGGCGTAGGCTACGAGCCGGAGGTCAGGGCAGGGCAGGCCTATTATTCCTGTCCATTGTCCAAATCCTTCAAAAAACAGAAACCAAAAAATCCCTTATATTCACATGCCTTATTCCTTTGAATTTCCCGCCTGTCATCTCGTCCATAGAGACCACGATTTTAGTGAAATTGTCCTTGATTTCCAGAAGGTTGCCGAATTCACGGTCATGAACCTTCTGATCAGTAATCATATAAGCCACCTGCACGTAGAGCCTTTCCCCCTTTTTTTCACATGCAAAATCGATCTCTTTTCCCCCGATTCTGCCAACGGTTATGTAATACCCTGATCTTTTCAGGTGAATGAAGACAAGGTTTTCCAGTATCCTGCCGATATCGGCCTGCTGGTAGCCAACAATCGTATGTCTCAGGCCCAGGTCTTCAAAATAATATTTCTCACCGATCTCAAATATCTTTTTTCCCGCAATTTCCGAACGTTGCACCTTTAAGATAAAAAAGGCCGATTCAAGATGTGAAAGATAGTTAAGAACAACATTTGGTGAAATATTTGTTTTTTGGGATTTAAGAAAATCACTGATTTTTTTTGCCGAAACCAGGCTCCCTGCATTATCAGCCAGATATATGGTCAACCTCTCAAGAAAGGCGATATTTCTGATTCTGTGTCTTTTGACAACATCTTTGAAAAGGATCGTGTTATAGATATTCTTCAGATAGTCATAGACAACATCATCTTCCAGTTTTAAGTTGAACAGATAGGGGAGACCTCCGTATTTGATATATTTCAGGAATGCATCAGGATTATTTTGAAGCTTATGAAACTCTAAAAATTCTATATAGGATAAACAGAATACTTTTATCTCAATATAACGCCCGCTTAAATAAGTGGCCAGGTCCCCAGAAAGCAACCCGGCATTGCTGCCGGCGCAGTAGATATCATACCCGCCCTCGGCAGAGAGACTGCGCAATGCCTTTTCAAATTGATCAATATCCTGAATTTCATCAATAAAAACATAGCAATTCTTTTTGCCTTTGACCTTATCTTTGATATATGCCAGCAACGCCTTGTAATTATCTATAAAATCAAACTCATATAATTCTTTGTTGATGAAAATAATCTGTGCTTCGGGGTCAGAGGCGGTGACGACATCCATAATCTGAAAAAGGAGATAACTCTTACCGACTCTCCTCTGGCCTGTTATGACTTTAATGATATCCTTGCCAATATAAGGCTTTATCCTGTCAATATAATGTTGCCTGGTAATGTATTCCTTGATCATATATCAACCCCTTAAAAAGTTTTAAGTATAAATAAAACTATTTGGATATTAAGTCAATCTTTTAAATATGCATAAAACTCATGGGCCACTTTACCTTTCTTCACCTGCAATGAACTTAGCCCCGACATGTCGGGGAACTTTTTTGACAAGATTGACAGGATTAAC
>CAZSWT010000086.1:0-12178 GCA_964611035.1 uncultured Desulfobacteraceae bacterium
TTCCTGTATCCTCAGGGATGTAACCTTTCGATGTTTTAATATATAACGCCCTTAATTTTCTAAGAATCTTATTCTGTCAACTGATAATTGTTTTCGTTATTAGTTATCTCGTCCCTCTCTAACGATTATCCAACCCCAGCAGCACTATAATTCCGATACGCCTGACTGATCCAAAATGTGATGTAAAACACCGGGTGAATAAAGTCGGGCTAATCTTGGCATGCATTAACACTTATCACTTTCTTATCACAAAGGAAACTTAGAACCTTAAGGGCGTCCCGCCTCATTTGGTGGCCAGTTGACCTTCTTTAAGTCGGCGACATATTTTATACCAACTGCCCAATTTGAAAATATTTCAAGCTTTTTCTGACGCAAAGCAGTCATTACATTGGGTGCTAGTTCGACTATTGAAACCGTCGGCCAAGGAAGATTTATTGCTTTAGCAAGCTGTCCAGCTACATATTCATTGAATATAGCCTTTGTTCCCAAAGGGTTTCCATGGGCCTTGACTACCCACAAATGACCCTTTTCACAGCGGACCAGAAATGGCCGAGTATCACCCACTGGTAAGAATCTTTCGAAATTTGCACAGAGCATTGTCCCTAAAAGAGTGCAATAAATGAGCTATTTGTGTAGAGGCCTTTGCCTCGTCGCAAATCAGCCGATGAGTTTTTTAGCGATCGGCTGCATTTTCATTGTTAGGTAAACATATTAGTTCTTTTTCGCAGCTGCACGCGCCGCTATCGCCTCTGCGATCTTTTTCCCATCCATACTACTCCAGGGCATCATCTGTTCGACTGTTTCGCGAACGTTTGGCTCAGCATAATTAATGATTTCTTTTAGACTGTCGAGTTTTCTCTGTAAGTTAGCATCTCGTGATTTCCCTTTATCGCGCTCCAGCAGCGCAATCCGTGCTGAAAGAAGCTTCAGTAATGAAAAAGCCTCCTCAGCGAGGTTGTATGCACAAAATCCAGGTACTCTAGTTCTTTTGATTTCTATAGTAATACTTTTAAGAAGTTCTTCTTGAGGTGCTTTAGGATCTACTCGAATAGCTGAATCCTCTAAAATTTTGCCAATTAGACCTATCTCGTCAAGTATTTCAGATAGCCTTCGTGCTTCATTGTCCAGCGACTTCTCTAAACTACTAGACCAATCCATCATTGATTCTCCTTTCGCCTGGGTAAAATATGACAGGCTCAAGATAACAGTTAACAGAAGCGATGCCAAAAATTTAATGGAAGTCGCCTTAAATAGAGAATCGGCCTGCTTTAACATTGAGCCCTCCCTATCACATATTGTTTTTAAATTGGTGTTTACATCGGCGCTCACGGACAGCGAAGCCGCCAGGCTTTCGCTGCCAGGTGCAGCGCAAAGTTGGGATAAATAATGGATTATGTTGTGGGAGTAACAGACACTATACCACCAAATGTGACCATGATTATTCCGAAAACACCAACTATTATGCCGATTAAAAACCATACAAACCAAGGCCTTCTCTTTGTTTCAACATTTAACGGGCTTCCAGGCAAATAAACACCTGCCGAATTAAAATTTAGAGCTTCATTTATGTTTTTGATTATTCCAACGACCTCTGTTCTTCTTCGATAGTCATTATAAAGTACTTTTAAGGCAATTACAGCAAGTACTATGTCTATCAGAATGATTCCAATTTTGGGCAAAATCCCATTGATTGGGTGGGTCGCAAGCCATGCACCAAGGGCTAATTGAATGGTAATATAACCGCTAAAAATTTGGACATCTAGCTTTGTTATAAAACGAAGCAGTTCAACATGATCAGTATACCTCAATTTCAGCGCTTCAAATTTTTGCCCATCTGTAAGTTGCATTGTTTATACTTTCGATCCTAATGCCGGAAGACTGGCGAAGCCGGGTTGAAGGGCTGGTTAGGTTTTTCGTTTACTCAGTTGAAGGCTGAGGCCTTTTCTCTTCGCTAAACCATCAAAATATACCTCAAATTCTGTTGGGGACATTTCAATTGTTGGTACGACACTATCGGAAACCATTCCAAGAAGAGCGACATTATCCACGAACTTTGCTTGAGAGTCAGCAAACAGAATCAGTTTTTTCGATATAGGCACTTTGAATGAAACCGCCGTCCTTGCGAACCAAGCTTTTAACATCCCAGGGTAAGTGAGGTATTCTGAATTGTAAGACCGATATATTTCGTGGAGAAACAATTTTTCCAATGCCTGTGAAATATTGTCTCTTGGATATAGTGCACGTGCCAAATCAATAGGGATGTTAGCTTTTGACGTTTCTTCGCAAATCAAAAAACTTGGAGAAGTAATATCCTTCCGACAATTTTTTCCACACTCGTAATCGCCGCGTTCCGATGCATGCAACCTATCAAGAGTCTTCAGCGCAGCTATTCCGCACTCCTGCAAACTATTGAAGTTCCCAATTTGGAGAGACTCTGTAAGATTTTCTCGGTCCGGGTACACAACGCAATTCCATGTGTCGCCTGAATTGCAACCGAAAAGTATAGATGCCAAAAGTATAGGAATTAATAGTTTGAAGGAATGCATTTTCATAAACCTAACGCTGAAGTCACCGGCCGGTGTGAAGCGCAGCGAAACACCGGTCGGGTGAACTGAAAGGTTAGCCTGGGCTCATGAGCTATGGAGGACAACACGGCTCCCGCAGCACCTGTCGCCGCGCGGCATCGGCGGCGACCAACTGAATTACTGTCTCATCACCTCGGGCGTCCACGTTACCAACGGAAGGGTGGCCATGGCTCGCGCCTCGCCCTTGAGTTCTGGTCGAATTCGCCCCGTGCGGTCCAAGGTGAGTTCAAATGCACCTTTCCGACTCACCATCACAACCAGCCGTGGCAGAAAGCTGCCGAACAAGCGCACAGCACCGCGATAGTTCTTTCTTGTCCAGACCAGCCACACTTCTTCATTATCTCCGAGGCTCGCAGAGTTGAGTTCTTCCGGAGGGTAGACTTCGACGCGCGTGCCCCGCACTGCCGTTCTCTGCTTGAACGCCGCCCAGAGCATAGCGAAATCAGTCTTGTGACTGATGAACCCTGTTATATCCTCTGCGGACCGCTCACATCTTAGACGCACCGACGCGTAAGGTGTGTCGGCACTCATGGCCACAACCGAACCGTTCTCGACCTTCGCCATCGGCGTGAAGTCCGTGACGAGGCATAGTTGACCGTCGATAGATGCCCAATCCTTGTCTTTCAATAACGTCTTTTCCATCACTCCTTTGTCCCTTCCTGTTGACCTGCGATCTCACGATACCGTAACCCTTGTCATGAATGCGCTGGAAGATTTCCTGTCTGTCGATTCCCATTCTTCTCCCAAAAACACCGTCCGGCATCCTCACCGTTTGTGCGGTCGATCGGTCATTCCTTTTTATTCGGCGACGCCTAGTTAGCAGGCTAACAGTGCTGATAAACGTAAAATTTTTCCATGATATCGGACTATATATCTGGAAAATGTTTCCACGTATTCATATATTAAGTTCAATTAGGGTAAATATTTCTCTTGAATTTTTTAATTCTTTTATCTGTTATTAAAATTTATATATTAACAATATAATGTAATGCAAATATGGAAATCAAGATGAAATTTAAACCGCTATAAAGGGGGGCATAGGTTCCAAAACGACTTGAGAATATAGTATTAGAGGGATAGGTTTTTTGTATGCCAGGAAAGGGACCTTGAGGTTAACCTTGAAGCTATATAATTTACCTTCTTTGGCGCCGCAGGTATGCGGGGGGAAGAAACACAGGCGAAGAGATATATCCCTCGCTTCAATACTTCAAATATCTCATCTATCTTGCCGAACCCTAAAAGATGCCATGGCTTATACTCTGCAAGGAGAGGGAGTGTACATTCCAAGAAAGCCACCGAATATGACTTTTTACGAGTTAATCAAATCTTGATACGCTTCATTTCTGAACCATTCCCAAGACTCCCTGGCTTTTAAAGGAAGTATGCTGTCTTTTCGTGATTTACCTGTGAGTGATAATAATGTTAAGCTATTTTAAACAGGGTATATTTTTACCATTGACAATGTTACGTGTTTCACTTTACTTCTTAAAAAGGTTTCCAATATATAAAGGATCAATCATGATGGACTCGTAAAAAGTCTCCATGCCCGTCACTCCCGCGAAGGCGGGAGTCCAGAAGTGGTTGATTTCCCTGGATTCCCGCCTTCGCGGGAATGACGAAAACGGGTGCTTTCTGACTTTTTACGAGTTCATCAATCGTTAGTTGAAAATGATAGGCCAAAAGATCATTCTCTAAAAAAATTTTATAAGGGGGAAAAATGGTAGAATCAAAAGATCAGGGAATTGAGGATTTAACGCAGTTTGCAATGCAGGTGCTTCATAGTTCAGGAGAGAAAGCGCTTTCCTATTATGGCAGGGGTAATCCAGATGTTAAATTTGATGAGGAGTTGGTTACAGAGGCCGAACTCAACCTGATAGAGTTTTTCCAGGATCAACTCCACACTCATTTTCCTGATCACAAGGTATTTAATAGCAACCAAAAGAACGAAGGGTACACTCATGAGGGAAAGAGATACCTATGGATTTTTGATGCATTAGAGGGGGTAGCCAATTTTCAGGCTGGAATTCCTATATGGGGAAGCTCTCTGTCTCTTCTTGAGAATTTTTGGCCAATCTTAGGCATGTTTTATATGCCTGCAACGGGCGATCTTTTTCATGCCCAGGCAGGACGCAAGGCCTACTTGGAAAAAAAGGAAATCAGTATTTCGTCGCAGGAAACTATTAACGACGAGAGCCTTCTGCTCACCTATTCCCGGTTTCACCATCATTACCATTCCACATTTCCTGGTAAAATCCGAGACCTGGGATGTACTACTGCCCATATATGTTATGTTGCTATGGGACGCGCTGAAGCGGCTGTTATTACAAATGAGTCATATCAGGATCTGGCAGCGGCTCGCGTTATTATTGAGGCAGCAGGAGGAAAGATCTACGGAATGGACGGAAGCGAGTTTCTGCTTGACGAATATATAGACGGTCAAAAGATAGAGGATCATCTTTTGGTCGTAGCCTCGTCTGATATTCACTCGCAGGTTTGTGACTATTTACAGGAAAACCTTTAACCCGAATGACTGACGGTTAATGGAAAATGACAGGCTACCTGGCGGTAATTTCTCTGTAAAAGTTGCGGGGTTTTATGCCTGCAAATATCTTGGGCCATAGGGCATCGCATAGAAAAGGGGCAACCACTGGGTTCAACCGAATCTGCAACAGGTTTGAAAGAGCCCCGGGGGATACCGCTTACGCTGTCGATCAATAGCTTGGTGTAGGGATGCCTGGGATTGGATAAAATGAGATGAGCAGGGCCAACTTCCACTAAGCGACCGGCGAGCATTACCCCGATTCGATCGCCAATTTTTCGTGCGAGGCCGATATTGTGAGTAACAAAAAGCATAGACAGGCCTAATTCGGTCTGGAGATTCAAAAGCAACTTCAATACTTTGGCCTGGATGCTGGGATCCAGTGAGCTGGTTGGCTCATCTGCAACCAGAAGGGAGGGGCCAAGGACCAAGGCACGAGCCAGGCAGACACGCTGTATAGCCCCCATATTGAGCTCATGTGGATAGCAGCCCAGAAATGCTGGATCAGTTGAAAGATGGACATCAGCCAGAACTTTAGTTACAATTTCTTTAATTTCAATTTGGTTTCTGACAAGGCCATGGATCTTAAGTGGCTCGGCAACACTATCAAAAACAGTGAGGCGATGGCTGACAGAATCGGCCGGGTTTTGATAGATTACACCAATGTAACGAGCCAGCGAACGGTAATCCTGGTGCATCCATTTATCCATGTCGCGTCCATTAAAAAGTCTTGCACCACTGTCTGATTTAAGCACCCCGGCGGTGATCATTGCCAGAGTAGTCTTACCGGAACCGGTTTCGCCCACTAAGCAGAAGACCTCACCACATTTGATTTCCAGTTCGATAGGATGAATGGCAACAGTTTGTCCGTATTGCTTACTTACTCCTTTGAGTTCCACAAGATTGGCGATTCCATGTCGCAGACAGCGAACCATATGGTTGTCAATTGCATCCAGAGTTACTGTTCCCGTTCGACATTTTTCAATAGCCTGAGTGCATCGGTTTAGGAATAGACAACCTGTCGGGGGAGCGTGGCCATCTTTATGGGCGGAGCGAGGGATCTGGATATGGACGTGCTTGTAATTGACTTCATTGTTGTGGCCATGTTGATGTACAAAGCGGTAGAAGGCATCGCCACGAATGCCGCCTAAATCCCTGGCAGTTGTCATAGCAGGATAGGACCGTCCAAGAGCAAGTGTATACGGGTGAAGGGGACGAGAGAAAAAATCCTTCGATGGCATAATTTCCATGATCTGGCCAAGATAGAGAAGGACAACAGTTTCGGCCAGATGAACTACTAACTCCAGATCGTGTGTGATCAAAAGAATTGCCTTACCTTTATACTTGGCATGGTTTATATAATCGCTCACAAAAGACTTATTTAAGGCATCTAAGGCTGAGGTGGGCTCATCTAAAATAATCACTTCCGGGTCCAGGATCGTAGCCATAGCTAATAAGACTTGTTGAGACTCGCCCCCACTGAGTTGATGGGGATAGCGGGAGTGATATTCTCCCTTGACTCCCATTCTGGATAGTGCCTGGCCAGCTAGTGCATGAGCCATGGATCGGCTTAAGGACCGATGTTGGATCAGAGGTTCAGCCACTTGATCGATAATTCGATGTACAGGATTAAGATTGGACGAGCCGTTTTGAAAAACCATACCAATTCTCTCCCAACGAATCTCGTTTAGTAATGATTCCCCAAGGAGATCGATTCGTTGCCCGTTGAGCTTTATTTGCCCCTGTCGGATTGTATTTGATGGAAGCAATCCCATACAGGCCCTAGCAAGGGTAGTCTTTCCACAGCCGGACTCTCCTACCAGAGCCAGACATTTACCTGGAGTGAGCGCAATGCTTATATCCTCCAGGGCCTGAATACGGTGGTCCCGGTCTTGATACATAATATTTAAGTTTTTAATCTCCAGACTCATAGTGGTCTTCACTGTAACCCGGACAAGCCGGAATAAAAGATAGTCAAAAGAATTGAATATTGATGATTGACTATCGATGATTTATGGAAGCCGCTTTGCTCCAATATTTCCCACAATTACTTCAAAAGTACAAGAGAGCTTTAAATTTTCAATTGTCAATTGAAAATTGAGAAATAATACCAAGAAACATATTCGTAAGCGTTTACAGGTTCAGAGTTCACCCCCGCCCGCCCCCCGATAAATCGGGGGACAGGCGTGAACCCTGAACTTCGCGCAGCGCAGGCGCTCGTGCAGCGCAGGCGCTCGCGCCGCGTGCGCGCCGCGTGTGAACCTGAGTACAGATATTCTACCATCAAAAACACGGTATTCATTATTAAGCGCCTAAAGACTGCTTAAGGCGTGGATCCAGTACCTTTTCAAGGCTTATTGCTAAGAATGTGACAGCCATGATCAATAAGGATAAGCAGACAACAGGAGGCAGGAGCCAGTTCCACCATATGTCCATATAATAATATTTAAGTGCATAACTAATCATCATACCCAATGACTTGCGGCTGGGGTCAAGTAACCCTAAGAAGGCAAGGGACGCTTCCATGAACATGGCAATCCTGGTTTTTGCAGCAAAGCCAATGAGATAGAGCGGAAACATCTCGGGCAAAAGATGACGCCGGATGATATAAAAGTTGCTGGCACCGATCTGTGTAGCTGACCTGACATGGAGACTCTCTCTTAGGGTAAGTGTCTGTGCACGAATAGCTTTGCTGATAGAAGGCCACATCAGACCAGATAGAATAAGCGCCAGAATCCATGGTGATGGTCTGAAAAGGGCGGCTGTAAGCACAAGAATCATGATGGCTGGAATGGCCAGCAAAACATCGGCTATGCGCATCAGAATCATATCAACCAGACCACGAAACCAGCCTGCGATCAGCCCCACTATGATCCCTAATGCCAAGGCGATTATACCGCTGAGTAATCCAAAGCTTGCAGTGTTGCGGACAGCAAATAGAAGCTCGGAAAAGATATCTTGTCCACCGTCGTTAATACCCAGGAGGTGTCTGGCCGAGGGTGGTGAGATTGGGGTAAAAGAGATGTCCCGGGGATCGAATGGAGCCAGCTCTGGACCAAGCAGTGTCATAACAGCAAAAAAAATTGACAGGGAAAGGCCTGCCACAAACCAAGGGTCACGAAAAAATGTTCGATCAGCATTAATAGACATGTTCAATCCTTGGATCAATTATCCGGTAAACCATTTCCAGGCCCAAAATGGTCGTGAGAACCATCAGGGAAGAGACCAGGACGATAGCCTGAATCAGCGGCAGATCACGCGCCTGAATTGCATTAAACAGGAGCGTGCCTAAGCCCGGATAGGAAAAGATAGTCTCTACCACTAATGCGCCTGTAATCATAAAGGCCAAGCGTAGACCAAAGCGTGTTACCAAAGGTAATAGGGCATTTCTGGCGGCATGGAAATACCTTACTCTCCATGCAGGCAGGCCTTTGGCTCTCGCTGTGGTAACAAAAGGCTCCTTTATGACCATCATCATACTATTGCGTGTAAGCAAGAAATTGCCAGGGAAATAGGCCAGAACAAGAGTGGCCAGGGGCAATGATAGGTGGTAGCATATATCGGCCAGCCGAGCCCAGAAAGATACATCAGCATAGGCTGTTTCTGCCCCAGCCGCCGGAAACCACTGCAAGTTGAGGGCGAATACTACCAGGAGAATGACACCGGTACTGATCTCGGGAATCCCCTCAATAACAGTCATTCCGCCCACCATACCTTTCTCCAACCAACTATTCCGCCGCCAGGCCGCTTCTACCCCTGACACAAAACCGATGATCATGGAGATTACGTTGGCCGTGCCCAGTAATATCAGCGTCCAGGGTAATGCACTGAAAAAAAGGGTTGAGACAGGGGTCAAAAAGGCGTAGGAATATCCCCAGTCCAGCGTTATCAGATTAACAAGGTAATGGCCAAATCCCGGGCGTTCGGTATAATAGGCCCTGAGTTGTGCCTCCTGATCTGCTGTGAGGCTAACGTTGGAGCTCGAATACATTGCTGTCACAAAATCCCCTGGCAGCAAATGTGGCAGCGAGTAGCTGAGATAGATCATGGCCAGGGCCGCTAAGCCATAGGAGATAACAAGGCCGAGCCGCCGGGACAATAAGCGTTTTGGATCAGAAACCATATTGATTCGTTATTTGTACATAGATTCACACGCGGCGCGAGCGCCTGCGCTGCGCGAAGTTCCGGGTTCAGACCTGCCCGCCCCCCGATGGGTCGGGGGACAGGCGGGGTTCAAAGGTTCAGACCTGCCAGCCGGATGGCAGGCGGGGTTCAAAGGTTAAATGGTTGTTCGCTTAACCCTGAACTGTGAACCCCTGGCCCAGACCTGATTTCAGGGAGTTAGATTTAAGACAGATACATTTAAATAGTAAGGAGTTACTCTCCTTGATAATGGCCATCGCGCCCCTGGCCCAGACCTGGCATGCAATGCTTAGATTGTATTGCCAGGACTTATAAATCACATAGCAATTGCAATATTTGACAGGCATGTCGCGCCAGGGCGGGCAGGGCGGGCTTGAACCTGACAACTTGTGTAGTTGTCTTTATTTAACCAGGGACATCTTGTTCTGTGCGATGGGAATACCTATAGAAATGCCTCCCTTTGTATAATACCACCTGATGCCCTTTTTGGGGTTGTAAGCGGCCATGGAGGTCGGATAATATAGAGAAATGGCCGGCACTTCGTCGGCATATATCTCCTGTATCTTATAGACTAAGGCCCCGCGTTTGACCATATCCATCTCCGCGATTTGTGCCTTGAGTAATTTGAGCAACTCTTTGTTGGCCCCAAAGCGTGCCGAGTTGACAGAGCCAGTAAATTTGGGGTTGATCATCCGATTGAGGATCCTGGCATCACCTAACAGGGCGCCGTGGCCGGAGATAGCCAGATCAAAATTCCATTTCCTGACCCTCCCGTCCGTGGTGGCCTGCTCCATATTTAACAGATCAACATGGATGCCCACTTTCTCTAATTGTTGCTTGATCACCTCGCCGTCTCTATCGGTAACGCTTTCCCCGGCTGAAGTTATATTTGACGCCAGGAGATCTACTTTTAAAGGCTTGCCGTATTTGGAGTAGTAACCGTCCGAGCCTTTGAGGTACCCTAAGGACTCTAATATTCGCCGAGCCCTGGAAGGATTATGCACATAGGTTGGTGTGTTTGGGTTGTAGAACTCATGATCGGGTGAGAGCAGACCGAAGGAGGCCGGAGATCCAAATCCCCGGTGGGCTTTATCAATGATCTCCTGCTGGTTTATAGAATATGCTAAGGCCTGGCGGAAGCGTTTGTCGTTAAAGGGCGTCTTCTTGTGGTTGATCATCAGCTTTTTGTTCCAGCCCCGGGCATTTTTGATTACAATCATACCTTTTTTTTCTAATAGCATGGCTATGTCAGGCCTAATATTGACCAGATCGGCCTTGCCATTAGAAAGTATCATAAGAGGCTTGCCTGCCTTAATATAGATGAGCCGATCTGCCTTAGGCCGGCCCTGATAGTAGTCTTCAAATGCCTCGTAAAGGTATGTTCCCTTGGCCTTATTGAAATCAATAAACTTGTAAGGGCCGCATCCGATGAATGCCTTAGGATTGTTATATTTTCGTGGATTCGTCACCTTTTTCCAGATGTGGCTTGGAAGAATAGGCATAGATCCACCTATATAAGCCAGGAAGGGGGCATAGGGTTTTTCCAGCTTGATAACCACCGTATTTTTCCCCTTAACCTCGGCGCATGACACTGCCTCGATGGGAACAAATCCATAAGGATATTTCTTGAAATAGTCGATAGTGAAGACCACGTCCTCGGCGCTAAAGGGCTTACCGTCGTGCCATTTGACACCTTCCCGGAGTTCAAAGCTAAAGCTCATGGACTTGGGATCGTATGTCCATTTCTTGGCCAAAGCTGGAATATAGCCTTTATCATCTTTCCAGATCAGGGTGTCAAATACCCAGCTCATGCGGACGTAGCCCGTTCCCCGAGGATAGTGGCGATAGGGATTAGGATAGCCCCAATCGCCCTTACTGTCGGCGATGCGGATCTCCTTGATCCTGGCCTGAGCCGCATGATCAGTCGTTCCCATAAGTCCGATCATAATTAACAATAGTAGGAAAAATTTGCATATCATTTTTGTGTGCAGTTTCATAACGCTCTCCTCCCTTAGTTAAAGATATCAAACGGTTCTTTCCCATTTCAAGTGAGTAAATTCTCCTCCCTTGATGGGAGTTTTTCTCTTTTTTTCCACTCCCTTGATGGGAGGGGATTACGGGGAGGGTGTGATAAACAGTTTATCCGCACCTCCTCCCTGTCTGCATACAACGCACAGGCAGGTAAAAGACCCTGCGTATTGGTTATTACTTCATTATTCCAAAATCTGAGAACTTTGAATCCCTGACTTTTGGGCCATTCATCTCTTTCCGTATCTTTCTTTGTTTATAGGGCGTGTTGCCCTCCAGCGAGGTCAATGATTATTTTCTTTTAAAGGCAAACAAAATCAACAATATATCTTCCGATTGGCTGTTGCCTTCTGAATTTCAATCCTTCCATTCGCCTAACTCTCAAATATCTCCACAATAACATCTCTACATCTGTTAATTCCCCTCCCCCTTACCCCCTCCCACAAGGGGAGGGGGATAACTTACCCACTCATTTTGAGAAAGAGCCTATAAAACCACATATGCTTGATTTATTGTGGATTAGTATTGATGGTCTCGTAAAAAGTCAGATTTTGTGAATTTGTCATTTCGACCAGAGGGAGAAATCTTGTGATTTCAGGATGTTATCTGGGTAAGATTTCTCGCTTCGCTCGAAATGACATCTTTTTGTGACTTTTTACGAATTCATCAGTATTGAGGCATATTAAACAAAAAGGCCACGAAATACCCATTATTTCCGAGTCTTGAGACCTTCGTGGCCTTTATCTTTCTTAAAAAGTGCTGATTAATGGTCCTTCAGAAACCTTAAAGGTCTTTTATAATAATAATTACTTTTTTGTCAAACCAATTGTTGATGACCTCGTAAAAAGTCAATCCCATATAAATAGCTGAAATAATTATAAAT
>CAZSWT010000087.1:0-11884 GCA_964611035.1 uncultured Desulfobacteraceae bacterium
TTTTTGACTCAGCCAGCAAGGGAAGCATTCCATGACCATCCTGAACAACAGAACTTGCCAAAAGAATGCCAAAGGGGATTGCCCCCTGTGCAAACAGGGTCACAAATATCATATGCGGGCCAGATTCCGGGATAAGACCTATAAGGCATGCAACCAACAAAACAGTTAGATAATTTGCCTTAATCCAGGTCTCGAGATCTAAATAATCTATTAAAAGATACATGAGCAACAAGGCTCCAAATGTCCACAGGAATACCCGTGGAACATGAACCTTTACGATATGTTCCCAGAGATGTTTTTCAAGAAAATGTTCGGGGACTGTGGAAACGATAAATAGGGATAACAATGACCCTATGAGGAATGTTATCTTTATCCAGTTCCATTGTGGCGGGCCTAATTGATTAGACATTAATCCAGCAATAAGTAATGCCAGGGCAACTATCAATAATCCACGCTGAAGGGTAAAATTCTTCAATTGTCTTAAGATATCACCCTTCGGAAAACAAACACATTCATCCTCATCGTGTATCTCCAGCGTGCGACCCAACTTTTTTATCATTATAGAGCCTGGCTTAAACAGGATATCTGTCACAAAGCCAGTGCCAATGCCTATGAGAAATAGAATAAGGATTAAAAGGAATGTCTTTCCTGGAAACATTGACAGCATCACATAGGCCTCATCTCCACTGGTTGCAATCATTACAGTCACCAATGCACCAAAACTTACTATATCATGCGCATAAAGGGCAACGACCGTGAATGCACCGAGACAACCAGGTGTAGCACCAAGGAATGCAGATAAACCATACTGAAGCCATCTTGATTTCTGTAATGAATCTTGCCAGCTTCCCCTGGTTTGAACATTAACATATTCTATAATGAGCATCATTACGAAGACAAAGCTGGTAATCATGAGGGCGTGTTTCAGGGTTTCAATAATCATTGACATTTCTTATTCCACTGAGGGACCTGTTTTGTCTTTTATCAGTTTCTTGAGCTCCTTCTTTTTTTCCTCGAGAGCTATTTCTAATTCTTCAACGGCTAACATCTGTTGTGGCCGGACAGAGTGTGCCGGAAGCGAGGCCTCTCTATCCTTCAGTTTCTCCTCCAGGACTTGTATCTCTTTTTTTAATTCCTCTCCCTTTTCCATAATCATCCTTAAAAAAGGTCATCTTGTTTTGCTGCATCTATCCTCAACCAGATCCTATATAGTTTTTCTCCACCTTCCTCAAAACATTTATACCCTGTGGAGTCAACCTCTTCCACCTCAACCTCTCCTAACTCTTTGCATTGGGCCAGCCAGTTTTTGAAATGTTCTCCACCACCAAAGTATGTTTTTCTCCACTTTCTCCCTTGGTCGTCTATTTTCTCTTTAACCAGCTCTTCCTCGGCCATCCTTTCCTGGATTGTCTTATCCTGGATGTCTTTTTTATCATTCATATACTTCTCCTTGCCCCACCATGGTATATATGTAACACCTAGTTTTCCTTCCAGAGACAATAGAGAATATAGCATGTTTTCAATTTCAGTCAGATCATACTACCGGTAGATTTATCCATATCCAGCTCATTGAGAAATGATGAAGGGTTAGCCTTTTCTTTTTCTTAGCTTATCGATTCTATTCAAGATGCCCTCAATCCTTTTTGATGATTCCTCTACCTCTTTTTTTAATAATTCAAAAGAAGAAATCGACCCTGATCTTGGGCCGGTAAAATGCTGATAGGATCTCTGTTGGTATCCAAAAGCTGGAACTTTTACCCCAATAATCTCGCTTATATTGTAGCCTACCCATGGATTTTGCCGGCAGCCAAAAGGCGATGCATTGCCCTCCGCCACTGCCTTGGCGAATTGCCCACAATTGTCATACCCGCAAAGACCACAGTTTATGTGGGGCAAGAGTTCATAGATTTTTCTTATGTTATCTTTATTATCTGCCATATTTCTTCCTTTTAACCATCTTGGGAAGGGGGAAAAGCTGATGGAATTTTCTATACTATCAAGTTATACCCAAGTGGATCCAAAACAAACACTTATAGTTTGTCCTATAGACCTATAGAGGCCTTGTGCAAATGATCATTTATTTCTTCCATTTCTTTTACTGCTTGTAAGATATGGCTGTAATTTCCATCAATCTCAGTCTTCTCGGTCCATTTTCTGAATTTTTCACTATGCCTTCTGTTTTGATCAATCCAGGAATTTAAGATAACTTTAAGCCTTCCCTTTTCATCAGCAGGGAATTTGTTGATAATTTCTTCAACCTTTGAGCGAATCATATGCTCAGGAACTGCCCCGAGTATCTCATCTACCTTCTCACCACTATTGAAAAACATCTGCATTGGAATGCTGACAATATGGTATTGCATTGCCATCTGGGGATTCTGATCCACATCCATCTTGCAGAATTTGAAGTTTTCATACTCCTCTGAAAGTTTATCATACACGGGTGAAACCATTTTACATGGGCCACACCAGGGTGCCCAGAAATCAACCTCGGTTGGAGTATCTGATCCTAAAACCTCTTCCTCAAAACTTTGATCTGTAACTTCTATTACTTTACTCATATTAACTCCTCTCTAATTTATATTTAATCCTATTTTGAATTTATACATTGTGCCTTTAATAATCAAAACGAAAATATTATTAGCATTTATATATCCAATTCTAACCATACCCTGACTTCTTTCTGAAATTTATCACCTTACCTGTCTCAATATCCTTGTTGTCATGTATTAAGGTCCCAAAATACTCCCTTTCCATATAAAAATTAGCACCTTCGATCTCTGCTCTTGCCTCAGATTCCATATGTTTCGGCCAAACCGAAACGAATCCATTTATTTTTGTAACTCTATAAATTTCATCTAACAGCCTTTTCCTGTCTTCAATCTGGGGAAAATAATAACGATGAAAGACATCGAAAATAAGGCTCACATCCACTGATTCATCTGGAAGATCAATGCTCAGCTCTCCAGATGTAGCCATTTTTTTTATATTTTTCAAACCGGCTAACTCGGCCTTCTTCATCAAATTATCCAAGGCAATGTAATCTTTGTCCAGGGCATAAACCCTGCCTTGTTTACCAACTATTTTACCAGCCGGGATTGTATAGGTGCCGGAGCCACAACCAAAATCCAGTATACTCTGAGCAGTCTTTATGCCTACCCATTGTAATGTTCTAATGATATCAGGTTCTAAACCAATTCCCTTTCCCTCTACGCTATTCTTTCTAATTTTCTCTGCCTCTATCTTTCTGTATTTCACATGGGATCCCAGGGAAAATAGCTGCTTATCCATTCTAATAATTAAACCGGTATCCCTTTCTGTCTAAAGAGAATTAGATAAGGCTTTTCATCTTCCTTATAACATTTGCAGAGCTCGCAATGCCTCAGAATAGTGATACGTCAAATTGCATGCTTTATCTCCGAAGTTAATACCTATCCAGTCCTATCAGGGGCTATTATCCACCGTGCGAGTCTTGGAGATATCTACTATTATATGAGAGTTTTCAAAATCCACCTCGAGGACTCTACCTGAGATTACCTTTTCTTCCCCAAACATGGTTTCCATTCGTATGCTTTTACTATCAAGGTCCATATGGCTAATATTTTCTAAGATTGGTTCAACCATCTCCCTGTTCGTATATGCCTTTGCCAGACACATCTTTAAAAACCCCCTTTCTCTTTAATTATTGTTATTTTGATAAATTATCATGGCCTGCTCCAAGCAGAGGAACTAATTCCCTGGGTTAGCTCTTGAAACAATTGAATCGAACACATCTATAATCTCCCCACTTGCCTTTCCTTTGCCAAAGATGCGGCCTTCTAAGGAAGATTGAAAGACATCTTCATCATAATGGATACATCCTATTATATCGATGCCTTTTGTGTCCAATTCACCCCTTAGTTTTGCGGCAATTCCATTTGAAGGGACCTTGCTCAGGACAGCCCAAATGTTATCAATGCCAATTTCACGAGAGAGACTATTTATTCTGTCAGCGAGCTGGAGAGATTCAAAAGAAGGCTCAACTACAATAAGCACACTATCTATGCTTGTCTCAACACCCCTGCCAAAATGCTCTACTCCTGCTTCCATATCTACAATGGCTATTTCGTCTCTGGAGAGGCTAAGCTTCCTTAAAAATTCACGACTCAGAACCCCCATGGGGCATGCACAGCCCTCCAATGATTGAAGGATTTTCCCTATAGACACCAGGCCAAGATTATCCTTCTTAAGGATATTTTCGCTTGGAATATCATCTACCTTGATGTGCTTTTGTGTCATTACCCTCATTGCTGTCTCAGCCTCATCAGCGGAATATCCACTCTTCAACTTTTCTTGGACCTTTTTTTTGCCGCCGACAAGCTCCATAAGGGGTACGGGCGGCTGGTCAAAACCAAACGTCCGGAAAAGCCCTGAATTCGACTCATCTGAGTCTACAACTAATACGCGGTAGCCCTTTTTTCTTGCCTGATTGGCTAACAAGGTGACAATTGTACTCTTACCACTGCCCCCTTTACCGCAGACAGATATCTTCATTTGTTCCTCCCATCTAAAATGCCTTAACACTTATTATGCCTTGCCAATTTTTAGCAGCACTACACGAGGCATCCAAATCTATAGCCTCTGTAAAGCACTTATGGCATGTATTACGGACTATTCCTCCACCTTTTCTACACTCTCGTAAGGTTTCTCTATCTTTTTCCATTTGTTTACTTTCTTTTAAACGTTCTCTAAGCCTTTCTTTTTTCAGAAATTTTCTTATTAGTTTTTTTTTCTCTTTGCTCCATGGACAACTTAGGTTTCTTTTCTGCGAGTGCTATTTTGTGAGCTTCGTCCTGACATTTTTTGCAGTATCCCTCTATATATAATTCGGTTTTGGTAACGTTAAAGCCGTAATCATGCTGCACCCTCTTGACAATTCTCCGAACTAAATCGCTATCAAACTCAATAACATTGCCGCAGCATCTGCATACCAGATGCTGATGCTCTGGCGATCCCTTTAACTCATAATAGTGGAATACATTCCCAAGCCTTCTTTCCTCTATCAGATCCAGCTCCTTGAACAGGCGGAGAGTACGATACACTGTAGCCAAGCTTATTGATTTATTTTTGCTACTGGCACGCCTGTACAGTTCTTTTGCACTTATATGGCCACCAGATTTCTGTATTTGACTCAGAAGTAGCTGACGCTGAGAAGTTACTAAGCGACCTTCCATATAATTTTTTATATTGCGAATGTTTCTCATTCTCATTTAGAGATACTAATAATCTCAGCGCATTCTGTCAAGTAGTCCCTCCAGTTTTTTTGCATGGTGAGAAAATTCCTCACGTCTCAGTAGCAGGCCGGAGAATCGCTGCAAAACAGTCATCAACATGATATGATATGAGCAACAATTTATATTGAAGGGCAGATATTTGTAACAATCTGGCTGGTCTCTTGCAGCAGAAAAATTTGTTACCATTTTAATTTTCAGACCTTGACAATTTCCAAAGAGATGATTATCTAAATCTAATTCCTGGCAATTATCTATTTCATGCTAACCAATATTGGCGGGGGAACATTATGATAGAAGAAATAAGGGATCAAGGACATTTATCAACACTTGCAGAGAATTATACTGATCTTATGGTGATTTTATTTCATACTGATTCATCAGAGAAGAGTAAGCAGGCATTAACTGTTCTGAGTTCATTTCATGAGAAACACCCTGATACCGCTCTATTCACAGTTAATGCCTCAAGGGTAAGAGATATACATCCAATATATGGGATAAATTCTGTTCCTACGCTTCTCACCCTGAGAAAAGGCCAGCCGGCAGAATATATTTTGGGCATCCAGAGCGAGGATGATTATATCCGATTGTTGAGCGGCGCCAAATATGTGGCAAAAAGGGAAGGCAAGGAACAGCGCCTCAAGGTTATGGTATATACTTCTGACAGTTGCCCATGGTGCGCTAAGGCGAAGTCATATCTGAAAAAAAACGGGGTTCCTTACAACGAGGTCAATGTCTCCCGTAATTCGAGTGCGGCCCAGGATATCTTTCGAAGAAGTGGTCAGATGGGAACACCACAAATAGATATTAATGGACATATTGTTGTAGGTTTTGATCAACCAAAGATAGACAGGTTTTTGGGAATAAAAGGATAAAACATAAAAGAAAGGACAGGAGCAATGAGAAAAATTCAGCCAATCAACAACAACCTATTAATTAAGTTGGATGAAGTCAAGGAAGATAAAACAGCTGGAGGCATAATCATTCCAGATACCGCCAAAGAAAAGTCTCAAGAGGGAGAGGTAGCAGCAGTACCCCCAGATTCTGATATCGGCGTATCAGTAGGCGATAGGGTTATGTATAAAAGCTTTTCAGGAACAGAGATTACATTTGAGGGGGAAAAATATCTCATTGTTCTATCAGACGACATTCTGGCAAAGTTTGTCGAGGTTGATGCCATATAATCAAAAGAATTCCTTGATACTCTGCATCGGGATTAATGAAAATTCCTTTTGATACCTCGCAGCTCTGCTGCGGGGGTAGTTCATTTAGAAAGACTGTTTGATTACCTAAATAGTGGCTGAACGGAAACCCTTTTTTTGTCATTTCGGCCCCTTCGCTTCTGTCATTCCGAGCGAAGCGAGGAATCTTAGTATTTACGCTCAGGGCAGGCCCCGGAAGAAATCTATAAGGTTTGTATTATCGGCATGATAAAATTTCTCGCTTAGCTCGGAATGACAGCTTTGCTTAGTTTTCGTTTAGTCACTAAATAGTTTTCATCAGATTATATGGTTTGCCTGAAATAACTACGATCTTTATAATGAATCTTGTATCTTTACTGTACTATTCTCTAATGTTTTGTGTATAACTTCCTCAAGGGTTCATTCATGGATTGAACGTAGTCGGTCAAGGCAGCTCTCAGGGTATCGGATGCCAAAAGCGCGCAGTGAATGCTTTCCTCTGGAAGACCGCCTAACTGCTCTAAGATTATTTCTTTTGTGATCTTAAATGCTTCTCTCAAAGGCTTTCCCATGGCAAGCTCACAGGCCATACCGCCTGCAGCAATAGTGGTAGCACATCCATCAGTAATAAATCTGGCATCAATGATTTTGTTATTATCAATCCTCAGAAAAATCTGCACAGTATCTCCACATGTCCCTGTAACCTTTCCATGCCCCTGAGGACTCTCCATCTCTCCCATATACTTCGGGTTAAGCCAACTCTGGATAACCTTCTCTGAGTATATCTTCCGGGCATCTTCTATAACAGATTCCTGTAATTCATCCATTGCCTTATCAAAATCTTCTGACATTTATTGATCTTCTTTCTTTATTGATTTTTCCAACAAATACCTCCGGTCGAACAGGGAGTTAATAGGTAAACTCATAATGAGTTAACAAATCAATAGTTCTGTTTACAACCCGGATTCCAGCCGTTCCCATATTTCCTTGACCGCCTGAGCTGCACGGGAGTTGCCATCATATTCGATGATGGTTTGCTTTTCAACCATGGCCCTGGTAAATAGGGGATCAAAGGGGATTCTTCCCATGACGGGCAGGCCCTTATCATGAGCATATGCCTCTATTGTCTCTGTCATTTCTACATTAAGATCATATTTATTGATACACACGAAGGCGGGAATCTGAAAGTGGTTGGCTAACTCAACGACTCTATCCATATCATGGTGGCCAGAGAGGGTTGGTTCAGTCACAATCAGCACCCCGGTAGCGCCAGCAATAGATGCAATCACAGGACAGGCCACCCCTGGTGGTCCATCAGTAAGGATGAGGTTGAGATCTCTTTTATGTGCCAGGTCATTGGCATGCTTTCGAGTTAAGGTGACGAGCTTTCCGGAGTTATCCTCTGCAATGCCAAGCCTGGCATGTGCCATTGGACCACACCGTGTCTCTGATATAAATAATTCACCGCATGTTTTAATAGGGAAATCTATAGCATCTTCCGGACAGAAGTAGACACATACCCCGCATCCTTCACAGTCAATGGGGTCTACTATAAACTCAGGGCTAATGGCATGAAAGCGACATAGTTCCCTGCACAGTCCACATTCAGTACACTTATCGGGATTTATTATTGCCTTATGCCCCTCTTGAAAGTCCTGTCTCTCCTGAATGTCCGGCTCCAGGATAAGATAAAGATCAGCTGCATCTACATCGGCATCACACAGGACCTTATCTTTGGCCAGAGAGGCAAAGGCACCAAGCAAACTGGTCTTTCCGGTTCCACCCTTGCCGCTTATCACAATCAGTTCTTTTATATTAGCTTTTTTTTGCATACTTCACTACATCCTCATAAAGGTGAATAAATCTTTCTTTCCACTCAGGTAACTCCTCTACCAGGAGTTTACCTTTCGAATAGGTCTCTGCGATCTGACGATCAAAGGGAATCTCCATGAGGATAGGGATATTTTCCTCGTTGGCATATTCCTTCACCTTGTCATCACCAAGATCCGAGCGATTTATGACAATGCCATGGGGAATGTTGAGAATCTTCACCATGCCAACGGCAAGCTTGAGATCGTTGAGACCAAATGGGGTGGGCTCTGTGACAAGTATTAGGAAATCAGTGTCCTTTACCGAACTGATCACCGGGCATGAGGTGCCAGGAGGGGCATCGATGATATTCACCTTGTCCGGCTGAACCGCGGCCCTGACCCTTTCAATTGCAGGAACAGCCATGACCTGGCCTACAAAGAGCCGGCCATAGGCAAACGCGACACCATTCCTGGTGCCAGCCTCGAAGATCCCCATTTCCCTGTCTATTTCAGTAATGGCATTCTCAGGACAGACCTCCATACATCCGCCACAACTGTGACATAACTCGGGAAAGGTTAAGGTCGTTTTGCCGACAACAACAATGGCCTGAAACTGGCAGATCTCTTGACATTTTCCACACAGGCTACATGTATTCATGTCTACCTGGGGAACCTTGAGGCTTACCTTCTCGGTGCGGGTAATCTTCGGCTGGATAAAGATATGGTCATTTGGCTCTTCGACATCACAATCCAGAAGGTTGACATCAGTGCCAAGGGCCACTGCCAGGTTGGTCGCTATTGTTGTTTTTCCTGTTCCACCTTTTCCACTTGCTATGCTTATGATCATTTTTAAATACCTAAAATTATAAGTGCTTACTCCTTACTTTCTATTGATTAATAGATGGTCACTATTTGGTAAGATCAGCAACCATATCGACAATCTTGCTAAAATCCTTTGTATAGGGCATATCCTCTTTATCCATCCATGCTACACTACCTATATCGCCCTCAATTACAATTTCAGGCTCTAATGGCAGACTACCCAGTAATGTCAGGCCTGCCTTTTTGGCAGTTATCATTCCACCATCTGTCTTAAAGAGATCAATGGTTTTCCCACAGTAAGGACAGGTTAAGCCACTCATATTTTCAATTAACCCAATGATATTCATATTGACCTGATGGCAGAAATTGATTGACTTTCGCACATCGGAAAGGGAGATCTCCTGTGGTGTGGTTACAATAAGTGCCTTGGTGTCTGGAATGGTCTGGGCAATGGTTAATGGTTCATCCCCTGTGCCAGGAGGACAGTCAATAATAAGGTAGTCCGAACTGCTCCAGGCAATGTCATTGATAAACTGCTTAATAACCCCTATCTTTAACGGTCCTTGCCAGATCGTTGCGGTATCCTTGTCTCCAAGCAGAGCCTCTATAGACATAACCTGCATGTTTGGGAGATAGCTTAGGGGAATCCCTTTTTTGAGCCCGGGAGAGGAAACTATTTCCCCCTTGAGGCCAAGCAGCCTGGGTATACTCGGACCGTGTAGGTCCACATCCATGAGTCCTACCTGGAAGCCTTTTTTGGCAAGTCCAACTGCAAGATAGGCAGCAACAGTGCTTTTCCCAACACCGCCTTTTCCACTCATTACCAATATCTTGTTTTTAAATTCTTTAAGTTTTTCTTTTATCTCTTGATCCTGGACCTTCATCATGGCCTTTTTGTCTTTCATTTGTTCGTCTTGTTGCATTGTGTGTTTTCTCCTTTTCAATGTCGTTTATAGTAAAGAATCAATCGAAGAATCGTTTTACTCTTTTCCAAAAAAATAGCAAGGCCTTTTTATTCGATCGAGTGCCCTTTTATCTGAGAAGGTATCTATGAAGCCCCTTTCTCTAATTCCTTGATCCTTGCAATCATCATGTCGATATAGTAAGCCTGCCTGAAAAGGCAGGGAATACAGTCTAATCCCATTTTCATTTTTTATCTCTTTCTCCTCACATTTTATTCAACTTCGGTAACAGTGATAGCATCTTGTTCACAGACCTCTATACAGCTTTCGCATCCGATACATTCCTCTGCATGCACAGGAACTGACTTTTCATTCTGTATCTCATAGACATCCACAGGACAGACGTCCACACACTCACTGCATCCTATACATTTTTCCTCATCAACCTCTATCTTATACATATTTCAACTCCTTTTCTGTTTAACATATCCTAATCTTGCGCTGGCTTCATTCCACTCACTGCAACAAAAGAGCCTTCACCATATCCTTCCTTTATGGTTTCTACCTCTTTTATCTCTTCCAAGGTATGAAAGATGGTTTGAGCAAAGGTAAGGTTTCGAAAGCCTGCCTTTTTCAGGTAAGAAATAATCTCATCCACTGAATAGAAGGTAGCTATTTTGTAGAAGACATTTCTCTCTTTATGCTGTTGATAGAATTTCCCAAGAGAGCTGTTTCGATCCACGAATCCATTGATAAAAAATCCCGCAGGTTTTATTACACGGAAGGCCTCTTTAAAAGATGCCTCTATGTCATCTACAAAGCAGACAGTTGTAACCATAAGGGCGAAATCAAACTGACAATCTTCAAAGGGAAGCGCCTCTGCCACTCCATCAATCACTTCAATGCCTCTTTTCTGAGCCACTTTCCTCATTTCTTTCGATGGTTCAACCCCAACCCTAATCCCCAATGGTACAGCGAAACGTCCTGTGCCTACACCAATTTCAACCCCCTTTTTTCTTTTTGGCAATAGATATCTTATGGCCTGAAGTTCGGATTTGTAGGCAAAGATATTTTTTTCAAACCATTCTTCGTACTTACCCCTATGTCTCTCAAAGGGCTCTATTTTTGCCATGGCCTTTTCCACAATCTGTATTTCTACTCTTTTTTCGGCTCATTCATATTAGACCCTACCATGGTTTTTTCCTGTAAAATGTCAAGCCTTTTCTATTTACTACAAAGATCTTTCATCTCGGAATGAATCTATTTAGCCTCTTTCTCTAATTCCTTGATCCTGGCATCGATTTGATCCATTTGCTGCTTTAGCATCTGGGCCTGATCCCTTAGATAGTTTATTTCCTGCTCTGGTGCCATAGGTGGACCATAGGGGGACATTCCTGGTGCTCCATACCCTCCTGGTGGTGGATAATCAGGTTGCCCATAGGGTGATGACATTCCTGGTGCTCCATATCCTGGTGGTGGATAATAGGGCATCTGTGGCATACCTCCATAGGGATAACCCATTCCCATGGGTGGTCCCCAGGGAGAAGGCCCTCCTCTATATGGGTAATATCCGTAGTACATGTCTGCCTCCTTTTTTTAAATGTTGTTTACCACTAAGTCCCTCGATTCATAAATTCGATGACGTATTTATTTACTCGGGACTAAGTGCTGAGTGACCAATGGCAAAGATTATACTCAGTTAGAATACGTTATAGTATTTGCGAATCGAAGCACTAAGGATAATCATAACAGTATCTCATTTCAATACTATGCGGATCACAATACTGCATTTTTATATTGCTTTTAGACCATAAGAGAGCAATCTTGGCAGGTACTCCGAGACTGCTCTCAAGGTCTCATTGTAGAGTGTATCACCATCTTCCTCTGCCAAATCCTCT
>CAZSWT010000088.1:0-11763 GCA_964611035.1 uncultured Desulfobacteraceae bacterium
TGTTCGAGTATATTCTCATACCTGCCATCATATTTCAACTTTATCCAGGCGTTGAAATCAAATTTACGAGCAAGATTATAGAGATAATGATTTACAGGGGCAAAACCCGATTTCCTAATAACAGCCACACCAAAGTCTATAACGCAGGGCATTCGTCCCTCCACTACGAGAAGGTTGTCCTTTTTCTTCAGGTCAGTATGCGCCACACCTGCCTTGTGTAGATCTTTTATCAAGTTCAAGAGAGATTCGAAGAACATGTCACGGTCTGTAATCCGAGCCCTATATCTCGGAATCGCATCAATGAATTCGAGCACTAAGTAACGCCCATCGAGAAGGCCGTAACAGCGTGGTATGCCAGTCACTCCAGATATCCTGGAATAAACCCTGTACTCATTGCGTAACATCGCCCGGCGGATGATTCTGCCTAATCCCCATCCAATAGGAGCTTTAATAATGAGACGGCAACTTTTGTCTTCATATAAATAGACATTGCCCTGGTAACCACGACTAAAAATGTTCGATCTGGTTTTAATGCTCCCCTTGATCCACTCAAGGAGTTCGCTTTCTGCAAGGTTATCCATATCTCTGAACATCGGTTTCGCTGGGGGGTTCAATGTAGATTAAGGGAAAGGAAAAAAAGCCAAAACAGTAGAAACAGGGCAATAATGGGCTCGCCGTTTTGTCGCAGGCTTTGCATGAACGACCACCTTCCACCTTGTGCGGTCCGATAATGGCTAATGCATGGAATAAGCGCCCGCGTTTCTTTACGCCATTGCTCCCAATCATTTTTAAACATGCGATGAAGATTTTCATCTTCTCGATGGATGGCCTGAGGATAAAAAGCAAGCAAAATAAGTATCAACAGGGGAAGGCTCCACCATAAGTTGGAGGCAAGGGCAAAACCAAATCCCAACGTGATATTGCCTACATAGATAGGATGCCTGACAAAGGTATAAGGCCCATCGGTAGCAAGGGCCTTGTTTTTTTTGATATGTCCTGATGACCATAGTCGTGCAGCAATACCCAGGAAAACCAGTACTCCACCAGCAAAAAACAATAGTTCATTTGGTTTGCCTACAACACTGACAAGGATGACAAAGGAGATACCAATGAATTGGCGGTAGCGTTCCCGATGGTACCTGATATCATGAAGAAATCGCTGCAACCCAAAAGCTATTGCCATTGATTGAGCTCCTTTTGAATAAATTTTATTTGCATAATTCTATTTCTCTGCATGGAGTCTTACGAATATTGATTTGCATGTTAGCCACAAAAACTTTCTTTTCAGAAAAGGCAATATAGGATAAAGTCTATCGTGTGTCAAGAGGTCCTCCTGCTTTGGATATTCAGATTGCCACTACCAAACCCAGCTATCCGTAGCAAGAAGAATCCCTTTCATATTAAGAGCTTTCATGATGCCCTCCAGAGATTCAGGATTAGACATCCTTGATAAATTTTGATAGGAAGAACAATGATACTTTCACATAAATAACATTTGTGTCTATAAAGGTACAATTCCAAAGAAAAACTATTCCAATAGCATAGAAGATGCAGAGGAAGTCGAAAATATGCACCATTAATAATATCAATAGATTACAAGGTAAGTAATAAAAAATCCGAAATTAGAAACAGGCTGAGGTTTAATATACAAGATTTAGTCTTATGAATCTCATGTGGCGATTTTGACTTTAGGCGACCGGGAACCGGATACAGACAAAAAGAAAGGCAAAAAATAGTTGATGTTTTTTGTAGATTCTGAGAGATGATCTCTCAGAATAACTCCGTAAGAACTTAATAATTTTAAGGAGCAAAAATGTTTTTTATTAAATATAGAATAAAAATAACTCAATTCTTTGGGACTATATTATTCTTATTGATCCTCTTCTCCCATAAAAATTTGGAAGATATCCCGGCGATAGCGGATATTATTTTCATTTGTGGCATAACACTGGTAGGCATTGGAACCATTGGTCGTATATGGTGTGCTCTATACATCTCTGGCTATAAGGATCGCGTTCTTATACAATCAGGCCCGTACTCAATCTGTCGCCATCCTTTATATTTTTTTAGTTTGCTGGGCGGATTAGGTATTGGCCTGGCAACGGAAACTCTTACTATACCTATAATTATTCTTATAGGCTTTATATTATTTTATCCTCTGCTAATGGACCATGAAGAAAAAAGTCTGAGTAAAAATTTTGGAAAAGAGTTCCAGAGTTATCTTCAACGCACCCCAAAATTTTTTCCGAAATTTTCATTATTCAACACGCCGGAAGAATATAATGTAGGTATTAAAGTATTTACAAGAGCATTGATCAGGTCATTTTTCTTTATTTGGATGATTGGGTTATTAGAGTTGATAGAAGGTATCCAGCAATCAGGAATCGTCCCTACTTTATTTTCATTATATTGATTCCAATTTCTGTTTTAGGCAATCCTAAGAGAACTTAGCCCTGATCTATCTCACCGATAAAGACATAAGATCAGTTGCCAGGATAAGCTCTCCCTTGTAGGTTTTCCGGCACTGGACTTCTATATCAACCTTCAGACATTCCGGATAAAAATGGGTTAAAAGAAGCCTTTTCGCCTCGGAGCGGGTAGCTATATCACCTGCCTGGGATGGTGTAAGATGCCCTTTGATTTCCTTTTCATTAGGGAAAGATGACTCGAGGATTAAAAGATCTGCATCTCTGGCCAAATCCACCATTTCCTCACAATAACCGGTGTCTCCTGAATAGACAATAATCCTCCCTGAACTATCTTCTATTCTAAAACCAATACTCTGTGGGGTATGGTTCAAAGGAGCGGATGTTATTTGAAATTTATCAAATTCTTTCCTCTCCTTTTCCTTAATATTTAATTCCTCTATCCTCATAAGACCATCAGGCAGATCAAGCCAGTTTCCATATGGCTTTTTCAAGAGATTCAAAAATTTATTGAATCCTTCCGGTGCTATAATGCTAAAAGGTTTTCTCTTGCTGAGAATTGGAGGGTATCGTGTGGCAAAAAAGAAGTGTATAAGATCAGCTGTATGATCTGGATGAAAATGACTGATACAGATGTAGTCGATATCCTCGAATTGAAGTCCGGCAATTGCCAATTGCCTGAGTGTTCCCGGACCTATATCCATCAAAAGGAATTGATCATCGATGAATAGAGCAATAGAAGGTGAAGCCCTTTCAGGTAGGGGAACACTTGTACCTGAACCTAAAATAATGAGTTTCATTTTGCCTACTCCTTACTGCTTACTGCCTACTTCCTCCTTTTTAGCCCCATCTCCCTGGAATAGGCGTATTACAGAACTTGCACCTGCCATTATGTATATTGAATTCTGCTATATTATACCCCCTTCTGTCGATCAAGAGTTTATGACAGTTATGACAATACGTATTATATCCATCATGACCAGGGACATTCCCAAGATAGACATAATGGATCCCTTCTTTAAGTGCTATATCCCTTAAAAGCTCCAATGTTTTCACCGGGGTAGCCGGCAGCCTATTCAATTTAAACCGGGGGAAAAAGCGTGAAAAGTGCAGGGGATAATCTGGCCCTAATTCTTTTAATATCCAGCCACACATCCTTTTTATCATCTCTGGTTTGTCTACATATCCAGGGACAACAAGGGTAGTCATTTCAAACCAGATCCCTTTTTCATGTAACAGTTTAAATGTATTAAGTACTGGCTGAAGCCTTCCACCATTAAGCCTTCTGTAGGTATCATCGTCGAAAGATTTGAGGTTTACATTTGCACCATCTAAATATCGAGCAAGATCCCCCAATGGCCTTTTATTTATATAACCATTTGAAACCCATACATTTTTTATGCCTTCCTCTTTTGCAAGCTTTGCGGTATCATACATATACTCATAATATGAAACAGGTTCTGAATACGTGTAGGCAATAGAGGGGATACCCTTTTCCTTGGTAATCCTAACAACATCGGCTGGAAAGAGTTCGTAGTGATGGACCTCTTCAGGTTTTCTTTGAGAAATCTCCCAGTTCTGGCAGTTAAGACATCTGAAATTACATCCAGCGGCGGCGATAGAAAATACATCGGTGGCAGGATAGAAATGATTGAGGGGCTTCTTCTCAATGGGATCGATATGAACGGCACATGGGTTACCGTAGGCGAGGGAGTAAAGTTTTCCTCCAATATTTACCTTTGACCTGCACACACTCCTGTCTCCGGGGGTTAAATAACATCTATTTGGACATACCTCACACTGAACATCTTTCCCATTTGTCGTATAGTGGAATCCCTCTATTGACCACTTCCAGAGACTCTTAGGAGCATCTCCTTTAAAGACATGCCCCCTGATATCTGCCCTTTCCTCTTTATTATTTTTAGGCCAGAAACTGTGCGCATCTGTTGCTATAAGAAGTGATAAAACCCCCATCTCTTTTAAGAATTCTTTTCTGCCTATATATCGCTTCATCTCTGGTAATGTCCGTTGGCTTCAATCATATGCTTACTTGTTTGATTACTAATTGAATCCTGTCATATTTCATTGTTTTTTTGTTACTATTCAGCCACAAATTATCACTAATTATCACGAATAATTATTTAATAATCCCGCCTGCCGTATGGCGGGCAGGTTCATTTGTGTCCATTCGTGTCCATTCGTGGCTGAGTTGTTACGTTTTTTTTAACAACAGACAACTGACAACGTATCACTGACATCGTAATAATACTAAACTTTCAAGATAACTATAGTGCTTACACTTTTTATCAATATCAGGGCAATGATAGCTGCCTGAATACCCAAAAGAGGTATTAACAAGGTTCCAATTGCAAGTGTGCCAGCACCAGCGCCTACAAGGTCTGCAGCAAAGAGTCCGGCAGCAGGGCTTTTCTCCTCTCCTATCATCTCTGCTGCAACAGGAAACTCAAGTCCGCATAGCAGTGAGAAGGTAAACCCATATAAAAAAAAGATGAACTCTGGAATCAATGAATGATAGAAGTTTACCCAGATCAGATAAGTTAAAAGTAAAAGGATCATCCCAAACTCCGCTCCTATAAGCATGTCTTTACCTCTTTTTTTCCACCTATTTCCGAGTATAGCACCTGGCAAAAGACCAAGCAAGAAAGAGGTAATTATAAAACCTACCTTAAGATAGATACACCCATATATTATCTGGAAGGAAAATAAAATTAACATCTCCACACCCATGGAAGCAAAGCCCGTTGAAAAAAGAACATATTCTTCTTTTCTTATTAAAAATATGTAGAACGCAAGAAGCCCAAAGAGGCTTGCAAGAAACCAGTTAGGTGATGTCCCATACTTCTTGAACCACTCATTGAACATTATGTTTATTACTCTCGGCTGAAAGTCAGTATTAATAAACTCATCTGGATTAATGGATTCATTGAGAAACTTTATCCTTTCCTTTGTGACATTACCGTAATAAAAGTCGTCAATATAGGATGTGATAATGGATTTTTCTCTCAACTTAAGGGGAATATCAGTGGAAAGGGTTTTATCGCTTGCAAGGAAATAGATTTCCTCTCCTGGAATGAGGAGAACAGTATGAAAATATTTTTTAAGGGTGTTAAAAATTGACGATAATTTTCGGACCCTTACATCTGATAAATAATTAGGATTTGCAATGAGTGAAAAGGAGAGGATGCCATCTCCCTTTAAAATCCTTTTGGCACGAGCAAAAAACTCACTGGTATAAAATCGGTTTAACTGGAAGGTGTCAGGTTCTGGCAGATCAAGTATTATTGCTGAATACCGTTTATTACTATCGGTTATATATCTTCTTCCATCTGCAGGTATGATAGTAACGTGTGCGTGAGGAGATAAAAGACCAAATTGGCGTGCCACGTTAATCAATGCAGGATCTAACTCTACATAATCTATGTGGCGAGGGGAGTATTTTAAGATCTCACCCAATGTTTCACCCATTCCCCCGCTAACCAGTAAAACATCGTCTACCTTATCAAGCTGGCAGAGGGGATAATGGACCTTTTCTTCGGCGGCCGTTATGTTGAATGTGGAAAAGGTAGGTATTCCAGATTCCCAGAACGTATACTCTTCTCTTTCTTTGGTTAACACTATCCTCCCATAGGGGGACTCCTGGTAACTTACTATATTCAGGCCATACTGTTTGTAAAGGGTGGAAAGTTCAAATCTTTTTTCAAAGGCAAACGCAAAAAAGAGGGCAATGGATAAAAATGCCACAAAAAACAGGAGATATCTTTTTAAAGAAATAATAAGGGCAAGAGAAACAAGGATTAGGAGAAAGGAGGTAAAGGCTATTATCTTAAAGGGGCTAAAAAAATATACCAACACAAAACTAAATAAAACACCACCCGTAATATCGCCGATATTGTCAGTAATGTATAATTCCCCTACGCTAAATTCTGTGTCCATTGTCTTAATAATACTAAGTGAGTAGGGAAGTATAAAGCCTATCAGGAATGCATAAGGGGCACTAAAGGTGAGAATGAAAAAGAAAATAGGATATAATCCGGGAGATTCTCCTTGAATAAAGATGAAGTCTCTGAAAAGCCTTATTGCAATTATCTGAATCAAAGGAAAAAGGGCTGTTACTAAGGCAATAACAGAATAGAGGGTAATCGACTTTTTGGAAAAAAATTTTGCCGCGAAAGAGCCAATCCCACTTACCATCAGCCAGCAGAAAAGTACAAGCGAGATTGTGATCTCATTGCCAGAGAATTGTGAAAGGAATTCTCGTACTGTAATTATTTGAACAGCTATAGAGGATATTCCTGTTCCAATAACAGATATAATAATTAGATTGGTAAGGTTCATGGAAATGACAAATACCAAAACTCAAATGTCAAATTAAATCCTTCCTGATGTGGTCATTGAATTGGGACATTTACCCTATGTAGATTGTCAAATTTATTTTTAGGAAGCCCTCTTTTTCTCCAGTTTTTGTGACACTGGATTCAATTAATGGCACGGAGTAGCAGGTTTGTACTTCTTGCGCGAGAATGGGCCATTATTGAGCTCGTCGGAGCGCAGGAAGTACAAACCTGCGCGTTATATATACAATGATAAATCTTTATCTATCCATATATTATCTCTTTTGCATTAACCGAGATGAAAAACCTTTACCCAGCCTGCTATTCGTGGTCAAAAGCCACAAGAGATTTACTCGCTATAAGGCTTCAGGTGCCGTATCCTGTTAAACGAAGTCCTCCTTTAAATGCTACAAGGGTAAACGCACGGTCACCTGGTGAAATAGGGTATTTTGTTCCAAATCGATAAATGGATAATCTTTTCATTTAATGATGTATGCTCTAAACACGCTCTTTGATAATTTTGATCGATCCTGATGGTTATGGGATATTGTTAAGCTGCCTTTTGAAAACCGATTTTATAAGGTATCTCATCAAGTAACATCCTTCTGATGCGGGCACTAAGGCTTCTGGCTATGGCAACGATTGCTCTTTTTCCACCACGTCTATACTTGATATTTTCGTATTTCTCTCTCATATCCTGATCCTTATTAATTAAAATCCATGAAGACTCTATCAGGGTGGTTCGTGCTCGGCTATTACCCATGTGGGTTATATGTCCCATCCTGATATGCTCGCCACTGGAGTACTGAGACGGGGTCAAACCAAGGTAGGCAGCAAGCTCATCGGCAGTTTCAAAACGGCCTATATCCTGAAGCTCGACCAGGATCTCCATAGCACTCAGAGCTCCAATGCCGGGTATACTTTTAAGGAGTTTTACCCTGGATGCATATTTTTCTTCCCTGGCCAGTTGAATAACCTCATGGGTCAGCCTTCTTTTCTCACTACTCAGATAGTCGAAAAGGTGAACCAAGGCCTTGAGAGATTTATTGAGGTATTCATCTTTAAGATCAAGCTCATGAAGCCACTTTATAAAAGATCCGGTCCACTGCTGGCGACTTGGAAAAGGGATTTCGATGCTGTTAAACAATAAAAGGCTCTTTATCTGGCGCATCACGTCTGAACGATGATTCACAATCTGACGTCTGGTCCTTACTAATTGGCGCTGTGCCCTCTGTTCAGGGGTAAGCACCCATACTTTCTTAAGCATATTGCTCTCAAGCAGTTTGGCCAGTTTATAACTATCTTTCTTATCTGTTTTCACCTTGTTGCCACTTTCGGTCGGGATCAGGGATGGAGGAGTGACAATACATTCAATGCCATCATCAGTAAGCCTGTCATAAAGGCCAAAACCTCCAGGGCCAGCTTCGTAAACGATCCTGACGTAATTACCTTCAAACTGAGTAAGGATTTTCTTGAAAGAATCATATTCTGGCCTGGAAAGTGTTACAGCCATAACTATATCCCCTTCAACAAGGACGGTTATGTGCCAAAAGCGTTTGTGCATGTCAATACCGATGTTAATCATTTTTCCTTTGAAATTAATCTTGTTTCTTTGTACTTTAATGGCCATAGGAAGTTCCTCCTTTTTTAATAGTTTTCTTTTCAGGCTTATTAGCCTTCGAGGGACTTCCTATCAACTAAAATCTATCATAGTCTCTGTTAAATTTCCGTTCTTCAGAGCGGATCCCTGTGGGGATTGAACAGGGTGAATTTGAACTTTGCTCTTTGGCATTATAACAATCCATTACTTTCAAAAATATTTTTCTTGAGTTCTCCTGATGTAAAATCGAGAATTGTTTTATCTCAACTCTTTCTCTTCAAATGCCTGAACCTGGTAGGTAGATACCTGGAGTTTTTCTGTCTTCCAGCTATTGGCAGAAAGCCCTGCCTTCAAACAGAGCTGTGACAAAAACTCTTCTTTCTTAGGAAGTTGATCCCAAACCTGGGGTAGAAACGTGGCCTCGTAAAATCCCTTTTTTAGAATTACTCCATCTATTCCCGGCCTCAATTTTTTTAAAAGATCCTCTGCATCCACATAGTCAAGCTCCTGAGGAGATGTAAGAATGCTTATCTCAATCTCTATTCTGTCAAATTCCTCTTTCGTTAAAGGATGAAATCTAGGGTCTTTAAATGCTGCATTAATAGCATTTTCTTTTATCCCCTCAATTAATGACTCTCGAGGTATAATATGCCCGATACACCCTCTTAAGTTATCCTCTATGGTAACAGTAACAAATGTACAAAGTCTTTCTTGAAATTTCTCTGGTATTTCCTTCCGGTCAATTTGGGGCTCCTCCATATTACTTAATCTATTTTTTATAGTTTCTCTGGCCACCCCTAAAAGATATTTTCCCTCATCCTCAGATAGCCATTTTTTTGTATCCATTTTCTCATCCCCCTTTTCTGTAATAACTGGTGTTTTGCCTTCCTTTATTAACTTTTTCTCATTATTTTTACAATATAATGTCCCAGGGCCAAGAAGCAAAAACAATAAAGCAAGAAGAGTAAAAGATAGGAGTTTTTTATTCACCATTTTATCTTGAAACTGGATATTTAAACCTTATAACCAGTAAATAGTATGAGGCATGGAATAGCAACTAAAGACCTCTTTGCTGATTTCTGCTTGCTTCATGTACCTCACAACCCCCAACAAGTTATAATTTAGAAATACAACGGACTACTTACAACTAACTACACACATTATCTAATATCTTGTATCATTTTAATAAATCTGCCACAATCATTTTTAACTTTTGGCTATATAACATTTGAGAGAAATTATGGATAAAAAGAGGAGGAATTCAGGAATGTTGATATCAACAATAGTGATGGCAGTTCTTGCAGGTATTCTGTTAGCCATAGGGTACTACAAAGGACAAGGACAACACATTAGTGGTTTAAGGTCAGGCCTGAATATGACACTTGAAATCCTGCCATTGTTAATTTTGGCCTTTACCGTAGCTGGCATGGTTCAGGTTCTTCTCCCTCATCAACTATTATCAAAATGGGTAGGTGCAGAATCTGGCATGAGAGGAATACTTATTGGCACAGCGGCTGGAGGTTTGACCCCAGGAGGTCCTTATGTAAGCTTGCCAGTCGTTGCTGGACTTTTACGATCCGGCGCCAGTGCTGGAACCATGGTTGCCTTTTTGACCGGATGGTCCCTATGGGCGGTCTCCAGGTTGCCAATGGAGGTTGGGATATTAGGCTGGAAATTCACGTTAATTCGTATAGCAAGCACATTTTTCTTTCCACCCATCGCCGGGCTGATAGCCCAGGCGATCTTTACAGGTGCGAAATGAAAGCTTACTGATCTGATGTGCCAAAAGTTTCCTTGATCCAAGCACGGATTACATCTCTCACTCGCCTAAACACCGCCAACGCATCATCCTCACCACAGCTGAGGGCAGCAGGATCCTTAAAACCTCTATGAATTACCTTCTTTTCGCCCGGAAACAATGGGCAGGTCTGCTTGGCATGATCACAGACCGTAACCACATAGTCCAGATCTATATCAAGGAATTCATCCAGACCCTTTGAACGATGAGATGCAATATCGACCCTTGTTTCTTCCATACAAGATTACCAACTATACAGTTCTCATGAAACTGCCACCATTGCTGCCCCCTTATGAACAAAAGGCAACTAAGGCTTGTTTAAAGAGACAGCCTGGGGATAGTGTAGACCCCATATTTTGGATATACAATCTTATAGTCTTTTTATGGAAATGTGGGAAAACGAGGGCTCACGAGTAATTTTTCATTACAGTAATGTGGACATAAATTTGGAGAAATATCACATTTGAGCCTTGATTTCTTTTGCTTTTAATCTTAAGTTCTCCAATCACCGTTTATGATCGAAAACTATGTATGGAGGGTAGGTATGTTCAGCCGACGATGGAGAAAGCTGAGAAGGGCATTTCTGTTATTCTTTTTTATAATGATATGGTTCTCTTCGGTTACAACCGATACCATCCACTCTCAAGATTTTTCTCAGGCTACAGAAACTTTTCCACGTTTAGTCAATCCAAATAACTCTCACAATTTGTACAAGCCAGCCCTCTACGAGGAAGATGCCCAAAATTTAGATCAAGGGCATCATGTTATTGTTACAGTAGAAGCGGCTTCAGATGAAAAGACTGGTTCGCAAGAGGGAGCAGCGCGTGCCAGCGTCTGGTTTACCTTGCTGGCAATCTTTTTAGGAGGCCTTGCTCTAAATCTTACACCCTGTGTCTATCCCCTTATCCCCATAACTATTTCTTATTTCGGCGGAAAGAGCGAGAAGATTAAAGGCCATGTTATAATGCATGGGATATTGTATATACTTGGCCTGGCCATAACCAATTCTTTGCTGGGTCTTTCAGCCTCTTTATCAGGAGGTATGCTCGGCTTCGCACTTCAGAATCCTTTCGTGTTGATCTTTGTCGCAGGGGTAATGGTTGCTATGGCCTTGAGTTTCTTTGGCTTGTGGGAACTCAGGCTGCCTTTTTGGCTGACACGGGCAGTATCAAAGAATTACGCTGGTTTCTCCGGAACATTTTTTATGGGGCTGACACTGGGAATAGTAGCTGCTCCCTGTCTTGGCCCCTTCATACTGGGGCTTTTAATCTATGTAGGGCAAAGAGGAGATCCCTTTGTCGGTTTTCTTTATCTTTTTATCCTTAGCATCGGCCTGGGACTTCCGCTCGCGGTTTTGGCTATTTTTTCAGGGGCTATATCCAGGTTACCCAAATCAGGAGACTGGATGCTGTGGATACGAAAGTTGATGGGCTGGGTTCTCCTCGGTATGGCAGGCTTTATGATAGGCCCTCTGATATCACAGTTTTTTGGAAAGCACTGGCTTCTGGTCGGAGTATCCATAGCAGCAGGCGTCCATCTCGGTTGGCTTGATACAACAGGAAAGAAGCTCAAAATTTTTCCCTATTT
>CAZSWT010000089.1:0-11761 GCA_964611035.1 uncultured Desulfobacteraceae bacterium
CCTTTTTGAAATAGGGAAAAATTTTGAGCTTCTTTCCTGTTGTATCAAGCCAACCGAGATGGACGCCTGCTGCTATGGATACTCCGACCAGAAGCCAGTGCTTTCCAAAAAACTGTGATATCAGAGGGCCTATCATAAAGCCTGCCATACCGAGGAGAACCCAGCCCATCAACTTTCGTATCCACAGCATCCAGTCTCCTGATTTGGGTAACCTGGATATAGCCCCTGAAAAAATAGCCAAAACCGCGAGCGGAAGTCCCAGGCCGATGCTAAGGATAAAAAGATAAAGAAAACCGACAAAGGGATCTCCTCTTTGCCCTACATAGATTAAAAGCCCCAGTATGAAGGGGCCAAGACAGGGAGCAGCTACTATTCCCAGTGTCAGCCCCATAAAAAATGTTCCGGAGAAACCAGCGTAATTCTTTGATACTGCCCGTGTCAGCCAAAAAGGCAGCCTGAGTTCCCACAAGCCAAAGAAACTCAAGGCCATAGCAACCATTACCCCTGCGACAAAGATCAACACGAAAGGATTCTGAAGTGCGAAGCCGAGCATACCTCCTGATAAAGAGGCTGAAAGACCCAGCAAAGAATTGGTTATGGCCAGGCCAAGTATATACAATATCCCATGCATTATAACATGGCCTTTAATCTTCTCGCTCTTTCCGCCGAAATAAGAAATAGTTATGGGGATAAGGGGATAGACACAGGGTGTAAGATTTAGAGCAAGGCCTCCTAAAAAGATTGCCAGCAAGGTAAACCAGACGCTGGCACGCGCTGCTCCCTCTTGCGAACCAGTCTTTTCATCTGAAGCCGCTTCTACTGTAACAATAACATGATGCCCTTGATCTAAATTTTGGGCATCTTCCTCGTAGAGGGCTGGCTTGTACAAATTGTGAGAGTTATTTGGATTGACTAAACGTGGAAAAGTTTCTGTAGCCTGAGAAAAATCTTGAGAGTGGATGGTATCGGTTGTAACCGAAGAGAACCATATCATTATAAAAAAGAATAACAGAAATGCCCTTCTCAGCTTTCTCCATCGTCGGCTGAACATACCTACCCTCCATACATAGTTTTCGATCATAAACGGTGATTGGAGAACTTAAGATTAAAAGCAAAAGAAATCAAGGCTCAAATGTGATATTTCTCCAAATTTATGTCCACATTACTGTAATGAAAAATTACTCGTGAGCCCTCGTTTTCCCACATTTCCATAAAAAGACTATAAGATTGTATATCCAAAATATGGGGTCTACACTATCCCCAGGCTGTCTCTTTAAACAAGCCTTAGTTGCCTTTTGTTCATAAGGGGGCAGCAATGGTGGCAGTTTCATGAGAACTGTATAGTTGGTAATCTTGTATGGAAGAAACAAGGGTCGATATTGCATCTCATCGTTCAAAGGGTCTGGATGAATTCCTTGATATAGATCTGGACTATGTGGTTACGGTCTGTGATCATGCCAAGCAGACCTGCCCATTGTTTCCGGGCGAAAAGAAGGTAATTCATAGAGGTTTTAAGGATCCTGCTGCCCTCAGCTGTGGTGAGGATGATGCGTTGGCGGTGTTTAGGCGAGTGAGAGATGTAATCCGTGCTTGGATCAAGGAAACTTTTGGCACATCAGATCAGTAAGCTTTCATTTCGCACCTGTAAAGATCGCCTGGGCTATCAGCCCGGCGATGGGTGGAAAGAAAAATGTGCTTGCTATACGAATTAACGTGAATTTCCAGCCTAATATCCCAACCTCCATTGGCAACCTGGAGACCGCCCATAGGGACCATCCGGTCAAAAAGGCAACCATGGTTCCAGCACTGGCGCCGGATCGTAAAAGTCCAGCAACGACTGGCAAGCTTACATAAGGACCTCCTGGGGTCAAACCTCCAGCCGCTGTGCCAATAAGTATTCCTCTCATGCCAGATTCTGCACCTACCCATTTTGATAATAGTTGATGAGGGAGAAGAACCTGAACCATGCCAGCTACGGTAAAGGCCAAAATTAACAATGGCAGGATTTCAAGTGTCATATTCAGGCCTGACCTTAAACCACTAATGTGTTGTCCTTGTCCTTTGTAGTACCCTATGGCTAACAGAATACCTGCAAGAACTGCCATCACTATTGTTGATATCAACATTCCTGAATTCCTCCTCTTTTTATCCATAATTTCTCTCAAATGTTATATAGCCAAAAGTTAAAAATGATTGTGGCAGATTTATTAAAATGATACAAGATATTAGATAATGTGTGTAGTTAGTTGTAAGTAGTCCGTTGTATTTCTAAATTATAACTTGTTGGGGGTTGTGAGGTACATGAAGCAAGCAGAAATCAGCAAAGAGGTCTTTAGTTGCTATTCCATGCCTCATACTATTTACTGGTTATAAGGTTTAAATATCCAGTTTCAAGATAAAATGGTGAATAAAAAACTCCTATCTTTTACTCTTCTTGCTTTATTGTTTTTGCTTCTTGGCCCTGGGACATTATATTGTAAAAATAATGAGAAAAAGTTAATAAAGGAAGGCAAAACACCAGTTATTACAGAAAAGGGGGATGAGAAAATGGATACAAAAAAATGGCTATCTGAGGATGAGGGAAAATATCTTTTAGGGGTGGCCAGAGAAACTATAAAAAATAGATTAAGTAATATGGAGGAGCCCCAAATTGACCGGAAGGAAATACCAGAGAAATTTCAAGAAAGACTTTGTACATTTGTTACTGTTACCATAGAGGATAACTTAAGAGGGTGTATCGGGCATATTATACCTCGAGAGTCATTAATTGAGGGGATAAAAGAAAATGCTATTAATGCAGCATTTAAAGACCCTAGATTTCATCCTTTAACGAAAGAGGAATTTGACAGAATAGAGATTGAGATAAGCATTCTTACATCTCCTCAGGAGCTTGACTATGTGGATGCAGAGGATCTTTTAAAAAAATTGAGGCCGGGAATAGATGGAGTAATTCTAAAAAAGGGATTTTACGAGGCCACGTTTCTACCCCAGGTTTGGGATCAACTTCCTAAGAAAGAAGAGTTTTTGTCACAGCTCTGTTTGAAGGCAGGGCTTTCTGCCAATAGCTGGAAGACAGAAAAACTCCAGGTATCTACCTACCAGGTTCAGGCATTTGAAGAGAAAGAGTTGAGATAAAACAATTCTCGATTTTACATCAGGAGAACTCAAGAAAAATATTTTTGAAAGTAATGGATTGTTATAATGCCAAAGAGCAAAGTTCAAATTCACCCTGTTCAATCCCCACAGGGATCCGCTCTGAAGAACGGAAATTTAACAGAGACTATGATAGATTTTAGTTGATAGGAAGTCCCTCGAAGGCTAATAAGCCTGAAAAGAAAACTATTAAAAAAGGAGGAACTTCCTATGGCCATTAAAGTACAAAGAAACAAGATTAATTTCAAAGGAAAAATGATTAACATCGGTATTGACATGCACAAACGCTTTTGGCACATAACCGTCCTTGTTGAAGGGGATATAGTTATGGCTGTAACACTTTCCAGGCCAGAATATGATTCTTTCAAGAAAATCCTTACTCAGTTTGAAGGTAATTACGTCAGGATCGTTTACGAAGCTGGCCCTGGAGGTTTTGGCCTTTATGACAGGCTTACTGATGATGGCATTGAATGTATTGTCACTCCTCCATCCCTGATCCCGACCGAAAGTGGCAACAAGGTGAAAACAGATAAGAAAGATAGTTATAAACTGGCCAAACTGCTTGAGAGCAATATGCTTAAGAAAGTATGGGTGCTTACCCCTGAACAGAGGGCACAGCGCCAATTAGTAAGGACCAGACGTCAGATTGTGAATCATCGTTCAGACGTGATGCGCCAGATAAAGAGCCTTTTATTGTTTAACAGCATCGAAATCCCTTTTCCAAGTCGCCAGCAGTGGACCGGATCTTTTATAAAGTGGCTTCATGAGCTTGATCTTAAAGATGAATACCTCAATAAATCTCTCAAGGCCTTGGTTCACCTTTTCGACTATCTGAGTAGTGAGAAAAGAAGGCTGACCCATGAGGTTATTCAACTGGCCAGGGAAGAAAAATATGCATCCAGGGTAAAACTCCTTAAAAGTATACCCGGCATTGGAGCTCTGAGTGCTATGGAGATCCTGGTCGAGCTTCAGGATATAGGCCGTTTTGAAACTGCCGATGAGCTTGCTGCCTACCTTGGTTTGACCCCGTCTCAGTACTCCAGTGGCGAGCATATCAGGATGGGACATATAACCCACATGGGTAATAGCCGAGCACGAACCACCCTGATAGAGTCTTCATGGATTTTAATTAATAAGGATCAGGATATGAGAGAGAAATACGAAAATATCAAGTATAGACGTGGTGGAAAAAGAGCAATCGTTGCCATAGCCAGAAGCCTTAGTGCCCGCATCAGAAGGATGTTACTTGATGAGATACCTTATAAAATCGGTTTTCAAAAGGCAGCTTAACAATATCCCATAACCATCAGGATCGATCAAAATTATCAAAGAGCGTGTTTAGAGCATACATCATTAAATGAAAAGATTATCCATTTATCGATTTGGAACAAAATACCCTATTTCACCAGGTGACCGTGCGTTTACCCTTGTAGCATTTAAAGGAGGACTTCGTTTAACAGGATACGGCACCTGAAGCCTTATAGCGAGTAAATCTCTTGTGGCTTTTGACCACGAATAGCAGGCTGGGTAAAGGTTTTTCATCTCGGTTAATGCAAAAGAGATAATATATGGATAGATAAAGATTTATCATTGTATATATAACGCGCAGGTTTGTACTTCCTGCGCTCCGACGAGCTCAATAATGGCCCATTCTCGCGCAAGAAGTACAAACCTGCTACTCCGTGCCATTAATTGAATCCAGTGTCACAAAAACTGGAGAAAAAGAGGGCTTCCTAAAAATAAATTTGACAATCTACATAGGGTAAATGTCCCAATTCAATGACCACATCAGGAAGGATTTAATTTGACATTTGAGTTTTGGTATTTGTCATTTCCATGAACCTTACCAATCTAATTATTATATCTGTTATTGGAACAGGAATATCCTCTATAGCTGTTCAAATAATTACAGTACGAGAATTCCTTTCACAATTCTCTGGCAATGAGATCACAATCTCGCTTGTACTTTTCTGCTGGCTGATGGTAAGTGGGATTGGCTCTTTCGCGGCAAAATTTTTTTCCAAAAAGTCGATTACCCTCTATTCTGTTATTGCCTTAGTAACAGCCCTTTTTCCTTTGATTCAGATAATTGCAATAAGGCTTTTCAGAGACTTCATCTTTATTCAAGGAGAATCTCCCGGATTATATCCTATTTTCTTTTTCATTCTCACCTTTAGTGCCCCTTATGCATTCCTGATAGGCTTTATACTTCCCTACTCACTTAGTATTATTAAGACAATGGACACAGAATTTAGCGTAGGGGAATTATACATTACTGACAATATCGGCGATATTACGGGTGGTGTTTTATTTAGTTTTGTGTTGGTATATTTTTTTAGCCCCTTTAAGATAATAGCCTTTACCTCCTTTCTCCTAATCCTTGTTTCTCTTGCCCTTATTATTTCTTTAAAAAGATATCTCCTGTTTTTTGTGGCATTTTTATCCATTGCCCTCTTTTTTGCGTTTGCCTTTGAAAAAAGATTTGAACTTTCCACCCTTTACAAACAGTATGGCCTGAATATAGTAAGTTACCAGGAGTCCCCCTATGGGAGGATAGTGTTAACCAAAGAAAGAGAAGAGTATACGTTCTGGGAATCTGGAATACCTACCTTTTCCACATTCAACATAACGGCCGCCGAAGAAAAGGTCCATTATCCCCTCTGCCAGCTTGATAAGGTAGACGATGTTTTACTGGTTAGCGGGGGAATGGGTGAAACATTGGGTGAGATCTTAAAATACTCCCCTCGCCACATAGATTATGTAGAGTTAGATCCTGCATTGATTAACGTGGCACGCCAATTTGGTCTTTTATCTCCTCACGCACACGTTACTATCATACCTGCAGATGGAAGAAGATATATAACCGATAGTAATAAACGGTATTCAGCAATAATACTTGATCTGCCAGAACCTGACACCTTCCAGTTAAACCGATTTTATACCAGTGAGTTTTTTGCTCGTGCCAAAAGGATTTTAAAGGGAGATGGCATCCTCTCCTTTTCACTCATTGCAAATCCTAATTATTTATCAGATGTAAGGGTCCGAAAATTATCGTCAATTTTTAACACCCTTAAAAAATATTTTCATACTGTTCTCCTCATTCCAGGAGAGGAAATCTATTTCCTTGCAAGCGATAAAACCCTTTCCACTGATATTCCCCTTAAGTTGAGAGAAAAATCCATTATCACATCCTATATTGACGACTTTTATTACGGTAATGTCACAAAGGAAAGGATAAAGTTTCTCAATGAATCCATTAATCCAGATGAGTTTATTAATACTGACTTTCAGCCGAGAGTAATAAACATAATGTTCAATGAGTGGTTCAAGAAGTATGGGACATCACCTAACTGGTTTCTTGCAAGCCTCTTTGGGCTTCTTGCGTTCTACATATTTTTAATAAGAAAAGAAGAATATGTTCTTTTTTCAACGGGCTTTGCTTCCATGGGTGTGGAGATGTTAATTTTATTTTCCTTCCAGATAATATATGGGTGTATCTATCTTAAGGTAGGTTTTATAATTACCTCTTTCTTGCTTGGTCTTTTGCCAGGTGCTATACTCGGAAATAGGTGGAAAAAAAGAGGTAAAGACATGCTTATAGGAGCGGAGTTTGGGATGATCCTTTTACTTTTAACTTATCTGATCTGGGTAAACTTCTATCATTCATTGATTCCAGAGTTCATCTTTTTTTTATATGGGTTTACCTTCTCACTGCTATGCGGACTTGAGTTTCCTGTTGCAGCAGAGATGATAGGAGAGGAGAAAAGCCCTGCTGCCGGACTCTTTGCTGCAGACCTTGTAGGCGCTGGTGCTGGCACACTTGCAATTGGAACCTTGTTAATACCTCTTTTGGGTATTCAGGCAGCTATCATTGCCCTGATATTGATAAAAAGTGTAAGCACTATAGTTATCTTGAAAGTTTAGTATTATTACGATGTCAGTGATACGTTGTCAGTTGTCTGTTGTTAAAAAAAACGTAACAACTCAGCCACGAATGGACACGAATGGACACAAATGAACCTGCCCGCCATACGGCAGGCGGGATTATTAAATAATTATTCGTGATAATTAGTGATAATTTGTGGCTGAATAGTAACAAAAAAACAATGAAATATGACAGGATTCAATTAGTAATCAAACAAGTAAGCATATGATTGAAGCCAACGGACATTACCAGAGATGAAGCGATATATAGGCAGAAAAGAATTCTTAAAAGAGATGGGGGTTTTATCACTTCTTATAGCAACAGATGCGCACAGTTTCTGGCCTAAAAATAATAAAGAGGAAAGGGCAGATATCAGGGGGCATGTCTTTAAAGGAGATGCTCCTAAGAGTCTCTGGAAGTGGTCAATAGAGGGATTCCACTATACGACAAATGGGAAAGATGTTCAGTGTGAGGTATGTCCAAATAGATGTTATTTAACCCCCGGAGACAGGAGTGTGTGCAGGTCAAAGGTAAATATTGGAGGAAAACTTTACTCCCTCGCCTACGGTAACCCATGTGCCGTTCATATCGATCCCATTGAGAAGAAGCCCCTCAATCATTTCTATCCTGCCACCGATGTATTTTCTATCGCCGCCGCTGGATGTAATTTCAGATGTCTTAACTGCCAGAACTGGGAGATTTCTCAAAGAAAACCTGAAGAGGTCCATCACTACGAACTCTTTCCAGCCGATGTTGTTAGGATTACCAAGGAAAAGGGTATCCCCTCTATTGCCTACACGTATTCAGAACCTGTTTCATATTATGAGTATATGTATGATACCGCAAAGCTTGCAAAAGAGGAAGGCATAAAAAATGTATGGGTTTCAAATGGTTATATAAATAAAAGGCCATTGGGGGATCTTGCTCGATATTTAGATGGTGCAAATGTAAACCTCAAATCTTTCGACGATGATACCTACAGAAGGCTTAATGGTGGAAGGCTTCAGCCAGTACTTAATACATTTAAACTGTTACATGAAAAAGGGATCTGGTTTGAAATGACTACCCTTGTTGTCCCTGGATATGTAGACAAACCAGAGATGATAAAAAGGATGTGTGGCTGGATATTAAAAGAATTAGGGCCAGATTATCCCCTGCACTTTTCACGCTTTTTCCCCCGGTTTAAATTGAATAGGCTGCCGGCTACCCCGGTGAAAACATTGGAGCTTTTAAGGGATATAGCACTTAAAGAAGGGATCCATTATGTCTATCTTGGGAATGTCCCTGGTCATGATGGATATAATACGTATTGTCATAACTGTCATAAACTCTTGATCGACAGAAGGGGGTATAATATAGCAGAATTCAATATACATAATGGCAGGTGCAAGTTCTGTAATACGCCTATTCCAGGGAGATGGGGCTAAAAAGGAGGAAGTAGGCAGTAAGCAGTAAGGAGTAGGCAAAATGAAACTCATTATTTTAGGTTCAGGTACAAGTGTTCCCCTACCTGAAAGGGCTTCACCTTCTATTGCTCTATTCATCGATGATCAATTCCTTTTGATGGATATAGGTCCGGGAACACTCAGGCAATTGGCAATTGCCGGACTTCAATTCGAGGATATCGACTACATCTGTATCAGTCATTTTCATCCAGATCATACAGCTGATCTTATACACTTCTTTTTTGCCACACGATACCCTCCAATTCTCAGCAAGAGAAAACCTTTTAGCATTATAGCACCGGAAGGATTCAATAAATTTTTGAATCTCTTGAAAAAGCCATATGGAAACTGGCTTGATCTGCCTGATGGTCTTATGAGGATAGAGGAATTAAATATTAAGGAAAAGGAGAGGAAAGAATTTGATAAATTTCAAATAACATCCGCTCCTTTGAACCATACCCCACAGAGTATTGGTTTTAGAATAGAAGATAGTTCAGGGAGGATTATTGTCTATTCAGGAGACACCGGTTATTGTGAGGAAATGGTGGATTTGGCCAGAGATGCAGATCTTTTAATCCTCGAGTCATCTTTCCCTAATGAAAAGGAAATCAAAGGGCATCTTACACCATCCCAGGCAGGTGATATAGCTACCCGCTCCGAGGCGAAAAGGCTTCTTTTAACCCATTTTTATCCGGAATGTCTGAAGGTTGATATAGAAGTCCAGTGCCGGAAAACCTACAAGGGAGAGCTTATCCTGGCAACTGATCTTATGTCTTTATCGGTGAGATAGATCAGGGCTAAGTTCTCTTAGGATTGCCTAAAACAGAAATTGGAATCAATATAATGAAAATAAAGTAGGGACGATTCCTGATTGCTGGATACCTTCTATCAACTCTAATAACCCAATCATCCAAATAAAGAAAAATGACCTGATCAATGCTCTTGTAAATACTTTAATACCTACATTATATTCTTCCGGCGTGTTGAATAATGAAAATTTCGGAAAAAATTTTGGGGTGCGTTGAAGATAACTCTGGAACTCTTTTCCAAAATTTTTACTCAGACTTTTTTCTTCATGGTCCATTAGCAGAGGATAAAATAATATAAAGCCTATAAGAATAATTATAGGTATAGTAAGAGTTTCCGTTGCCAGGCCAATACCTAATCCGCCCAGCAAACTAAAAAAATATAAAGGATGGCGACAGATTGAGTACGGGCCTGATTGTATAAGAACGCGATCCTTATAGCCAGAGATGTATAGAGCACACCATATACGACCAATGGTTCCAATGCCTACCAGTGTTATGCCACAAATGAAAATAATATCCGCTATCGCCGGGATATCTTCCAAATTTTTATGGGAGAAGAGGATCAATAAGAATAATATAGTCCCAAAGAATTGAGTTATTTTTATTCTATATTTAATAAAAAACATTTTTGCTCCTTAAAATTATTAAGTTCTTACGGAGTTATTCTGAGAGATCATCTCTCAGAATCTACAAAAAACATCAACTATTTTTTGCCTTTCTTTTTGTCTGTATCCGGTTCCCGGTCGCCTAAAGTCAAAATCGCCACATGAGATTCATAAGACTAAATCTTGTATATTAAACCTCAGCCTGTTTCTAATTTCGGATTTTTTATTACTTACCTTGTAATCTATTGATATTATTAATGGTGCATATTTTCGACTTCCTCTGCATCTTCTATGCTATTGGAATAGTTTTTCTTTGGAATTGTACCTTTATAGACACAAATGTTATTTATGTGAAAGTATCATTGTTCTTCCTATCAAAATTTATCAAGGATGTCTAATCCTGAATCTCTGGAGGGCATCATGAAAGCTCTTAATATGAAAGGGATTCTTCTTGCTACGGATAGCTGGGTTTGGTAGTGGCAATCTGAATATCCAAAGCAGGAGGACCTCTTGACACACGATAGACTTTATCCTATATTGCCTTTTCTGAAAAGAAAGTTTTTGTGGCTAACATGCAAATCAATATTCGTAAGACTCCATGCAGAGAAATAGAATTATGCAAATAAAATTTATTCAAAAGGAGCTCAATCAATGGCAATAGCTTTTGGGTTGCAGCGATTTCTTCATGATATCAGGTACCATCGGGAACGCTACCGCCAATTCATTGGTATCTCCTTTGTCATCCTTGTCAGTGTTGTAGGCAAACCAAATGAACTATTGTTTTTTGCTGGTGGAGTACTGGTTTTCCTGGGTATTGCTGCACGACTATGGTCATCAGGACATATCAAAAAAAACAAGGCCCTTGCTACCGATGGGCCTTATACCTTTGTCAGGCATCCTATCTATGTAGGCAATATCACGTTGGGATTTGGTTTTGCCCTTGCCTCCAACTTATGGTGGAGCCTTCCCCTGTTGATACTTATTTTGCTTGCTTTTTATCCTCAGGCCATCCATCGAGAAGATGAAAATCTTCATCGCATGTTTAAAAATGATTGGGAGCAATGGCGTAAAGAAACGCGGGCGCTTATTCCATGCATTAGCCATTATCGGACCGCACAAGGTGGAAGGTGGTCGTTCATGCAAAGCCTGCGACAAAACGGCGAGCCCATTATTGCCCTGTTTCTACTGTTTTGGCTTTTTTTCCTTTCCCTTAATCTACATTGAACCCCCCAGCGAAACCGATGTTCAGAGATATGGATAACCTTGCAGAAAGCGAACTCCTTGAGTGGATCAAGGGGAGCATTAAAACCAGATCGAACATTTTTAGTCGTGGTTACCAGGGCAATGTCTATTTATATGAAGACAAAAGTTGCCGTCTCATTATTAAAGCTCCTATTGGATGGGGATTAGGCAGAATCATCCGCCGGGCGATGTTACGCAATGAGTACAGGGTTTATTCCAGGATATCTGGAGTGACTGGCATACCACGCTGTTACGGCCTTCTCGATGGGCGTTACTTAGTGCTCGAATTCATTGATGCGATTCCGAGATATAGGGCTCGGATTACAGACCGTGACATGTTCTTCGAATCTCTCTTGAACTTGATAAAAGATCTACACAAGGCAGGTGTGGCGCATACTGACCTGAAGAAAAAGGACAACCTTCTCGTAGTGGAGGGACGAATGCCCTGCGTTATAGACTTTGGTGTGGCTGTTATTAGGAAATCGGGTTTTGCCCCTGTAAATCATTATCTCTATAATCTTGCTCGTAAATTTGATTTCAACGCCTGGATAAAGTTGAAATATGATGGCAGGTATGAGAATA
>CAZSWT010000090.1:0-11493 GCA_964611035.1 uncultured Desulfobacteraceae bacterium
CTAAAACTTACCTTCCTTGCCAAGTGCAAGAAAATGGGAGACATCTATATCCTTCGGACACACAAAAGAGCATGCCCTGGAAGTATGACACCTATAAACACCATCTTCTCTGTATAAGATATCCATTCTTTCCTCTTTTGCAGTCTCCCTTGGATCCATGAGACGGACAATATTTGCCATTGTTGCGTTAGGGCCAATAAAGTGATGGTGGCTACTTATACAGGCAGTTGCACAACAAAAGCAGTTAATACACTGAGTCGCCTCTATATAGGTATCAAGCTTTTCCTGAGAGATTCGATATTCATCCCCTTCTTGAGGAAGGGGAGCTGGTTTTATAAGCCAGGGTTTGGCCTCATGTATCCTCTCATAGGCCTTCTCCAGATCTACAACCAGATCTCTCAAAACAGGTGCAATTGTTAAAGGCCTTAACCTGAATGTATGTGTATCGAATTGCTCTACTGCATCCCTTACCAATAGTTCACAGGCAAGGAGCGGTTTCCCGTTGACAATTATACCGCAACTGCCGCATTGTGCATGCTCGCAGGAAGAGGCCCAGGCCAGGGTTGAATCTTGTTCATCGTTAATCTTACGTAATACATCTACAAACCGGAGTATGCCTCCTGCCTCTACCTGATATGTTTGCACCCATGATAACCTTGTGTCGGGATCATATCTACTGATTTCCAAGGTTATATTATATACTCCAGACATCTGTTTCCCCTTTATATATAATCAATACTTTCTTTCTATATAATCAAACAATTCATAACGCTCTCCTTTGGCATCAAACATGCTAATGTCAATAGGTCGCTTACCAAAGGTAATCTTATCAAATTCAGGCATAGAAACAAGGGTATGATAATTAAATTCATTCCTCCTCTCCGGATAATCTTCCCTAAAATGTGCCCCCCTTGACTCCTTTCTTGCTAACGCTCCCTGCGCAATAACCATAGACACCGTTATTAAATTATTCAGTTCCCATATCTGCCAGAGATCCTGATTAGTCTGAAGGGATGTAAGGCCTATTTGTATCTGCATCGCCTTTTCCTTTAACTCCTTTAAGGTTTCAATTGCCTCTGTTAAAGGTTTTTCACTCCTGAATATACCTACCTTTTCCATCATAAGATTCCGCAAAGTATCCCTAACCTGACTAAATTGTTCTTTTCCTTGGGCGTTAAGATATGTGGAGAATTGATTGAACACAATATTGCCAGCATCAGAAGAGATTTTTTCTGGACTTTTAGCATCTTTAAGATACTCAACAACCCTTTGCCCGGTAACCTTGCCCATTGTTATCAATTCTAAAAGGGAATTGGTGCCAAGCCTGTTTAGACCATGCAAAGAGGCAGCAGCAGCCTCTCCACAGGCAAAAAGTCCTGGAAAAATGGTTTGAGTATCACTTTGAACCTCGCCAAATTCGTTAGTGAGTATCCCACCCATCTGGTAGTGAGCGGTGGGTGTAACAGGGCAAAGATCCTTTTCTGGATCAACACCAGCAAATCGTCTGAAAAAAGACTCTATCTCCTGGATCTTTTTCTCATGAACCTCTTTAGGCAGATGCCTCAGGTCTAACCATACATGGTGAGCATTATGAGCCTCATTAAAAATGCCCCTTCCCCCTCGGATCTCAGTAATAATTGACCTGGATATAAGATCTCGAGGTGCGAGGTCTTTAGCACTAGGAGCATAGCGCTCCATAAATGGCTCTTCATCCTTATTTCTGAGTATAGCGCCCTCTCCCCTTAGCGCCTCGCTGGCTAATATGCCAGGTCCAATAATACCTGTTGGATGAAACTGTACCGCCTCAAGATCCATAACCGGAAGCCCTGCATTAAGGGCCAAAACAAGACCGTCACCGGTGTTTCCTCTACAGTTAGTACTTACCTGATACATCCTTGTTTTCCCGCCCGTTGCCACAATCGTAGCCTTTGCGAGAATAGCAAGGAACTTGCCCTCAGGATACCTAAAGATAATGGCTCCAATACACCTGTCGCCTTCAAAAAGCAGTTCTGTTGCAATGCACTGTCCAATAAAATCTACACCATATTTAAGGCATTCATCCCAGACAGTATCCATAATGCCCTTACCGGTTCTGGTTGCCTCATAGCATGCCCTAAATGACTTTTTTTCTCCAAAGTTTAACATGTGCCCACCAAAAGGCCTTTTTGCAATTCTGCCTTCTTCTGTCCGGCTAAAATGCATGCCATGTGTCTCAAGCCAGACTACCTGTTCCCAGCCCATATTACAGACCTTTTTGATTACATTCTGATCGGCAGAACAATCTGAGCCCTTCCATGTATCAAACATGTGAAATATCGGTCTGTCCTCTGAATCTTTTGGATCAACCGCGGCCATGCCTCCTTGCGCTGTAGTTGTGTGGGATTTTTGCGGGCTGACTACCTTTGTAAGGGCTATTATTTTTGTCCCTGGTCTGAGTTCACTAATTTGAGCGGCAGCTCTCAGGCCTGCCCCACCAGCGCCAATAACCAGGACATCACACTTGAGGGTAGAATCTATAGTCAATTTTTCTCCCATTACTATCTCCTCTATAAAGCGACAACAATTCTGATGCCAAAAAAGGCAGATATAGCCATAACAATAATAATAAGGAATGCTAAAGATTTAAGTAAGGGCCCTGGCTTTATATAATCGGCAACAATACTGAATATACCATAGCCTGCATGAAAGAGCAGGAAAATGATAAAGACAAAGTCAATCCCTTTTATAAAGGGATTTTGCATTCTTATTAAGATGGTTTTGCTCTCATGGCCTGTTAGATAGGTCATATGCATGAATAGCATGTGCCCTATTAGCATGGGAAACATGAATGCGCCGGTAATCCGCTGTAGCTTCCAAAGGATGGAATTACCGGTCAACCAGACTTTAAAAAGGACAATAAAAAATGTAATTAAGCTAATAGCAATAGTGATAGACCAGAATAGGGTAGCTGATATTTGCTGAGCCTCCCCTATAAAGAAAAACCCCACGATAAAAATATAGATAAGGCCTAGAAAAATTATGAAACGTATCACTATCTCTTCTGCTCTTACATGAAAGAGCTCATAGAGGATCAATCTTCCGCCATTCAAAGAATGAAATATCAAGGGAATAGCAACACACCATTCCAGAAAGGAAAAGACAAAATTGTGTAGAAATTTCATGTCTGCATCAAAACCTGCGGGGCTAAACAGTAAAGATAGTGTGTAAATGTGAGCAAACATATAACCAGCAAGTGTCAGTCCGGCCAACCTATGTCCCCAGGTTATCAAAAAAGACCAACCTCTAGAGTTTGCGTAGTAAGACAGGATGGGGAGTTTGTCCATGAGGGATATAATATAGGATTCTACCTTAGTTATTTGTAACGCCTTTTCCATGCAATAACCTCATCTTATAAACTCATATATGGCACCACATTGCTATAAATTTTAGCGAAATGATATTAGCTATGAGACTTTTTATTGTCAAGAATAAAACCTTGAAGAATAAAACCTTGAAGAGATTAAAGTAAGATATAAGGAACAAGAACGTAAGCTAAAAATATTTTATAGATTAGGTTCATCATTACTTTTATATGTAATAACCTAATGAATAGTATGAATATTAGTTGACATTTACTTGAATTTTCAATATGCATTTTAATTAATTACATATTAAGTATAAGAAAATCTTTTGATTAACCATTATAGAATAGTAAAAAAAATTTCAGAGCAAGAGATTCGTCAGCAGGTTAAAAAGATTGCCCAGGATATCACAAACGAATACCAGGATCGAGAACCCGTTCTGATAGGCGTATTAAATGGCGTCTTTATTTTTTTTTCTGACCTTGTAAGGGAGATTTCCATACCCCTAAAGATAGATTTTGTTCGGTTAGCCAGCTATGGACCAAGAGATGTATCAAGTGGTGAAATTACCTTAACAAAGGACATTGAATTACCGGTTAAAGGGAAACCAGTAATAATTGTTGAGGATATTATTGATACAGGATCAACATTGTCCTTTTTGGTTGCACATATTAAGGAAAGAGAACCACAATCTATTAAGATCTGTGCCTTAATCAGCAAGCTTGAGCGCAGGGAGAAAGAAATAGAGATAGACTTTTGGGGCTTTGAGATTAAGGAAGGTTTCATGGTTGGCTATGGCCTGGATTATAATGAAAAATTTCGATATCTACCTTATATCCTTGGCTTAGAGATAAAGGATTAATTTAAGGAGAATAAAAATGATAATCGAATGTGAAAGATGCCACACGAAATTTAATCTTGACGAAAATCTTCTGAAAGAAAGTGGTTCAAAGGTGAGATGCTCTATTTGTAAACATGTATTTACCGCCTTCCCACCTAAAGAGGAGCCTGAGGTTGAAGGATTCAAAACTGAGAAAATAGAAGAGGTAGATATAATACCACCAGAAGAGACCGGTAAAGAAGAAGATATAATACCAGATGTTGATAAAACAATTGTCACAGAGGCTTTGGAGGGAATTGGTCAGGGAGAGGAAGAGGAAGGAATAGAAGCAATTTCTTTTGAAGATATATCTCAAATTGACTCAGGCTTTTTAAGAGAGCAGGAAGAGGAGGGGGTAGAGGTAGATATTGATGAGGCAATGGATAGGGCAGCAAAGGTTGAAGAAAAAATCCTCGCCCGAGAGGAGGGGGAAAGAGGAGAAGAGATAGAAGAGATAAAAAAACCAGCCAAACCTCAGCCTGTTATTAAAAAACGGCGCAGATCAGCAGTATGGATCACCATTTTGTTAATAGTTCTCATCCTTGTTGGGGCTGCAGCTGCCTTGTATGTGTTTAAACCAGACCTCCTCTTTGAATACTTTCCTTCATTTAAAAAATCCCTGCCTAAAGAACAGGTCTTTGATATGGGAAACAAAAGACTCTCTATTAACAGAGACCCTGCTGATTTAAAGGGCTCTTTTGTAGACTCTGAGAAGGCAGGTAAATTATTCGTCGTGAAAGGTTCAATAACAAATAATTACCCGGATAAAAGGAGCTTTATCAGGGTTAGATCAAATATTCTTGATTCCAAAGGGAAGGTGGTTAAAAGCAAGATTGCCTATGCTGGTAACACAGTTAGTGATAAGGAACTGTTATCCCTATCTATGGTGGAAATAAATAATCGCTTAATGAATAAATTTGGCAAAGATGAGGTAAATACAAATATTCTTCCAAACTCTTCTATTCCCTTTATGATTATTTTTGGCGACTTACCTGAAGATATAAGCGAATTTACTGTAGAGTCAATAAGCTCTTTTCCTACTGAAAAATAAACCCTGTCAGAAACTCTAAACAGGGCTATATATATCGCTCAAATGTGTATATTCTGTAAGCCAGCTATAAAGGGCGTGCCCTGTTAGATGACTGAATCTAATGGGGTTCAGTATTTTAGGCACTATCAAACAGGGTCAGGCTTTTCTTTTTCAGAGTTAATTCCCCAACAAGCTTTATGCCTAAATCCAACAAATTTTTGGAAACCCCTTGTTCAATTCTCCAGGGTGGTTGTGTTTTCATTTAAACTCATAATGAAAGCATTTTTAGATACCAAATAGATGCGTAACAAAAAGCTACTTTTTCCTGTCCTTATCATTCTCATAATGCTCTTTTCAGGGAGCTTTGGCTATATGGCTATAGAGGGTTGGAATTTTTCAGATTCCATATATATGACTATTATTACCCTCTCTACTGTTGGCTACGGTGAGGTACGCCATATAGGCCCTGCTGGTCGTATATTTACAATCCTTCTTATACTTTTTGGCATCTCTATTATGGCCTACATAATAGGATTGGTAACCGAGACCTTGGTAGAAAGTGAGATCAGGTCAATATTTGGGAGGAGAAAATTGAACAAAAAAATCAAATCTCTTAAAAATCATTATATTATCTGTGGTTATGGCAGGATTGGTAGAATTATATGCAAGGAGCTTATAAGGCACTCGATTTCATTGGTAGTGATTGAAAAGAAGGAGTTACAACAAGAATTAGAGCAGAATAATATCTTGTATATCATAAATGATGCAACACACGAAGATACCTTGATAGAGGCGGGGGTGGAAAGGGCGAAGGGATTGGTGTCCGTATTATCTTCTGATCCGGAAAACGTATACGTCTCACTTACTGCCCGTAGCCTGAATCCTGATCTTTTTATCCTTTCAAGAGCAGAACATTTAACCAGTGAGGCAAAACTCCTTGCTGCAGGTGCGAATAAGGTTATTTTGCCTTATAGCATAGGTGCACGGAGAATGGCCCAAGCTATTCTCAAACCTGCGGTCAGTGATTTTATTGAGTCAACAATTCACGACTATAGCTTTGAACTCAACATAGAGGAGATAATGGTCGGGGAAGACTCTCATCTCAATAATCTTACCCTGGTTGACGCTGGTATTAGACAGGAAATGGACATTATCATTATTGGAATAAAGCAAAAAGATGGTGAAATGCTATTCAATCCTTCCTCAAAAACAAAGATTCAATCTGGTGATATTCTCATTGCCATGGGAAAGTACAATGATTTAGAGAGACTACGAAAGGCATGTATTCAAAGTAGTTGATAAGTGGCTGAAGTTTAACCCGCCGTAAGCCTGCCCGCCCACTTTGTATCGGGACAGGCGGGTGGCGGGTAAAACTGTATAAGGTGGACGAAGGACTAACCCGACAAGACCCTAAGGAGGCAGGATGCTTGATCTAAAATTTGTCCGGACTAACCTGGGTTTGATAACTGATATGCTCAACAACAGGGGGTATGATCTTGATCTCTCCGAATTTCAATATCTGGATAAGAAAAGGCGTTCTATCCTGGTCAGGCTTGAAGATCTCAGATATCAACGCAATAAGGTTTCTGACCAGATAGCAGCTATGAAAAAGGACAGAGAGGATGCATCATCTCTTATCTCTGAGATGAAGACTGTCTCCAAAGAGATAAAGGAGATGGAGGTTGATTTACCCGAGATAGCAGATGAATTGAATAAGCTCTTGTTGTTTATCCCCAATATACCACATGAATCAGTAGTTATTGGTAAGGATGCGGATGATAATCCTGTTCTAAGGATGTGGGGAGAGATCAGAAACTTTGATTTTACCCCTCTTCCCCATTGGGAAATTGGGGAGAAACTAGATATACTTGATTTTTCTCGGGCAGCCAAGATTGCCAGGAGCAGGTTTTCTCTTCAAAGAGGTTTAGGCGCAACAATTGAGAGGGCGCTGATTAATTTCATGCTTGATATTCATACGAGTCATCATGGTTACATCGAGACCCTTCCCCCATTCCTTGTTAATTCCGATAGTATGACTGGAACAGGTCAATTACCCAAATTTAGAGAGGATCTATTTAAGGTGGACGGGTGGGATCTATTTCTCATACCTACAGCGGAAGTACCGGTTACCAATATACACAGGGATGAAATCCTACCCTTTGATACACTTCCCATTAGATATGTCGCTTACACCCCCTGTTTCCGTTCAGAAGCAGGCTCATATGGCAAAGACACAAGAGGGCTTATCAGGCAGCACCAATTTAACAAGGTGGAGCTGGTTATGTTCTGCTGCCCTGAAACGTCGGAGCAGGAATTAGAGTCCTTAACTGCTGATGCAGAAGAGATTTTACAACGCCTGGAGCTTCCCTACAGGGTAGTCTCGCTTTGTACAGGTGATCTTGGCTTTTCTGCTGCTAAAACCTATGATATTGAGGTTTGGCTTCCCGGACAACAGCTATTTAGAGAGATATCCTCTTGCAGTAACTTTACAGACTTCCAGGCTAGAAGGGCAAATATTCGGTTTAAAAGGAAAGGGGGAAGAGGTACCGAACTTGTACATACCCTTAATGGCTCTGGTCTGGCAGTTGGAAGGACCCTTGTGGCAATCCTGGAGAATTATCAACAGCCTGACGGAAGTGTAGTTATTCCAGAGGCACTCAGGCCATATCTAAATGGGGTGTCCGTTATTAAAAAAGATTGAGGATAGCAGGGAGTATGCAGTATGCAGTAAGGAGTAAGAGTGCATTAGGTGGGTGCTTACTGCCTTATACTTACTGTTTACTTACTAATAATGCCAGATATATAGAATAAACTTGAGGCTTACCAATGAGTGGATTCGAGGACGTATACAGCAAGATTGAGAGCTACAGGTCTGAGATCATCAAGATGCAGAGGGAACTTACCTCCAGGCCTGCCTTAGGTCCGGAAAATGGTGGAAGCGGAGAGCATGAAAAGGCTGACTATATTAAAGAACAGCTCTTGCTTCTCAAGCCGGATATTTTATTTGATATTAATGCTCCTGATGAAAGGGCAGCTAATGGATACAGGCCAAATCTGTTGGCTGCCTGGAACGGGAGCAAGGAAGGAAGGGCTATCTGGATTCTTAGTCATCTGGATATCGTACCGCCCGGTGATCTTTCTTTATGGAAAGATGATCCATACAAGATGAGAGTGAAGGGGGATAAGATTATTGGCCGGGGTGTTGAAGATAACCAGCATGGTATAGTTAGTTCCTATTTTGCTGTGAAGGGAATACTGGATTTAAAGCAGGCATTCCCTCGAAAAGTTGGTCTTGTCTTAGTTGCTGATGAGGAAACAGGCAGTAAATATGGGCTACAATATATCTTAGAAAAAAGGCGGGATCTTTTCAAAGAGGAAGACCTGATTATTGTACCTGACGGTGGCAACGAGGAAGGTACAATGATTGAGATTGCTGAAAAGTCAATGTTATGGCTAAAATTTACCATTACTGGTGTCCAGTGTCATGCCAGTACTCCAGAAAAAGGGGAAAATAGTCTCTTCGGGGCAGCCAAATTGATTGTGGAGCTGAATACACTCAAAGAGAAATTTGATCTCAATAATCCTCTCTTTAAGCCGCAGGAGTCAACATTCGAGCCTACCAAGATAGAGGCAAATGTCCCCAACGTGAATACCATCCCTGGAAGAGATGTCTTTTATCTGGACTGCCGGGTTTTACCAGATTATAAAGTGGATGAAATTATTAAAGAGGTTGTTGCCCTGAATAAGAAACTTTCCAAAGAACTTGATCTCAAAATAGATGTTGAGGCAATTCACCGGCAGGATTGTGCGCCTCCAACACCAGCAGATTCCCCGGTAGTTGTTAGCCTTGCCAAAGCTATAAATAAGGTCACTGGACTGAAAGCAAAACCCATGGGCATTGGAGGTGGCACAGTGGCAGCGTTTTTCAGGGATGTAGGTCTTCCAGCAGCAGTTTGGTCTACCATATCAGCAACTGCTCATCAGCCCAATGAATACTGCTCGATCAAAAACATCATCACCGATGCTAAAATTATGGCGACAGTGTTCCTCTCTGGATGAGTGTGTAAAAAATTCTGGTAAAAAAAGCCCTAGAACTATAAAGAAGTTCCAGGGCTTTTTGTTGACTTTAAAAATTAAAGTATTGGCAAAATTAAAAAAGCAATAGAAGTTATGATGAAGTATATAACAAAAATGACCATCAAATAGCCCATGATATCGCGGAAGTTGAGCTTAGCTACTGCAAGCATGGCAATAGCCCAGAAGGGCTGAATCATGTCGGTCATCATGTCGCCCCATGCGTAGGCGATGACGGTCTTATAAGCAGGAAGACCAAGTTCCTTTCCAGCCGGGAGAAGATAAGGCGCTGTCATGAGCCACTCACCGCCGCCCGAAGGTACGAAGTAGTTCAATAGACCACCATACCAGTAAGCGAACATCAGGAATGTGGACGAGGCGCTGATGGCCACAAACCATCCGGTAAATACCTGGGCCAGAAGGGTAAAGGCTATAAGGCCGTAGATTCCCGCATAGAAGGGAAACTGTATAACGATGCCCCATACCGCCTTGCCTGACTCCTCTGTGGCCTTGAGAAAGGACCAGGGTCGCCAGTGGAAAATGATGCCCAGCATGAGGAAGAAGTAGATAACGTTGTTCAGAGTGAGCCAGTTCCCCGGGGGCTTGCCCTTCAGGTAAGCATATAATGCGATAGCTCCGCCCACCACTATGATGATGTTGAAGCCTGGCCACCAGTTCATCCAGTCAGACGGGGACTTAGCCTCCGCCCGCTGGGGCGGCTCGTAAAGTTTGAGTCTGTCCATGAGTTCCGGCTGGACCACATAGGTGTTTTCCGGGCTCGGGTGCATCCTGGCCATCAGCCACGTAACAACAATGACAATCACCAGAGCCAGGATAAGGTTAAAGGGATGGAAAATGGTTGTACCGGTGGAGATGGGGCTGTCGATCCAGCCCTTCTCTATGGCCGACTTTACCAAGGTGTTGCCAGGGGAGGCCATCATGAGGGTAGCCGATCCGGTGAGTCCCGCATGCCAGGTGCAGCCAAGGCCAAGGTATGCTGCAGCGACCAGAACACGGTAGTCCACTTTCGGGTTGCGGCGGACGATAAAAAGTGCCAAAATGGCGCTGCCGATGATGGAAAGCCCCCAGGAAATCCAGGCCGCGAGGGTTGAGAAGAGGGCCATGACCACGATAGCCTGCGCAGGTTTATCCTTGTCGGGCAGCCCGGCAATGCCATCAAGCAGACGGCGCACCGGCGGAGAAAGGGCTAGGATATAGCCGGTCATCATAATCAGGCACATCTGCATGGCAAAGCTGAGATATTTCCAGAACCCCTTGCCCCAGGCTTCGATGCCTCCGTAGAGACGATCTCCAAAGCTGACCTCATTCCCAAAGCCCCAGATTAGGGCCATAACGTAGGCAATGACAGTCAAAATCCACACAATAACCAGGGCATCAGGAATCCACTTTTCACTCCAGTTGGTTAATCCCGAACCCCAGTCCTTTAAAAACTCAAGACTCGACCTTTCACTTTTTTCTGCCATGATTAATCCTCCTCTATAAGTTTTTATTGTTTGATTATGATTATTCCATAGTTTTTATCAGTCTTATCTATCACCTCCTTTTTTAAACCCTTTATAGTATAAAGTTTTAGAAAAAAAAATCAAGAACATTTCCTACATTTTTTATCCCGACCTTTTCTTTTTAATTTTTTTTAATTTCAAGACATTCTGTGCTAAAGACTCTCTACACCTATTTATTATGAATTTTTAAAAATGTATCTTCAATCAGGTAATTTACTTAAAAAGAAAAAATCACACTCAATTATGAATAGGGGTTGATCTATTTTAGGTGTATTTCCTATCTTTTGTAGGTTAAAACACCTATTGATTTCTTCAGAAATAGAATATAAGAATATCCTGACGATTTTTATCCTAATCTAAATTTTGGAGTTCAGCGATGGTAGAGATAACATGTCCGCAATGTAATTATACAAAAAGTATTCCAATTGAAAAGATACCTCCAGGAGCAAAGTGGATAAAGTGCCCGAAATGCGGAAATAGATTTGAATATTTGAAAAAAGAAGAAGATAGGGCAACTGAAAAAAGGAGTGCTACACCTTGGGAAAGGCGTCTAGAGCTTGGTTTATGGAAAGGAATAAAGCAAACAATTAAATCTGTACTCTTTTCCCCAAAAAACATGTTTTCCTCAATGCCCGTCAGGGGTGG
>CAZSWT010000091.1:0-11303 GCA_964611035.1 uncultured Desulfobacteraceae bacterium
GGCATCGTAACAGATGCCACACTTGATACACTTACTCTGATCTAACTGGTGAGGCTCTTTCTTTTCACCAGTGATTGCCTCCTGTGGGCATTTAATGGCACAGAGATGACAGCCAGTACAGGTCTCTTCATCAATCTCATAATGGAAGAGAGCCTTGCAGACCCCTGCTGGACATCTTTTGTCCTTGATATGGGCCTCGTACTCTTCACGGAAATAACGGATGGTAGTCAGCACGGGATTTGGGGCTGATGTGCCTAATCCGCAGAGAGAAAATTTTTGAATCATATCACCCAGTTCTTCAAGGAGTTCAATGTCTCCTTCCTTTCCGTTGCCCTGACATATATCAGTAAGAATATTCAACATCTGCTTGATCCCTTCCCGGCATGGAGTACATTGACCGCAGGATTCCCCTTTGAGGAAATCTAAAAAATAGCGGGCCACATCTACCATACAGGTATCCTGATCCATAACAATCATACCACCAGAGCCCATAATAGAACCAACCTTGGCCAGCTCCTGATAATCTACAGAGAGATTAAGGAATTTTTCCGGGATACAGCCTCCTGAAGGGCCACCTGTTTGGACAGCCTTAAATTTTTTCTTCTTAGGAATCCCACCACCTACAGTAAATACAATATCCTTGAGAGAGATTCCCATGGGTACTTCTACCAGACCAGTATTCTTTATCTTGCCTACAAGACTAAACACCTTTGTGCCTTTGCTATTCTCTGTCCCCATGCTGGCGTGCCATGCAGCGCCTCGTGAGAGAATCACGGGGACATTTGCGTAGGTTTCTACGTTATTCAGGTTTGAGGGCATATTCCTGAAACCCTTTTCTACAGTATGAACGTATTTGGCCCTGGGTCTGCCAACATTGCCTTCCAAAGAGGCCATCAAGGCTGTTGACTCACCACACACAAAGGCCCCTGCTCCGGTGGATATCTTGATATGAAAGCTAAAATCAGATCCTGCTATATTCTCACCAAGCAATCCGTAACTCTCTGTTTGCTTGATTGCTGTTATGAGCCGTTTTACTGCTAAGGGATATTCATGTCGGACATAGATAAAGCCTTGATTCGATCCAATGGCAAGCCCTGCAATCAGCATTCCCTCAAGAATGCTATGGGGGTCTCCTTCTAAAATGCTTCTATCCATATAGGCGCCAGGGTCACCTTCATCAGCGTTACAGATTATATATCTTTCTCCACTCTGTTTTGCGCAGGTCTCCCACTTAACCCCTGTTAGAAAACCCCCGCCGCCTCTGCCTCTTAATCCTGACTCTTTAATAGTATTAATTAGCTCTGCTGGTTGCATCTGTGAAAGAGCTCTCATAAAGGCACGATATCCTCCCCTGGCGATATACTCTTCAATACAATCAGGGTCAATATAGCCGCAATTACGTAAGGCAATCTTTATCTGTTTATTGTAGAATGGAATATCTTCTAAAAAAGGGATTTTTTCTAATGGCTTGACTTCGGAGAGAGGATTTTCACTGTTGCCCTCTAATAAAGAGCGAGGATCGCGCATCTGCCCCAGGATCCACTTTTTATTATAATTCCCTTGGATATAACCTTGGATTGCATCAAGGATCTTGTTCTCAGTAATATGTCTGTAAATAACCCGTGGCCTGCCAGCTGCAAATATCTCAACCAAGGGTTCTTCTTCACAGAAACCTATACATCCAGTCTGGCAGATTTGGGTGCCATTGCCCTGGGGAAGCTCTTTTAAAGCCTTTTCAAGGGATGCCTTAGCACCGGCTGCTATGCCGCATGATGCCATCCCTATATTCACCTTAATGCCATCAGGATAATACAGTTGTTTGCTATACTTCTGTTGTATCTTTTCTACATCCTCAACGGACTGAATTTTCCTTTCACCCTGCACTGTATTAGCTCATCCTATCTAATTATATTTTTCTAATATCTTTCCTGTCATATCCGATGTGATTCGGCCATAAATATCGTCATCAACTCGTACCACAGGTCCAAGGCTACAGCAACCAAGACAACGTACCGATTCAAGAGTAAAACGCATATCTTCTGTGGTCTGGCCATCCCGTATATTCAATGTTTCTTCAATTCTTTCTCGAACCTTTTCAGCGCCTCTCACATGGCAGGCAGTGCCGAGGCACACAGAAATGATGTGTTTGCCCCTTGGTTGGAGGCTGAAGGTACTGTAGAATGTGACGACCCCAAAAATCTTACTGATGGGAACACCCATCTTCTCTGAGAGATATATGAGCGATGCCTGTGGTAAGTAATTATATTTCCATTGAATTTCCTGAAGAATCATAATCAGCTTTTCTTTATCCCTATGAAACTGCTCTTCGATTATCTTATCAAGCTCCATGTAATCGATCTCAACGGCTTGATGAGAACTGGCTGAGCCTACCTGTTCCATTTGCTTATTCCCCTAAAGTAGTAAGTGCTTGATTTGTCACTGGACAGTTTTCAACACAAAGTCCACAGCCAGTACAAATGTCTGTATTTACACTGCGGGCCCGTTTTTTAACCCTGACCTTAAAATTTCCAGCAGAACCCTCTACAGATTCAATATCTGCATACGTTATTATCTCGATGTTTAAATGCCGGCCGACCTCGACCAGTTTAGGTGACATAATTCACATGGTGCAGTCATTGGTAGGGAATGTCTTATCAAGTTGGGCCATAACCCCTCCAATGACCGGATCTTTCTCCACAAGGTATACATAATAGCCAGAGTTTGCCAGGTCAAGGGCGGCCTGCATTCCACCAATTCCTGCGCCGACCACCATCACTGAGCCGATATTGTCTTGGGACATAATTAACCTCAAATCAAAGTACCTAAAACCATATTTGAACCCTTAATTATTTTATTCCTTTTTAAGCAATGTTTTTGCCTCTTCAGCCATTGCAGGAAGAGAAGGTAGTCCTACCTTTGTCCTTTTTTTATTATCGAAATCATCAATAATATAAATCTTACCCTGATCCTTGAGAAGTTTTTCCTGAGTGCTTACCCCAATAGGGATATTCTTTTCTCGAGTTGCAAGGTTTTTAAGATGATTTATTATATCTGTGATCTTCACTCCCATCGGACAGTTCTCCTGACAAGTATAGCAATCAGAACAAAGCCAGATCATATCACCTTTCAATAGCTCATCTCTTAGACCAAGAACGAGCATCCTAATAATGCGAAGTGGGTCATAATCCTTATTTGCCCGATGTACAGGGCAACCTGCTGTACATGTGCCACACGTATAACAAGCCCTAAAACCACTTATAAAATCAGATGAATCAAGCTCCTCTATAAAATCAGGATCAGACTTGCGTAAATTAACCCTATTCATAGCCTCCCTTTATGACTTTAAACTTTAGGCACTTATAACTTTAAACTTTACATCCCTAACTTAGCCGTCAATTCCTTTGTGCTGACAGAGTTAAGATTAAGACCAAGTTCCTTTCGACCTAATCCCATTGCCAGACCTATTATTTGAGGGAGATAGAGAACTGGTATATTAAATTCAGTCCCGAATTGAGTCTCTATCCCTTTTTGATTGGCATCAAACATTAAACTGCAGAAAGGGCAAACCAGATTTATGCAGTCAGCCTCAGTCTCTTTGACACATTGTAATTTCTTTCCTGCTACACTCAAGGCTACTTTTTCATCTGAAAGAAGAATAGGCCCTCCACAACAATCCTTTTTTCGTTTATATTGGATATTGGTGACACCTACTGCCTCAAGAATCTTTTCAAGGCTTTGAGGATCCTGAGGATCGTCAAAGCCTTCATAGATATATGAGGGTTTTAGATAATGACATCCATAATGTGTGGCTACCTTTAACCCTTTCAAATCCTGTTTAATCTCTTTTTTAATCCTCTCTAAGCCGACATCCTCCAGTAATATCCTTGCAAAATGTTTGACTTTTACTTCTCCTTTATATTCTTTGCCTATCTTTGAAAGTTCCTTGTTTACCTGTTCCTTTAATCTCTTGTCATTATTTAAATGATAGGCTGTCTTTGTGAGCATAGAGGTACAGGCACTACAAAGTGCACATATATCCAATCCCTTCTCTTCTGCTAAACAAAGATTCATGGCACCAAGGAGAATTGCTCCCATTTCATCAGATGCCTCAAGTGGGAACCCACAACATGAAAATTCCTCAATATCGACAAATTCAATGTCCAGTCTAGAGGCTATAGCCCGTGCAGATAATTCATAATTTCTAGAGCGAGCCGGGATAGTGCATCCTAAAAATAGGCTATATTTCATCCTACTTCTCACTTTAAGGGGCAAATAAAAAAAATAATTACAATATAGCTATAATGTGACTATATTTTGGATAGAAGTATAATTTTTAGGCTAAGATTATGTCAAGATCAAATTTAGATCAAATTTAGACTTTGCTAGAGATTTATCAATTTAAAAGGAAAAATATTATCTTTCATTAATAGGCATTACACCTTTCCCTTTGAAAAAATACCCATATACCTTTAAATATATTGACCGCCTGACATCCTTTTGCTAAAAAAATGAATGATTATTCATATTAGAAAATCTGACATATTGTTTGTAACTCAGGTTGTCAGGTTCAAGGTTCACAGTTCACGGTTGGCTGTATCCAGGATGACATAGGTGCCACTCTGGGCTTTCAACTGCTTTGCGTATCGCAAGAACCGGATGAACTCCACATTCGTCGCTGAATTGAGCGCTTTTTTCATCAGTTTAACCCTGAACCTTGAACCCCGGAACTTTGAACCTGGGTAGTAACTATTTTTTCATTACAGACCTTACAAGAAATGGGACATAAAAATAACAATAAATATAGAAAGATAATATCCGCTGCAACTAAGGTTTTTGCTAAAAATGGTTTTTATAAGGCCAAGGTATCTGAGATTGCAAAAGAAGCAGGAATAGCAGATGGAACCATATATATCTATTTCAAGCATAAAGACGACATTCTTATTGCCCTCTTTGAAGAAAAAATGAAGGAAGTATTAGATAACATGAAAAAGCAAATCAGTTTAGAAAGTGACCCATTGAAAAAAATTCAGAGATTTGCTTTAGTTCACCTTAAACTAATTGAAGATAACAAAGATATGGCAGAGATTATTCAGATAGAACTTAGGCAAAGTAGCAAGTTTATGAAAAACTATCATAATGAAAAATTTGTCCAATATCTTGACTTAATCGGGGATATCATTCAGGAAGGTAAAGAAAAGGGTTTAATTAGAAGTGATATAATCCCTGGAATCGGCAAGAGGGCATTCTTTGGTGCCTTAGATGAGATGTCGAGATTCTGGGTTTTATCAAAAAGACGTAAATATGACATAGAAACCGCTGCAAAACATATCAGTAATTATTTTATAAATGGCATAAAAAGGTAGCCATGTTTGTTGTCCATTGCAAGTTATCAGCAGCAAAACGAATTATCCAGCAATCACAGAACATGGCATCCATAACCTCTTTCACTTAAACTAACACCCTTCCTCCAGAGGAGAGAAGCCCGGGGATCTTATTCATGCAAGTTCACAGAGGGATGTATTCGGGCATATTTTCATAACTGTGTAACGGACTACAGACAACAATCAACAGATATTAAAAATTTTTTACACTTCTTTTACCTAATCTCTATTGACATAATAAATATTTTAGTGGTAAGGATTCTAAGCCAAAAAACTTTATTTCTCGCCAATAAAATTGGTTAATCTTAAAAATTACAAATATTAGAAAGGAGGGTTAACGTGAATATATTAGTTTGTTTAAAGCAGGTGCCAGACACAGAAACTCAAATTAAAATCGCCCCAGATGGCATGTCAATCGTTACAGACAATATAAAATGGATTATAAATCCATACGATGAGTATGCAGTAGAAGAGGCCCTACGTCTCAAAGAAAAATTTGGTGGCGAAGTCACTATTATAGGGGTAGGCCCGAAAAGGGTAATCGAATCCATAAGAACTGCATTAGCCATGGGTGCCGATAAAGGAATATTGGTAGATGATCCAGCCATTACTGGTAGTGATTCTCTTGGCATCGCCAGGATTCTTTCCGCAGTAATTAAAGACCTTGACTACAATATTATACTCTGCGGTAAACAGGGGGTCGATGATGATTACGGAATAGTTGGTTCTATTTTAGCAGAACTCTTGGGCATTCCACAAATATCAGTAGTTCTTAAAGTGGAAGTCAGTGAAGATGCCTCAACTGTAAAGGCTAATAGAGAGGTTGAAGGTGGGACCCTCGTTATCGAATCACCTCTGCCGGCTTTGATTACAGCCCAAAAGGGATTAAACGAACCAAGATATGCATCATTGCCTGGAATAATGAAGGCCAAGAAGAAACCCCTGGATATTAAGACCATTGCTGATTTAGGTCTGGACGCAAATCAGGTTGGAGAAAACGGGGCAAAGATAAAGATTACGCAAATCACACCTCCGGAAGAAAGAGAGGCGGGAAAGATAGTAGAAGGTGAAACTCCCCAGGAAATGGCTGCCAATCTAACACGGTTGCTTCACGAAGAGGCAAAGGTTATTTAGGTGACAAAAGCTTATTTTAACAAAGATTAAAGGAGATAAAAATGGCACAGGGAATTTGGATAGTTGCTGAACAGAAAGAAGGTGAATTAAAAAAAATATCTTTTGAATTAACAAGTGAGGCTAAGAGGCTGGCTGACCAAATGGGTCAGCCAGTAACAGCCATACTTTTAGGATCTAATATTAAGGAAAAGGCACCCGAGCTTGGGAAATATGGTGCAAATAAGGTAATTGTCGCTGATGATAACAGACTGGCGACCTATACTACAGATGCTTATGTATCAGTTATCGCACAATTAGCCCAATCAGGAGAGCCTGCTATCATCCTGTTAGGCGCTTCAGTCCAGGGGAAGGATCTCTCAGGAAGGCTCGCTGCCAGGCTTGGGGTAGGCATGGTTCAAGATTGTGTGGCCTTTTCACTTGAGAATGGCAACCTTGTTGCAAAAAGGCCTATCTATGCTGGCAAGGCTTACGCTACAGTTACCTTTAAAGATAGCGTGCCCCAGATAGCAACAGCAAGACCGAATGTTCTTGAATTGAATGAGCCTGATGAGTCAAAATCAGCTGAGGTTGTTGATGCAGAATTTAGCCTTGATGATTCGCAGTTGAAAACAAAGGTTGCTGAGATTATCCAGGCGGAGGGAGCCAAAGTCGATCTTACTGAAGCAGAAAGAATTGTTTCTGGGGGAAGAGGAATGAAGGGACCAGAAAATTATACAATTTTAGAGGAATTAGCAGATATAATTAATGCAACTGTAGGCGCCTCACGTTCAGCAGTGGATTCTGGCTGGCGGCCTCACTCTGACCAGGTAGGGCAAACAGGCAAGGTTGTGTCTCCAAATCTCTATATTGCCTGCGGTATCTCGGGTGCAATTCAGCACTTAGCTGGAATGAGTACCTCTAAATATATTGTCGCTATAAATAAGGATCCTGAGGCCCCTATTTTTCAGAAGGCCGACTATGGTGTAGTTGCCGACCTTTTTGATGTCGTGCCAGCATTAACAGAGGAGATAAAAAAGATACTTTAGCTTTTACGTTTCTATCAGCCCCGACAAATCGGGGCTGATATCTCTTTCAGTCTGCATTACCAAAAATCTTTTTTTTAATCCTCACCCCAATTCAAGTCTTGTTATGGCTATATAACAGAATTCTTCCAGTTTTATCCCCCTTATGTAAGAGTAAGACCTCTCTTATGAGAAGAAAGGAGAAATTTCTCATTCTTGACATATAACTATTTTCACCTTACACTACTATCCGAAAAAAGGTAAAAATTAACCGCTATTAGTGTCTGGGAATATTTCTGAATAAATATCGCCGTGATGAAGATGAAATTGCCCCAGCCACTCCTAAACGAACGTTCAATCAAAAAACAAGTTCTTATTATGTACAATCTTAAACACAGGAGCTGTAATGGGTAACCCCATAAAGGAAAGCCGTTTTTTCAACCAAGAGCGTGAAACCATGGATTGGGAAAAACGAAAGGTTAATCTTGAAAAGAAGTTCCTAAAAACCTTTCAGTATGCCTTTCAGAACTCAAAGGCATATAAAGAAATCTTCCACTCTGCCGGAATTGAGCTTTCTGACATCCAGAGCCTTGAAGATCTTGAAAAGCTCCCTATCCTTCATATGAACGAATTGGTAGAACGGCAGAAAAAGGATATGCCTTTCGGGGGATTCGAAACCATTGATTCCAGCAGGGTCAGGCGGATCTATATCAATCCTGGACTCATATGGCAGCCGGGAGAATGGGATTATCAAGATACTTCATGGGCAGAGGCACTTTGTGGCGTAGGATTCAAAGAGGGGGATCGCATTATCAACACCTTTAATTACCATATGTGGCCTCTTGCCTTCATGTTGGATGAATCAGTGAAGAGGATTGGTGGGACTGTGATTCCCACAGGTGTTGGCAACACGCTGATGCAGATCAAGATTATGCAAATGCTTAAGGTCAATGGATTCATAGGCACCCCTAGTTTTATCATGACCCTGGCCCAACGTGCTGAAGGGATGGGCCTGGATCTAAAAAAAGATATTTCTCTTAAAACCGCCCTGGTGGGCGCAGAAATCCTTCCTGAATCTCTGCGTTCCCGCATTGAGGATAAGTTGGAAATGACTGTCCGACAGGTCTACGGCACAGTGTTTTTGGGCTGTATCGGCTATGAATGCCAGCATATGACCGGCTTACATGTACCTGACAATATTCTGGTAGAGGTGGTAGACCCTCACACTGGAAGACAGGTAGAAGCTGGAGCAGCAGGCGAAATCGTTGCCACTAATTTCAACACCTCCTATCCTATGATCCGTATGGCCACTGGAGACCTTTCTTTATTTGCCCGGGAATCATGTCCCTGCGGCCGAACCGGGCCAATGTTAAAGAAAATTCTCGGCAGAATTGATCAGGCCGCAAAGGTGCGGGGCACATTCATCCATCCCTGGCAGGCTGATGAGGTCATTTCCCAATATAAAGAAGTTTTTAAGTATCAAGTAGTAATCACGCGTGAAAACTACAAAGATGTTATGACGTTTCTGGTGGAATTAAATGAGGAAACCTCGCGGCCCGAGATTATTCGTGGGCGAATTGAAAGGGACATAAAGGATCTATTGACTATAAAAGGTGTTGTCCAAATTGTCCCGCGGGGAACCATTCCAGATCTTCACAAGAAGATTGATGACAGACGAACCTGGGAATAATTTGTAACATTTTAGGTCTTTGGAATTAGCCCGTGCATGAGTATGGGGGTATCTCTGTTGCCTTTAATAAATGTGAGGGGAGATTTTAAAAGTGCTAAAATGTTACAATAATTTTTAAACGCCGGGAGTATTATTTATGGAGGAAAACAATAAAATCGGCGGAATTATGCAGAGCGATGGACGTGCACTGGTAAAAATTATGTCAGTGCCTGATCACGCCAGCGTTGCAGGCACTGTATTTAAAGCCATGGGAGAAAATGGTATAAATATCGAACTCCTTGTGGAGAGTTATGATCTTGATGACTGTGGTAATTTCGCCGTGGTTATTGACCAAAAAGATTTGGATCATGCTCTCGAGGTATTAGAGGAGTTAAAACCTACCATTGATGCCAAAGCCATCTCTTACACCCCGGATGTGGTCGTAATTACCGTGTTTGCACCTCATCTACGTGAAAAACCCCGCATTCACGGTATGATGTTTTCCTCCATAGCATCTGTGGGAATCAGTTCCTTAGCGATCAGCACCTCGCTGTCCAGCGTATCATGTGTAGTAGAAGGTCAGCACCTTACTACCACTATCCAAGCACTATCAGAGGCATTTGATGTCCCATATGATGTGAAAGAACGTCCGAAAGACTACTAAGATACTGCTGACTTAATGTATTGTTGCAGAACAATCACAATAGATGCTCTCGCGAAAATAGAATGTTCGGGCATGGAAGTTAGTAGCTAAGAAAATGATTTAGGCCACATTACATTAAGTTGTTTCCGATGGCAGGACTTATATTTCCACTATCGATTATATAAAAGGAGAAGAAATTGAAGATAGGTTTTATCCAATTCGCACCTGTATTAGGTGATCTTAAAACAACAATTCGTAAAATTGATGGGTTAATTGATCAAAGTAAAATCACAGACATTTTGGTCTTGCCAGAATTATGTAATTCTGGCTATAACTTTACTTCTTTCGAGGAAGCCTGGAAAACATCGGAAAAAATAGAAAATAGCATTTTTATCAATTACTTAATATCTAAATGCAAACAATTCAACCTATACATTGTATCTGGCTTTAATGAAAGAGATAATAAAAATTTGTATAACTCAGCTATACTTATCGGTCCTAAAGGATATATTGGCAAATACCGCAAGCTTCATCTATTTATGAATGAAAAAGATTATTTCAAACCAGGAAACATTAGCTTGCCAGTTTTTGACATAGGATTATGCAAAATAGGCATGCTTGTTTGTTTTGATTGGATATTCCCGGAAGTATGGAGAATATTAGCCCTAAAAGGTGCGGAAATCATTTGTCATCCTTCAAACCTTGTATTGCCAGGGCTCGCTCAGAGGGCTGTCCCAATCCATGCACTCACCAATCGTATTTTCACTATTACTGCAAATAGAATTGGAACCGAAGGAGATTTATCATTTACAGGTCTTTCAACAATTGCAAATCCAAATGGCGACATACTTTTCCAAGCCTCCCAGGCAGAAGAAGAAACTGTAATTAAAGATATTGATATTAGATTGGCAAGAGATAAAATAATTACAAAGAAAAATAATCTATTCAGCGATCGAAGGCCAGAGGAATACTCATTTTTGATAGAAAAGGACGTCAAAGGCTAAAATGCTGAGACCTTTGCATAACTTATATTTTCTTAACGAGGGTGACAACAATAGTTAGATCGCAATATATGGAGATACCATTTTATTGATTTAGCAGGAGTTAGATCATGCTTGATAACAATGAAATCTTGGAAAACATTACAATTAATGAAGAAATTGCAAAAAAGCTCTTTGAAATCGAGGTGAGCATTCTCTCCATAAGCAATTTTAAAGACCTTTTCGAAAAATTGCTTCTATTAATTGAGGAAAAATTTGGAATCCCTCACGTATGGATTTCCATCATTAGCGAGAATGATATTTCACATCTTTTACAAGCATTAGAGTCATCAAAATTACTTAAAGAACGTCTGAACATTGTGGAAAGAGCTGTATTTTTGAGCCTCGTTAAAGATAAAAAAACCCCAATGTTAGTCAACGCCTATTTGAGGCCTTTTTATAGGCTGCTGCCTAAAAATGAAAAGTATTTTGCCA
>CAZSWT010000092.1:0-11285 GCA_964611035.1 uncultured Desulfobacteraceae bacterium
GAATGTCGTATGGTCTGTAGGCCCCACGCTGCTTTTCTTCTCATTGACCTTTAGCTTGAGTTTTCTTTCCAGAAAGCGCTTGACACTGAGCATCACACGCTCACCCACACTCTGGCTTTTAACCAGAATGACAAAGTCGTCCGCATAACGCACGAACTTATGCCCACGCCTCTCAAGCTCTTTATCAAGATCATCCAGAATGATATTAGCCAGAGGAGGCGACAGCGGCCCGCCCTGCGGAACCCCTTTACGGGTCTTCTGTAGGCGGCACGGAGGTACTTTCCGATCAGGCAAAGCAAACATTTATCCCGAATCTTACGGGATACTCTATGCATCAGCGCATCGTGGTTGACCGTGTCGAAGAATTTCGACAGGTCCATATCCACGGCCGTGCTGTACCCTTCCCGGATGTACTCCTGCACCTTCCTGACAGCATTGTGGGCCAATCTACCAGGCCTGAATCCAAAACTCGATTCAGAGAAACCCGGATCAAAGATCGGGACCATTACTTGGCTGATGGCCTGCTGAATCAACCGGTCCAGTATCGTTGGGATACCCAGTGGACGGGTTCCCCCGTCCGGTTTGGGTATCTCAACCCGGAGGACCGGCAAAGGCTTATAGGCCCCATCAAGCAGTGATTCACGAATACCTTCCCAGCGATCATGGAGCCATTCAGGGGACTCTTCTACAGAGATACCATCAACTCCGGCAGCCCCTTTGTTGGCCTTGACTCGCTTCCATGCTTTACGCATGTTCCTTCTGGCAAATATCCGCTCAAGTAGGTGTTCATTTGGGTCGGGCGGTTCAATAACGTGCCTCATGTTCACTCCTCCATTCGGATTCTTCGTGTCATGAGAACTCATTGATGCCCTTTCCCTCCTTTATGTTCGGCCCTTCATCCCGCTTTGCGGGACTACTATGGTCCCGCTTGCGGGACTGACTTCTGCCCAATCACACCATGGATTGTTCCAAGGTGCGCTCCCTCTTTATCCCTGCCCTGCTACCATGTTTCGCTCATACCGCTAAGGCAGCTTCACGATATGCCCAGGCTTGTTTCACCAGTGGCCTGACTGGCTTTCTTTTAGAACAGGCATTAAGGTCGCTCGCTGGACAGATCTCCCCGGATAAGAGCGTGAACTTTCCCTATACAGCCACAGCATTTACCATATCTCCAGAACCCAGGGCTTCGTTATGTTGTGCTAACTTACCCGGAGACTTGGCCTTATATGCTATTTCTTTTCGTTGGCTCATAGGTTTGCGCTCGGGCTTCCTTCAGACATCGCCTCACGACAATGCCCTTGCCTTCAGCTAGTACTTTTGCTAATGTAATCAAACCATTAACAGGGTTCACGTACAGGGGACTTACACCCCATAAGTTCACGTCCATGCCGGGCGTACAATGCAGTCAACTTGACGCCCTAAAAAGCGGGCGCAAGTTACCGCATTATGGCTCTCTTGCTGTTGGTTTTGAAACTGATACTATAAGCAGACATGATACCTGCAAAGACACACGATAAAGACTTTTTTTACAAATATAGGAACGCCGCTGGTGCCATCGAAATAATCAGTAAGCTACAGATCTGTTGCAGTTCTCCAGTACTATTCAATGATCCATTTGACACGGTTATTGAATTGCGGCTTGGATTCGACCCTGCTCAAACTGCAAAGCTTTTTTGGGAGAAACCAGCAAGTAATACATGGAACCGTTGAGTATGTCTGTCCAAGTACGACAAAGCTTGGTTGGTTAATAAACTACTTCAAAGAGAACCCTGACAGAATAGGGCCATATATAACATTTGAAAATGTTTCGGCAGAGTTTGAGGAATTTGATCCAAAAGCAACAGCGGAAAGAATCCTAGAAGAGAGTAACCAAGCCTGGCTTGAATTCCTAAGAAATGAACGTATTTTTTGTATGTCTGAAATATATGATGAAATCCTTATGTGGTCTCATTATGCTGATCATCATCGAGGAGCAGTTATTGAATTCAAATGCCTTCCTGGCTTGGACCGCGCCTTCAACGTTGCCTCCAAAGTTAACTACACCAGAATGAAGCCGAAATTTGGAACCTTTGATCAATGGTTCGATAACTCAACTGGCAAGAAACCTATAGACAATTGGGATTTGTCAAATCAATACTCCTTCACCAAGAGTTACCATTGGCAGTATGAAAAGGAGTGGCGTTTCGCATTGAAGAAAACTTCTCCAGACGAAGCGCTGTATGAATACAGAGATATCCTTCCACAAGAGTTAAGTGCTATCTACCTTGGGTGCAGGATTTTAGAAGATGACAAACAGCGAATACTCCAACTCAGAAAGCGACTTCTTCCTCAAATGAGGGTTCATCAGGCGTTCATGGATAAGGAAGAGTATAAGCTCCATTTTGAAAGGATCTTATGAGATGAGAGGCTGCAAGTACCAGGCAAGCAATGGCAAGACAGAGTGCCATAACATGGCTTCGCCCTGCCGCATTATGTAGTAGATAGTAATAAAAGAAAGTGGGTATGCACTTTACTCAACTGACTACACAATGTAGATGTCGAGCGTCACGGATTACAGGGCTACCTCTTTACATTTGATGGAGCAGTCAATCGCCGGGTTCCTTAAAGATTTTTGGATACAGCCATGTTTCTTTGTTATGTCAATGGCTTACAAGAATTGACGATCAATATAAAATAACAGTCCACAAATAGCCAGCGGACGGCATACCAAATGCTTTAAAAAGCAGCATTCGCTTTTTGCACAACATATAGTGCGTGGTTGAGTTAACTGCATACCCACTTAAAAGAATTAAGCTTTATTTAAAAGGTTTAAATATGAAATTATCATCTATATTCTGGTTTATATTTGATTTGTTTCCCAAATCAAAAAAAATTGAAATGCAATATATAGCTATGCTTCAACAATATACCCATATTCCCAAAAGGCAGGCAAAGGAAATTGTAGAAAATATAATTAAACAGGCGCAAGAAAACCTATCAACAAATGGATACGTACCAAAAAACTATGGCGATTATCTTTTAAAAAATGAATCAACTGATGATTGGATAAAAGACTTTTTAGCAAAAAAAAGAGCTGAAGGTGTTAGAAATGAAGATATCAGATGGCTTTGGAATATGGATAATCTTGAAAGGGAAATGTTGGGCGAGTGGGATCAATATAATATTGCCGTGATGTATTCTAAATTCATCGAAGAAGATGGCTTAAGTAAGGAAGAAGCATTAAAAAGGGTGAAAAAAGCCCGCCCAATTTATGGTACTGGTTTGCCTGAAGAAAAGAATAAAGATATGCTACCTTTTGAATTAAGAAATCGGGTAAGTAATTACACAGTAAAACGGGGGATGATTGATCCTGAACAATTAAAAAAAGAGATGAATGACGCTATTACCTGTAATGATTTTATAAGACAAGAGATAAAAAAAGGTAATATATGAAATAAAAAATCTTTTAGATATGGCTGGGTCGTTTTGATGAAAGAATTATGTTAATAAAGGATGATAGGGGAAGGTATTTTAGACGAAAAGTGTAACCTATGTATCCGACTTTACCTTTTAACCACAGAGTTGCCAGGCTGCGCCCTGCCGCCGCATTATGTGTCAAATACTGAAAGGAGAATCCGATGAAACTTTCTATTGTTTGCCTCATAATAGCCGTCTTGATTTCTGGATGTGCTACTACTTGGGAGATGACTGTAAATGATTATTGTGCTGCGGCTCCAAGAGTTGAGTTGGGTATGTCTAAACAACAGGTCTTAGAAATACTGGCTTCGACGCAACGCCGATTGACGAATACAGAGATCAAACAGCCTGACAGGTATATCAAGGAAGGGGTTAACGTAGAAATCCTGTATTTTAGAAGTGGTTGGCAATCTGATGGTCTCACTACTGATGATGAATTTACCCCTTATCTCTTTAATGACGGCAAGCTCGTAGCTATTGGTTGGGCGAGCATAGGGGGGCCGAGATCTCAAGGCCAGGCCAGTCCAACTACAAACGTCATTATACAAAATAGGACCATAGTGTATTAAAAACATTTGGTTCTTCTCCAAATTAGTTGGTAGAAAAATGATTTACCAAAATACAACATATTGAAATTAAATGTAATTTCACCATTAACCTTTTTGATTAATTAGGCCATATTGTTAGGTGATAATGTTACTCCAGAAATTAAGTATTAACAGGAAATTACTTTTATAGGCAACTGCTATGATGAGCCTGGTAGGTACCCATTATCGGAGTTGCTTTTAAAAGCTATACCTACTGAAATCATTAATCAAATAAGATTTAAGCCTTAATCTTGACCAACTAATTTGGAGAAGATCCAAACATTTTAACTTTGGGTGCTTTAGTTCACTATTAGCCGCCAGACCCGCCTGCCGTCCGGCGGGCAGGCTTATGGCGGGCTAAACTTTAGGCACTTTTGATATTGACATTTCCCAATCAATTTTTCAAAGTATTCAGGAATCTTATCATTAATTATTATCTTTTAGGATGGAGGAAAAGTTTAGAATGACCGACTATTCAACCTCATCTGAGGCAAAAGTTGAGACCCCCGAAGGAGTTACATTAATTACCTTTCCTGCACGTAATCATTCACCATTGATTGAATGGGAATACCCGGAATTTCAATCCCTTTGCCCAGTTTCGGAAAGGCATGATCAGGGTGTTATCACCATACAATACAAACCAAAAGAGAAAATCCTTGAAAGCAAATCCGTCAGGGATTATCTAATGATGTGGAGAAACAAAAAAAACTGGCAGGAATATATTACTGAAGAAATTGCTAATCTCTTATTTACAGCATGTGAGCCTGATTGGCTTATAGTGACAATCAATTGGTCTTCAAGGGGAGGGATAATAGCCAAAACCACATCAAAAAGGGGAGATACGCCTTCTTGACTTTACTGTAAACCCTGCTTATATTTAGAAAAGTAACCCCATTTAGAAAGGTGCAGCAAGAATATAAAATGTCCAATAAAGATTACTATAAAATACTCGGAGTTGATAAATCTAGCAGCCCTGAGGACATTAAAAAGGCCTACAGGAAGCTGGCTATGAAATACCACCCTGACAGAAACAAGAGCAATAAGGCAGCCGAAGAGAAATTTAAAGAGATAAGTGAGGCCTATGCGGTCTTAAGTGATTCAGAGAAAAAGAAACAGTATGATATGTTTGGTGCTGAGGGTTTTCAGCAAAGATATAGCCAGGATGATATCTTCAGTAGCTTTGATTTTAGCAATATATTTAAGGAATTTGGCTTTGGAAATGCAGGCGGCTGGAAAAGGGGTGGAGGTTCAGGTATATTCAACCATATCTTCTCTGGAGCAAGCAGAAGACCTGGATCCGGGGCACAATCCGATCCCTATAGTTCCGTTTTTACTAACTTTGGTGGCCGGACTGGCCATTTCAAAGGCCAGGATGTAATCTATGAACTCCCCATACACCTGCAAGATATTGTCAAGACTGAACAAAAGACTATCTCGTATAATTTAGGCGGAATTAACCAACAAATGAAGGTTAAGATACCCGCCGGGATAGCAGATGGTAAAAAATTACGGCTTGCTGGCAAGGGCCAACCAGGGCCAGAAGGAGGACCTCCAGGAGATTTTTATATTAAAATAAAGATTTTAGATCATCCTGTCTTTCAGAGAGAAGGCAACGATCTCTATATGAATAGAGAAATACAATTCTCGGAAGCTGCATTGGGGACAAAGATTGAGGTGCCAACCATTGACGGTAAAAGACTTAGTCTTAAGATACCAACTGGGACTCAAGGCGGCTCAAAGATGAGATTAAGGGGGCACGGCATGCCCAGGATGAATGGGGGTGGCAGAGGGGACGAATATGTAAAAATACATATCGCGGTTCCAAAAAAATTAAACAAAAAACAGAAAGCAATCTTAGAAGAACTTAAAAGTTTAGATCTCTAATGGAAAGGAGATGGCAAAGGTAGAATTTTAAGTATCAATATTCCTTTGGTAACTCATTGAGCTGGGCTAAGGAAAATACAGGGCCATCCTTGCAAACATATTTATCACCAATATTACACCTACCACAGATCCCTATTCCACATTTCATTCTCATCTCTAAAGACATGATTATCTGCTCAGGTGAGAATCCCACCTTCTCAAGCACTGGCTGAGTAAATTTGATCATAATAGGGGGCCCGCAGACCAGTGCATAGGAATCCTCACTTGTTGTGATTTTCTGCTCCGTAATAGTGGGCACAAAACCGACATTATACTGCCAATCTGGATCGTCAGTGCTATCAACAGTGATATGGACATTTATGTCATCTCTCTTTTCCCATTCAGCAAGTTCTTCCCTGTAAAGAAGCAAACCTGGAGATCGTGCCCCATATACAACCGTAATATCCTTAAATCTATTTCTATTTTCTGGATTTAACATATAGACAATACTCGATCTCAGGGTAGTAAATGCAAACCCTCCACCAATTACTATTACATTTTTACCTTCCATTGCTTCCCAGGGATACCAGTTGCCTAATGGACCTCTCACCCCAATTATATCTCCTTCTTTCATGTTGTGAATGTATTTGGTTACCACTCCGGTCTTATTAACCGTAAACATAAGAAATCCCGTCTCTGTTGGAGATGAAGCTATGCCAATTGGTATTTCACCATGCCCTGCTATAGAGATCTCACAGAATTGTCCTGGGGTATAAGTAAAGTTTTCGTTATCTTCTTTATTAAGAAACATTAACTTAAAGGTCCTTAAGTTTTTATCCTCCGTTTCTACAGTGATCTGTTCAATCCTTACAGGAAGAGGGAGATATGGATTGTCTAACAAAATAACCTCCTTGTTATTGGAAACTTGATACTTGAAACTTGATACTTGATATTATTTATGTCCATGAAGAGTTAAAAAAGAATATTGATAATTAAATTGATGTTACCTTTAAGTACCACTTATCTTTATTTAGATAGGAAACTGATAAAAATTTGATTAGCATTGATTATTCATTACAAATTTCAGGTTTCCAGTTTCCAGTTTCAAATATCATTCATAAGTTTGAAGACCTCTCGTATGTCAATATTTACGGGACAATATTTCACGCATCTGCCACACCCAACACAGGCAACCCCATTATTATATTTGTCTCCATAATATTTTAATTTATGCATAAATCGCTGCCTGACCCTCTGTACCTTTTCAGATCGTGGATTATGCCCTGAGGCATGAAGGGTAAATAATGGAAACATACAGCTATCCCAGTTTCTAATCCTATCGCCTTGCTTTTTTGTTATCTCATCTTGTATATCAAAACACCAGCAGGTCGGGCATAAAAAGGTACAGGTGCCACAATTTATGCAGGAAAATGCAACATCATCCCAGAATGGTGCATTAAAAAGATCATTAACTTTCTTTTCCTTTAACTTATCTGTAGGAACCTTACTGTTTATCTTTTTCTCAGATTCTTCTTTTAGAGCGTTAGCTCTTTTCTTTATATTGCTGTCCGCATCCTTATTCACTCCCGCCTCATCGAGGAGCTTTTCACCTTTATCTGTAAGCGTCCTTGCCAGAAAATTTTCTCCAAGATCAAAAAGGAGAACATCCAGACCCTCTTCATTGAAGGGTCCGGAACCGACAGATGTACAAAAACAGGTACTTGAGGGTTCATTACATCCAAGGCCTATTAGTGTCAGTGATTCCAGACGCTTAACCCACCATGGATCTCTAAATTCTGGGTTGTCAAAATTCACATTCATTACTCTCAAGGCCTTTGCATCACATGGCCTGATACCAAATATTACGGTAGGAGGGTAATCTTTTGGCGCCTCTTTTACGATATTGCCATCTTCGCTTTTTTCATCGAGATTAAATTCAAATATCCTCTCTGATTGCGGAAGGGCTAATGATTTTGGCGAAAGGCGTGTGTTTGTAAAATTTAGGTCTATATTTTCCTCACCTTTTAAGGCCTTAAACCTATGGAAACCATTTTCTTTAATAGGCGCAAATACCTCATAGGTCTTTTTCAAGGACTTTAAAAAATCAGGCAAATCTTCTTTTTGAATTATTTTATCACTCATTCTTCACCTTATCTGATAAATTTATCATAATCGTCAGGTCTGTAGGTATCAAGAGGTGGTCTCTCTTCTATGCTTAATCCAGCCTCACAGCTATATAGATCAAGAACATCCTTGTTTAATTTTCTGGTAAAATTTCTGACATTTATATCCATCGGACAGGCCTGTTGGCATGCACCACAGTCTGTGCAGCGTCCTGCACAGTGGTATGCTCTCAGTATATGAAAGGTCATAGTGTCGGTATGATCAATGCTTTTTCCTACCCATTGTGGGTCTGATTCATCCACGAAACAGGTAGGGCAGTAACATAAGGGGCATGCATTACGGCAGGCATAACAGCGAATGCAGTCCTTAACAAGATTTGAAAAGAATCCCCATTTTTCTTCTGATCCCATTTCCTCTACCTCTTTTACATCATCATATGGGTCAGGGTCTTTTCTTTCTTCTACGAGATCTCCCACCAATGTGTCATAGATTACCGGGTTCCTGTGCATACATGTTCTGCAATTATCTTGCAAATAATCATCCTTTTTCAGTTTATGCTCAAAACCCTCTCCCTTTATCGTGATATCCTCATCTGATTCAATGGTTTCTTGTATCTCTTTGCCGTCCAAAAAAGAGATTATTTTTCTTCTATCAACCATTCCCTTGCACGGAACCCCAATTATATAAAGCTGTTCTCTTTTGATCTGATTTTCTACGATGTGTACCGCAATGTTCCTTGAATCGCAACCCTTGGCTATTATCCCAATTTTCTCTTTCCTCTTAGGGAGATAATTGGCAAGATTCATATTGCAGAAACTATCCCAATATAATTGGTTTGTTTTTTCCGCATCATTTATCAAGATGGGCTCTGTCATTAAGGGAAGTGTCCCCTTTTTAAAACCGATAATTACATCTACAGTTTTTTCCTCCAAGATCTTTTTTGCTATCTCTCTTATTGTATCAACGTATTCTATCATTAGGCTACCTCGGCCCTTCCTTTGACAAGTTTTTTAATTGGGCCAACTTTTTTTACATTTTCAATTACCTCAGTGGCTACCTCGGCAAACTTTGGTGCCTCTGAGGATGATATCCATGAAAACTGTAATCTTTCAGGCTCTATCCCTATATAATCGAAAAAATTATTTAAAAGGGCAAATTTCCGTCTGGCATAATAATTACCTTCCAGGTAATGACATTCTCCGGGGTGTCACCCCGAAACCCATACCCCATCAGAGCCATGCATAAAGGCCGATAAAATAAACTTTGGGCTGATCCTTGCAGAGCATGGCACCCTGATAGTCCGAATATTAGGGGGATATTGGATCCTGTTTATACCAGCTAAATCAGCAGCAGCATAGCTACACCACGCACAAAGAAAGGCTGTAATCTTTGGTTCCCAATCATTCATGTTTTTTCCCTCTTCCTTTAAATTGAAAAGATTGTCTAAAGTGCCTAAAATGAACTAAAATGCCTAAAATTTAAACAGATAATTCATTTACTTCTTCCCAACAGACGTAAAAATAGCAAGCAGTCCCACTCTTCATATTCAGATTTTACTTGGTCCCAGGATAACCATTCTGTCTCTACAATTACTTCTAACCAATATTGTGTTTCACTGGCTTCACTTTCGCAAATAGCAATCTTATTTTTGAAATCCGCCTTGCTTCTGGCCCGATTTGCCTTTCACCCTGTTAAATAAGATTTGAGCCTTCTTTTCAAAAACATCTTCCCGTGGTAAGTTTTCAGATATTTTTCTCGTCTTGATGCATCCCTTTGATCAAGACAGGCTTCATAAAATATAAGTTTGAATGGTTTCCTATATCTTGTCGATTCAATGAGGCCATTATTATGTTGCTCAAATCTTAGCTTGAGGTTCTTAGTAAAGCCTGTATAAAAATCAACGTCCTTCATGCTCTGAAATGCATATGTGTAAGACAATTTAACCTCAAGCTATTTAACAGGGCAAGTAGTTAGCACCTACTGAAGTCCCAGCTTTTGTGATCTGATTTCTTATGACCTTGCCCTCGGGGGTGTTCGGTAAACTTGTTGATAAATTAATCATTCTCACTGCAAACTTTCTGGTTCGCTTTTCAAGCTCTTTGGCGAATTGCTTATGATCCGTAATAATCGTATCCTTAACTTTAGCTCATTTTAGGCACTTTAGTTCACTTTAGGCACTTACTTGATCAATCATAGTCATGATCTGACCCTCATCAAACCCGTTCAGGTGTATGGCACCTGATCTGCATGAAGCGACACAGAGACCGCACCCCTTACAAAGCACAGGATTAATCTCTGCGATACCTGTCTTTTCATTAAATCCAGGGGCAGAGTATGGGCAAATTGCTATACAAACACCACAACTACTGCAGTAGAGTGGATTTACAACAGCCACTATCCCACTACTTTTTATGGTCTTCTGTGCAAGCAATGTCACCGCCCTTGAGGCTGCTGCCTGTGCCTGGGCAATGGATTCATCAATGGGCTTTGGGGAATGGGCAAGGCCGCAGAAGAATACACCATCTGTTGCAAAATCAACCGGCCTGAGTTTTACATGGGCCTCAACAAAGAAACCATCTTCATTTATTGGTATCTTGAATAGTTGGGACAAGGGATCTTCATCTTTGCGTACTATTGCAGATGCAAGTACTAAAAGGTCACTTCCTATCTGTATTTCTCGGTGTAGAGTATAATCTGTAAAGGTAATACTGAAGTTTCCATTAATTTTGTCTACCTTTAGCTCCCTTTCACTGTCATACCTAATAAATATTACACCCTTTTCCCTTGCCTCTCTGTAAAGATTCTCCCTCAGTCCATATGTCCTCATATCTCTATAAAGGACAAAGACCCGCATAGCGGGATTTAGCTCTTTTAGGTGCAGGGCACTTACCACGGAATGTGTACAGCATACCTTTGAACAATAGGGTCTTTCAGGTATGCGGGAGCCAACACACTGTATAAACACGCAGGTGCCTATATTATTGAGGCTTTCATCCTTTTCTATGAACAATCTATCTAAATCCAGAGAGGTTAAGACACGAGGGTCTTTGCCATAAAGATACTCATCAGGCTTGAGCTCACTTGCGCCGGTTGCAATAATAGTAACACCATGCTCAAATTCTTTTTCTTCTTTTCCATCAATGGAGATGGTGGTAGTAAAGTTTCCCACAAATCCATCCACGTGTGTGATTTCTGCCTTAAGAAAGGTTTCAATGTGTGTATCTGATTGAATATCATTGATGAGGCTTTTCAGGT
>CAZSWT010000093.1:0-11178 GCA_964611035.1 uncultured Desulfobacteraceae bacterium
CATCATCGGTGAGCACAAAGCTTTCTCTCTCTTTCTGTGTGGTTGCAATGTTTTTGACAGGGGCGCTGGGATTGTCCGTATAGATCATCTTTACCTGTTTACTCCCGACTCGTTTTCCGACAATCGGCCGTTTTCCTTGCTTGAGGGTTGGTTTAAACACATAGTATTCATCAGGGTTCACTGCACCCTGTACCACGTTTTCTCCCAGCCCATAGGAGGCGGTGATAAATACGGCATCTTTAAAGCCTGTCTCTGTATCAATCGAGAATATCACACCGGCAGATGCCTGATCAGATCGGATCATCTTCTGTATGGCAATGGACAGATACACATCAAACTGGCCAAAGCCCTTATCGTGACGGTACGATATCGCACGGTTGGTAAAAAGGCTTGCAAAGCATCGCTTGCATGCATCAATAAGAGGGGCCTCTCCTTGAATATTCAGGAAGGTCTCCTGCTGTCCTGCAAAGGAGGCATCAGGAAGATCCTCTGCGGTTGCAGAGGATCGTACTGCAACATCCACGCCTTTCCGGTAGTCCTTCTCCATGGTGTGGTAGCTCTCGATGATTGCCTGGGTAAGATCAGGGGGAAAATCAGTATTTCGTATTATAGAGCGTGCTCTTTGGCCTCGTTCCTTAAGGTTTTCCATATCATGGGTGTTCAGGCCAGAGAGAGCATCTTTAATTGCCTCTTCTATACGGGCCTCTTTAATAAGGTGGCGGTAGGCATAGGCAGTGATGGCAAATCCACCTGGGATATTTACCCCTTTAGAGGTGAGTCTCTGGTACATCTCTCCCAGGGATGCGTTCTTGCCACCTACAAGGGGGACATCTCCTATGCTGATCTCATTAAACCAGAGGATGAGCTTTTTGTCTCTTGTTAGTGCCATGGCAGTCTCTCCTTTTATTACAGGATAGTATATAGGCATGCTGGATGGATATGTCTATTTTTGTATAGCACCAAAAAGAAGATGTTGTCAATTTGGAAAAAATGGTCTACAAAGGGCACATTATTTGCGAAAAAATCTATTTATAAGGAAAAAATATTTGGAATGATAACAAAGAGTAATCCAGCAATTTTGATTATAGATATGGTCAAGGATTATTTTGATCCACGACGTAATCTAAAGATAACCCCCTATGCCAGAGCAATCATTGATCCCATAAAAAATCTTACAAGGAAATTCAGAACAAATGGATGGCCTGTTATTTTTGCTACAGACTCTTTTAAGGAGGATGATTTTATTTTTAGCGCCAGAATGAAACCAGAATCATTAGAAGGCACAGAAGGTGCTCAGGTTATCGATGAACTTGAAAGAAAACCTGAAGACCTTTGGCTTCCCAAGCCACGTTTTTCTGCCTTTTTTCAGACTGGATTAACGAAGTACTTAAAGGAAAAAAACGTTACTATATGCGCTGTGGCTGGTATAGCAACACCTTTTTGCGTGCTCACTACAGCCCTTGATGCAGTCTGTTATGATTTCAGGAGCGTTATCGTCTCTGACTGTTCAGCGGCCGCATCTGAGGAAATACACAAGGAAACCCTTCATTTATATACGAAGACTGCCCTTTATCCTCTTCTTCAGGTAAGTGCATCATCAAAGCTTTTCTCTGATTTGGGAGTTGACTAACAGTTAGCGTTCAGCATTTAGCTTTCAGTTTTAAGTAGTAGTTGTTTGTTGTGTTCGTTAGGTTCATTTTAGGCACTTTAGACACTTATAGTTTTAGGCACTTCCCCTATGATAAAGCCATGGCCGATATTTGAATCAACTAAAAATTTTGATACAGGTCTTTTTTCCATTACAACAAACCGCTGTCGTTCTCCAAGGACAAGCCAGGAGCATGATTTTTATGTTATTGATTTTCCAAACTGGGTTCAGGTTATTCCTATTACTCCTGATGATCAGATTGTTATGGTAAGGCAATACAGGCATGGTTGTGGCCGAATTTTTTTGGAGTTGCCTGGGGGATTGATAGATAAAAATGACCTCAGCCCCGATCAAACTGCCAAAAGAGAACTTTTAGAAGAGACAGGATATCGTGCGGAAAACCTGATTTTGTTAACACGCATTTACCCCCAACCTGCAGTCCTAAACAATAAGGGGCTAACGTATCTGGCAAGGGAGGTAAAAAAGGTAGCTGAACCTAATCTTGATCCCACAGAGGATATAGAGGTATGTTTAGTAAAGCTTCAAAAGATTCCGGAGATGATCAGGGGCGGGGAGATAAACCATGGTCAGACTGTTATGGCCCTGAGTGTGTATTTTTTGCTTAACAAATAATGTCTGTTCACCGTTCACCGTTTTCCGATGGACAACGGACAACGGGGTATTCATATTATATAAAATTTTTCTTTACCGTATTTTTGAAACAATATATACAAATGGTGTTAGCAGCTATAAATCTGGGAACATTGAAAAAGTAAGATAGCTTAAAAAGGAGGGATGATTATGGGGAAGGTTGGAATTATTGGTGTTGGACAAAGTAATTTTGTAAGAGGGTATCCAGGATCGATCAGGGAACTTGCCTTTGAAGGCTTTAAAGAGGCTATGAAGGATGCAAAGATACAAATAAAAGATATTAATGCCTCTATAATCGCATCTGCCCCTGAGTACGATAAGCAAAGATCTCCTGCCGGGGTGATCGCTGAGTATCTTGGCCTTATTCCTCAACCCACATTTTATATTGAATCCGTCTGCTCTTCAAGCAGTATGGCCTTAAGAGTAGCCTATTCAATGATTAAATCAGAATTGCATGATATTATTGCTATTGTTGGGTTTCAGAAGATGTCAGAAATATCATCCAGCGAATCCCAGGAGAGGATGGGAAGAGGAGCTGATATTCAATGGGAATCACCCTTTGGTACTATGATGCCAGCCTATTATGCCATGTATGCCCAGGCACACATTGCTAAATATGGCACAACAGGTGAAGATCTCGCTAAGATAAGGGTTAAGGCAGCCACATATGGTCAGATAAATGAGAAGGCTGTATACAGAAAACCTGTAACCATGGAGATGTTTACTGATCCAGAAAGTAATATATCTGCTACTGTTGCGAAGCCTTTAAGGGTCGGAGATTGCTGTGCTAATGCAGACGGCAGCTCCTGCATCATTGTAGCTAATGAGGAAAAGGCCAGAGCTCTGTGTGATAAGCCTGTTTGGATACTGGGCCTTGGAGCAGCATCTGAGGCGGTTAATATGGCAGGAAGGGATCTTTTGACTGGTTTAAGTGTAGGCATTGAGGCGGGGAAACAGGCATATAAGATGGCCGGAGTTACTCCAAAAGATATTGATGTTGCTGAAGTGCATGACTGCTTCACTATTGCAGAGATGATGGCATACGAGAACTTAGGATTTGCAAAGCCAGGCGAAGGCAAGGATTTGATTGCATCTAAGGAGACATATAAAGAGGGGAGTATCCCTGTTAATGTCGATGGAGGACTTCTGTCAAAAGGGCACCCAATTGGGGCGACAGGGGGATCACAGGTCAGGACAATAGTACTTCAACTCAGGGGAGAGGCCGGAGAGATGCAGGTTAAAGATCCAGAGATTGGCCTTGTCCATAATATTGGTGGTGTCGGTCTGTATGGAAATGTAACGATACTGGGGAGGTGAAAAATGGCAAAAAAGGAAGTAGATGATAGATTTAAAAAATTTGGCACAGTGAGCTTTACAGCTATTACCAAGACGAATGATTTTATAAGCTATCTTGAGGAAGGTAAAGTAATGGGTACAAGATGTAAGGAGTGCGGAGCTGTTTACTTTCCCCCAAGATCGGATTGCGTTAAGTGTTTACATAGCAATATGGAATGGTTTGAGGTAACAGGAACTGGAGCACTGGTAAGCTTTAGTGAGCTGAAGTATGCACCGGTAGGATTTGAGGATGATCTTCCTTACACTATAGCCCTCCTTGATTATGGTGATTACAAGGTCTTTGGTAGAATATCACAGGAAATACCCTATGAAGATTTGAATGTGGGAATGAAGCTGAAAACCGAGTTCAATACCCTGCCAAATGGTCAGCTTAATTATGTTTTCGCAAGACCTTAAGGAGGCCATTAATATTTAGCAAAGGCGAGGTATTATATTTCATAATTGAAGGATGCGCTTTTTTAAACCTTATTAAAGTTTATGTAACCACTTCAATTATAATAATTTATCAGGAAAAAGATTGAAATTCTCATAATGGCAAGATAACAAAGGTCATCCCAAAGAAGGAGGTCAATTACGATGATAGGTATTGTCTCTTATGGTGGGTATCTCCCTTTGAATAGAATAAAGCGGGATATTATTTTTAAGAGTATGGGGTGGCTCCATCAGGCCGCCTATATGAAGGGAGAAAAGTGTGTAGCCAACTTTGATGAAGACAGCGTAACCATGGCTGTTGCCTCTGCCATGAATTGTTTGGAGGGCTATGACAGGGATTCTATTGGCGGTGTATACTTTGCTTCAACTACATCACCATTTAGGGAAAGAGGGTGTGCTGATATTATAGGGACTGCCTTAGATCTTAGAAGTAACATCAGAACGGCTGATTTTACTGACTCCACGAGTGCTGGTACATCTGCATTAATTGCCGCAATTGATTGTATTAGTGCAGGCACAGCAAATAACCTCCTTTTATGTGCATCGGATGTCAGAGTGGGCAAACCAGGTAGCTCTCAAGAGATAAGTTTTAGTGATGGCGCAGCGTCTTTGTTGTTAGGCAGTGATGGAATAATCGCAAAATTGGAAGGCTCCTACAGTGTTTCCTATGATTTCCCTGATCATTGGAGAACAGAAAATGATAAAACTGACCGAGCATGGGAGAACAGGTTTGGAAGAGAGGAAGGTTATAGAAAATTTATCCCTGAGGCCATCTCAGGGCTTCTTGCCAAATATAGGCTAAGTCCAAAGAATATAGCTAAGGTGGCCTTTCCTGGAATTTATCCCCGCGACCATGCACAAGTAAGTAAAAGATTGGGATTTGAACCAGATCAAGTTCAGGATCATTTGATGACTGTTATGGGTAATATTGGAACCTCCTACCCTGTAATGATATTGATCTCGGCCCTTGAGAATGCAAGCCCTGGAGATACAATAATTGTGGCAGGTTTTGGTAATGGAAGTGATGCGTTATTATTTACGGTTACAGAAGAGATAGAAAAAGTCAAAGGTCAAAAGAGAGGATTAAAGAGGTATTTAAAGTCCAAAAGAGACCTTACGAGTTATGAGAAGTATCTCGCATTCAGGGGCTTTATTTCTCCGGAGGGAGGAATCAGGGCCGAGGCCATACCTTACACTGCCTTGTCTTTAACATGGAGAGACAGGAGAGAGATATTAGGCCTATGTGGAACCCGTTGTAAACAATGTGGGACACCTCAATATCCTGCTCAAAGGGTATGTGTTAATCCTGATTGCGGCGCTATTGATGAGATGGAAGACTACCGATTTTCTGATAAGAAAGGAACTATTTTTAGCTTTACAGGTGATCTCCTGGCCTTTACACCCATTCCACCTGCAATATATGCGGTTATTGATTTTGATGGAGGCGGCAGATTTTGGTTTGATGTTACGGATTGTGATCTTGAATCAATGGAGATAGGTATGCCAGTCGAGATGAGTTTTAGACGAAGGTACGTTGATGGAAGGGAAGGTATTGTTGGCTATTTTTGGAAGGCAGTACCGATCCAAGATAGATAGTTTATTGGGTTTGTTGAGTTTGTAGGGTTGGTTTTAGTAAAGTGTAAGTGGGTATTTGTTTTAGGGCATTTTGAATCGCTTTTGGTGCTTTAGGGCTTTAACTCTAAAAACCCAAGAAACACAAGAAACCCAACAAACAACATGAGGAGATAATTATGGGTGAGGGGATAAAGAATAAGGTTGCTATTATTGGAATGGGTTGCACCAAATTTGGAGAGCATTGGGACAAGGGTTCCGAAGATTTAATCGTTGAGGCGTTTACTGAAGCAATTGAGGATGCAGGTATAGAGAAAAAGGATATTCAGGCAGCCTGGTATGGCTCTTGTTATGAGGAATTAAATGTTGGAAAGTCGGCCCTGTTTCTTAGCAGGACCTTAAAGCTACCGTTTATACCGGTAACCAGGGTTGAGAATCTTTGTGCCAGTGGTTCTGAGGCTTTACGGGGTGCGGTCTACGGGGTTGCCTCTGGTGCGTATGATATTGCCCTGGCTCTGGGAGCAGAAAAGCTAAAAGATACTGGATATGGCGGTCTTTCAGAGGTAAGCACGATCTTGGGTACAAAAAACAGGGTTATTTTTCCAGCTATAAGCGCCCCTGGCGCCTTTGCAATGATGGCCAACCGATATTTCTCCAAGTACGGTATGTCTACAGAAGAAGGAAAAAGGAGCCTGGCAAAGATCTCGGTCAATAGTCATAGAAATGGTGTGAAAAACCCAAAGGCCCACCTTCAAAGGATTATAACAGAAGAGGATGTATTAAATGCCCCAATAATTGCCTCCCCTCTCGGTCTTCTTGACTGCTGTGGTGTAAGCGATGGTGCGGCAGCAGCGATTGTGTGCAGGGCGGATATGGCCAAAGATTTTATAGCTGATCCTGTATTTGTGAAGGCGCTTCAGATCGGAATCAGTTCTGGCGAGGAGTTAGGATACACTAAATGGGATGGCACCTATGTCGAGACAACAACCAGAACAGCCGCAAGGGCATATAAAGAGGCTGGCATAAAAAATCCCAGGGAAGAAATAAGCATGATGGAGCTTCATGACTGCTTTTCCATTACCGAGCTTGTTACCTATGAGGATTTGCAGATATCACCACGAGGAAAGGCACGGAATGATATTGAAGATGGCTTTTTTACAATAGAGGGAAAGATACCTTCACAGCCTGACGGGGGCCTAAAATGTTTTGGTCATCCTATTGGGGCCTCTGGATTAAGAATGTTATATGAGATGTACAAGCAACTTCAAGGAAAGGCCGGGGAAAGGCAAATCAAGAATCCAAAAATCGGTCTTACTCATAACTTAGGTGGGTTCCCACAGATGAATGTTGTTAGTATAGCGATCGTAGGATTGTAGGCTCTCTTTGATCATTTAATCAAGGAAAGGAGAGAAAAATGGATTTTACTCTATCAGGTGAAAGCAAAATGATGGTGAAAGCAGCTCGGGATTTTGCCAAGCAGGAAATTGAACCAATCATAGCAAAAATAGAGAAGGAGGATGCTATCCCAGACGATATCTGGCAGAAGTTTGCAAAGGCACAGATGCTTGGTATAATGATCCCAAAAGAATACGGTGGTATTGGATCAAGTGCGCTTAATGTTATATTGATTCTGGAAGAACTTGCAAAGACAGGTTCGGCAGCCGCCTTTCTGGTAGCTTTGAGCAATAGTGTTTCTGAGTCCATCTATCATTGGGGTTCAGAGGATATTCGTGAAAGATTTATCCCTCCTCTGTGCAATGGATCAGGTTATGCAACTATGGCATTTACTGAGCCAGCTACAGGATCAGATCCAACGGCGATTACCACGACTGCCAAACCAGATGAAGATTATTATGTATTAAATGGAACAAAGAGATTCATTTCCTATGGGCATAAGAAAGGATACGGAGTTTTTTATGCAAAGGATGAAACAGAAAGGGTTACTGCATTTATAGTAGACAAAAGTTCTGAGGGTTATACCTGGTCTAAACCATGGGCTTTGATGGGCCTTGCAGGGCAAGGTTTAGTGGATATTTTTCTAAAAGATGTTCAGGTGCCCAAAGCAAATATTTTGGGAGACAAAGGCAAGGGCTTTCATATTTTGCTCAGGTGGATTGCTGGCGAGAGGGTTCAGCAGATGGCATTTATGGTTGGCATGGGGCAGGAGTGCTTGAATGAATCCTTGAAATTTGCAAAAGAGAAAATGGTCAGAGGTAGGCCAATGACTGCCATGCAAGGGTTTCAGTGGATGCTGGCAGAGATGCATGCCTCAATCGAAGCCAGTAGATGGTGGACCTATAGGGTCGCTTCCAAGCAGGATGAAGGTGATGATATCGCGGTAGATTCAGCCGCCCTTAAGCTTTTTGTTGTCCCAACCATTCAGGAGGTTGCCAGAAAGGCCTTACAGATACATGGCTCGTATGGGTATTGTAAAGACTATAAGATAGAAAGACTCTATAGAACGATTGCCTCTCCAGGTGTGACTGCTGGAAGCACTGAGATTCAAAAGACACTTGTTGGTTCTGCATTGGCTCGCTGAAAAGAAGGCTGAAGAAAAACTGGCATTTCACCGCAGAAGCAGGGCACGCAGAGAAGAAATAATATTTTCCTTAAACCTGGTCACCTTCTCATCACTTACCTGTATATAAAATGGATATAGTTGTCTGCATCAAACAAGTGCCTGAAACCAGCGACATAGGCTGGGATCCCAAGACGGGTAGCCTTATCAGGGAAGGTGTCGAAGGTATTCTAAACCCTAATGATAAAAATGCCCTTGAAGCAGCACTTCAAATAAGAGAACAACATGGTGGTGTAATAACCGCCCTTTCTATGGGCCCTCGTCAGGCAGAGGATGCCCTTAGAGAGGCCTTGAGTATGGGGGTCGATAAGGCAATATTATTGAATGATAGAATATTTGCCGGCTCTGATACCTTATCCACCTCGTATGCCTTACATCTTGCTATTAAAAAGATATCGCATTTTGATCTCATCCTCTGTGGCAAAGAGTCATGGGATGCTATGACAGCCCACGTAGGTCCCCAGGTTTCAGAATTACTGAATTTACCCCAATTAACCTATGCAACGGAGATTACCATACACAATAATTCGGTTACCATAAAACAGAAACTGGAAGACGGTTTTAGGATATCGGAGTCCTCCTTTCCTGCTCTAATAACAGTGGAAAAAGAAATTAATCAACCGCGAATTCCCTCTATGGAAAGTATCATGAATGCATACAGGGACAAAGAGGTGCAAGTGTGGGCAAATGAGGATCTTGGAGGAGATAAAACGCATTTTGGTTTAGAGGGTTCCCCAACGCAATCCAGAAAGGTTTATATAAAAAAGGTGCACAAAGGAAAGGTTGCAATATTGGAAGGGAAACCTGATGAGATAGCAAGAAACCTGATTCAACTATTGAAGCAAAAGGGGCTTTGTTGAGGCATATATGTCACTTAATAATTTTAAATCTCGATGACCTTCATGGGACAAAGAAGCATAAAAATATTATAATAAAAATGACAAATGACAAAGCTCAAATATCAAATCAAGCCCAAAATTCAAATGACAAAACATTATGGAAGAGAATAATTTTGGCATTCAGGCATTTGGTTTTCAATTTGCATTTGGATTTTGACATTTGTGATTGAGACAAATGAGCATGTAAAGTGAGGTAGCATAGAGTTGTAGTTGAGCAAGGAGGCTCTATTTTTACATGGAAGAGTATAGTGGATTGTGGGTCTTTGTCGAGCAAAGAGATGGAACACCGGCTCAAGTTTCCCTTGAATTGTTGGGAAAAGGACGTGACCTGGCGGAAAAACTTGAGGTGGATGTTACAGCTATCCTTATTGGTTATAATGTTTCAGAAATGGCGGAAGAACTTATTTCTTACGGAGCTGACAGGGTTATCATAGCAGATGATCCTATTGTTAAAGATTACCGGACAGAGATTTACTCGGATATTCTTGCTGAACAGGCCTTTAAGGAAAAACCAGAGATACTGTTGATTGGAGCAACCGGCATCGGAAGAGATTTGGCGCCGAGGGTATCAGCACGATTAAACACAGGATGCACTGCGGACTGTACTGAACTCGATATTGATAAAGAGATGAGATTAATCGTGGCCACAAAACCTTTCTTTGGCAGGGATCTCATGGCAGACATCATATGTCCTTTTCATAGGCCCCAGATGGTAACCGTTCGGCCAGGTGTTATGGAGTTAAAGGATCAAGACAGAAAAAGTCAAGGGGAGTTGATTTATATAGATGTAAATTGTAAGGAAGAGGATATCAAGGTTAAAGTTCTTGAAACTGTTAGATCGGTATCCGATAGTATATCTTTAGAAGAGGCAGATAAGATAGTAGCAGTAGGCATGGGTGTTGGCAATAAAGAAGGCTTTGAAATGGTAAAGGAACTTGCAAAGCTTTTGGGTGCGCAAGTAGGGGCAACAAGCCTTCCAGTAGATGAGGGCTGGGTTTCTGAGGATAAAAAGATTGGCCAGACCGGAAAAACAATACGACCCAAACTTTATATAGGGTGTGGTGTTTCAGGGGCGATACAACACTCTGCCGGAATGATAAACAGTGAGCTTATCATAGCTATAAACACAAATCCAAAGGCTGATATCTTTAACTTTGCGGATTATGGTATTGTTGGGGATATTAATGAGATTGTTCCGGCCCTTATTAAAGAACTAAGAGCTATAAAAGGATAAAAAACAAAGGAGGAGCAGCATGTATAATTTTCAACTTTCAGAAGAGAGACGTCAATTTCAAGAGATGGCAAGGAAATTTGCTGAAAATGAGGTAAAACCACTTAATGATAAGTTTGATGATGATTGGGAAACCCACAGATATATGCCACAGGTATTAAAGAAGGCAGCAGAGTTGGGCTTTATGGGATTAACGATAGACCCTAAATTCGGTGGCACAGGTGCGGATGGAATGACAACTATGGCAATTTTAGAAGAGCTTGCTGCTGTAAATGGTGGTGTGGCCTGTGTTATTGGTGATACGTGGTTCGCTCAGACACCTATAATAATTGCTGCCAATGATGAGCAGAGAGAGCGTTTCTTGAGACCACTGGCATCGAGAGAGGAGGTAAATCTGGGATGCATCTGCATGACAGAGCCTGCTTCAGGTGCAGATATTGAAGACAGTAGGATGCGATTAAGGACCGTAAAAACAATTATTAAAGAAGATGGAAATGATTATATTATAAATGGAGTAAAGATATGGCCCAGTAATGCCGGTATAGCATCTCATTATATTGTAATTGCTACAACTGACCCCAAGTTAGAAGACAAAGGCTCCTGTATAATTGTCGTTGAGAAAGACACACCTGGTCTTTCCTTTGGTAAGATTGAACGAAAGATGGGGATGCATGAAGACCAGAACAGGGAAGTTATATTTGAAGATGTTCGTGTCCCGAAGATCAATCTTCTTGGCAAAATAGGTGATGGCCACAGACTTCTCCAGACAACTGTAGCCTATAACAGATTAGGCGCTGGGATGATCTCTGTA
>CAZSWT010000094.1:0-11070 GCA_964611035.1 uncultured Desulfobacteraceae bacterium
CTATGCCAAGCTTCTTTCTTATATTTTTTCTATGAGTCTCAATCGTCCGAGGGGATACGGTCATCATCTCTCCTATCTCTTTGGTGGTCTTACCCTCCTTTATAAGATGAGCTATCCGGATTTGTGTGGGAGTAAGGTTTATATATTTCGTCGATAAGGTGCGTAAAAATGGTGAGGTAATGTCATTGAGATTAGACTCAAGAATATCTATATAGGCGAATTGTTTGGGATCCAATGGGGTTTTTTTCACCTTTTCAAGAAAAGGCACAACCAAATCCTTTACGTTAGAAAGTACCTTTTCCTCAAGCTCTGTTTTATCTTCATCCCTTCTTTTCAGTAAAACTCGCAAGGCGGTAATTACTTCCTTAAGGTTAGCAGCTTTAATCTTTAACTCTTCCTCTCGTTCCCGTAAGGCTCGCTCTGTTTTCTTTCTCTGGGTGATATCGCGGACGATACCGTGGTACCCCAGAGTGCTTCCATCACTGGCTTGCCACATAGTCGAGGTAAACAGGCAGTCCATCTCTGTTCCATCCTTTTTACATAGCTTCACTGGAAAGTTTTTAACAGATCCTTTTTTCTCTATCTGTTTCTGAAAGCTTTGTCTGTCATCAGGATTAACGTATAGTTGCTGGACGTTTAGATCTGGTATTTCATCTTTAGTAATAAAAAAGAGATCCAAAAAAGATTGATTGACCTCAACTAACTCGCCTTCCCGGGTAGTAATATAGACGGCATCTCTTGAATCCTCAAAAAGGCTGCGGTATTTCTCCTCGCTCTCCCCCAGCGACTCTTGTACTTTCTTTATGTCTGTGATGTCAGTAGAGGCCATAGTCATGGCAACAACCTTCCCATCCTTTAAAATGGGACCCAGTTGCGTCATATACCAGGCAGAGGCAGGTCCCTCTAAGCCTGCCCCTAAAATCTCATACCCAATAGGAAGACCAGTCTGAAAGACATGGTCAATAGCTTTCCGCATCACACTGTGATAATCGGGTGGAACGTAGTCCCAAACCTTTGTCCCAATTGTGTTTTCTGGTGTGTATTTACCCATTGAGCGGTTGAGAAACTGGATCGTGCCGTCCCGCTGGACCGTCAGGATCACGCATGGGGCGGTCTCTGCCAAAGAGCGCCACTTCTCTTCACTCTCATTCTGCGCATCCTTTACCTGCTTGTGCTCAACGTCTTCCTTTTCTAACTCCTTAACCTTTTGTTCCAGCTCTTTATAGGTTAGTTTTGTGGTCATGAGAGTATCCTCCCTTCACCCTAAAAAACAAAAACCCTCATCTGGATAAACTAATTTATCCTCATGAGGGCTTAGTTCTGACCTTGCATTCATATCCCGCTCCTCAACTGAGGGGGTGAGAGATCAAAAAATATGTGAAGAATTACCTTGTAATAATTTTCGCTTCTCATCCTTGTAGAAAAATATGGAATTGTCAAGGTTTCTTTCTGTGTGTGTTCCTTATGTGAGGCGGAGTGTGCTATATATTAAAATTTTTCATACAATGGAAATGTTATAGTTGGATAGAGAAATACTGGTGCAGGTGAGAGAGTAATGAAAGTTTTAAGGAGACAATGTAGATAAATATTGTGTTGATTGCAAGTAGGAATGCTTTTTGCTTGTTAAAATGTATGCCATCAACTATCAGTTACAATTAGTCAAAGGAGGGTATAGGTATGGAGATTAAAGATTCAGTTGCTCTCATTACAGGTGGAGGTAGAGGTATTGGTGAGGTGTGTGCAAAAGAGCTTGCCAAAGCGGGTGCAAAGGTCTCAATCTGCGATCTCGTGCAAGAAGGAGTTGATAGGGTTGTGAAGGAGATCAAAGAGGCAGGTGGCGAGGCAATAGGTGTATATGGCAATGTGGTAAGTGAGGAGGATCAGAAGAGATTTTTCAAGGAGACCATCAATGCCTTTGGGAAGCTAAATATCCTCATACCTTCGGCTGGTATCATACGCGATGGAACTGTTGTAAGCACTGATAAAGAAACCGGCAAGGTTATAAAGAAGATGAGTCTTGAACAGTGGCAGTCAGTTATTGATGTAAACCTGACAGGTACGTTCATAAGTGTACGAGATGCCATAGAAGCGATGGTCAATGGGGGATGGGAAGGCATACTATTTGTTATCTCTTCAATCAATAAGACAGGGCAAATAGGTCAGCTTAATTATTCCTCAACTAAAGTTGCTGATGCCCTCATGCCAAAGATCCTCATAGGTGAGTTTATGCTCAGGAATATCAGGAACATCCGCGCAGTGGGTATCGCGCCCGGTTATGTGGGAACTCCTATTCTTAAAGATATGGATCAGAAGGTCCTCAACACAATCCTACAGGATGTACACCTTGGAAGACTTGTTGAGCCTGAGGAAGTGGTTCGCCTCATAATGCACTGCATCGAAAACGATGCGATCAACGCCACTACCATAGAGATTACAGGAGGCGTATGTTATAGCAAAAGCATCGCAAAGTAGATGCAAATAATGTGTGCCCGCGTGGATTACAACAAGGACATTACTGCTACATAGGTGGAATTGATTTTTCACCTTTTCGGTGTTTCGGATTGAATGTGAGGGAATTAATCCGCCGAAGGCGGACAAGGGTTTACAGCCCCACCCCTTGGGGTGATTATGGATATTCAGATTGATACCACACCGCTTTGCTATGGAGGTATTTTATTCTTTTTTCAGCGGCAGATTATACTTCTTCATCTTTTTGTACAAAAGGGATCGATGGATTCCAAGGAAATCTGCTGCTTTGGCTTTATTATAGTTGGTCGACTCCAGGGCATAGAGGATGGCCTTTTCTTCTGCACTCCCTTGTACCTGCCTAAGGGAGGTGCGATTTAATTTGAGGGAAGCTTTTCGGCTTCGATAGAGGTGAAAGGGGAGATCACAGAGGTAAATTGTGTCTCTTTCCAGATACGATGCAACCCTTTCAAGCAGGTTTGAAAGCTCTCTCACGTTTCCTGGCCAGTCATAATACTTTAGGACCTTTTCTGCCTCGGGATCTAATTTTATTTCATAGAAACCTGAATCATGGGCAATCTGTTTTAATAGATGGTATGCGAGCGGGATAATATCGTCCCGACGGTCCCTGAGAGGGGGAATATGTATAGGTATCACGTTGAGGCGATAAAAGAGATCCTTGCGAAAGCTATTTTTTTCTATCATTTCTTCAAGTATTTGATTGGTGGCAGTAAGGAGCCGAAAATCCGATCTGATCAAAGTGGTCCCACCCACCCGTTCGAATTCTTTTCCTTCCAGAACGCGCAGGAGTTTCGGTTGCATATGGAGTGGGAGATCGCCTATTTCGTCGAGGAATATGGTGCCATGATTGGCAAGCTCAAACTTACCCGGTTTGCCCTTAGGGTCTGCACCAGTAAAGGAGCCCTTCTCGTACCCGAAGAGCTCCGACTCAAATAGCTCCTTAGGAATTGCAGGGCAAGTGACACGAACAAAGGGATGGTGCCTTCTTGAGCTGCCATAGTGAATGGCCTGGGCAAAGAGCTCTTTTCCTACGCCTGACTCCCCTGTGATAAATACCGGGTACTGGTTCGTGGTGGCTTTGACCGCCTTCTGCTTCGCATCAAGAATGGCCTCACTCACTCCCACGATACTATCAAACGTGAATCGAACAGACCGAAGAGATGCAAGCTCATTTTCGTAAAGTTTAACCTTTGACTCCAGTAACGATACTTGCCCTGCGAGCTTGCTTGCTGTGCTTGCGCTATCGAAGAGCACTAACCCCAAAACAGCAATGACCTTTCCGTTTTCCTTGATGGGAACCCGATGCACAAGAAAGGCCTTTTCCTTGAATTGGTGTGGCCAATTGATTTCTGCCTTGCCCGTCTTTGCCACAATATGCAGCCGAGAGTTAACACCAATCTCTGTTGCGTGTTTTCCAATTTGAGCCTCTGGGTCCATGTCTAAGAACCTTGCGTAGGTTTCATTAATATAGATAATGCGGCCCTCATGGTCTGAGACGATAACACCAATCTCCATATTATCCATGAGCTTTTTAAAAAAATTTTCCGTCTGAGGCAAGAGGTTTTTATGATTTTTCTCTATCTGTGCATTGCCCATTGATATCCTCCTGTCTCACATTAAAGACATGTCTCTTTTTTGAGACATACCAACCCTTATACCCCCTTGTTATTTGAATTGCAACAGAATTTAAAGGTGAGGGCAAAACGTTTCTAAAATGCACTACAAATCAAAGCATGGGAAGACCTTCTTTTGAGCTGGATGTTTAATTGCAGGGTTTGAAGGTATCTGGCATGAAAGTCGCAGTAAATATAGAACCAGTAGAAATAGAGGGTGCAATAAAGATGAATATTGACATTCGAGAGCCAGACGTCACAAAAGATGACATATTGTTCTTACCTGATAAGAATTTCAATTCCAATAGGGTGTGTATAGTGACTGGTTCTGCAGGTGGCATAGGGAGAGCCACAGCTATTGCAGCTGCTGCGAATAAATTAATGACCGTGGGATTGGATGTCAATAAGGAAGAAGGCAAGAAGACACAGAATCTCGCCCGTGAAATGGGTGGGCAGATGATTTTTATCAAAACCGATCTTACACAGGATGATGAAATAGAATACGCTGTTGAGGAAGCCGCAAAGCTTGGCAGTATTAAATATGTCGCAAACATAGCCGGTATTCAGCATATTGATTCAATAGAAAATTTTCCAATGGAAAAATACGATTTGATGCAGAAAATTATGCTCCGGGCTCCATTTTATCTTTCTAAGTTGACTATTCAGCATATGAAGAAAAGCATCGACGGCACCGGTGTAATTGGTAATATGGCTTCTATCCACGCACACATCTGCACCGAGAACAAACCGGTGTATAATATTACCAAGTTTGGTTTGAGGGCACTGAGCCAATCGATATCTGCAGAAGGAGAAGGGAGCATTCGCTCATTTTCCATAAGCACTGGCTTTATAAAAACATCGTTGGCATTGAATCAGATCCCTTCACAAGCGGAACAGCGTAACATAACTCCTGAAGAAGTCGTCACAGATGTTATGATGGGTAAATCCCGTATAAAAGATATGATGACTCCTATAGAGGTTGCCAATCTTTTCATTTTTGGTTTTTCACGTTTCTCGAGATACCTCATCGGGGGAGATCTCCTGTTTGATGGTGGAGTGGTGCTCACATATTGAAAAGACCTTAAGAAGAGAACGTCAAAAAAGTCAACTTCAGTTTGGTTTTTGATCATATATTAGTTGGGTTCTTATTAGAGGAGGATCAAATGAATATTGGACAAATTTTTTCTAATCATGCTCTTTATCACCCCAACCATCTCGCGGTTGTGTTTGAAGATCAACGGCTTACTCACCTTGAATTTAACAAGAGCATCAATCGACTTGCAAATGCATTACTAGATATGGGGGTTCAGAAGGGCGATAAGGTTGCAACGATTCTACCCAATTGTTTAGAGCAGCTTGAAGTGTATTGGGCAGTGGCCAAAATCGGAGCAGTTGTTGTTCCGTTCAGTATACTTTTGCGAGGCAAGGCCATGGCTACCTTGCTGAGAGATTCAGATACAGAGACCATTATCACAAACTCGACCTTTGTTGAGACTATTAATTCTATCAAGCCTGAACTCCCTGCTATTGCCCATGATAGATACTCGTTGATTGATGCCGGAGATATACCAGGCTATCGAGATTATCATGCGCTAAAGGCAGTTGCTGGTGATCAGGAACCGAAGGGCATTGAAATCTTGAGAGATGATCAGTTTGATATTATGTATAGCAGCGGAACGACTGGTATGCCGAAAGGGATAGTGCATACACATTATATTCGAGCCCAGTACGGACAGTGCTTTGCCGCATCCTATCGCATGACACCAGAGAGCGTTACCATGCATGCTGGGGCAATAGTTTTTAATGGCGCCTTTGTTGATATGATGCCAACGGTATATGTAGGGGCAACATATATTCTCCTTTCACAGTTCGATGCGGTTTCATATATAGAAACAATTGGTCGCGAAAAAGTGACCCACGTCATGATGGTGCCCGCGCAGATCATTGGAATGCTGAATGCGCCGAATTTTTCTCCCAAGGCCCTGGAATCACTTGAAATGATACTCTCACTCGGAGCGCCGCTTCACCGACAATATAAAGAGCAGATACACGAGCTCTTGCCTGGAAGATTTTATGAGCTCTACGGGCTAACAGAGGGATTTGTCACGGTTCTTGATAAATACGATTTCGAGAGAAAAATGGACTCGGTGGGTACTCCACCAACCTTTTTTGATATGAAGATTTTAAACGAGAAAGGGGAAGAAGTCCCTACTGGAGAAGTTGGCGAAATCTGTGGAAATGGCCCTATCCTGATGACCGAGTATTACAAGCGTCCTGACCTGACTGAAAAAGGCATTGTTGATGGCTGGTTGCATTCCGGCGACCTGGGGTATGTTGATGAAGATGGGTTTTTGTATTTAATAGACCGTCAAAAGGATATGATCATCTCCGGCGGAGTTAATGTGTATCCCCGCGACATTGAAGAGACCATTGTCAAGCACCCGGCCGTGCGTGAGACTGCTGTTTTTGGCATTCCCCATGAGAAATGGGGTGAAACACCCTTAGCTGCTGTCATTTTGCACAAACCGGGCTCTATTACACCAGAACAACTCAAAGATTGGATCAACAAGAACGTAGAAGCCAAGTTTCAGCGTGTTTCCGAGGTTGTCATCGAGGCAGATTTTCCCCGGAATGTTGCGGGGAAAACTCTTAAAAGGGAGATGCGCAAACCCTATTGGGAAGGCCAAGATGCAAAACTGTAATGAGAGGAGGTGATATAATAGATACTGATTAATTCATGAAAAGTAACAAAGAAAAATGGTCTATAATGACCTAAAAAAAAGGAGGGGAAAATGAAAAACAGTCATACCAACATTATCTTTTGTATTGTAGGATTTCTTTTAATCTTTATGAGTGCCCCGGGGAGTAATGCATTCGCAGCAGATACCATCAGAATTGGCTGGACAGCTGATATGCCAGGGGTTGGGGCAACATTTTATGCATCTCAGAAAAAAGGACTTGAGCTTTTTATAGAGGAGGCTAATGCGGCTGGCGGCATACTCGGTAAAAAACTGGAGCTCATCATTCGCGACTCGAAGCTCAAACCGGACATCGGGGCTACCATGGCCAGGGAGTTGATTTTAAGCGAGAAGTGCGATTTTCTGATCGGCCCCACAAGCAGCGGCGTGGCCTTAGCTGTAAGCAAGGTGGCAAAGGAATACAAAAAAATCGTCTATTTTCACACGTCCAATACCAACAAATTGACGACCACGGATTTCCACAAATATATGTTTCAGGTGGTACCACATACAGGGATAGAGGGAAGGGGTATTGCCATGTTCCTCGCAAAGTCTCCATATACGCGTATCTGCTTTATAGGGCCTGATTACGCCTATGGGCATACCCAATGGGATGCGTTTAGAGAGTATCTCGTGAAGATTAAACCCGAGGTCAAAATCCTCAAGGCTGTGTGGCCCAAGCAGGGAGAGACTAATTTTGGACCATATATCCCGGCACTGATGTCCCAAAATCCCGAGGTCATCTATACCAATCTGTGGGGAGGCAACCTGAGTACTTTTATAAAGCAGGCCAAGCCGTATGGACTCTTCAAAAAATCCAGCATTACCTCACTGTATGACCTGGATCTGATGAGAGCAACGGGCATGGATATGCCCGAAGGGCTTTTGGGCTATGCCCGCTGCCCGTTTTACGCAGTGGGTACCCTGGACATGAAGGTATTTGTAGAGAAGTATCACAAGAAGTACAACGAATGGCCATCTGATTGGGCAATTATGGCTCACGACGGACTGATTGCACTCACTACCGCTATTAAGAAAGCGGGAAGCACTGACTCCGACAAAGTATCCAAGACCTTAGATGGCTTGCGTTTTGCTTCCTTGCGAGGCCCCAGATATATACGCGCCGAAGATCACATGGCGAATGTGGGTATCTATGTAGGCTACACGGCCAAGGACCCGAAATATAAAGGCTTTCTTATCTTAAAAGACGTAGTGGAAGTGCCGGCGGAAAAGGTCTGGCTATCCATAGAACAACTCAAAAAAGTGCAGCCAAAATAGAAGAGACTTAGTTGGGTTCGTCCCTGGGTCGCCGGGGGACGAACCCAAATGATTATTCTTTCTTTTTTAACACATAGTTTTCCAGAAAACGTTATGACCATACAATTTTTTTTCTTCATGCTCATCAACGGTCTCAGCCAGGGGATGGTTCTCTTCATCGTCGCATCCGGGCTTTCTCTGGTGTTCGGGGTGCTCAGGGTGATTAATTTCGCCCACGGATCCCTTTATATGGTCGGAGCCTTTCTTGCATTTTCCCTCAGTACGCTCTTTAGTGGGGGCTCGCTCTTCTCCTTTCTTATGTTAATGGTTTTGGTTCCGCCGGCCATAGCCATTTTGGGTTTAGGTTTGGAGATACCGCTATTTCGCCGAATCTACGGCAAGGAACACCTGTTGCAGTTACTTCTGACCTATGCCCTGCTTTTAATCCTTGACGATGCATGTCGTCTGATTTGGGGTGGGGATATTCGCAATGTTGCGCGTCCCGATCTTCTGGCCGGGTCAATCGATTTTTTTGGACAATACCTGCCAACATATAATGTTTTTATCCTTGTGGTGGGTCCGCTCATTGGAGTGGGCTTGTGGTTTTTACTCCACCGTACCAGAGCAGGAAATCTTATCCGGGCCGCAGTTTCCTATCCGGAAATGGTGGGGGCTTTGGGGGTCAATGTATCCCGTGTCATGACCGGAACCTTCATGCTGGGTTGCTGGCTCGCCGGGCTCGGTGGAGTATTTATGTCCGCCCTTGCCAACATTGACCTAAGTGTAGGTATGGAGAAGATCATCGAGTGTTTCGCCGTAGTGGTCATTGGAGGACTTGGAAGTATCGGGGGGGCCCTATTAGGCTCCCTGATTATTGGGGTGGGTATATCATTCATACAGCTACCATTTAGCCGTTTGGCCATTGTTTTTCCCTATATCGTCATGGCCCTTATTTTGATCATACGGCCCTGGGGACTCTTTGGTAAGCCCGAAAGATAATAAAGATAATAACAAGAGACGAACAGTATATGGATAAATCGAGACCTGAAAATAAAAATTGGATTGTTGGGATTGGCTTTATAGTGGCTCTCTTTATCCTTCCCTTTATTTTGGCAAAAATGGGGAGGACAGGGGAGTTTTGGATTTGGGTCACCACAGAAATGATAATCATGGCGCTTTTCGCCACGAGCCTTAATCTCATCCTCGGCTTTGGAGGGATGGTAAGCTTTGGTCATGCCGCTTTTTTTGGTGTAGGGGCTTACACCGTTGCTCTTTTGATGAAAAAGGCAGGTGTACCACTGGGTCTGTCCCTGATGGCCGCACCCTGTATGGCCGCCATAGCTGCCGCTATCATAGGCTGGTTCTGTGTACGATTGATTGGGCTCTACTTTGCCATTCTCACCTTGGCCTTTGGTCAGCTCCTTTACATGATAGCCTTTCAGTGGTACACATTTACCGGTGGGGATGATGGTATTCATGGCATTCCCAAACCGGAGTTTTTAGGGCCTGCAAATTATTACCTATTTTGTCTTGTAATTTTTCTCGTCTGTTTCCTTATCATGAGAATGGTCATGAACTCCTCCTTTGGTTTATCCATACGGATCACGAGAGAGAATACTGAACGGGCAAAATTTATTGGGATAAACGTGAGGCGCTACCAATTGATCAATTTTATCATTGCCGGCTTTTTTGCAGGCCTGGCTGGAGGACTATTTACTGAACTGAACCGTTTTGCCCAAACCGAGTTTCTGCACTGGAGTAGATCAGGAGATGCCATCTTTGCCTGTCTCGTGGGGGGGATGTATTCTTTCATTGGTCCTGCTATTGGTTCCTCCATTTTGATATTCCTCCACATCATTATTCAACAGATACATCAAAGTCTTGTGGAAACCTGGGCCATTTTCCTGGGTTTCATATTGTTAGCTGTGGTTCTCTTTGCCCCTGAAGGGCTGGTGGGTCTTTATGAAAAACTGTTTAAGAAATCATGAAAAATGATATTTTTTTAATGAGAGCAAGTAGAGTGCAAAATGGCGGATAACATCCTTGAAATTAAGAATCTTTTTAAGTCTTTCAATGGGAACACCGTGATTAACAACATCAACATGTCAGTTCTGGAAGGTGAGCTGAGTTCCATAATAGGCCCCAATGGTGCTGGAAAAACCACTCTTTTTAACCTTATCACAGGCTATCTCTTATCAAACAGTGGAGGGATTTACTTTCAAGGTAAGGATATTACGGGCATGCAGCCCTATGACATTGTGAGACAGGGTATTGGAAGGTCTTTCCAGATCACGAATATCTTCCCCAGGCTGACGGTGCTGGAGAATATTGTGGCCACGGTCATCACACACCAAAAAGGGAATCTTAATATTGTCACACCCACCCACAAACTCAAATTCGTGCATGAAAAGGCCTACGAAATGCTGGAAAGGGTGGGAATGACTGATATGGCTCAACATCAAAGTGGCACCTTAGCCCATGGGAACCAGAAAAGGCTGGACATCGCAGTGGCACTGGCCCTGGAGCCTAAAATGCTGCTCTTAGATGAGCCCACAGCAGGTATGAGTCCAGAAGAGCGTTGGCAGACTGTGGAGCTTATTCAGGATCTCTGGAAACAATTGAAAATCACCATGCTATTCATCGAGCATGATATGGATATAGTCTTCGGCATTTCACAGAAAGTAACAGTTTTGGGTTACGGTGTAATGATTGCAGAGGGAATCCCAGAAGAGATTTCTAAAAATGAGAAGGTCATCGAGGCTTACTTAGGAGAAGAAGTTTAACCATGGAATTAGAACTCAATAAGATCAACACATTTTATGGGTTGAGTCATATCCTTTTTGATGTCTCCCTCAATGTGGAAAAAGGAGAGGTGGTAGTGCTGTTAGGAAGAAACGGGGCAGGGAAGACAACCACCATGTATGCCTATCCGGTTAGCACAGGTTCATCTGATTTCGCGGGATTCGTATGTGTCT
>CAZSWT010000095.1:0-11061 GCA_964611035.1 uncultured Desulfobacteraceae bacterium
GCCGGGGGTAAGAAAGAGGTTGGCATTCTGGCCTCGGCCTTAAAGATGGCATTCATGAAAGAAGGAAAAGAGCTGGAAGTCAAAGAGGTTACTCTGGAACGTCAGTGCGACCATGAGTACCTGGAAGAGATAAGAGATATTATTGATGAATATGATGCGGTTGTTTCATTGGCCTGTGGGGTTGGTGTACAATTTATGGCAGAAAAATACCCCAGGACACTTGTTTTTCCGGGTGTTAATACCTCCTTCATGGGTGTGACCGAAGAAAGTGGCGTTTGGAGCGAGCGCTGTCAGGGATGTGGCCAGTGTATCTTAGGACAAACAGCGGGAATCTGCCCCATTTCCCGGTGTGCCAAAAGACTTCTTAACGGTCCCTGTGGTGGCTCCACGAATGGAAAGTGTGAAATAAACAAAGAGCTCGATTGTGCCTGGCAGCTTATCATTGATCGGCTCAAAGAACTGGGCAGGCTTGACGACTACGATAAGCTTATTCCAATCAAAGACTGGTCCACTGAACGTGCAGGCGGGCCAAGAAAGGTGGTCAGAGAGGATCTGAGACAATGAACACAAAGACTCCGAGCAAATTGGAAAAAATTCTTGCAGCAGGTCATCTGGCTGTCACATCAGAGTGTGGTCCACCTCGGGGCAGCGATGGAGATGTGATCACAAAGAAGGCCGAAATGATCAAGGATTATGTGGATGCCATTAATATAACAGACAATCAAACGTCGGTCACCAGGCTGTGCAGTCTGGCTGCCGTTATCCGGCTTAAGTTGATGGGGCTGGAGCCTATTCTGCAAATGGTCACCCGGGACAGAAACAGGATTGCCCTGCAAAGCGACATCCTGGGAGCTGCCTCGTTCGACATCCACAACATCCTCTGTCTTTCCGGTGATCATCAAAGTTTTGGCGATAGTCCTCAGGGTCAGAACGTCTTTGATCTCGATTCCATGCAGTTGGCGCAAACTGTGCGGTATATGAGGGATGAGGGGAAATTCTTAGGTGGGGATGATATCGACCGACCTCCTCAAATGTTTGTTGGTGCAGCGGCCAACCCGTTTGCTGACCCCTTTGAAATACGCGTTCGGCGTCTTGCCAAGAAGGTAGCAGCCGGGGTTGAATTCATTCAAACCCAGTGTATCTTCAACCTGGATAAATTCGAGCTCTGGATGAAACAGGCCCGAGACCTGGGTCTCCACGAGAAGGTGTATATCCTGGCTGGAGTCACACCTTTTAAATCAGCAGGTATGGCAAAATATATGAAAAAGCGTGTTCCAGGAATGGATGTCCCGGATGAAGTGGTTGAGCGAATGAGTGGAGTCCCCAAAGAAAAGCAACCTGAAGAAGGAATAAATATCTGTGTGGAATCCATTCAGCGGCTCAAAGAGGTGGAGGGAGTACGGGGATTTCATGTGATGGCCATTGAATGGGAAGAGATGGTGCCCGAGATTGTGAAACGCGGCGGGCTTTACCCGCGACCCAAAATTGAATAGAATCATCTCTGTGCTCTCTGCGACTCAGCGGTGAAATACTTGCCATTTGAGTGCAGTTTGGGGCAAAACTTCGCGAGCAGATAGAAAAATCCCACCCTTGCAAGAACATATATGTTATGGCCCATAAAGGCACATTTCAAAAAGTAAAAAAATCAAACAAGAAGATGTATGGAACCAGGGGAATCCTGGTATGTGGGTATTCTCTATCAGAACAGCCGTTGTTTATGTCCTTCCTGGAGCAGACAGGCTTTCAGGATTTAGGCGTGGTCTTTGTCACTACCAATCAATCCACGAAAACCCTGAAGGAATTGCTGGCTTTGCCGGATAGATCCGGGCAAGGAGAGGCCTCTGACATGAGAAGGGCCATTGTCATGTCTGGTTTTACGCAAAAAGAGCTCCACAAGCTTATGACAGCCTACCGCCTTGCTGAACTGCCTTCTCAGCTCTGGGCTACCCTCACCCCCACTTCAGAAAATTGGTCTGTTACCAACCTATTGGAAGAACTGGCAGCAGAATCCGAGGCCATCAAGAAACAAAAAGAAGGCTCCAAGCGCCCAACGCACAAATAACCCACACTCCTTGCTCTATTCCCGGAACGCTATTCCCGGAACGCTTGACATACCTATTTTTAGGGCATACCATATTTATCTGGATTATCAGGCTCAACACGAGTGGTTGCGATTTAAAAACCATCAATAAAAAAAGGGGGTAGACCTATGGATGAATTTAAAGATACCGATCTTGTGTGTATGACGCGGTACTGTCCACACTGCGGAAGCGAAATATTTTGTCGATCCGACTACGACACGTATAGGGTTTTTTATATTTCAGAGGATATGACAGATCCGACTAATACCTGTCCGCATTGTCAGTTTAATCTCCTGCTTCTTCCAGCCGAGGCACTCTTGCCTGAACCTGATCGCGGAAAAAGGGCGTTGCCCCGCATGATAACGGCTAGTACAAAGTTGATAGAATCATTGCGCAGCAAAAGTCCTGAAATTTTCACCAGCAAGGTATCGGCCAGGCGAGCCCTAACTGCAGTGGGGGCAACTATCTTTGATTTACTTTCAGCCGGTGAGGGCGTTCGCTGGGGAGGACTCGGAAGCTTCAAGATCCGGCAGCGAAAGCCACGAAAGGGGCGCAATCCACGAACAGGTGAGGAACTTCAGATTCCAGCACGAAAGGTGATTACCTTTTCACCTGCGAAGGCACTCAAGCAAAAACTTAATGCCTAAACAACATCTGACATCCCTCTCCTTTTCCCAATTCTCATATTCCACATCAGCTAAGTTTAGCCCGTTAAATCCTCAAAGGCAATTTACCTGGGGCGTACCTGTCCGCCGGAATTATGGCGGATTTCACTGGGGTTCACCCCGCGTGTCGAAGCGAAGCGAAGATCCCGCCTCTCGGGGCCCCATTTACCCTCAAGTTTACCCCGTGAAATGCCTTTAATTATTTCACTGGGGCAAAGCGCTCCTAAAGAGAAACGATCCTTTTGCCGCCGCTCATCAGAGCGTTATCCCTTGACAAACCCCACCCACAGGGGTAAGCTTGCCACAATATAATTCAGCCCTTTAAGGAGGGTATTATGCCTGCCCCGTGGAACCTTTATCCCGCCCGTAATATAGATACAAATGGTCATATCAAGGTAGAAAGCTTCAATTTACTTAAACTTGATTTAATTATTCCACTGGGGTTCTACTGTTCTAAAAAAGGTTTCCCAAAAAGCTCCACTAAATCAGGTTTAGTGGAGCTTTTTTACGTCTATTCTGATAAATGAAACTATATGGTAAATAAGAAAAACAGAACATGAGTCAAACGGAGCCTTGACCCCTTGATGGGTAGCGATATCAGGCACTGGCCCAAAACCTTCCCATAAGGATGTGGTTTTTCCTTTCTGTCGTCCTCCGCCCTGTGGAATGCGGAGCCTATTCCTCTGGGGTCAGCAGAAAGGAAAAAGAAATAACAAACTCAGCGCGCTCTGCGTCTCTAACGACCCTGAGCACCGTCGAAGGGGAGTGGGTGGTTCATACACATAAATGAAGAAAAAAGTAGCTAAATACCCCATACCAATTCGAGAATGGTCGGAAGATGACCAGCCTAACTGGTGTGAAATTTTTACCCCGTGAAATTGCGAAGCAAAGGTTCAAAACGAACCTATTTCACTGGGGTACTGCCCGCACCGGGCCAGTGTTCGTGGAGCTTTTTTACGTCTATTTTGATAAATAATACTTGCTGTTAAGCAATACAAAAAGGACATGAGTCGAACGGAGATTTGACCTGTTGATGTTGATAGTTGTTTCAGATAAACGGCAAGCAGCGAATTACCCATTCATGGGAGAAGATAGATGTAATAATTCAACATAGTTGACAACCTATTATTGCAAGATTATGGAAGATGAAGAATCATTAGTTCCTGTTGGGCACATTGAAAGCATTATCCTTGTTATACGCGCACATAAGGTGATATTGGATGCTGATCTCGCCGAATTGTATGGGGTAGAGACAAAAATTCTGAACAAGGCTGTGAAGCGCCATTTAGATAGATTCCCTGAGGATTTTATGTTTCAGCTCACGACCGAAGAGGCAGAAAACTTGAGGTTCCAAATTGGAACCTCAAGAAGAACGCACGGTGGTCGTCGTTACCTGCCTTACGCATTCACCGAGCACGGGGCGCTAATGGCCGCGAACATTCTCAAGAGCAAGACGGCGGTGTCCATGAGCATTTATGTCGTCCGTGCCTTTATACGAATGCGGGAGGAACTCACGTCGCGGCGTGATCTTGAGGAACGTCTCGATCAGATAGAGAAAATCCTACTCGTTCACGATGCCCAGCTAAAGGAATTGTTTGAGAAAATACGCCCGCTTCTCCTGCCTCCACCTGAAAAACCAAGGAAGAAAATCGGCTTTGAGGTCAAGGAGCCCAAAGCTCGGTATGGTAAGGCAGGTAAAAAGAGTCAAACGGAGACGTGATCCGTTGACGGTTATAAGATAAGATATGAAAATCCATTCGGATGCACAACGGTTTAGCAGATACCAATCGGTTGTTAATGTCCTGTTGGCAAGGGATTCTTTTCACAAGCCTGATATCTATGCCGCACTCAAAGACGAGGAAAAGGCCTTTATAGGCCGTGTAATCGGCGAACTAGCTCGTAGCGGTTATCTAACCAAAAATGGATTAAAGTCAAAACCTCGATATTCCTGGGCAGCCAAAAAAGAAGAATTCAATCCTGGTCGTTGGATTGATCAACGGGTTTTTACTGCTACCGTTAAGCGCGCACCTTCTGCAGATCGCCCAAGAGAACGTCTCCTTCGACTTGGGCCATCAGAACTCAAGGCTTCGGAGCTTTTGGCAATCCTAATCCGTGCAGGTCTCCACGGTGAGTCAGCTATGCAGGCAGGCGAAAAACTGGCAGCTCTTTTTGGTAACGATCTTCCTGGATTATCTCTCAAAGCGAGAGGAGAACTTAAGCAGATCAGCAGAGCGATAGGGGAAACTGCCTATTGCCAGATAATGGCCGCTCTTGAGCTGGGTAAAAGATTGGTAAATCAGCAGGCGGCTGAAACAAAACAAGGTCATAAGATAAGTAACACATCTGATGCCCTGATTTATTGTAAACAGCATTTTTTGAGGCTGGCGCAAGAAGCAAAACGCGAGGAGTTCCATGTGGTCTTGCTGGATGAAAGGCACCATGTTATAAAAACGGAACGGATCACAGTTGGAATCTTAAACAAAAGCCTGGCCCACCCACGCGAAGTCTTAAAGCCTGCTATTCGAGAGTCGGCCTCGGCCCTTATTCTCGTGCACAACCATCCCAGCGGTGATCCTACACCCAGTCAGGACGATAGAACAATCACAAAGGAGCTAAAATCAGCTGCTGAAATACTGGGCCTTCGGATTCTTGATCATATCATCTTAGGCAAAGAGAAAGCCCTTAGCATGGCAGAGGAAAAGATAATGTAACCTTTCAACAAGGGACAATGGCCATGAATAATGTTGACATAAATGAGGCACAGACACGCAAAAACTTTATAGATAAGGCTCTTTTGCAGGCCGACTGGGGGCCGATTGTTCCTTTCCAGCAAGACATCCACTATTCGCACGGATCCGTTGAGGAATACCCCACTGAAAAAGGCCCGGCTGATTACATTCTATTCTATAAGGGCAAGGCACTGGCCTGTGTTGAGGGTAAAAGAGTAAGGGTAGGGCCGCAGAATGTCCTTCAGCAGGCTAAAAGATATGCTCGGGGGTTTCCAAATGGCGCTTACTCTCTCGGCTCCTTTGGCGAATACCAGCTTCCTTTTGTCTATTCCACAAATGGAAAAATCATCTGGTTTCAAGATCTACGTGACCCAATGAACCTCTCAAGAGAGGTTGACGCATTTCACACGCCTCAGGCGCTCATGGAAATGTTGAACAAAAATGAATCTACTGCCAAGGAGTGGCTCAAAGAAAATGAAATAGACAACGAATATTTATGGCCTTTTCAAATTGAAGCCATCGAAGCCATAGAAGAGGCCATTCTTAATCGCAGGCGGCATATGCTCATCGCCATGGCCACAGGTACAGGAAAAACCTTTACCATAGCCAATTTGATTTACCGATTGATGAAGTCAGAGCTTGCTAAACGCATCTTGTTTCTGGTAGATCGAAGAGCTTTAGCGGCCCAGGCTGTTACAACAATGGCCAGTTTTGAGGCCGAACCGGGCCTGAAGTTTGATCAGATTTATGAGGTTTATAGTCAAAAAATCCTGAGGGAAGACTTGGATGAAGATGTTAAATTCGATCCCAAAGTTCTCCCTACAGAATATCTCACGAATCCCAGCACCAGAGATAGTTTTGTATATGTCGCTACTATTCAACGCATGCGGATCAATCTATTTGGCGATGAGGGTATGTTTGGTTCCTCGTCCGGGGACCAGGATGACGATTCTGATGCCTCCAAACTGGATATCCCAATCCACGCCTTTGATGTTATTATTGCCGATGAGTGCCACCGAGGATACACCGCCCGAGAAGAAAGCAAATGGCGTGAGGTGCTAATGCATTTCGATGGGATAAAAATTGGTCTCACAGCCACACCGGCATTCCACACTACTGCTTTTTTCAAGAAGATTGTCTTTACGTATGATTATGAGCGGGCAGTCAGGGAGGGCTATCTTGCGGACTATGATGCCATAGCCATCCATTCGGACATTACCATCAAAGGTGCCTTTCTTGAAGAAGGAGAAGAAGTCGGACTGATAGATACACACACCGGCCAGCTTTCTTTTGAAACCCTGGAAGATGAAAGGGAGCTTCCTGCACCCACCACAGAAATAGACTGGTCAGCTCCGGATAGAAATAGAAAGATAGTCCAGGAAATTCAAAAATATCTCCTGGATCAAGAGGAACAATTAGGCCATTTCCCAAAAACCCTGATCTTTGCCCAGAACGATATCGAGCATATCTCGCACTGTAATTCATTAGTTGAAATCTTGAGGGAGGAATTCAACAGGGGGGATGATTTTGTCCAGAAAATAACCGGAAGCCCATCTGTGGACAGACCACTTCAGAGAATCCGGGAGTTCAGAAACCGTCAAAATCCAGCGATTGTGGTCACTGTGGATATGCTTTCCACGGGTGTGGATGTCCCCAGGATAGAAAATATTGTTTTCTTGCGACCAGTGAAGTCCAGAATCCTCTTTGAACAGATGATGGGACGGGGGACCAGGCGCTGTCTGGAGATCCATAAAAGCCATTTTACGGTCTTTGATTGTTTCAATGGCACCCTTCTGGAATACTTCCGCAAGATAACCGGCATTACAGCAGAGGCTCCCCTCAAAGCAACAAAAACTATTCGGGAAATCGTCCAAGCTATTGCAGATAATGAGGATAGGGAATATAATATTGGGGTTTTATCTAAGAGGCTGCATCGTATATCCAAAAATATAACTCAAGAAGGCAGACTCCAATTCAAATATATCCTGGACTGTGACATAGCCGAATTTGCTCAATCCCTGCACCAGAGTCTTGAGCAGCAATGGGAGCAAACCATTAAGATATTGCAGAGCGAGACCTTCCTGGATTTGTGTGCAAATTACCCGCGTCCAAAGAAAAGATTTCTCCGAGCTGACACAGCTGAAGATTTTGTGATCTCAAAAATTATTTTCAGATCAAAGGACGGCAGAGAACTCGGTCCACAGGATTACATTCAGGAGTTCGAAAAATTCGTAAAAGAGAATCCAGTGCATATGGCGGCATTGGAAATTCTCTTGAATCGCCCAAAAGACTTTGATGCCAGCCAGTTGAAGGCCTTGCGGAATACCCTCGTTAGGCAACCGGATGATCTGGTTGACAAATTCACTGAAAAAAACCTCCGCCGAGCCTACAATAAAGAACTGGCAGATATAATCTCCATCATACGTCACGCAGCAACAGGCGGAGAATTGCTTACCACGGAACAAAGGGTCAATAAGGCCCTGATGAAGATCAAATCCGATCGCGCCTTTACAGAAGAACAAGAGAAATGGCTGGCCCTGATCAGGACACACCTCATCGAAAACCTGTTGATGGAAAAGGAAGACGTGGATTATTTGCCCATTTTTACTCGTGAAGGCACTTCATGGGGTAAGTTAGACAAGGTTTTCGGGGGTGAACTGGAAACCATCATTCATGAAATTAATGTGGCCATCGCTGTTTAAAGTCAAATAAACGAATATCTGCAAATTTAGTTTTGACCTTGTAAGCAAATTGAGATAGCAATTATTAACTGGGTTTCCCACTGTAAGACTGGAGCTTAAAGATGACGGATATTGTAGGAAAACTCTGGGGATTCTGTCATACCCTACGGCATGACGGAATCGATTACGGCGACTACATTGAGCAATTGACCTATCTCCTCTTCCTTAAGATGATCGAGGAGAAAGGGGTGGAGATCCCTGTCGATTATTCATGGGCCGTTTTGCGGGAGAAATCGGGAACGGATTTATTAGAGCACTATGTGGATATCCTGAGGGAACTGGGAAAACTGAAAAACATGTTAGGGGACATCTATGCCGGGGCCATATCTCGATTCAGTAACCCAGTCAATCTCAAGCGTCTGGTCAACCTCATAGATGAAGTCGAATGGACTGGCCTCAATGTAGACGTCAAAGCCGCGGCCTATGAGGGATTACTGGAAAAGTCGGCCTCGGAAGGAAAGAAAGGAGCAGGACAGTACTTCACGCCACGGATATTAATTCAATCTATTGTTCGATGTGTTCAGCCCGACCCTCGTGGGAGAGAAGATTTTACCATTCACGACCCCGCGGCAGGGACAGGTGGTTTTTTAGTCTGCGCCTACGAATGGCTGATGGAAAAGACCGGCGGGGGTGCGCTTAAACGGGAAGAGTCAAAGCGCATTCATACCTCTACTTATTCCGGCACCGAGCTGGTTCCCCGGCCCAGGAGACTGGCCCTGATGAACCTCTACCTTCACGGCATACAGGCCAACATCTACCTGGGAGATGCTATCTATGAACCCAAAAAGAGCGGCCTTTATGATTGTATCATGACCAATCCTCCCTTTGGCACAAAAGGGGCAAATCAGGCACCCACCCGCGATGATTTCACCATTGCCACCAGCAACAAACAGCTCAATTTTGTACAGCACGTGATGAGTATTCTAAAGCCCGGGGGCCACGCGGCCATCGTCGTGCCCGATAATGTCCTGTTCGCGGATCAAGCTGGGGATGTTTTCAAAATACTCACGGAAGACTGCGACCTCCATACCGTCCTCCGCCTCCCCAATGGCACCTTTACCCCATACAGCCCCGGCACCAAGACCAATGTCATCTTCTTCTCCAAGGGGTATCGGACAGAAAACACCTGGGTCTATGATGCCCGCACCAATGTACCAGGGATCACCAAAAAAGACCGTCCTCTCACAACACAATACTTTGCCGAGTTCGAAACCTGTTATGGCCTGAATTCAGAAGGCCATTCAAAACGCGACCCTAATCATTCCAAAGAAAACCGTTGGCGATCCTTCACCATTAGCGAGGTTAAAGACCGCGACTTTAAAATCGACAGCCTCAAATGGCTCAAGGACGAATCGCTTGATGATGCTGGAGAATTACCTGAGCCTGAGGAACTGGCCACCGATGCTATTGCCGAGCTTGAGAGTGCCGTTGAGGATCTGAACAATATCCTATCTTTGCTAGAGAATGACAATAGCGAGGAAGCACTGTCTTTGAGGAGTGAACAAGCATGACGGCTGCTAATTCACATGGGATTGAAATTAACGCAGGTGATCAGGCCACAGATTCGGACCTGCCAGAGGGTTGGGAATCTATTGTACTTCGAGCCTTAGTTACTCAGAGAAAAGGCAAGAAACCAAAAAAACTTAATGAAACTCCATGGCAAGGTGCGGTACCATACATCGACATCGAAGCATTTGAAATGAGGAACATTCGACGCTATGCAGACCCGGCTTCGTCAGTTTTAGTCGATGCGGGCGATGTTCTTGTTGTATGGGACGGGGCGCGATGTGGCCACGTCGGAATGGCACCCGCATATGGTGCTCTTGGCTCAACTTTGATGACCATCAATCCAATATTAATCCATTCGGATTACCTCGTAGGTTTTCTACGATTGTGTTATGAGACTATCAATTCCAATCCGCGGGGTACTAGTATCCCACATGTTGAACCAGACTTATTTTGGAACCTTGAATTACCTATCGCTCCTTTTGAAGAACAAAAGCGGATTGTGGCTAAAGTTGAGGAACTGCTTGCGCAAGTCAACGTAGTGCGTGAGCGTTTGGCCAAGGTTAAGGGAATTCTTAAGCGCCTCCGCCAGTCCGTCCTCGCGGCTGCCTGCTCAGGCCACATCACTTCGGACTGGCGACAAAGCCACAAGGACATTACGCCGGCGGAGGTTTCAATCCAAGAGATATTTAGTCTCCGTCAAAAGCAGTGGACGCAAGAGAATGGTCCAGGCAAAAAGTACAAGCCGCCAAGGAGTGTCACGGTGCATGACCTGCCTGTGTTGCCAGAAGGTTGGAAATACGTGAGTTCCGACGCACTGTTCTTATTTGTAACGAGCGGGTCAAGGGGTTGGGCCAAGTATTACTCAGAGGCTGGTCCGAGCTTTATACGCGTAGGAAATTTAGACCACGACACGATTACTCTAGACTTATCTCAGACTCAGCATGTATTTCCGCCGCGAGGGGCGGAGTGTGAACGGACGCAGATTCGGGATGGGGACATTCTTATCTCAATCACAGCAGACGTGGGAATGATTGGGCTGGTACCAGATGGAATGGACGAGGCATACGTGAACCAGCATGTTGCGATTTCTAGGAGCCTGTCCGAGAATAGGCTAACAGCTAATTTTTTAGAAAAACAATTTTTGGAAGTATCGTGAAATATACTTGTATCTAAATCTTAAGTCAACTAAAGCACGATGATAACAAAACATGATTTACTAACAATAACAACAAGATATAGTATTTATTATATTGACAATATCTATACTTTGTGCTAATTCTCTTTCATGATTTTAACAGTAAAAGGGAGCGCCACAATGCAAATTCCTTTCAAGAAA
>CAZSWT010000096.1:0-10787 GCA_964611035.1 uncultured Desulfobacteraceae bacterium
ATTATATAACAATCTAATATAATTATTAAAAAATGGGATTTCCTATACTATCAAGATAACCAATTCTTATCTTTTAGAATAACGCACAGCACAGGGTATGGGTATCTTTTTTGTTCTGCTGCTCATCCGTTACGTGTATTACATTTCCTCTAACTCCCTGAAATAACAAAGGCCGCCCACAAATCACCTAAGAAAAAACCTCATGACCCTCTCATTTCATACCCATTTACATTTATTCTAAATAAGACTATGCTTCCCTGGGTATAATCTAAATATAAAAAGGGTGAGCAAAATATGATCAAGATAACCTGTTTGGGTGCTGCTGGATCAGTGACCGGATCCAATTATCTCATTGAGAATTCTCAGGGCAAAAAAGTTCTTGTTGACTGCGGCCTCTTTCAAGGTGGGAAACAGATAGAACTGCGCAACTGGCAAGACTGGGGCTTTGATCCTACACAGATCAATACCCTTTTTTTGACCCATGCTCATATTGACCATAGCGGAAGAATACCCAAATTGGTGAAGGATGGTTTTCGAGGAAAGATTATCACCTCTCCGCCAACAGCGGAACTGTGCCAAATTATGCTCCTTGATTCAGCGCATGTCCAGGAAATGGATGCCGAATGGCAGACGAGAAAAGATAAAAGAAAGGGCAAAAAGGAAACACTTCCCCTTTACACAACGAAGGATGCCACACAAAGTTTACAATATCTTTCCCCAACGGAAAGAGATCAAATAATCACCGTTGAACCGGGAATAAGGGCACGCCTAAGGAATGCGGGGCATATTCTTGGTTCTTCTATTGTGGAGCTGTGGATAGAGGAAGCGAATGAGGAAACAAAGATCGTTTTTTCAGGGGATCTGGGCAAACAAAATCAACTCATTATTAAAGATCCCTATGAAGTTTTCGCAGGAGACTATCTATTTATTGAATCTACCTACGGTAACCGTGTGCATCGCCCTTTTGAGGATAGCAAAAATGAACTTTTAGAGGCTATCCAATATGCCTTATCACATAAGGAAAAGGTTATCATTCCAGCCTTTGCGCTGGAAAGGACCCAGGAGATACTCTATCTTCTGGGTGAGTTCTATAGGGATAAAATTCTTCCAGACATTCCTGTTTATCTGGATAGCCCTCTGGCCATCCAGGCCACACAAATCTTTCGTAAAAACAAAAAATATTATGATGAGCAGGCCAGGGCCATTGTGGATCAAGGTTTTGATCCCTTTGATATGCCAAATCTGCATTTCACCCCCACGACTGAAGAATCCATAGCCATCAATGAGAAACCTGGTTCCGCTATTATCATCGCTGCGAGCGGGATGTGCACCGCAGGCCGAATCAAACATCACCTCAAACATAACCTCTGGCGCCCAAGAGCAAGTATTATCATTGTAGGATTCCAGGCTCAGGGGACCACAGGAAGAAAGATAGTAGATGGAGAGAAGCAGGTAAAGATTTTCAGAGAGGATGTTGCAGTAAAGGCAAAGGTTTTCACCATTGGCGGATTTTCTGCCCATGCAGATCAGAAAGACCTTCTGGAATGGGTAAGCCATTTCACCGAACCCCGCCCCAGGGTATTTGTGATCCATGGAGAGGCTACAGCCAGTGAAGCACTGGCTACAATGATCCGTGAGAAATTTGGGATGGATGTTCATGTTCCCAAATGGAAAGAAAGCCTGTTGCTCAAAGCCAGAGAAGTGGTCCGAGAAGAAGTGCCCGCTGAGGTAACACCTATAGAGATAAGGCAAACCATGCTCAACAAAGTCATTGATCTGGAATATGAAATAGAGCGATTAAAAAAACGCCTTAAGGAAAAAGAAGAAAAGGCAACAATCAACGATGAGGATGTGAGTAAGCTTGAATATATTCAGGAAGAGCTTCAAGGAATCCTTCCTGAATAAAGGTATGAAATGGTGAGTTTTCACCCAATTAACTAAGTGCACAGTTTCATAAATTCGATTACATATAATGACAGAGGTAATTGATCATGCATGAGAAACAGTATATTGTTGATGACATTACAAAAGATGATACCTGGAGAATGTTTAATATCCTGGCAGAATTTGTGGAGGGCTTTGATGCCATGCCCCAAGTATATCCAGCCGTGACTATTTTTGGATCAGCCCGATCCCATCCCAACAGTCACAACTATAAAACTACGGAACATGTCGCTCGATTGCTGGTAGAAAACGATTTTAATGTGATTTCTGGTGGAGGACCTGGAGTTATGGAGGCAGCCAATAAAGGGGCTGCGGAGGCTGGTGGAAAATCTGTGGGCCTCCATATCCATCTCCCTAATGAGCAGAAACCCAATAAATATGCAAATGTACAGCTCGATTTTAAATACTTTTTTATCAGAAAGGTTATGTTTGTAAAATATGCGGTAGCCTATATCATTATGCCTGGAGGTTTTGGGACCCTTGATGAACTTTTTGAGTCCCTCACCTTGATTCAGACCAAACGAATAAAATCCTTTCCTGTTATCCTCATAGATTCCAGATACTGGAAAGGTCTGATTGACTGGATAGAGGGAACCTTGATAAAAGAGAAGTCCATATCAAAATCAGACCTTGACCTCCTAAGCCTCGTGGATACGCCTGAGGAAGCTGTCAGTATCATAAAGAAGACAGTGATTGTCTGAAATCTGAATAATGAGAACTTAGCCCCGACATGTCGGGGAACTTTTTCGACAGGATTAACTGGATTTACATGATTTTTTTATTTATCCTGACTATCCTGACTATCCTGTCAAATAATGGGATTTTCTGCTATGAAATTATATGAAAATGGGGACCCTCGTGAAGAACATGCACGTTCCAAAATCCTATTTTCGTTTTGTATTTTTTGAGTAACAATTTAGGTTGTTTTTTTCTTTAATTTTTTGTATCCTTAGCAGAGAAATTCCCAAAACCTATAATTGCTATCTTTTTCGTGGATAAAATCCTCAAAATGTGTCCGCTCATCTCCTAACAGAATGTAGAAATTCTGTTGGGAGGTATAATCACCATACGCTAAAACTAACCCAACTTTAAATCTCGCATAGTAAGCCGTTGGTCTTTAAAGATCTAAGCAGTATCAGTTTGAATCACTGGGAACCTCAACAAGGAGGTATCCACAATGAAATGCCCAAAATGCCAAGCTGAAAATTCTGATGAAAGGAAGTTCTGCCGTGAATGCGGGGTAAAACTCCTTTTAATGTGCCCTCAGTGTGGCTCTGAAAACCTTCCCAGCGATAAATTCTGTGGTGAATGTGGCCACAATCTAACCCTTCCTCCTGAGCCATCCCCAAGAGAACTCTCCTTTGACGAAAAAATAGAAAAGATTCAGCGTTACCTTCCTGAAGGCATTACTGAAAAGATCCTGTCCCAAAGGGATAAAATCGAGGGTGAACGCAAGCAGGTCACGGTGATGTTCTGCGACATGGAGGGATTTACTTCCCTTGTCGAAAGCTTGGGACCTGAAGAGGCTTACTCTATTATGGATCAGGTCTACGAGATCCTCATTCATAAAGTGCATGACTATGAAGGAACGGTTAATGAAATGACCGGTGATGGAATCATGGCCTTATTCGGTGCCCCCATAGCCCTGGAAGACGCCCCCCAAAGGGCCATAAGATCAGCCATGGCCATCCACCGGGAGATGACCAGCTTCAATGAGCGGTTAAAAAAGGAAAAGGGAGATCTTCCACCCATCAAGATGCGGGTGGGCATTCACACAGGGCCTGTGGTGGTAGGCACCCTTGGAAATGACTTAAGACTGGAGTTCAAGGCCGTGGGAGATACAGTCAATCTGGCCTCCCGTATGGAATCCCTTGCCGAACCCGGGACCACCTATGTCTCCGATGACACCTTCAAACTCACCGAGGGTTTCTTCCGCTTTGAGGCCCTAGGGGAAAAGGAGGTCAAGGGCAAGGAAAAGCCGGTTCGGATCTATCGTGTGATAGCTCCTACGACACGCAGGACCCGTTTCGACGTAAGCGCCGAGCGAGGGCTGACACCCTTTGTGGGCAGGAACCGAGAGCTGGAGTTGCTCCTGGATGGAGTGGAGCGGGCCAAGGAAGGCACCGGCCAGGCATTTTCCATCATCGGGCAGGCAGGCGTAGGCAAGTCGAGATTCCTATATGAGTTTCGCAAGGAGGTCTCAAACGAGGACATTACCTTCCTGGAAGGGAAGTGTCTCTCCTATAGCAAGGGCGTCTCCTATCATCCCATCATAGATGTATTGAGGGGAAACTTCGACATCACGGAGCAAGATACCGACGATGGAATCCGGGAGAAGGTTCGGACTAATCTAAAGATTCTAAAAGCAGATGAAGCAGCGACGCTGCCGTATCTCCTGGAGCTTCTTGGGGTCAAGGAGTCGGGCATCGACAGGCTTTCGATGAGCCCCGAAGGACTTAAGGAGCGGATCATCGAGTCGGTCAAGCAGATTATCCTCAAGGGCGCTCAGATCCGTCCTCTGATTATCGCCATAGAGGACCTTCACTGGGCCGACAAATCCACCGAAGACGCCCTCGCGTTTCTTCTTGATGCCGTGCCGGGGACGAGAGTGTTGATCCTCTTTACCTACCGGCCCGAGTTCGTAAACACGTGGGGAGGTCGCTCCTACCACAACCAGATCACCCTGAACCGGCTTTCTAACCGAGAGAGCCTTGTGATGGTTTCGCACGTTCTGGGAGCAGATGCCGCTGATCCTGAATTCCAGAGGCTGGTCCTAGGGAAGACTGAGGGGATACCTTTCTTCATCGAGGAATTCGTCAAGTCCCTCCAGGGAATGGGGGTTATCAAGAGAGAGGACGGCAAGGTCCTAATCGAGGGAGATACCCAATCCGTGGTCATCCCTTCAACTATCCAGGACATGATCATGGCCCGGGTGGACCGGCTGTCCGATGGTGCCAGGGGTGTGATCAAGGCAGCCTCAGTGATCGAGAGGGAGTTTCCCCACGAGCTGATCCAAGCCGTATCGGGCCTTCCCGAGACGGACTTTATCAGCCACCTCTCGGCGCTCAAGGATGCGGAGCTCTTGTACGAAAGGGGAATCTATCCCCGGACCTCCTATATTTTCAGACATGCGCTTACCCGAGAAGTGGTGTACGCCTCCATCCTGGCCCGCAGGCGCAGGGAGCTTCACGGTCAGATCGCGGCCGCCATAGAGGAAATGCACAAGGAGGATCTTGCCGAGCACTATGAGATCCTCTGCGAGCACTTTTACCAGAGCGAGGATTACGGCAGAGCTGCCGAATACGCCAAGCGGTCTGCCAGGAAGGCGGAAAAGAGTGCCTCTTTGCCGGATGCGATCGTCCACGCACAGAAAAGGATTCTATGTCTGGAGAAATCACTCAAAGCAGGGGAAAAGGAGAAAGAAAGGATCGATGCCCGTGCCGCGCTGGGCCTTTACTTGAACCAGATAAACCACTTTGCCGATGCAGGCGAGGCGGTCGAGCCTGTTGCCCGGTTGGCGAAGGGCAAGGGTTACCGGAAACGGCTTGGCCAGATCCAGACCATCATGGGATGCTATTACGGATTTGTCAACGAGGATTTTCCAAAGGCCTTTGACGCACTTGGAGAGGGCCTACGCATCGCCGGGGAGGAAAACGATTTCATTACGTTAATAATGGTAAGCCTATGGTTTGGCGTTTTTCAATCCTTTAATGGTGATTTCGAAAAAGCCGAACAATCGATTCAAAAGGCCGTTGACATCAATACGGCGGCGAGAAGTCTCTGGGGAATAGCTTCAATGAAGGCGCAACTAGCGTATTTTAGTTATTTTTTCATGGGGAGGATAAATGCACTGACAGAACTCTCCTCAGAGGCGCTGGAAATCGCTCAGGAAAGTGGTGACCCCATCTCGAAGGGCATATCCCATACCACCTATGGCCGCGCCTGCTTCTCTAAGGGGCGCCTGCAGGATGCGGAAACCCACATTCTCAATGGTAGTGAACTCTGCGAGCGAGTCGGGTTTTACGGATGGGCAGCAACCGCGTGGAACGGACTTGCAGAGACCTATTATGAGATGAAGGAATACCACAAATCCAGGGACTGCCACGCTCAGGCCATACGAAATTGTGAAACCGCCAGAAGCGTACCGTCCTGGGTGAGGTTGTCCCGGCTGGGGATGGCCAAGTGCGGCGTCATGCTCGGGGAAAGGGATGTGAATTTGGAGCCGTTGCGTGCCATTCCTAAAAAAAACAGGATGAAATCATTAGAGGGGTGGAACTGCAGATACCTGGGAGAGATCCTCCTGAATCTGGGCGGCAATCATATTGCCGAATCGCAGCAGTGGATTCAAAAGTCCATTGAGGCTGATAGCAAGAACGGGATGAGATTCCACCTCGGATTGGATCATGCCTTGTACGGGGAGTATTTCAAGCGTCAGGGCAACAGGACCAAGGCACAGGACGAGTTCAGGAAGGCCATCGAGGTCCTGCTGGAATGCGGCGCTGATGGATGGGTAAAGAAATATAAGAAAGAGCTCGCCACGCTTTCAAAATAAAATGCCCTTCCAATTCTTTTGGAGGAAAAAGTGAAGTGTCCAAAATGTCAGCTTGAAAACCGTGAGGGAGTAAAGTTCTGCGAACAATGTGGGGCTAAGATGGAATTAGAATGTCCCAATTGTGGAGCTAAAATACCCTTGGGCAGTAAATTTTGTGGTAAATGCGGTTACAACCTAAGTCTTCCTCCTGAGCCTACCCCTAGAGAGCTCTCTTTTGATGAAAAGATAGAAAAGATCCAACGCTACCTCCCTGAAGGCCTCACTAAGACGATACTGTCCCAAAGAGATAAAATCGAGGGGGAACGCAAGCAGGTCACAGTAATGTTCTGCGACATGGAGGGGTTTACACCTTTAGTTGAGAAACTTGGTCCAGAGGAAGCGTATACCATCATGGACCAGGTATATGAGGTTCTCATTCATAAGGTTCACGACTATGAAGGCACGGTCAACGAAATGACCGGTGACGGGATTATGGCCCTTTTCGGTGCACCCATTGCACTAGAGGATGCCCCGCAGCGGGCTATTCGCTCAGCCTTGGCAATACACCGAGAGATGGCGAAATTCAGCGATAAAATGAAACGAGAAAAAGAGGCAATACAACCTCTCAAAATGAGGATCGGCATCAACACAGGACGAGTGGTTGTGGGCACTCTTGGAAATGACCTTAGGGTGGAGTTCAAGGCTGTGGGTGATACCGTCAATCTAGCTTCCAGGATGGAGGAGCTTGCAGCACCTGGCAGCACCTATGTTACGGATGAGACCTTCAAACTCACAGAAGGACTCTTCCGATTTGAGGCCTTGGGAGAAAAAATTGTTAAAGGAAAAGAAGCATCAATAAAACTCTACCGTGTGCTCGCCCCCAGCTCCAGGAGGACTAGGTTTGATGTCAGTGCTGAGCGGGGTCTTACGCCCTTTGTTGGAAGGGAACGTGAGCTTGAACTTCTGCTCAATGGTTTTGAGCGGTCAAAGGAAGGCAGGGGCCAGTCCTTCTCTATTGTGTCTGAGGTCGGAGTAGGCAAATCAAGGCTCTTGTATGAGTTCAGAAAGGCCGTTGCTAATGAAAATGCAACCTTCTTGGAAGGCAAGTGCCTCTCTTACAGTAGGGGTGTAGCATATCATCCTGTTATCGACATCCTGAAAGCAAACTTCGATATTCGGGAAGGAGATGGAGATTTCAAGATCAAAGAAAAAGTGAAAAGAGGCCTTAAGATACTGGAAGTAGATGAAGCCTCAACACTACCTTATCTCCTTGAGCTCTTATCAGTGAAAGACAGTGGTATTGATAAAATACCTATTAGCCCTGAGGAGAGGAGGGTGAGGATTATTGAAGCGTTAAACAGAATTGTCCTCAGGGGCTCGGAGCTCCGTCCCCTCATCATGGCCATCGAGGACCTTCATTGGAGCGATAAGAGCTCCGAAGAATCATTGAAGGATCTGTTGGATAGCATTTCAGGTGCACGAGTCTTTTTAATATTCACCTATCGGCCTGAGTTTGTGCACACCTGGGGCGGAAGATCCTACCACAGCCAGGTGAATTTGAACCGTTTATCCAATAGAGAAAGCCTTATCATGGTAAGTTATCTCCTGGGTACAGAGGAGATCAATGCTGATCTCGAAGAGCTAATTCTGGAGAAAACAGAGGGAGTGCCCTTCTTCATCGAGGAGTTTATTCGATCCCTCAGAGACCTTAACATTATAGAGAGAAAAAACAACAGATATCACCTCGTAAAGGATATCCAGAAAGTAACTATACCCTCTACAATCCAGGACGTGATCATGGCCAGGGTTGACTCTCTGCCTGAGGGCGCGAAAGAATTGATTCAGACCGGGTCCGTGATCGAGAGGGAATTCAGTTATGAATTGATAAAGCAAGTAACAGGTCTGCCAGAGAAGGAATTACTCTCTCACCTCTCAGCCCTAAAGGACTCGGAGCTTCTCTATGAGAGGGGGATATATCCTCACTCAACCTACATCTTCAAACATGCCCTCACACAAGAGGTGGTTTATGATTCGATATTGATCAAAAGAAAGAAGCAACTCCATGAAGAGATCGGTAATGCCATCGAGGAACTATATAAAGACAATATTTATGAATATTATGGGATAGTGGCAGAGCATTTTATTGAAAGTGAGAACTATGAGAAAGGGGCTGAGTATTCAAAGTTTGCTGGGAAAAAAGCTGAAAAGGCAGCTTCTCTCAAGCATGCAATTGAATACGCTGTAAAAAGAGTAGCATGTCTTGAGAGTTTACCTAAAGCAGATGATATGCAGAAAAATATAGTAGATGCGAGGACGACTCTGGGGCTTTACTATGTCCAAATAAATTATCATGTTGCAGCAAAGGAAGCTGTTGATCCGATTATTGATCTCGCTAAAAAGCATGCTTCTAAGAGAAGGCTATCTCAGATATATAGCATAGTTGGGGCTTATAACTACTGGGTTGAAGAGGATTTCCCAAGGGCATTTAAATACTTAGAAGATGCCGTTAAGATTTCTGAGGAAATAAGTGATGTTGTTTCCTTATTTTTCGGAAGCTTTTGGCTCGCAGTGGCCCTTTCTTTCAATTGTGAATTTGAAAAGTCCTATCATTACTTCCAGAAAGCGCTTGATATCAATGTGGTGGCAAAAAGTCTCTGGGGAATAGCATCAATGAAGAGCAATATCAGTTATTGGGTTTATTGTTTACAGGGCAGGATTAATCTTGCTCAACAAACAAGCAGAGAATCATTACAGATTGCAAATGAGAGTGGGGACATTTTGAGCAAAGGGATGGCCTACACCAGCTACGGCACATCATGTTATTTTAAAGGGGTATTCAGTGAGGCAGAGAATAATCTTTTGAAAGGGTTAGAGTTCTCAGAAAAAACGGCGCAAATTGGTTGGGCTGCTATGGCGGCTTATTCTTTGGGAGATACATACGTTGATATGAGAGAGCATAAGAAGGCTGAAAAGTATTACACTAAAGCAATTTCGTTTTTAGAACAGTCTCGATTGCTACCCTCTTATATTAATCATTTCAACGTTGCTATAGCAAGGTCACGGGTATTGAATAACGAACAAGTTTCCGATCTCAGTGACCTATTGCAATGCTATAATGAGAGTAAACAAAAGACTGTTGAAGGCTTGATGGTGAGATATATCGCGGAGATTCTATTGAATATCGATGACCAGCACATGCCTGAAGCCGCGGGTTGGATTAATAAAGCCATTCAAGCAGATACAAGAAATGGCATGAGGTTTCATTTAGGAAGGGATTATGCCCTGTATGCAGACCTGTCTAAACGAAAAGGCGATCTGACGAAAGCCAGAGAAAACCTGAACAATGCAATTGAAATCTATAAAGAATGTGGTGCTGATGGGTGGGTAAAGAAAGCTGAAAAGGAACTGGCTGCACTATCATAATAAAATTTTCTTCAGAGTGTTGTTAAAAAAAGGAAGGTATTGCTGAATAGGCCAACCAATATGCTAAATCTTGTGATGCCTTTTCAATTGACACAAAAGTGACTTTATCCTACATATAAAAGAATTATTAATAGGGAGGAAACAAAATGTTACTCCATCGCCGTTCACAGAAGATCGATCTTCTAAAAAAAGTGCCTCTATTTAGTAATCTTAGCAAACGCCATCTGAACGAGGTTGGTAAACATGCGGACCAGGTGTCGATAAAGGCTGGCAAGGCCTTAGCTCAGCAGGGCAGAACAGGCAGAGAATTCGTCTTTATCGTAGAGGGTAAGGCCCAGGTCAAGAAGGACGGGAAAGTGATCCGCCACTTGTCTTCAGGCGACTTTTTCGGGGAGATATCCCTTATTGATGGAGAACCCCAAACAGCAACGGTTATTGCTGAAACCGATATGACCATATTGCTCGTGCACAGCAGTTCCTTCGATCATTTGCTTGACACGATTCCAGGCCTACAGAAAAAAATCATGGTTTCTCTTTGTAAGTACCTTCGAAGAGCTGAGAAGGGCGAAAATAGATAGCAAAATTCAAATTTTCACCACAGAGCCCTAGAAAAATCGCAGCTCGAATTTACCGATTTTGGCTCAAGGTTTACCGGCCGTCTTTATGGCGGGTTTACCCGCCGTCCTTCTGGAGGGCTGTTTTGGACTAAATTACCTGCTGTGAAGATGAATACACACAAAACATTATCAGTGACGCCGACAAAGGTTTTCATTTACTGACTCATGGGATGTTAAGCAATTTCTGCACGAACGCGCCCCTTCATAAATCGTTTTAGAACCAACGTTATATATTAAGATATCAAAGGGTTACATCCCTAAGGATAGAATAG
>CAZSWT010000097.1:0-10442 GCA_964611035.1 uncultured Desulfobacteraceae bacterium
TCAGGTACAGGGATATGAGAGTCATCAGATGCGATACTGTCCCACAAATCCTCAACAAGAAGAATCTTCTCCGGAGTACTCAACTGCGAAATCTCTGGAATGTCAATTGTATGCATACTCTAACCTCCTTCTTCTTTTTTGTTTTATCCTTCGTTTATTTGACAAATCTTGGAATAATGGTCGCGGCAATTACTCCAATCACCAATATAGCTGATAAAGATGAAAACTCCAAGGTTTGAAAAGTGATTCCTTTACTCGGGATTATTCTGGCACCCTAGATTATACTGCCTATATGCAGTTTATATTACTGCAACAATAATTTCATATTGTAATTATCCAATAAATAAAATGTCTTGTCCAATAATGAGTGTAATATTCGAAAAAGCATTATATCTTATTCCGCAGAAAATGCCATGTAAAAAATATGGGGAAATTCCGAAATACCTTTATAGGCTGGCAGGAAAACATGAGGCCGGAAGTTAGGTCTTAAGAGGAATCAAATACTAAAATGAGAATTTACATAAGAGCAAAACAGATTTGCTCTCATTTGGTTTGCCCAAAGAAATATTTATCTTTGTATTTTTTTTCAGATAGTTTAAGAACTTGCTTTTCTCATCCCGGTTATATTTATGGGCACTGCTTACTGCACTGTAAATATTCCCTGAGTAAAATCCAAGCTCAAAAAAAGTAATTACCCCCCCAATGACATCCAGGTCATGATCAAAGGCCTCATAAGCAGCATAAATCATTGCGCCATTCAATAAAAATGATATAAGGGCATCTTTTTTTCTCTCACAATATAGATGCCCTGCCCCAGGGATGATAGCAAGCAATCCAGCAGTGGTGGGATTTTTCCTCCTGAGAGGCAGCTTTCTGTCGAGTTCCATCAGAATTTCCTTGAGGTTGTATTTTATGCTGTTTTGAACCGAGATCTCTTCAAAGTACTTATGGGCCTTTTCCCATAAACCCATTTCCAGATATATCCAGCCCCCTTGATAATAGGACTCATCTTTGATTTCTTGATTCGGAGCGATCGTTATCAAATTTTTTATGCCTGTAAGTGCCGCATCATAGCGCTTGAGCAAAACATATGCCCTGCTTCTTTTAAGATATGATTTGAAGGCATACCCTGTATTCTTGTAGTCCTCTATAAACTCATCAAAGGCCTTAATAGCTTCTGTATACTGTTCACCATTAAGGAAGGAAAGGCCGATCTTGTATCTGGCAAGCTCAACCTTATCGGATAGAGGAAAAAAATAGATAAAACGCTCGTATTCTCCGATAGCCCTGTAATATTCACCATTTTGAAAATATTGTTCGGCAAACTGAAATTGGCGCTCTGGATCGATCACAATTTCTTGAGCGGCATATAAATGTGCTGGGCTTGTTGTGTTTATTGTGTTTGTCGTGTTTGTCGTGTTTATTGGGTTAATTGGGTTAATTTCTGTTTGGATGCTTTCTGATTTCGCAGGAGAAGAGAATAGGAAGAGAAAAAGGAATAGGAAACTGCAGGATTTACTGTTCATGATACCACCAGAAATCATTATTTTCTAATGGATCATAACATTTAAATTTCCCATTTACTATAATCTGAGGGGACAATCTTAACTCATCCCTGCCACATCGGAACAGGCGATCACATGTCATCATCCAACCAATAAAAAAGCCATGTTTTTTAAAACACTGTACACTATATTTCGAGCAGCTGGGATACATGGGGCAATTCCTACCATCGATTGGCGAAATATACTTACTGTAAGCCTCAACCAGGGATCCCAGGGGGTTTACCTTTTTATCGATTTGCTTCCGGGAGATTTTTTGAGAATTATTTTTATTCCAGGGACCTTTGAAGTCAGAAGCATGTACCACCGTGGCAAAGGAGAAAATAAATATTAAGAAGATTATACTAACTGAACGGATTTGTTTAATTGGTTTCATTGGTTCATAAACTCAACAAACACGACAAACACGACAAACTGAAAAACCCATCTATTTCTGCGTTATTCTAAGAATTTCCTCGACGGTGGTAATCCCATTGAGCACCTTCATGGCACCATCTTGACGAAGGGTTATCATTCCCTGGTTAACGGCCTTCTTCTTTATGGCATTGGAATCCGAGGTCTTTAATATGAGGCTCTTAATTGGATCATCCAGGATCATGAGCTCAAAAATACCGGTTCTTCCTTTGTATCCCGTATTGAGACAAGCCTGGCAACCTTTGCCTCTGTATATCTTTTTACCTGAAGACATCTCTGGGGTGATGCCAATATTCTCCAGGGATTCTTCATCAGGGATATATTCCTCTTTGCATTCATTACAAACGTTTCTCACCAGCCTCTGGGCCAGGATTGCAATCACTGAGGAGGTTACAAGAAAAGGTTCTATCCCCATGTCAATGAGTCTCGTCACTGCGCTGGCAGAATCGTTTGTATGAAGGGTAGAAAATACCAGATGACCGGTCAATGCAGCCTGAATAGCAATTTCAGCCGTCTCCAGATCCCTGATCTCACCCACAAGGATCACGTCAGGGTCCTGGCGCACAATTGAGCGCAGCCCATTTGCAAAGGTGATATCGATCTTGGGATTTACCTGGATCTGCCCAATTCCCTCGATCTGGTATTCAACAGGATCTTCTATGGTTATAATATTGATGTCTGAATTATTGATTGAACTTAAAGCGGCATAGAGGGTTGTGGTTTTTCCGCTCCCAGTCGGCCCAGTAACAAGGATAATACCATGGGAAAATTTAATGAGCTCATTAAATACCTTTAGTCTCTGCTCAGACATACCGAGGTCAGAAACCTTTAGCAATACATTTGTCTTGTCCAGCAATCTAAGGACAACGCGTTCACCAAAGGCAGTAGGGATGGTAGAGACGCGAATATCCACATTTTTATCTCCTATCCTGATCTCGATCCTTCCATCCTGGGGAAGTCTCTTTTCAGCAATGTTCAACCTGGCCATAATCTTAATTCTGGATATAAGTGTTGACTGAACATGCTTAGGAGGAGATAGCATATCATAGAGAATGCCATCTACCCTGTACCTGACCTTTATCCTGTTTTGATAGGGTTCGATATGTATATCACTGGCCCTGGCCTTTACTGCCTGGGATAGCATCAAATTCACCAATTTGATAATCGGGGCATCGCTGGTATCGTCCAGTAGATCCCCTGTTTCTTCAATAGCAGATATAATCATATCCCTATCTTCCTCATGCATATCCTGGATGACCTGTTCAGCAGAATCGCTGCTCATATCATAGGCAAAATTGATGGCCGAAAGGATGGCAGAATAGGGGGCAAGCACAGTTTCTACACCATTCCAGCCCAAAATCAGGTGAAGATCGTCAAGGGGCTGAAACAACGTAGGGTCATTGACAGCTATATAGACGCCATCAGATTTGACCACAGGGACCATCTTGTATTTTTTCAGGAACTGGATGGGGATTTTTTCTGTGAAGCTCGTATCCATATCCTCAGTAGAAATAGTGGGCCATAAGGGCAGCCCAAACTGAACACCACGAGCCTTTAACAGATCTCCTTCTCCTATTGCCCCTTTCTGAATAAGAATTTCTCCTATTCTTCCACCCTTTTCCCTTTGTATCTCAAGCGCCTCGTCGAATATATCATCTGAAAAAGAGCAAATCTCTTTCAATATTTCTCCGATGAATTTATGAGTCATAAGGAAAGCATCCTCATTGAACAGTCGAGCCCTGGCCCTTGAGTTCTGGTTTTTTATACATCTTTATGGCGCCCCCCCTGATTTTATCTATTTCCTCTTTCTTCTCGTCATAAATCTTTCTTGCCTCAATAGGGTTCTCAATGATATGGGGTGTCAGAAAAATGAAAAGGTTGGTTTTGTTTCGAGACCTTGATTTTGATTTAAAAAACCAACCAAGGCCCGGGATATCTCCAAGGCATGGTACCTGATAAGCGCCTCTTTCATTGCTCTCTCCAATGATACCACCGATAACCACAGTATTCTTATCCTTCACAATAACCGTGGTTTCTGCAGATCGCTTCAGGGTAGTCGGTCTATATTCTTCAGCCCCTTTTTTTAATGTTATATTCTCTTGAAAAATCTTTAGCCTTACAAACCGCTCCTGGTTAATCTGAGGGGTAATCTTGAGTGTCACACCAACATCCTTGTATTCGTATGTCTGATATGTTTGATCTCCTGTTGCCTCTTTGGTGAGGTACGGAACATTTTCTCCTACTTTTATCTCAGCCTCCTCATTGTCTGTTGTCAAAATCTGTGGGGTTGAAAGTATATTTACATCGGAATCCTTTTGGTATGCCTGTAATATGGCGGCAACATTTGGAAAAACCACATTCCCGATTGTGATTGCCTCGCCAACAACCCCCAGGGAAAAACCTGAAGGTAGAGACGGTGGAATCCCTGACAATCCTTTAATGCCGCTGTAGTCCCCAACTCCGCCAGCCCCTCCTGAGCCGGCAAAATAGCCACCCTTCCTCCCATGATACGTAAAATCCTCCATCCCCAACCACTCCACCCCAAGCCTAAACTCCTTATCTACATTGACTTCCATGATCAGGGCCTCGATATAAACCATCCTTCTGGGGATATCAAGCTTCTTGATGATATCTTCGATGACAAGATAGTCGTGTTTTTTTGCCTTAATTACCAGGGAATTGGTCGCCTTATCTGCCACGATTTGGACCTCTTTAGAGATAACAGGGGCCCTGCCTTTTGCTGCCTGCTTTTTCTCTTCAGAGGGAAGTGCTGCTAAGACCTTGACAAGATCTTCGGCATTTGCATTCTGAAGGTAATACACATGGATATCTCCCTCCCCTCGAGGGATTTCTTTGTCCAATAATCTTATAAGCTTTTTAATGCGCAAGGTATCGTCCTCTGTGGCCAGTATTATTAGGGAATTGGTCCTCTCATCAGCCATAATTCTGACAACAGGGCCTATAGGTACGCCTTTTTTGGCCCTCCGAGTCGCCTTTTGAAAAATACTTACTAATGGTTTTGATAGAGAGGATGCTGTTGCATGTTCAAGTGGAATTACTGATATCTCTTCACCAATGCCCTTTACATCAATAGCTTCTACAATCTTGAGCAAGCGTTTGATATTGGAAAGTACATCAGTAACAATCAGCATGCGTGTAGGAGGGTAGGAGACAATGAGGCTGCTCTTGGATATCAAGGGGGCAAAAAGTTTTTTGAGTTCATTGGGATCAGCATATGCAAGGGGAATTAGCTGTGTCACCACCTTGTCTTCAGGGGCAATAGCCTGCTCTCGGAGCCTGGTTTCAATGTTTTTAGACCTTGCATGGAGAGCCGGCACAATCTTGATGATACTTCCGGCAGGAACAGTTGTAAATCCATGGACATCCAGCACAGATTCAAAAACTCTATAGGCCTCTTTTACTGATATCTTGGTAGGGGAAATAATCGTCACCTTCCCCTTCACCCCTTTATCCACTACAAAGTTCTTACCTGTCAACTCACTTATAAACTTGATAAAGAGCCTAATATCTACACTGTCAAAATCGATAGTAACATAACGGCTATCTGGCTCCTGTTTTGCCGAGACCTTCCTTTTCTGAGCAATTTTCTTTTTTGCTGGTGTCTTTACCTGGGCTTCGGGATGCTTTTTTTCTGCAGCAGGTATCGCCGGAGCAAGCTTTTTGGCAGGTTGGCTAGGCTCAGGCGTGACAGATATCACGCCCTCTTCACCAGCAAGCCTTGCACCAAATACCATGGGGTTATTTATAAGAAATATTAGGCCTACCCATAAAAAGAAAAGGGAATATCTCATGTTTATCATTGCTCTTATACCGTGTTTTTAACCTATCAATTATTTCGTTACCCTTATCACTTCTTCAAACTCGGGCACGCCCCTCATGTTTTGTAGGTCTCTGTCCTTTCGAGCCCACTCTCTCGCCGATTTTTTCAGTGAAATCGCCTTTTTCAGGTTTTCCAAACTTTTCATCACCTTCCCTTTCAATGCATAGAGACATGCCAAGTTGTAATATGGGTCTACATATTCTGGTTTTAGTCGAATAGCACTTTCAAGACTGTTTCTAGCCTCCGAATAGTTTCGCTGTTGAATATAGATAACCCCTAAATTATTCAAAACAAAAACATTGCCCGGCTCAAGCGCAAGAGCTTGCTTATAAAATCCCTGTGCTTCCTTCAAACGGCCGATTTTTTGAAAATATCTTGCCCTCTCATAAAAATCCGCTCCATTTGCAGAGGCCTCTGCCTTGTAGCTTACCACAGTCTTTTGATTCTCAGGGGCTGATATCGTCTTTTTATTTTTGAAATCGAACCATGAATTGACTGTAAAAGCAAGCAAAATGACAAAGAGAAAAATCAGCCAAAGAATTCTTGAAAAGAAAATACCCGGTTTTCCCTTGGAGCCTAATAATATTCTTTTGTATTTCGGAAACCTAGCATCTTTCTCTTTCTGTGCCTTTTGCAAGGCTTCGTGTATGTAGCTCATGGAACTTATCTGGTTTGCTTTGTTTCTTGGGTTTCTTGTGTTTGTTGAGCTTGTTGAGTTTGTTTCTGTTTTGATGTTTTCTGGTTTCGCAGGAGATATGTAATTAAGCCAGAATCCAATTTAGAAACTCTTTTGGCTTGCTCATAAATGTGGTGGAAAGTTTCCTCTGTTATATATTTTTGATCTAACGCCACATAAGCTTCACTTTGTACCTCGGTTGCTGAACTTTTGGATATAAAGAGGTACTGAATAAATTCCTTGTTCGATCTGCGGGAAAAGCCCTCAGCTATGTTACTCATAGACGATACTGTTGCTGCGGTAATCTGTCCACATAATCTAATATCTTTTTGAAAATCCTTGTTTCCTTTTATTGCTTGATAAACCAAATTTACCAACTTACGTGCTTCCTGCCAACAATGTAAATCTTCAAATCTTTTAATTTTCATCTTTCTAACACAACAAACCCAATAAACCCAATAAACGCGATAAACCTCATTAATCTGATAACTGATAAAAAAAAGCTCTGGTCCGGGGACCAACAATCCCATCGGGACTAAGCCCAAAATAGTTCTGGAATTTTATTACACTACGAAAGGTTGCATTATCATAGATACCTGAAAGCTCCACCAGATATCCCAACTTTTTTAGAGTCTTCTGCACCCTCAAGACAGCCGGCGTACTCATCCCCTTAATTAAATCTACCCTTTTACCTTCATAGGGATAAACCCAGGTAACCTTCTGCTCCCCATAGCTCTTAAAAAAATCCCTGCCAACATGCCTGTCCTTGCCGTCGGCATCTACTGCTATAGCACCATCGGCTACTACTTTACGGATCAGGAGATATCGAGGTGATGAGTCGGGGTTAGAAGTCACACCTTCTGGAAAAGGGCTCGGAGTTTCAGAGGGTGAAATGTGAGTCAAAATGACTCGAAAAGGTTTTTTGAATCTCATAAAGTATTTCGGTTCTACATAGAAAAAAACCATTCCTACATTTTGTTCATTTACATAATTACTGTCCATTTTTGTCTTATCATTGTAAAGATTGAAGAGACCTGCAAGACTAGTCTTTTCATCAAGAAATATGGTTGCTGCCGGCTTTTTGGTTTTGAGAGCCTTTGATTGAGCATCCTTGGTTGTCACTACAGCCATTTTTTGATTATCTGAAAAGAAGCCTAAAATATGTTCTCTAAAGCTCCATCCAGCAAAGCCTGCAACTATGATTAGTAACAAGAGGAGTATAATAGGTGACACAAATCTTTTCCAAAACCACCCCTTTATTTCATGTTCTGCTGCTATATCCCCACGGATTTCCTTGATAGCGCTACCAACCATTCCTTTAGATATGTTATACTTTTCTCTGGCGTATGCAATTAGGAGTGCTCGATCACAAACAGCATTGATCCTTCTCGGATTTCCTTGAGAGTAATTGTAGATTGCCTTGAAAGCGCCCTTTGTAAAACTCAAATTTCCCCTGCCGCCTGCCACCACCAATCTGTGCTCTACATAGCCCTGGATATCCATGTGGGCCAAAGGCCTCAGTTCATAGCGAACCATAATCCTTTCATTAAGCTGTCTTAACGAGGAAGAGGCCAAAAGCTCCTTCAATTCAGACTGTCCCACTAAAACAATCTGAATCAGTTTCTCTTTTTCTGTTTCTAAATTTGAAAGCATCCGTATCTGCTCAAGAACCGTGTCTGAAAGGTTTTGAGCTTCATCTATCAAAAGTACCGCATTGCCACCAGCACTAAAGGTCCCAAGCAGAAACTGATTGAGGCTATCAATATGTTCCTTTTTTGTTTGCACCCCCGGATCCAGATGAATACCAAACTCCTGATTTATTATCTCTAAGAGTTCCTTCTCAGTGATAAAGGAGTTAAATATCAAAGCGCTCTTTATAGATTCGTCTAACTGGTCTAAGAGAGCACGGCATAGGGTAGTCTTGCCAGTACCGATACCCCCAGTAATGGCAATAAAGCCCTTGCGTTCGTTAATTCCATAAAGAAGGTGATCAAGGGCTTCCCTGTGATGAGGGCTCAAAAAGAGGTATCGTGGATCCGGTGTTAGATTGAAAGGACTCTCTTTAAAACCAAAATAGGATGTATACATATAAAAGTTAAAAGTGTCTAAAGTTTGAAGAGGAAATTCTTAATACAATAAACATAACAAACCCAATAAACACTACAAACATAACAAGTATCTCTTACCTGAATTTATAATTTATTATTTTCTGCTCATTATTTCTCATTATCTGCAATGCTACCTGAGATCCTAATCTAAATTTTTTGTACACCTCCAGTACGTCCTCCGGGCTCTTAATAATCTTACCATCTATCCCTTGAACAATATCACCATTCTTCAATCCCAACTTTGCAAAAAAAGATCCAGCCTTTATATTAGTAACCGATAAACCGTCTGCCCTGCCATCCCTGAAATAAGGCCTTATTCTTACCTGAGATAATAGGCTGTGAACATTTCTCATTGATTCCTGTACAGTCGAGCGACTTACCACTATAGTATCACCTGCCTCGATTGGTTCTGATGTCAGGTATTCCTTTCCACCTCTTAAGGCAGCAGCTTCTTCTATTGTCAGAATTTCATCCCTCTCCTTGACTCTAAGAATTACCTTACCTCTTAAAATTTCCTTGACTATAGCGCCCTGAACACTATCACCCACCCTGTAGAGGGCTTGCTTTTTTTTGTTAATTTCTTCTATAACAGCAAAAGTATTCTGTCGATTCCCTGAAACAGTGCCCAAAAGAGCTAATTTTAATGTAGTGGGCTGCAGGTTTTCAATCTCTTCTGGTCGCATTTCTTTAGAAACGTCTTGTCCAGAGCCAAAGATATTTCTTTTTAAAATTGGCTTGTAGTAATCAAAAGTGGGTCTTCTATGTCTTTCAACATCCGGTATATGATACGTTATTATATCTTGAGTATTGACATTTTTGAGCTGTACCCTGATGATCATGTAGAAAAGCTCTACGCCAATAATAATAATTATGGCTAAGGCAAAAAGATTGAAAATTGTCTGATAATATTTTGGCATAAATTTAGGTGAACCTAATTTTAGGCTCAGAAAGGGTTCCGTGGATAATAAAATTAAGGGCTCCCTTTTTCAGCCTTTGTTTAAAAAAACTCACTGTATTGGAGGCACTTCCCAAGCTTTTGAAAAACGATGTAAAGGGCTCTACCGTTCCTTTTAAGTTAAGTGGGCTTTTCACGAATTCTTTTTTCAATCGTATGGTTCCTGACAGCGTGCCTCTCAGGAGAGGCCCTGTCAATTCAAGTCGTTTAATGTGTATCGTCTGTTTTTTAAGCATCATATCGCTCTTAATTTCATGAAATTCAATGGACTCCAGGCTTAAAATAGGCACTAAAAGTTCAATACTGCCATCTAACAATTTTAGATTGGCCTCCCCGGTTCCATCCATCAGGTTTTTGTGTTGTCCGTTATAGAAAATAGTTGCGGAAAGAATTCCATCAATCTGCAAACCAATCAAATCTTTTAAATGGTCATATTTAGCAATTTGGATATTCGTCAATTCAATTGCCGTATCAAAAGGCGTTTCCATGCTATTTTCTTTGAAATTTACACAACCCCTTGTATCACCTCCATATGTCAAACACTTAAAGCAATATTTACTCTTTCCTTTAAAAAAGGCCCATGGGTCCGGTTTGACAAAAAGACTATCAGCCCTGAAAAGCTTTATGGAAGGCTTGTCCTTGAGAATAAGCTCTGTGTGCCCGAATTTTAATCCAAAAGGAAGAGAGGGTTTGATCTGACCAATGGAAAGAGTGGTTGAGTTACTTAAATTATGTGCAGTTATTGTTAGATAATCCCTGAGAGCATCTGAAGGGAAACGATAATATAAAAGACTACCTGCTACAATGATGCAGAAAAAGATATAGCCAAACCATTTCTTATTTTTTGAAATAAACTGTTTCATAGCAGCAATTCCCTAAGTGGAGT
>CAZSWT010000098.1:0-10406 GCA_964611035.1 uncultured Desulfobacteraceae bacterium
TTATATATATTAGGGCTTCGATGGAAGTCTTTTTAAGTTCTGTTTTTGGAAAAAATCTGACTTTTATTAAGCTGATAAGTCGCTTTGGAACCAACGCCCCCTCTCACGTCCCCTCTCACAATGTGAGTGACAGCGATTGAAAAAGGTTCAAACTCACCTGTCGTTATGTGGGCGAAGCTGAATAGCAGCCAGGTGGAGCGCCTTATTAGCTTATTGATGCCCAGCCAGAAAATATAAGTTTTGCTCCCATCAACAAAAGCATTATTCCCAAGAAAATCTTTAACATGTTGCTTGGTAGATGAACAGCGATATGAGCGCCAATGAAACTAAAAAGGAGAAAACTGGCCATAACTATTAAACCAGCCTTAACATCAACGAAATCTTGTTTATAGTACCGCATTGCTGCCAAGAGGCTAATTGGTGCAGCAACTATAAACAAGGTTGTCCCCTGCGCAATTTTCTGAGGAAACTTGGCAAAAATTGAAAGACAAAAAATTATGATTGCTCCACCTCCAACACCCACGGCTCCCATAACGAGACCAGCTATTGCTCCAATCAGAATCAATAATGTCATTTTATATCCTCTTTACGTTAATAGTGTATATTGAGTGGACTCTCCTTTTTTCATCAATCCCTGGCTGCTGTGAAGAGAAAAGCAAACCAATCATTATCCGCAACGCCGATGGAGCCCGACATCCCGCCCGCCTCGCCTGAGCGAGAGCGATGGCGGGCAGGCCTGACTGTAATTCAGTCCACAAAAAGTCGGGACAAAGCCCTTCATTTATTATTCCCCGGAACGATTTACTATCTAACAATTGTCAAAAAAATTTGATCCCTTTGCATGCTTGATTAACTGTAATGTTTCTTTTTGGTCCCCGTCCATATATCAAAGCTAAGGGTCTCCGGCTCCTTGCCCCTTGTGTCCTCATCCTTGCGATAGAATACAGTGTACGTAATCTGCTTCATATCCACAAAGTCAGGTGCTGTATCTAATCCAATAGTCTTGTGAATGCGGGTCCTCCAGGTACCGGTATTGATGTAGAAGACCTCACGACCTTCTTGTCCATCCATGGCACGTTGGACAGGCATATGGGTATGCCCGTAAAGAATAAATTGAATGCCCCGGTTTTCCCGCCATATCCTCTCACCGTAGGCAGCAATAGTATAAGGATCTTTTTCGGGATCATCCGGTCCACCTATCATGCCCATCACTAAGGGGAGTAGATCTTCTGCATCAAGTGCATCAACAAGGCCTTTGGGAAACCAACTCAGCCATCGGCTGCTGGCAAGCCGCAGGACCTCGTCAATGTGGGTATGGGGGCTCCTCCACTGACTGACTAATGTATTGTCTAAGAGCTCCTTGATAACCCTGCTAAAGGCCTCATCGAAGGCCACACGAAACGTGCCGTGGTCTTCCTTCCTAAGTCGGTAGTAAATCCATTCCATCACGCTACTCAGAGGTCTGACATTGTCTATGTCCTTGGTGCTTTCCACCAGTTCCTTTGTGATCTCGGGATATTTTTTCCTTAGAGAATCGAGCATCCAGGGGATCTTGACTGCAAATTCAGTGGTGAACACATCCCCAATCGGCACCTGCAGGTGACCATCTCGGCTTCTGTCATTGCCGCCTCCAAAGTTCCAAACATCATACTGGTGACCGTGCATGGCATACACCCCGTGATCTTCGTCCCTGTAAACATATTTGTACCACCATTCACTATTAAGGCCCACATCCACACTATCTTGAGTCACGGTTAGGCCAAGCATGTCCCGCAGTGCATCTCGCACTGAAGGATAAAGATTGCAGAGCCTGTCATGATTGCCGGGAACGTAAATTATTTGAACAGGAATCCTTCTCCCGCACAGCTTTGCCAGATGCTCTTCCAATTCCCTCAGCAACTTGAAGGTCTCCCAGTTTTTATAAAGAATTGTGTTCCTGGGGAGCGAATCAGGTGGCTCTTCTTTGGTCATACTCCTTTGGGCCACCCGGCCCAGGATCTTGAGGCATTGCTTCTCGGTTGTACTGCGTTTACGTGGCGATGGGATGTCCTTCAAGCCTCTGGTGCCCCAGGGTCTGTCTTCAGGGTCAACATCAAACCATTTTGTGCTTCGTATCACATCGACGATATCACCCAAAAGAAGCAGCTTCACTTCCTTTGCTTTTTTTTCTTTAGCTAGGGAGGCAACATCCGACAGGAAAACGCTATGAAAAGCGCTGAATGGAAGATTGTGTTCCCCAGCGGTACCGTCCACAAAGTGGATGTCACTGATCGCTATTAACATTTTAAAACCTCATATCTTTATAAATTGATCTGCTCATCTTTAAGCAATCTCGGACGTAAAATGAGCTTTTCCTGCTAAAAATTCAATGAAGTTATTCATCTACAACTGTCTATTGTGAAGAGGAATGCACACCAATCATTATCCGTGATGCCGATGGAGCCCGACATCCCGACCTTAATCCAGCCCACAATAAGTCGGGACGGGGCAAAAGCCCTTCATTTACTGCTTAAAAGGAAGTTAAGCAATTTCTGCACGAGCGCCCCCCTTCACTATTATCTATTATGCTATGCGAAGTTACTGATTTACCAATGGACGTCCCCTACTTCACTACTTCACAAAAAGTCTGGATTAAAGCCGTGGCTTTATACGGTCGGGGTAAGCCCTTCATTTAATCTTCCCCGGAACGCTTGATGAAATAACATGAGTCAAGAGAAAATCAGGTCCTTTCTTAGTCATCAGTCGAGGTTTGACCCCGGATCTTCACCTGATTTATAAATGATTTAAATTCCCGATTCGATTTTTTTTATAAATTCAATCTTATTTGGTTCCCACCAAGCAATTCTGCATGAGAAGGATGGCACGTTAATATAATAAGCTGCTTGTTTTCTGCAAAATCGTTTATTGCATCAGCAGCTTTCGACTGGCGATCAGGATCAAGGTCAACAAGAGGGTCGTCCATAATCACAAAGCCTTCCTTTTCTTCTAGAAATCTTTTCGTTATCGCAAGTCTCAAAGCAATGCCAAGCACATCCTTCGTGCCTGTTGAAAGATTCTCATAAGGCATCACAACGCCGTCTTTCCTGTGGAAACCACTTGGAATACTCTCTTGCATCACTACATCTTTGTATCGTCCTCCTGTCATCTTTTCCATTAATTCAGAGACATTCTTTTCCAGGCCTTTGTAGGTCGTGCTATCTATCTCCTCGAGCAGGCTTTCCATGCTTTCCTTTATCCTTGCTATAGCCATGCCCTTTCTCAGTTCCGCATTGAATCTTTCTTCTGCTTCGGTCAAATCCCTTTCAAATTCCTCAACAGACCTATCCAGCGATTTCCCCTCCAATCGAATCCTTTCTTGAATCAGCTTACTATGTTCATCCATCAATTCCTTGAGCCTGAATTCCATCTCCTCATACTTACTGATGAATTCATCCATATTCTCTATCTCTGCTGGTAAAGGACTCAATACGCCGAGGGCCTTCTGTTTCTCTATTCTTGCACCAACGACTTCAGTCAGCCTCTCAAGTAATTTGTGATGATCACCAAATTCCTCAAAGTATCCCTGGAGCTTTTCTTTAAGCTCAGCTAACTCCCCTTTTAGGCCTTTAATTTCTGCTTTTTTATCTGCCACTTCGCCAAAAATCGTCTCGAGTTCCTTATCAGGCTTTTTGACCTGGAGTCCCTTCGCCTTTTTCTTCATCTCCTCGTATGTTAGCTCCCCTAATTCCTCTCCCAGATTTGACTGTGCATTTTCTAGATTCGCTAGTTCAGATTTATATGCCCTGTTTGCAGCTTCAGCCTCATCAAGGCTTATTACCTTGAACTTCTTGAGAAGGCCTTTCATATCCGATTTTGCCTTTTCATAGTCTTTTAGTATTTGGTCGTATTCTACCTCACCGGATGTCACCTCCAGGTCCCATTCCGGATGGGACAATAACAGCCTTCCATCGGCCTGAAACTCAAACGTCTTTTCTCCTCTTGTTTTGAATAGGGCCTTATCCTCCAGTCCCTTCTGGATTTCCAGCTCTGTGTCCTTCTTAGGCGTGAATTTGGCGGAGAGCTTGCCGGCTGATAAAGAAGCTTCAAGTGAGCCTTTCCTATTGAAGGCCCCTCTGATATTTTTCAAATCTTCGTCTGTTAACTTGATCACTTTTTCAAGGCTTTTTGTTGCTTCATCAACAGCCTGCTTTTTATTTTCAACCCGACTGAATTGATCCAGGAGTTCCTTGCCTTTTTGATAGTTCTCTGCCTTTTCCTTCTCTTTATGGAGCGTTTTCTCCTTTTTCTCCAATTCGGGAAGTCTTTTGCTTTTCTCCTTGATTTTTGATTCTTTTACTGGCCAGTCATTGTTGATTTCTTCCAGCTTCTCGTATTCCAGGTTAAGGCCTTTAAGCTCAGCCTCGATCTGCCTTCGTTTGACCGCATCATCCTTGAGGGCTTTATTTTTCGTTACATAAGATTCTGCCCTATCAACATTTTCAGCATGATCGGATACTCTCTCATTCAATTCGTCCAGATCACTTTCATAGCTTACGGCCTGGTCCAAAGCCTTTCTAACCTTTTCTTTCTCATAAAACAGAGTTGTAATAGAGCCCACGCCCTTTACCCATGGGTTTTCGACACCTCGATTGCCCTCTGGATAATCGGCACCAATATCCCACCGCCCAAAAAAATCATTATAGGAACCTGCGATCTTGGTTTTAAATATATCTACAGACACCCCGTCCATCTCCATGATAGCCTTTCTGAGAAGGTCCCCAAGAGATTCAAGGGTTTCCCTGTTATCCTGAACGTCATCAACTGTTTTTGACAGACCGGATTGATAGGTCATCATGACCGTCTTACATGTGCCTTCAGGTACCTGGAGGCACTCCCTTATTTTGTCCTGTATCGCGTCATCATCAGTCAAAAACGATCCATCGGGGAATGTAAATGAAGACGAAACCGAAGCTCCCCAACGCCGTTGCAGGATATATGCACTGTCGTGCCTTTTGAAATGAATGGTGACTTCAATCGTGTCACCGCCCCCAACGGGGATAAAGCGCCCTATTTGTTTCTTGAACTTTGAAGATGTGAGATCTGTAGGGGTGAACAGGGTATTTTCAATGGCATTGTAGATCGTGGACTTTCCCGACTCATTAGGCCCAATTATGACGTTCATTCCCTCTTTAAAATCCATTTCTTTCTTGGAAAGTCCGCCGAAGGTGTTAATGATTACCTTTTCGATAATCATATCTGTGTCTCCCTGATGAGTTCATAGGCTGTCTGCAATGATTCGAAATCCTGGTTCTCTGCAAGCTGCTTCAACAGCCTGTGAGGGAAGGAATTCTCGGTAAATTCTCTATCAATTACTTCCGGGGTGATCTTGATCGTGACTCCAGTGGAATCGATATCAACAAAGGACAGATTTTTTTCCAAATTCTTGAAAACCAAGCTGAGCTTTTTGTATTCCTCTTCGGGAAGTCTACCTTTCATTTTGAGCTTCAAAAGGGTTTTCCTGTGCTCAGAAACGGAATATCTAGCCATAATCTCTTCAGCATCGCTCCAGGAACTGATCTCCACCTCTTCGTGACAAAACCGGCAGGCTCCTGTACTTATGAAACTTGCACTTATCTGCTTATCTTCATTGATCTCAATAACGAGCCCCTTTCCTTCATGTTCGCAGTCGAACCCGTCCGGCTCCGGTGTCCCGGGATAAAAGACTTTACTCTTAGCTCCCGGTTCTGCCGGGTAAGGAATATGCGTGTGCCCCATTAACCAGAGATCCAGCCCGCATGACAGCAGCTCGGATTCGGTCATTGGATAATAATTCTTGTCAAAATCAGGTGAAAGGCCTTTAAGGCTGCCGTGTGCTATGCCGATATGGAATCGAACATTTTCATCCTTCTCACTTGCTCGAATCCATCCGATGCAATTCTCCGGCGAATGCTTTGACTCGCAGGGAGCTGCGTATAGATTTGCGTCCAAATCATAGGGTTTCAGTGGATAGGTTTTTTTCGATTCCAGTACAAGAACATGATTATCAGCGAAACCCTTGAAAATCTCCCATAGACCATCGGGGCGCTGCGTAACAAAATCGTGATTGCCCGGCAGGATGGCAACTAATCTGCCTTGAAAGTCGCCCAGGATATCTGCTGCGCGTTGAATATCGCCTTTGGCCACTGAAACCCTGTCAAAAAGATCACCACCAACAACAAAGATGTCGCATTCCTCTGCATTAGAGATATCGACACAGCGTTTCAGCGCTTCGAACCTAGCTTCAATAAGCTTTTCCTGGACGCTCGGGTATCCAGCAAACTTCATACCCAAATGCACATCTGATGTTAGAAATATTTTCATATTATGTATCGTCTAGCTTAAGCTTCTATAGGCAGATTGGTATTTAAATCTGTCATCCAACACTGCTCTGAGTTGTAATTAAGCTGCCTTCTGCTTTTTCAGCTCCCTAAGCTGTTTCTTTAAGCCGGCGAAATGTTGTATTTCCGAATTTAGAAGGTTAGGCGTAATTTCTTTGGGACCAAATTCCGTGCTGTGAAGATGCCCCTCCATCAAGCGAGAAAGCTCTTCATATTTCTTTATTACTTCTTGAACAATCGATTCATCCCAAACAATCTGTTCCAGTCGCCCAAAACTGATTCGTTCATTAAACCTTTCCACTACTCCATTAAAAAGATCGAATATGATAAATGCCTCACAACATGTCCTCAATGCACCAAAACCGTCTCTTAGCAACCTCTCCTGTTCTGAAAAATCTGTTTCATTCTTGGCACGCTCATAAAGTTTTTGGGCTTTAGCAGGTGTCTTGAATGATTTGTCAATCGCTGGGCTGTTATCAATTGATACATAACCAGGTATATCGTTTGCTATGCCCCTCTGAATCCAGTGACATAGTATATCGCTTCCTTCCTGTTCTGCGGCCTCGATCAAATAATACAAGAAGGCAAGGTCATGCGTAAAAATAATTACCTGTCTTTTTGCTGATTCCCTTGCAAAAACGCTGGCAATTTTTTCACGCCATTCCAGGTCGAAAGATGTGACGGGATCATCAAGGACCATACTGGTGCAGCCTGGATCTACTTCAACCTCAGCCAGGAAATCGGCCAAAGTAACAGCGCGCTTTTCCCCTTCGCTCAAAATCTTGTCCGGAGTTGCATCGGAGACAGCGGCAACGCATTTATCAAGGACAATCTGTTTATAGGTGACACCTTTTCTCGGGATGGTATCAACTCTGACATTGATAGGGGGGCCTAATGCCTCCAGAATCCCGTTGAAATGCTTGACGTATCCCTCCGTCACGACCTTCTCGAATAAAGCATCATGCTTCTTTGTTATATGGGCCGTAGTCCCGATCTTTCTGGAAGCAGCTGAAGCCCAAACCCGACCGACAACATAAACAGTGACTTCCTTCTGGATTTGTTTGATTATCAGCCTGTGTCGATACAGCATCAATGCTTTCTCTAATTTGCCTATTTCTTCTGCTGGGTTTTTTTTCAACAAATCATCGCTCTGTTTTTCGAAAACGGTAACTATCTTATCAATTCCCTGGACATCATTTGCGGGAAGCGGCGAAAGGGTTTCTGCTTTTGCGTTCGCAATGAATTCTATCCCCTTGTTTTTCCTGTTGCCGCAAGCTGCCAAGAAATCCTGGATCACCGACAAATGCTCGGTCTTATTTTCTTGGATTAACCTGTAATACACAGAGTCCTCATTGAAGAAGTCGGTCTGGACAGCTTCAAATCCTTCCTTGATTTTCTTTAAATTGTCCTCCGCATCCTTAAGCCTTTTTTGGATATCGTCCTCCAGGAATTTCCAGAGACGACGTATTAGGTCCACAGCATCATCAGATAATAACTGTCGACACAAAAGACACCTTTCGCCCTTCTGAGGGTAAAGCTCTCTTTCAGGTGGTTGACCTTCTGTTGCAGCCAACTCTTTCGCGGCTTTAATGAACTGATACCACTCATTGCTCCCAACCTGTGTAAAATAGTCGCACTTAAATTGATCAATACCCATCTGCTTGGCAAGCGTGTTGATTTCAACAAAGGAGCTTATAGTATTGCGGAGCGTATCGAAAAATTCATCCTTGAGCTGCTCCCCGAGGATCAATAACTTACCTTTTAATCCCTTAAGATCAGAAATTTTATTGTTATAGCTTTTCACTTCCTCATCAACATTAAGGGACTTCAGATAATTGAGCCGCTTTTCATCCTTCCCCGCCTTTGCCTCGTCCTCTTCCGTAATTGTGGCGAGCCTCTTGATCTCCTCAAGGTCCGTTTTCTCACTCAGGCTCTTTATTAGCTCCGAAACTACTGATACCTCGCCAACGAAATAGTTGTTGAAACTGTGCGGCTTCTTCAACTCATCAATCCTATTCCGCATAAGCTTCCTCACAACATCAGTCTCTTCTGCCAACCGCGTAAGGCTTTCCAGGCCAGCAGGCGAAAAGCTGAACTCGTTGCCCTTTGTCAAATGCACATTCACGCTTGTAGAATCAAAAACATGGCAGAAAGAAAGATCCGGACTAGGCTCGCCGACCAGGTAACAAACTTTGTTCTCGCCTTCACCCGAATAAATTTCGATGTCAGCGGACTGCTCACCCCCTGAGCCTGACTCATCGGCGACATTCGGAAACACCTTCCTGTCTCCCCGCGTGAAGCCAGCACATCCGACAACGCGGGCGTAACCCGACTTTCCGGACGCATTTGCGCCGTAGATAGCTGTTAGCTGAGAACTGAACGGAATGGTCTGCTCTTTTGCAAGGGCGTTGATGTTCTGAAGGTTTGATATCTTGGTGAGTCTTGCTTGCTGAGGAGGCTTTTCTTCGGAAACCTTGTTTTCATCAAAGAACCTGATTTCTGGGCGGGGCTCGTCCGATTTTTTTATCAGTCCCACATCTTCAAGCAGGTACCCGTATAGTTCCTGGTAGGTTTCTTCGGTGAAAGGTCCTCCCGCAAGGATTTTGTCCAAAATGGACTGCTCCCAATATTTCAGGGATTTAGCCCACCGTATGATATCAGACAAAAGACTTGACATAATTGCCCCTTTATGAAGGCTCTTTGGGGTAAAGGCTCAATATTTTTGTGTTTAATCCATAATAGCCTTCAAGAATGCATCATTCGTTTCCGAATAAAATTCGATATTTATTTTAGTTGCCATCTCATCGGAAAGATCGAACAATTGTTTGCGAGATGATATTGGCATTAATAAGGTTGTTGCGCCTTTCTCGACCGCCAACTCTGCTATGGCAACCGGGTTTGGAATTAGTTCAACTGAGCCACCCAGATTCAGTGCGCCGACAATAATAAGGCCTCCCTTAACACTCCGTTCAATTAATCCTCCACAGAGTGCAATGAGGACGGATAGACCCAGTCCATGTCCAGAGCTGGCAATGTCCATAGAACGCAATTGTACAGAGAATTCATGGCTTCGCGGATCTCTGTCCCCAACAAGATCCTTTCCTCTGATATAAAGGTTTTGTTCCCCGTAACGAACGCTTTCTCTGAAGGCGGGGGGTACAGGCGTATTTAGTATCTTTACTCCACTTCCGGGACCAACCGTTGCTTCGATTCGATAAAGCACCCATTCAGTCATTTCCTTAAAAAGAAGATGGGCTTTGGGATCGGTCCAAGCTATCTCATTAATTTTTCAGGATAAACATTCCAAAAGTAGGTGTTTTCAGCTCTTAAACCACCATTTTCATGTCAAAATCGCCACTCTAAGCCGAAAATACAAGCAATATTCACAGCCTTTTATTTTAATATCAAACAACTACCTTGGTCCGATCCCATTTCGTTAAATATCAAGATGCGACATTCTAATCCTTTATATTTTAAACTTGTCATTAATTCCTCAACGTTTTTGATCCCACAAGCTCACGCTGTGGCTTAACATCTTCCTTTTGTGCTTTTATTTTAGCCAAAAGAGCGGAGGCTGGCTCATAGGATCTGCCTTCTCGCTTAGCCAGTTCAGCCTCAGTGGGCAGCAGTTCACCACGGAAAGCCTTTGCCAAAATTGCCTGTGTTAACTTTTCGGCCCTTTTGCTTACTGTTACCACCCGCTTCTCAATTTGGTCAGCCAATTTGAAAAGCGCTTCTCCACGGCTTACAATTTCATGCTGCTCTTCTATTGGCGGGAACGGGACTGCTACTGACCTGATGTCGTCAAGCACTAGACCTACCTTAGTTGCACCTCGCTGTAGATCTTGAAATTGTGATTGACCCCCCTCCTGAGACGCTAAGTACCAGGCTAAGAATGGCCTGTAGACGCCTTCAACAGGTCTAGGAGCCTGTCCGACAATTCAAGGTTACAAAAAAATAGTCCATTCAGAATTGAGGTGGTTAGTCGAGCGGGAAACTTTTTTTGAAAATAGAATGGAAACCTTCTGCAAAACACGATCTTTTGTCGGA
>CAZSWT010000099.1:0-10179 GCA_964611035.1 uncultured Desulfobacteraceae bacterium
GTGGCATCATTGGCGTTTTCCAGCAGGAGGCGGTATTTTCCTTCCAGACTCTGTATTTTTTCCTCCGCCTTCTCATGTTTTACAATTTCCTTCTCTAACGCCTTGACCATTTGATCCAATTCTTCATACGTCGGCTTTTGTGCCATTCCAGTATCCTCCTGTTGATAATAGAAAGACCACTCACACACGGGCCTTTATTATGCATATGTCTCTTGCCAGCTTCATAATTAGCTGTGTTTATCCCTTTTAACCTTATGAAATAAATAGTTGTAAAAGGTTGCTTTTTTCTGTACTCAGATCGGCCAAGAAAAGAGAGGGGATTTGAAGCGATATATAAACGCATAGCCCTTTTTTCTGGGGAATAGGCTCTTTGAATCAATGCGCAGGGCAGTTATTAATACATGGAGGTTTGACTTAAATTAATGATTATTCTCTTCATCGATTAAATCCTCTAATCTATTGAGGATTCCATCCATGGTTGTTTTCTGCTGGTCAGACAGTTTGTGATAGAACCCTTTTCGCCTCTCTCCATTATTTCTCCGGTCTTTATTTTTTCTCCGCTCAGTCTCGCTGCGATGTTCAGGCCCCAGATAATGCGCATTATCAGGAACTCTGCGTTCGTTGTGCGATCTTTTATCTTTGTTTTTTCTGCGCTCAAAGAAAAACATTGCGCCTACCCTCCTTTCGCATCCAAAAATCCATAGCTTCGTGAGAGTGGATATTCATACTACAATTACCGCCTACGTGCCAAAATCTGTGCTTGTAAAAAAAATTATCAATGACGTGTGGTACGCTATAGACTGGTGATTGAACTATTGTGAGCCGTTCTACGAAAATTCAGGAGCGCTGTATGATGAAGATGATTTTGTAAGGAAAAAGTATGTAAGACGCACATTCAAAGCAACGTTCACGTGTAAGTTGTTTCAGAATCTACGAGTCGTCTTTTATTTTGGCTGACCTGTCCCCCCGGTCTTGTGCTGGATTTATCCGCCGTCTCTTTGGCGGACTTGTCAGCCGGTATTTTGGTTAAATACTACCAAATTTTTATTGAATAGTAAATCTTTAGCCTTATATTTATAATGATAAAAGAATTAATCATGGAAATTCGCTCTGCAAGGGCCTGCAGTAAAGATCGGAAGAGAATAATAGTAGTTAATAGTAAAGGATTTCCCGCCGTCCTTTTTATCCGCCGTTTTTGTGGCGGAATGGAGGGCTTGCCCGCCGTCCGTTGGGCGGTTTTTCAGCCAGTAGTGTGGCTGGTTTGACCCAAAACTTATCATGGAGTCCTCAGGATCTCATACGTTCCAATCCTTCTCAAGAGATATGTTTCTCCCACAATTTGAAATGTAAATCGATAGCTCTCTGTGATGCGACTCTCCCACATGGTTGGGTGCCCTTTGATCTTTTTAAGGCGTAAGGATGGATGACGAGAATTCTCTAAAAGAAGGGTAAGCTGTTTGCTGGCCCGCTCCTTAATTCCTTTTTGCAAACTATCATAATCTCTATCAAACGGCTTCGTCGTTTGGATTCTCACGGCTCTTTTCTGAGGTGTTGCATAAGCTCTTCAACGTTCTCGAAAGGCTCTGATATTTCTCCCCTGGCAATAGCTTCATCAGCCTCTTTTTCTTTTGCCTGCCACTCCTTTGTCCAAAACCAAGCCTGATCCTTTGATATAAGTTTCTTGGGGATAAGGAGAAGTCCCTCTTCTGTTGCCTCTACTTCCAAAAAATCCCCTATCTCTAAACGAAGTTTCTCAAATGCCTCCTTAGGAATAGTGATTTGGTGTTTTGGACTAATCCTGGTAACTGCCATATTTCCTCTACGTTTTTCTTTACTGTAAAGAATCTTACCAATTTACTTGGATGCTGTCAATGTCAAAAACTTCTTCCATTCCAATTCCAGAAAACAGGTACTTTGGTATTGACTAAGCATTTATTATATTGTAGAATTACATATTCAGAAAAACGGAGGAAATAAGTATGAAAATTTCCGAGAGAGGTCAAATTACAATCCCTAAAGCCCTTCGAGATCGATTTGGATTCCAGATGAACGTGGAGGTCGAATTTATCCCCACAGAGGACGGCGTCTTGATGCAGAAAAGAAGCCGAAGCAAACATCCAGTAGATCTGGTTTTTGGGATTCTTAACAAACCTTCTGATACTGACAAATACATCGAAGAGGTCAGGGGAAAATGATTTCCGCTGTTGACACCAATATTTTGCTTGACGTTTTCTTGCCAGATAAGCGATTCGCCGAACAGTCAGCCAAGCTCCTTAAGATGGCATATGACCAAGGTGCACTGCTCATCTGTGAAATCGTTTATGCCGAACTGGTTCCGCAGTTCAATGACAGACATACTCTGGACATTGCCCTGACTACCTTAAACATATCGGTATCTCCTTCCTCCCCTGACATTGCATTTCTTGCCGGTGAGAGATGGGGGCTATACAGAAAAGCAGGCGGAGCCAGGAAGCGAATTATCACCGACTTCCTTATAGGAGCCCATGCAACGATTAAGGCTGAACGTTTTCTGACAAGAGACAGAGGATTGTACAAATCCTATTTTGCAGAACTTGTAATTCTCTCTTGAATACCGAATGAACTGAGCCCCGTCTGTTGAAACACACTCCCTGCCGCCTGGCAGCTGCATAGTGCCATATCTTTGCCTCATGCCAAAACCTAACACCGATCCTACGTAACCCTTGTTACAAATTGTTAGTTAATAGTTTAAGATTTCCCGCCGTCCTTTTTATCCGCCGTCTCTTTGGCGGAATGGAGGGCTCGCACGCCTATGGAGCGTTTGACCCCAAATTCAAGGGTCTCATAGACTATAGGTTATGGCATGTAGGATATATCCGCAATGATGATTGAGAGGCTTTATGGATAGCTTGTGCATTATGAAAGCGTAAACAATACGGTGAGAATGATCATTGTTGGTGCTTTATCATATGCTGTAAATATCTCTTCTATGACCTATAAATTGAATAACTAACGTGTGGCTTTCGATTGTATAGACAACCCTCCAGTCGCCTATTCGTAATTTAAATGTTCCTTTAAATTGCCCAAGTAAAGGTTCAGGAGTAACTTTTTCAAAATTGCCAGATAGCCAATTAATTTTCTTCAGAATTCTTTGAGCTACCTGCTTATCCAGTTTCGCAAGATCTTTTATCGCATCTTCATTCCATTCAATATTAGCCAAATCTTTTCATAACCTCCTGATGAGAGGCTCGTTTTGAACGGCTCGAAAGACGCGTTTTTATTTCCTCCTTAAAATCTTCACGTAATTCAAGATTTGTATCGGGATCTCCCAAAATCTCTATGATCTTCTGTTCTATTAAATTTTCAAGGTCTTCAATGGTTATTTGATTTATTGTTTCCATATCGCTGTCTCCTATAAAAGAGAAGGATTTTTCTCAATTCCACTTGTAGTACACTATAATATATCATGATACCCTGCTTGCTCCATATCGTCAAGTTTAGACTTCTACGCACTCCCTGTATTGTCTATGTAGCAAGCATAAAGTGTAGTGCAAAGGAGTGGTGGCACGACATCCAAACCATAAATAGTCAGGGCGAAAGCCGTGGCTTTATGTGGTCGGAATAAATGTTTCAATGTATATTCATAATGATCAAAGAATTGATCATGGAAATTTGCCCTGCAAGGGGCTCAGCATTCAACTAAGTTTCTGCAGCAAAGAGCTAAGTAGTTAATAGTTCAGGTTTGACCCCAAATTTACTCTCCCCGTTTTAGCGCAATTCCTTTAACACCTCTTTAACCACATCTTTGTCCACATACTTTGATGGCTTTGCCAGTGCTTTTTTGAGCAACTTCCTGGCCTCAGCCCTTCTCCCCTGTTTATAAAATAACATACCCAGGTGATAATTAAACACAGGACTGTCTGCTTCCTTGTCCAGAAGCTTTTGAAACGGGCCATTGGCCTTTTCATATTCGCCCATCCGAAAATAAATCCACCCGAGGGTATCATTGACATTCAGGTTATCCGGAGAGTGATGAACGGCCTTGAGCGCTAATTCTAAGGCCTCTTTCAGCTCTTTTTTGCTTGTTCCCTTTTCTGCAATCAAGAAAGCGAGATTGTTCACAGCAGGAATAAAGTTTGGCTCCTTTTCAACCACCATACGGTAATATAAAAGTGCTTTTGGCGTATCGTTGGTGTTCTCACTCAAAACGCCAATAAGAAAAGCAGGCCTCACATTCTCAGGGTTTTCTCGAAGGCGTTCTTCAAGTTGTTTGATGGCCTCAGCTGTCTTGCCCTGAACCATATACGTCCCTGCAAGGTTCCTGTAGGGAATAAAAGAGTTGGGTGCCAGGTCTATGGCTTTATTAAATGCCTTCAGTGCCTTTGTATATGCCTTCTTTTTAAGATGAATCTCTCCCAAGATATTATGCACAAATGCATCATTCGGCGATTTTGTAAGTTGTTTTTTGCACAGAGCAATGGCCTTGTCGGACTTGCCCATCCTCATCAAGGTTTGGATCTGTGCGGTAAACACTACTTTCCGCTCAGGTGCTAAACCACGCGCTCTCTCAAAGTCCTTGAGGGCCTGATCGTATTTTTTTTGCCGTGCCTTGAGAAGTCCTAATTTGTAATAGCCTAAGGGATTTTTAGGATAATGCGTGATGATTTTTTTGTAGTAGTTCTCCGCTTCAACTACCTGCCCCTTTCTTATAGAGAGATCACCAAGCTCAGCCAGGGTAGCAATATTTTTGGGGTGCTTTTCAAGGATTCCCATGAGCTCTGATTCAGCCTGTATATAGGAACCCTCTCTTACATAGATTCTTGCCAGGCTCCTTCGAGCCTCTATAAAGTCAGGCTTGAGGCTGAGGCATTTTTTTAAATTATCCTTGGCAAGATTTGTATCGTTGGTAAGTAAATGTGCCTGTGCAAGCTTGAAGTAGCCAGGCGCAAAGTCAGGATTTGCCCCGATAACCGTGCGAAACTCACTCACTGCCCGTGGGCCATCCCTTCTTACTATGGCGAGATCGCCCATCAGGGAATGTGCCTGAAGGTCGCCTGGGTTATCTTCAAGAATTGAATTGAGCAGCTCCTCTCCCTTTGAGTAATTTTTAAGTGAAAGGTGAATCTTTGCCATCTGGTTTTTTGCACGCAAGGCATCAGGTGCTTTAATGTCCTTATCCACTATTCTTTGGTATGTTGCAAGTGCCAGCTCTGGCTTTCTCCACTGAATATAAAAATCACCAAGTGAGAATAACGCCGTAGTTCCCTCCTTCGCCTGCATCACCGCCTCTTTTAACATAGCCTCTGCTTCCCCTGCCCTCTTTTGGGTTACAAGAAAGCGTGCCATAAGAATACGGTAGTTGGGATTCAAAGGTTCAGCCTCTATAACACCCTTGAGGGTGGTCTCTGCTTTCTCATACTCACCACTTTTTAAGTAAAATTGGGCAAGGAGGATCTGGTAAGCCATATTATTTGGCTTAAGAGTAACCAGCTCTCGATATACCGCCTCTGCGTCGTCGTTTCTCTTCTGTTTGGTGTAAAACTCTACCATAGCAACCCGTAATGGAAGGTTCTCAGGGGCTGCGTTTATACCTTTCTTTAATATCTCCTCGGCCTGCTTTTTGTTTCCCTGTGCCATGTTAAGGCCAGCATACAGCAAAAATGCCGGTCCATTCGCCGGATCCTTATTGAGCACGTCTTTAAGAACTGTCTCACACAAATTATATTTCTTCTGTGCATACAGTACCGATGCCTTGAGCATCAAACCATTGGTATTTTCCGGCTCTTTTTCCAAAACGAATGTGGCTTGCTCCATTGCTTTGGTAAAAGCCTTTTGCATTAGATACAATTTCCCAAGCTCTATATTGGCCTTCATATGGTTGGGATCCAGATCCACTGCCTTTGTAAACATTCCAAAGGCCTTCTTCATGTTCCTTGTTTTCAGTTCAACCATTCCGAGCATAAAATGGCCATCGGCAAACATAGGATCTATCTGGATGGCGTTTTTAAACTCCAGGCGTGCCTTCACGTAGTCACCCTGTGTATACAGGGCCTTGCCCTTGGTAAAGAACACCATCTTTTTCTCGTCCGGCCCACCGCAGGATAAGACCAACGCTGCAGCAAGCACTGTAGAGATTGTGAAGAGTCGCTTTAACTTCAAGATTCATAACCTCCTTTTTTTTAGACACGGGCTCTGCTTCGCATAGCACGCAGATTACACTATATACGTTGAATGGCGGCCAGTTGGAGCCGATAGATGATTCCACCATAGATACTGGCACCTGTGATAAGGGCCACTTCTACAAGAGTGAAAGCAGATAAGAGAGTGTGCCCCTTTATAAATACAATGCCAATCAAACAACTTAAAGAGAGTAATACAATCCAAAGCAGGATTTTTGTTACCGACTCTTGCTTCCTGCCTCGCATCTCCGCAACTATGTAGCCTAACAGTGTAAACGCAGCGATATATTCAACAAACCGAAAAATGAACACAACCCTTTCGTTAAACATTAGTTCCTGAAAATGTACCGTTTCCTGCCATTCACCAAAGGCTACTGTGGTGGGCCACAGGGCAAGGAGCAGCAAATAGAAAATATACAGGGGCAAGAGCCTTTGAAGTGTCGGTAACTCAAATCGTCTGTCCTCTTTTATCGTCTTTTTTTGAAATGCGGTAAGTAACCTAACAATGATACCAACACCTATCCCACAAAGGATACCCTGCATAGGAAAATGTGCCAGTGCAGGAAGTGCAGCCACAAAAAACCAGCCCATTGCCAGAAATGTCACCTTGTTTGAAGAAAGCCTTTCTACATATCGCAATCGATGAATGTAGACAGAGGAAAGTACAATCGCCCCAAGCAATCCTAACACAACAAGTAGCCACACACGCGATACCTCATTTCCCGCAGAAAGACCATTCAACCAGATCAAAGGAATAAGTAAGTACACTAAATTCATCAGGGGGAGCTCCAGGGCAAAAACACCGGCGATACGCCTTTCATTCAAATGACCTTTTATGAGCGTAAATATAAGTGCTCCCACCCAGGCCCCTGCCCCATTTGTCATCACATCAATGACTGACGTATATCGCCCGAGTAAAAATACCTGGGTGATTTCTATTACCACACTTACCAGTATGCCAAAGCCTAAGGCGTGTAAACATAGCGTGTCTTTATGGTTCCTGCGTGAAAGTCTGAATAAGAATCCAAGGGGGAGAAATAAAAAGATATTTGTAATGCTATCGTTTAAGGTTATTTCCCAAATACTTGATATTCTTTGAGGAATGTGGAACTGAAATGGTATGAGGGTGATGAATAATACGACACCTACCATATACATCAGAAGTGCATAACTAAGCACGAATTGTTTTTGATTCGTTCCCTCCATAGATTTACATTAGTGCTATCTTTTTTATTATGATTAGCTGGCTTCAACCATATGCCACACATTCAGAGCAATTTACGATTTTAAGTTCATTCGGAAACTACCTCTCCTTTTCGTCCCTTTTTATTGGGTGCTCAACTGGGGCGACCGCTGGTCTCCGGCCTCCGATCTCTTCCATGAACAACAATTTTCATGTTGACATCAACACTTTTTATGTGTATCATTATGTTTAAAAAGGGGATGAAATGAAGAATATTGCACAAAACATAATCCGCCGCAGCATCGCGCTCCCAAATGAATTGGTTGAAGAATTGCGTACCGTTGCTCCTCCAGAACTCCGGGATAACTTCAATCGCCTGGTCACCTATATTTTGATCGATTTCACAAAACGTCAAAAAAAATATCAATTTGAAACAACTATGGCCGAAATGGCCGATGACCCTGCAATCCGGGAAGTCTGCTCCGATCTGTCCCGGGAGTTTAAGGAAGCGGAAAACGATGGTTTGTGAATTATGATCAAGCGCGGTGGCATTTATATGGTAAATTTGAACCCGATTAAAGGCCGGGAGCAAGCGGGCCGCAGGCCAGTCCTCGTGATATCAAGCGATGCCATAAATAAACAACCGCTTGTTGTTTCAGTCGTGGTCGGGACAGATGCGCAAAATGTGCCAAGGGACTACCCCACAAACATACGAGTGCCATCAGCTGAGACAGGCCTTCCCAAGGATACAGTATTTCTCTGTTTCCAAATGCGCTCCCTGGATCCCAAAAGATTTTACGATCCAAAGACAAAGAAACCCCAGTTAGCTGGCACTATGCCGCGACACCGAATGAAAGAGGTTGTCGAAGCCCTTAAGCTGGTACTCGAAATCGAATAGACCCTTCTTGACCGGTTATAATGTCTCGCGCCAAGACGCCAAGATTATTCCTCAACGAGATCTTGATCTGGCCACAATCAGCAAAGCAGCAGTCGTACTGGGAAAACGGATTGAGCTGTCCCTCGTGGATGCCTGACTTCTGAACTCTGACATCCGTTATCTGTCATCTGCACCGCTGCCAAATCTCCAAATCCCGAAAATCACCATATTTTTCATCGTTCATCATGCTTCACTTCAGTCCTCATCACTTATTTCTTGCCTTAATGCCCACAAAAAGGCCCACTCTCTCGGGAGGAGAGAACGGGCCTTCGGTATCCTCAACTGGCGTATAAGCATAGTGGGTCTTTATGCCTTCTGCGTGAAAGTTCTAATAAGAATCCAAGGGGTAGAAATAAAAAAATATTTGTAATGCTATCGTTGAACTTAGCCGCCTGCGGCGGAACTTTTTTGACAGGATTACCACGATTAACAAGATTTTCTTATTTTCTTTATATCCTGAACATCCTGTCTATCCTGTCTAAAAAATGGGATTTCCTGCTATTAAATAAATTCCCCATATATTTGATATTCTTTGAGGAATGTGGAATTGAAATGGTATGAGGGTGATGAGTAATACGATACCCACCATATACATCAGAAGTGCATAACTCAGCACAAATTGTTTTTGCTTCGTTCCCTCCATAGATTTATCCCGTTAAACATTTTTACTTCTATTTAACTGGGATGTGAGCCTGTTGTTTTTTCTTGACGATCCCATAGGCTGGTATTATTATTGATAAAAAGCAAGCATACTAGAAACCAACTCCAAGGAGTCGTAAAATGCCTCAACAAGTGCCCGATAAGAATATTCAAAAAGATCTTCTGCGTCTTTTGGATAAAGTTGTTAAAACAGGTACTCCAGTGGAAATTGAGAGAAAAGGTAAACGCCTGCTGATCAGTCCTGCCGAAAAGCATAGAAATTTGGATTGTTTAGAAAAACATCCTGATTTTATCGTTGGAAATCCGGATAATCTTGTTCATATAGACTGGTCTTCAGAGTGGAAGCCGCAATTATGATTTATCTCGACACTCATGTTGTTCTTTGGCTGTATCTCCGCAAAGGAGATGGGCTAAGTGAACGCGCCAGGCAGTTGATCGAATACGAACCCGAAATTCTTATCTCTCCTATGGTCTTGCTAGAGCTGGATTACCTACATGAAATTGGTCGTACTACGCTTGGCTCAACGGCAGTATACAGCTATCTTCATCAACGAATAGACCTTCAACTATGCCAAAAATCCTTTATCGATGTGGTTCGGGTTGCGTCTGTGCTATCATGGTCACGCGATCCTTTTGATAGACTTATTACTGCACAATCGGCGATAGATCGAAACGGCTTGATAACAAAAGACAAAATAATCCAGGAAAACTATGAACATGCGGTTTGGTAAACGGACCTGCATTTGATCAGGGTTAAATTTCGTAAAACAAGTCAGGGGAATGAGCCGGGGTATGCGAGCGTGAAGGTCGGTCATAATTGAGCCATCGAATAAATGCTTAAAAGGTGCTAACCTTCTCGATAGCCCCTACATTTTTCTGGAGGCGGCACCTGGAATCGACCCAGGGGAAAACGACTCTGCAGGCCGTTGCCTTAACCACTTGGCTATGCCGCCTCGGTAAAGGCTATTGAAAGAGGCATTAAAATCAAACATCCGTGCCCTGTGTTTCCCAAAGTGAAGCCCGTGTCAAACAGCCTACAGAAGCCTTGCCCGAAGGGGCCACCCTGAGCGTGTCGAAGGGCTTGGGCGCTGGAAGAATTTTCCTTACGATTTTCTTCAAATAAAAAAGATAACCATGTGAATCCGTGCGCTTCGCGTGAGCGAAACCCGCTGTCAAATAATGTTCTTACTATGCCTATCCGGTTAGCACAGGTTCATCTGATTTCGCGGGATTCGTATGTG
>CAZSWT010000100.1:0-10086 GCA_964611035.1 uncultured Desulfobacteraceae bacterium
TCTAAGAAATTTTGTAATCCAGTGGGGACAAGTTTCATATTGCGGGTGCCAATAAAAAACAGACCACCTAACACTACAATGCTTATCCATGCGGTAATCATGGTATTCGTTATGGGAAGATGGTGAAAAGGTCTTTCAGGGGCCGGGTGATACTTAGGGGCCTCAACATTGAGGAAACTTATTGGCTTAGACCCAACTATCCCACTCCCGACCTCACTGCCGATAAAGCTGATAATAATCATGGCGAAAAGGGCAACGGCAAGTACCATTATTTTTAAAAGGCCACCTCTGTAACTTTTTCCGCTCATTATTCCTACTCTTTATCCTTTTTCTGCCCTGAATTTATTAATGTCGTATTCTTAGCCCTCTTTTGTTTAACGAGACTTTCTTTCCCTACCGTCTTATCCTCCTTCAAAAAAGGGCGCACCATCTGATACACTCCATACACCATCACTATGGTGCCAATGCCAAGACCTATGAGGGTGCATAAAGGAAATTCATGAAACACTTTCCTGTCAAGCCACAGCCCTATTCCTGTTGGTATCAAAAGGCTTAATGGCACATAAAAACCAACTATCATCAACTGCAAGGCTGCTGACCAATTTTTCATTGGTCCTCCTGTAGTACCCTGAAAATAGTATTAAACCTTCACCATATCTCCGCACTTCTCCTTAGATCAAGCCAACGCCTCTGGGATCGTGTAAGGGGCCCGATCTGCTCCTCTATCCACTCAACATCACCTGTTAAGAGGGCGAGTTTCTCAGGGCCTGTCAGGTCATATTCATCTAAGGCGTCTGTGGCCTGTTCAAGAAGATTGGTGAAAAATTCACTATTTGATGCAGCCCTCTCCAGGACCTTGATCATCTCCTCTTTATGAATCAGGTCTTGAACCTCAGGCACTTGGGTAGCAGCTATCTCAAGCGCTGAATCTACTGCTTTAAGAAGCTGATCAGGGGTAAATGGCTTTTCCAGATAATCTGCTGCACCAAGTTTCATGGCCTGTACTGCTGATTTCACTGAGGCATACCCAGTGATGATAAGAACAGGAAGGGATGGCTTTGCCCTCTTAATGTCTCTTAAGACCCTCATGCCTCCGATGTCTGGCATGCGGATGTCAGTAAGCACAATATCGTATTCTTTTTCAATGGCCTGATTCAATCCCTCACGTCCACTCAAGAAGACATCGACCTCGTAGTTTTCATCTTTCAGTATCTTGCTGACACTATCCAAGACAATCTGTTCGTCGTCAATGACAAGGGCCTTATTTTTTTCCATGATATTCCTCCGTTTTAGAGTTTGTTGAGTTTATATGAAAGTTGTCAGTTGTTTTTTGCAACGGACTACGGACCGCTGACAACAGACTTTTGACTTGTCATCCTTAGTTGTCGCCGATAGGTCATGATAGTTCATTGGGTTTCTTGTGTTTGCTTGCCCTGTATAGTAAGCTTTTTCATTTCCTTCTGGAGATGATCCGCCCTTACTCCAAACAGAGCTCCATTGTGAGTAGATCCATTACTACACAGGGTAAATGTTAACCTCAACAAGTAACCAGCAACAAATAGTAATGAGTAACAATTCCTTAATTATTAACCCACATAGGTAACATTGAAACCAGTGGAGGTAAGCTCTTTGGCTATTGGTTCAGCATTGTCGGTATCTAATCGCAGAACTATCAACCACTCTTCCTCATCAGGCTCTTTGAGGCTCATCAAACTCAAAAGAACCGCTTTATTTTTATCAAGGATGCTCATTATCTTCTGCATATTCCCAAATGCAGTAGAAGTCTTTATCGTTATTCTCTTGCCCTTTTTTGTCACCCCCAAGACCCGTGTCATAAGCCTGACAATATCTGATTCAGTCACCACACCAACAAGTCTCCCGTTTTCCACTACTGGAAAGCCGCCATACCCCATTTCTTGTCCCAATTGCAGGGCATCTTCTGGGGGCATGTCAGGAGAGATCGTATAGGGTTTCTTGACCATTATCTCTTTGACTGTCATCTTCGCTAAGAGGTAATGCAATTCATGAATGCTCAGGGCTGTAGCTGGGGAAGGCGATGCCTCTAAAAGCATGTGCTTGGTGACAAGACCGACCAGTTTATCCTTTTTCATGACCGGTAGTCTTCTGATTTTATGGGCCTCCATTATCTTTCTGGCATCGTGGATCGAGGCTTTCTCGTCGACAGCTACCACGTTGGTGCTCATAACATCTCGTATTCTCATTTTTTCCTCCTGGTTAAAATTTATAAGGATGTTTTATTATTTTTTACTTTATTGATTTAAAGAAATAGTTTCAATCCGGCACTTTACTCAAAAACAATAAAACCACACCCATTTATGCGTGGGTGTGGTTTTATTTTGTGCGTATTCCCTATCTCTGGTAGGGGAAAATACCTACTTTAGGGTGGATGAAATAGGGGTATTATAGATGATACCAATTGCTAAGAAATGTGATCGTCTTATTCACTTCCTTGCGAATTTTATCTTTTTCCGGCCCTGTCACGGTATATGGACGATCATGCAGACTGCCTACCTCCATCTCAGGACCGAACATCATTCCACCTACCAGGCCTGCAAATTCATCTTTTGGTTCAATATTATTCAATAGAGCCCAGGCCAGTGTCCAGCATCGAGCTGTGCGATAGATATCATAGCCACCTCCACCAGTGGCCAGGATTTTTCCACATAGCTCTCTCAATTCTTTGATAATCTCAGTATAAGAATTGTTTGTGAGCATAAGGTCAGTCAGCGGATCAGATATCATGGAATCTGCACCTAATTGAGCAACTAAGATGTCTGGACTAAACCGCTTAATAAGAGGGATAACAATCTTTCGAAAGACCTCAAGATAGACCTCATCATCTGTCTTTGGAGGTAAAGGGATGTTTACTGTATATCCTTCACCATTTCCATCCCCTGTCTCTTCTGCAAACCCGCTATATGGATAAATATAGTTTCCAGACTCATGTATGGATATAAATTGAACTCTGTTTTCATGGTAAAATGCCTCCTGGACACCATTTCCATGATGGGCATCAATATCAACATAGCTAATCTTCACGTTATGATTAAGTGCCTCCTTAATGGCTATAACAAGATCATTGATATAGCAAAATCCCTCTGCTTGTGACCGATGGGCGTGATGGAAGCCCCCTAAAGGATTAAAGGCAACATCAGTATCTGTATCCAATAATTGAATCATTCCATCCCAGGTTGCACCAGCGCACTTTCTGGACCATTCATATATTCCCCGTAATGGTGGGTTATCCTCAGTGCCGATTCCAAATGAGAACATCTCCTCAAATATTTCACCCTGGCTGACACGTCGAAGCGCCTCAAGATAATCCTCACTATGGGCAAGAAGAAGCTTATCGTATTCAAGGGATGGAGGGCTTTTTAGGGCCATGTGTGGTAAATCTAATACTCCATAGCGGCGGCAAAGCTCGAGGGCTTTTTGTGCCCGTTCAGGCTTAAAGGGGTGGTCTGGCCCAAAATCATACCGGGCCAATTCTTGTGAATAATAAAAGATGGAATGCAATTCATATTCCCTTTATTGTTATTTTATTGAATATTCGCAATTTTCAGGTAGCCACCAAGCCTGCCCTGGCGCGAGCGCCTTGGCATATATCGCAATTTCTATAGTATCTATTTATATCATATAATATAGCTAAGCATTGCATGCCAGGTCTGGGCCAGGGGCACCAATTCCAATTGTCAATTGTCAATTTTCAATTGTTTGTGTCTTCGTGTCTTAGTGGCAGAATATTTACGTGCCTTCCAATGTATTCCGAATCAATTCTTTCAACCTGTCTGGATCAATAGGTTTTGTGAGATACAGATCGCAACCACACTCTTCTCTTGCTTCAGCGTTACGCGCATCGGTTTTCGCAGTTAGCATGATTATCTTGACCGTGCTCATTTCGTCATCTCTTTTACGTACCGCGCAGCAGACATCAACACCTGTCATCTTGGGCATAACTACATCCAAAATCAGAAGGTCAAACTGCTCTTTTTCCAATATTTCCAATGCCTCCTGGCCCCGCGTAGCAACTCTCACCTCATATCCTGAAGATTTAAGTAGTTCCTCAAGGGCCTCAACTACCAATATGTCATCATCCACCACCAGAATTTTATGAGACATCGTTTCCTCCCAGTGTCTGATTTTCATCATCTTTCTTGCCGCCAGCCAGATAAACAGGCAGGGTTACAATGAATGTTGTGCCTTTATTCAATTCGCTTTTAACTTCAATTTTACCCTGATGTGCTTCAATAATCCGATAGCTAATGGAAAGACCAAGCCCAATACCTTTGTCAGAGTCTTTAGTAGTAAAAAAAGGATTAAATATTTGCTCTATTTCCTCTTTTGTCATCCCTATTCCTGTATCGCTGAGTTGAATTTCGACCTGCTTTCCTTTTTTATCGAGATTTGTTTGGATAGCCAAAAGCTTTTGCGAATATCCCTCCATAGCATCCCGGGCATTAGAGATGATATTTAATAAAACTTGCTCAATTTGATTCTTATCACCCAAAACATGTGGCAAATTTTCACTTAACCGGAGCCCCACTTCTATTCCCTGATTGAGCAATTGTTGTCGAGTGATTGCCAATACGGACAATACAGCATCATTAACATCCATAGCAGTGAATTCAAATTTGGACTGCCGAGAAAACTCTTTGAGTTTCTTCACAATATTTTGAATCCTAAGGTTACATTCCTTAAGAAGTTTTATTCTCTTTTTTGTTTCAGGACTATTATCTGTTTCACTCTCTAATAAATGGAGAAAGGTATCTGATGCCATGAGGGGGTTATTGATCTCATGTGCCACACCGGTTACCAGGTCACCAAGGGCCCTTATCTTAACTGCCTGAATCAATTCCGCCTGAGTGGTAGATAATTTTTCTGAAAGTTTTTTTCTGGCTGTAATATCCTGAAAAACTCCCATAGTACCTACAACTTCACCATACTCGTCATACAGAAGGGTGTCAGAAGTCCTAATGGAGACAACTTTGCCTCCAATCATCATATCGAATTCAAAATCTCGAATGCGCCCAGATTCCCTAAGTTTATTCATGATTTCTCGTGCCTGATTAATGCCATATTTATAATAGATAGATATGTGTTTTCCAATAATCTGATGACCTCGTAATCCAATAAGCTCCTTAAGCGCCCGGTTGGCATAAGTGATGTATCCCTTAGGATCGGTTGTGACAATGGCATCAATAGAACTTGCCATGATATTTTCCATAAAATTTCTAGATCCTTTAAGCTCTTTTTCCAACCTGAAAAGATTAGGCATATCCTGGGTAATCTCCAGAATCCCTTGAAATTGAACTTTAGAGTCTTTTAGAAAGGTAATTGTGGAAATTGCCGGGAAGATACGTCCACTTTTATGCCGGCGATGCAGACTCTCTTCGGTCCAACCCTCTATCCTCACCCTTTCAATAATCTGCTCAAAGAGATGTGCATTTTGGTCTTCTTTCGGAAAAGTGAGTTCTGGCAAACTCTTATCCTTTGCCTCTTCTGGTGTATATCCGAATAAGTTGGCTGCACCCTGATTGAAGATGATGATTTTGCCATCAAAATCCGTAACGATAACGGCAGTATGGGTGGCAGAGTCAAGTATGGTATCTAAAAGACCAGGTGCAACCATATTTTTTATATCTCTTTCAATTGCCTATAATTTTGACCGTTTATATTATCCTGGGACCTACTTTAGTCTCTCAGCTACTAACTTACCAACTACACTTGGGTCAGCCAAGGTAGTAGTATCGCCGAGCTGGTCTATCTCTCCAGAGGCAATCCTCTTTAAAATCCGGCGCATAATTTTTCCGCTTCTTGTCTTAGGCAGACCATCCGCCCACTGGAGCTTTTCTGGTGTTGCAATAGGCCCGATCTCTGCTCTGACATGCTGCACCAGTTCCTTCTTTAATTCATCCGTCTTTTCTACACCGCTATTTAACGTAACAAATGCATAGATGGATGTACCTTTTATCTCATGCGGGTACCCTACCACAGCGGCCTCAGCAACCTTGGGATGGGAAACAAGTGCACTTTCTACTTCTGCCGTGCCCATCCTATGGCCTGAAACATTAAGAACATCATCTATACGACCCGTTATCCAGTAATAACTATCTTCATCCCTGCGTGCACCATCTCCGACAGTGTATTTTCCTGGAAATTGGACGAAATAGGTCTCTTTGAATCTTTCCGGGTCACCATACACGCCTCTCATTAACCCGGGCCATGGTCTTTTTATACAAAGAGCGCCTGAACAAGGCCCTTCAAGTTCATTGCCATCATCATCTACGATGCATGGCTCTATGCCAAAGAAGGGTACAGTAGCCGAACCAGGCTTAATATCTATAGCGCCAGGAAGAGGTGTTATCAATATCCCCCCGGTTTCAGTCTGCCACCAGGTATCCACTATGGGGCATTTGCCATTGCCAATAGTATTATAATACCACAGCCAGGCCTCAGGATTGATAGGTTCACCGACACTTCCCAAGAGCTTTAGAGAGCTAATATCGTGTTTTTTTACGTATTCATCCCCTTCTTTTGCAATGGCCCTTATAGCAGTGGGAGCTGTATAGAAAAGAGTAACCTTATATTTTTCAACCACATCCCAGAATCTTCCGGGATCTGGATAAGTCGGAACACCTTCAAAGATAATAGAGGTTGCTCCATTACAGAGCGGCCCATACACTATATACGAATGGCCCGTTACCCATCCAATATCCGCAGTGCACCAAAAAATATCTTCTTCGTGATAGTCGAAAATGAGCTTATGGGTTACAGCCACAAATACCAGATAGCCGGCGGTTGTATGCAATACCCCTTTGGGTTTTCCCGTTGAGCCAGAGGTATACAGGATGAAGAGAGGATCTTCTGCATCCATCTCTTCTGGTGGACAGACAGCATCTACCTTTGCCATTTCCTCATGATACCAGGTATCTATTGTGTCGTTCCAGTGAACGTCAACGTTGGCTCTTTTAACCACAATGTTTGTCTCAACACTCGGGCATTCTTTCAGTGCTTCATCAGCATTGGTTTTGGTGGGGACAGCCTTGGCGCCTCTAAAGGTGCCATCACAGGATATCAGAACTTTTGCCTTACAGTCCTGGACTCTATCACGGAGAGAGTCTGAAGAAAATCCACCAAAGACTATGCTATGAATAGCGCCAATTCGAGTGCAGGCCAGCATAGTTATAGCAAGTTCTGGAATCATTGGTAAGTAAATAGATACCCTGTCACCTTTTTTGACCCCCTTTGCCTTTAAGACATTGGCAAACTTACATACCTCTTCATGAAGCTGTTTATAGGTATATTTTTTGCTATCTGAAGGATCATTACCCTCAAAGATAATAGCAGTCTTGTCACCCCTTTTTTCCAGATGCCTGTCAAGGCAGTTATAGGACACATTCAATTTACCATTTATGAACCATTTGTGCTCAGGGGATTTATCCCAATCATACTCACAAACATTATCCCATTTTTTAAACCACGTTACATATTCTTCTGCTATATCACCCCAGAAACCTTCCGGATCATCCATGGAGCGTTGCCACATCTCTTTGTACTGTTCCATGCTGTTTACATAAGCCCTCTTTTTCCATTCATCTGTTACAGGGAAGATTTTCCCTTCTAGAGATACCTCGTTGTTCATATCTTGTCCTCCTTTACATAGTTATTTTTCTTAATATGCTTCTTATTCCTTAGTGCTTCGATTCGCAAATACTATAACGTATTCCAATGAGTATAATCTTTGCGATTGCTCACTCAGCACTAAGTCCCGAGTAAATAAATACGTCATCGAATTTATGAATCTAGGGACTTAGTTATGGTTAAGATCATCTCCCATTCAGAGCCACTTGATCCAATCCGCCTAAAACCGACGTTGCGACAAAGGGAAATTGCTAAAAAGTTTTTCCTGTCCACTACCACCCAAATACAGGAAAGATTTTCCTGATGTGACCAATCTACAATGTAATGGGTTATGGCAGTGCCAATTCCCTGCCTTTGAAAATCTTGATGAATAAAGATAAAATATTCAGCCCAGTTTACTGGCATAGAAAAAAGGCTGGCCTGTCCAATTACAGTATCTCTATACAAGGCCAGGAGATTTGTACCACGGCTAATCATATCTTGAACCCATTGGTGCCTTTTGGTTTTATCGAGGGGGGGAAGCCCCTGCACAGAACCAAGAGGGTTATAGGTATCATACATATGCAGTAATGATGTAAAATACCTATCTTCATAAGGGATTATGCTAATAAAATGGCTCTTTTCACTCTTTATTGTCTGTGTGGATGAAAAAGATCGCATGTTTCTATATTGGATAGACCGTGAGTTTACATGAACATTAAAGCCAAGCCTATCTCCATTAGTAATCAAAGTGTTGATTACTCTTCATGGATGTTTTAATGAGTGCTTATAGGCTACAAGCTAACAAGGATCCATATTCACCGCTCAGCTTACTATCTTCAAGGGAAGATTTGCAACCTACATTAAAAACGTTCAAGTCTTTTCTTGCATGGGATTATAAAAACAGGGAATGGGCTTTGTCGGAGTACCTTTTCGGCAACACTTCCAAAAAAGACATGTTCTATCCCTGTTCTACCGTGGGTGCCCATGACAATGATATCTGCGTTTTCCTTCTTTGCAAATTTGATTATTTCCTCATCCTCCCTACCAGATATGGTAACGATTTCAAATTTAATTCCATCCTCTATCTTTTTTACATAGTGCTCCCTGAATTTATTATCCAGATCTTCATCAATAGCCTTTTGTAATTTTTCTAAATCCTCCCCTGTTATCATAAGCTCCGCATATGACTTATAGGGATTCTCAGGTAATATATGTAAAATATAAAGAAGACCCTCATCTCTTTTGGCAATATCAAAGGCATAATCAAAGGCATAATCTGCATTTTCAGAGAAATCCGTACAAAAAAGCACCTTTTTATACTTTGGATATTTCATCATTTAGTTCCTCCTTTTTGTCATTTGTCATTCGTCATCTGTTAAAAGGTTATTCGTTATTCGGTTGCGCTACTCGTTTCGTTCTCCGTCACCCGGTTGAGTATTGCCCATAAACGCTTTACGATTATCGATACGAGCCGCGTAGCCCTGGCCCAGACATGGGTTGCAGTGGATTGGTTACATTGTCTCATCTTTGGAGACATCGCAACGACATTATTAAATTCCAAGTAAGTCGCACCCCTGGCCCAGACCCGCCTGTCCCGATATAATCGGGACGGGCAGGCATGGCATGTCCCGATATAATCGGGACTCAGGCTGTATTGCCAGGACTTATAAATAATCTAAAAATTGCAATATTTGCCAAGAAAATCGCGCCAGGGCAGGCAGGGCAGACTCGAAAAAATCCCCAGACATGTCGGGGCTAAGTTCTTGTATTATATCATATCAATCGATTAAGTATATGGCTATTAGTCCTATAAGGACAACGCCTTTATTATCTACAAAAAGTATTTTCATGATATTAGTCCTCCACTTCTATGGGTAACCATATAAAAAATCTGGTGCCTTTGCCAACCTCGCTTTGAACCCTAATTTTTCCTTCGTGTCTCTGCACAATTCCGTATGAAACTGATAGACCAAGTCCAGTTCCCTGACCTACCGCCTTTTTAGTAAAAAAGGGGTCAAATAATTTGTCAAGATCCTCTGGTGGTATACCGCAACCAGTATCAGCAATGGTAATCTCAACACCCTTATGACCAGTATCACTTGCAGATAAGCCGGTAGCTGTATATATATTGATATTGCCACCTGGTTCAGTAGCATCAAGGGCGTTTATGATCATATTTAATAACACACTTTGAAACTGGCTGCGGTCCAGGGTAAGCATGGGTAGATTTTCCCCGGGATTGAATTTTATGCTTACACCTTTCACCAGTGCCGGGGTTTCCATCAGTGAAATAGTAGCAAGGATAAGACGGTTTACATCTGTGGATTCTCGATCAAGCGTTGTCTGAAGGGAGAAATAGAGTAAACTTTTAACAATCTTTTTAACACGTTCTGTGAATTGAACTACTTTTTGAAGATCAGAGCGAACCTCCTCTCCTATATC
>CAZSWT010000101.1:0-10075 GCA_964611035.1 uncultured Desulfobacteraceae bacterium
TTAGGCACTTTACTTATCGAAGGTACTGTCTGGCAATAGTGGTTTGCAGTACCTCGTGAGTCCCTCCACCATAAAGCAGGAAGCGATTATCCCGGTAGTATCTCTGCACATTATATTCCATGGAATACCCATAGGCGCCGAAAATTCTTGTGGCCTCATCTGCAGCAGAGCATGCAGATTCAGTTGCAAAATATTTGGCCATAGAGGCCTCATTGAGGCAGGGAATGTTTTTGTCAATAAGATGGGTAACCTTGTAAGACATGAGGTGGCCGGCCTCTAAGTTGACTGCCATATTGGCTATTTTTGCCTGGATGAGCTGGTATGTTCCTATGGGTCTACCGAATTGCACCCGCTCCTTGCAGTATCTTATAGAATCATCCATTGCAGCGCGATGTAGACCCAGGGCCAGGCAGGCAGTCATGATCCTGATCTCTGACAGAATAGTCAATAGAACATCCAGCCCTCTCCCCAGTTCGCCTAACATGTATTCAGGAGGAACATGACAATTGTTGAAATAGATCTCTGACATCTGTGTTGTTCTGGTACCCAGCATATCGAATTTTTTACTGTGGGAGAAACCAGGTGTGTCGCTTGGAATAAAAACAAACATGAGCCCTCTTAATCCCTTATCTGGATCAGTCTGCGTAAGCACAGTATGGAAATGACCTATTGGTCCACTTGTAGACCATGTCTTCATTCCATTAATAACCCATCCATCTTTAGTCTTTGTAGCCCGGGTTCTGACATTGCTAAGATCTGAACCAGCCTCTGGCTCTGTAAGCTGAAAGGCTCCAATCTTTTCGCCTCTTATAGCAGGGCGCAGATATTTTTCATGCATCTCCTTCGTGCCATAGCGATAGAGGCCATCTGTGCCCATAAGACATTGCATGGCTGTAGTGGCGCCTAGACTCAAAAGGCCACGTGCCAATTCCTCAACAGTAATGCAATAAAGTGTGGTGTTTCCTCCTGAACCACCAACTTTTTTGGGATATCTTATCCCCAGGATACCCATGTCAGCAATCTTTTTGAATAGGTCATATGGAAACTCACCGCTTTCATCATGCTCTCTTGCAACAGGGATTACTTCCTCGTCCACAAATTTAGCTATAACCTTTCTTAAAAGCTCTTCTATGTCTGAACGTAACATTATGCCCCCTGTCTTGCCCTTCTCTCCTTCATTGCCTTGCTCAGTGTTGGAACAACTTCGTGAAGATTGCCAACGATACCCCAGTCAGCTACCTCAAAGATAGGGGCTCTTTCATCTGTGTTAATAGCAATAATATACCGTGAGCTAAGCATGCCAGCCCTATGCTGGATAGCGCCTGATATACCGCATGCAATATAGAGCTCTGGCCTGACTGTCTGGCCTGTTTGCCCCACCTGTCTCTCTGCTGGCAGCCATCCCTCTTCAATAACCATTCGTGTTCCAGCCACTTCGCCGCCTAAAATTTCAGCGAGTTGAAACAGGGGTTTCAGCCCATCTTCTGAGCCTATGCCTCTGCCCCCGGCAACAATAACCTTTGCATCACTTAAGTTGATTATTTTTTTCTTTTCCCTTACAACCTCTAAGATTTTGGTAAGTGCATCTTTTTTTAGAAGGCTTACATCTACATTTTTAACCCTGCACTCAGATATGCTGGCTGTTTTTTTTGCCTCCATAACGCCTGGCCTGACAGTGGCCATCTGCGGCCTACTATAAGGAGTCTTGATGGTTGCCATAACATTTCCACCAAAGGCAGGCCTTGTTTGTAATAGAGAGCTATCATCCGGGTCTATGGTTAGCTCTGTGCAGTCTGCAGTAAGCCCAAGGTTAAGTCTCATTGAAATCCTTGGGGCAAGGTCTCTCCCAATGGCTGTAGCCCCGATTATAAATATATTTGGTTTATTCTCAACTATTAGCTCTGAGATGACCTTTGCAAATGGGTTTGTCTGGTAACTGGAAAGTAGTTTGTGCTGTGCAAGGTAAACGTTTTGTGCGCCATATTCTCGGAGTTCTTCTATAAGATGGTCAACATTATTTCCGAGAAGAACGGCTGATAATTCCTGATTGAGTTCCCTGGCAAGAGATTGACCAAGACCTAACAGCTCTCGAGTGACCCTTCCCATTATTCCATCTACCTGCTCGGCAAATACCCATATGCCTTTGAAGTCACTGAAATCCGGTATTTCTTTTTCTTTTACATCCGAGCTTATTGCATTTTCAGGGCAGGTGTCGATGCATGCGCCACAGGAGGTGCATCGGTCATTTATTACGGCCTTCCCCTCCTTGACATCTACGCCATTATATGGACAGATTTTTACACAACGTTTGCATCCAGTGCAGAGATCATGATCAATATGTATAGCCATGGAACGTCCTGTTAAAATTTTTGGAATATTGCTCCCTTGGGGCGAAGCCTGAAATCTTTTTTAGACAAAATGCTTTTCATGAAGCCTTTCCATGAGTTGATTAACTATTTCTTCTTTATCTCCTTTAAGTATTTCGCCCTCTCTTTTGGTTTTTGGCGAAAAAGTCTTCATAACCTTTGTCAGTGAGGCACCCAAACCTATCTCTTGAACAGTTACGCCTAAATCTGCCGCATCCCAGGTCTTTATCTTTGCTTTTTCTTTGCATGCGTTGATCAAAAGGTCAATATTTAGATATCTGGGGGTGTTTATTTCCCCAATAACAGTAATCAGGGCGGGAAGAGGAGATTCGATTTTTTCATAGCCGTTTTCTAATGCCCTTCGCACGATTATTTTCCTTTCGCTGATTTCTTCTATCTCTCTGACATAGGTAAGCTGGGGCAGGCCTAAGAATTCTGCTATCTGCGGGCCTATCTGTGCTGTGTCTCCATCAATGGCCTGCCTGCCGCAGATAATCAGATCATATGCCTTTAACTTTTTTATTGCAGTTCCAAGGGTAAAGGATGTTGCCCATGTATCTGCACCCCCAAAATTCCTGTCTGTAAGCAATATCCCTTCATCTATCCCCATCCCCATTGCCTCTGATATGGCATCTATGGCCTGGGCAGGGCCCATGGAGATGGCAATAGTCTTTCCGCCAAAGTCCTTTTTTAAGGTAATTGCTAACTCGATTGCATGCCTATCATCAGGATTGATAATGCTTTCTACCCCTTCTCTGATAAGACTGCCGGTTTTTGGATCAATCTTTATCTCTGTTGTATCAGGAACTTGTTTTATTAGTGTTACTATGTTCATTTAATAATTCCTAAAAAAGTTAATGATATAATTTTTCAGCCCAAATCCCCTTTGAAGGGTCTTGTTTGACACAGCAAAATATTGCCGGGTATAAAAACATTCCGTCTGCGAGGAAATGGTTTGCTCAGCCGAATTAAAGCAATTTTTTTCCTTATAGACATTAATTTTTGAATTCAGGTTTTCTTTTTTCCAGAAAGGCAGAAATTCCTTCCCTGGCTGAATCACTGCAGGCAATCTCAGCAGATCCTTGATATCCAATTTCCAGGGCCTCGCTAAAAGAATCAGCTGCAGCACCTGCTTTAACCGTCTTTATAATTATGGAAATAGCCTCTTTGCTTAACGGCAATTTACCTGCCATAGGATTGTCAGGAACACTAATTTCAGGGATATCAACCTTTCCCTCAGGTATTTTTGTTATGTTTCCTGCAATGTTGTGAGCCTCTTTTACTGCATCTTTTATCATGTCGGAATAATCTTCGGATATCGAAGCAACCATTCCAATATCATGAGCCTCTTTCATAGTCATGCGTTTGGCCAGGCAGAGCATTTCATTAAAAATGTGTGCGCCTTGAGGCCATTTTCTATACGGAACGATACATCCCCCGATACCCGGTAATATACCGAGGGTTATCTCCGGAAACTGGAAAAAGGCATTTTTTGTAGCAACCATACTGTGACAGCGAATGGATATTTCTAATCCTCCGCCAAGTGCCATGCCATTTATAGCAGCGACTATTGGCTTGTCCATCTGATCCATAAACAGTTGTACCTCGGCACAATCCCTTGCATATTGAGCCGCGGCTTCCTTGTTTCCAAGGGTTGCCGGGAACTTTCCTATATCCGCTCCTGCTGAAAAGGCAGCATTTCCATATCCGGTAATAACAAATCCTTTGACAGCAGGGTCATTTATGTTTTCTTTTAATACCTTCAGAATCTCGTTATCTATCTCATCACTGATGGCATTCATCGCCTGCGGGCGTCTTATTGTGATAATTTTTACACCCTCCATTTCATCTACGAGGAGAAACCGGTTGAAATCCTGGTATTCCGAAAAGGGACGTTTTGCCTGGGGAAAGCCAGGTCTTTCACCCTCGAATCGGTTCATAATACGGCTAACCTCGGTCTCTCCAATATCCCGCATGATATCAAAAGGGCCTTTTCTGAATCCAAGTGCAACCTGACAGCCAAAGTTGAGGTCTTCTCTGGTTCCAATCCCTCTGTCAATTATATCAAATGATTGGGAAAAAAGGATTCCAAGCATCCTGTCCCTGATGGTATTCTTATTTTCCTCGGGAATATCTACTTTTTTACCGGGACGGTTGGTGAGCCAGGTTTCCACCGATCCTAAAATTGGCGCAGGCCGATAATGGGGGCCTTCCTCCATTTGGAGTGTATTTGTTTCAATGATAATAGGATTGCCGTGGGACATGTTCAAAACAAAGAAGGGTCCTGCAAATACAAATTCCTCTACTACACTATCAATCTGGCTTGCAGATGCATGATCAAGTAAATATGCTGCTTCATTGCACCAGTTATCAAAAACCCGGTTTAACATGAAGCAAATGGCATTGTCCGTAATCATTGGAGCTTTACCTGTATTCGCAAAAAACCAGGATAGGTAATCGAGGACTTCCTGGCTTCCTCCTTCCCATGCAATAACTTCTACAGGAAGACTCCGCCATGCAGGTGCAAAGAAATGGATAATGGTGGTTCTTTCCGGTTTCTTCATTTTTGTAAAGAGTCTGTCAGCAGGAATGGAGCTGGTGTTTGAGGTAATGATGGTATCTTCACCTACTATGCTTTCAATGGTATGAAAGATTTTTTGTTTTAATCGAATGTTTTCTGTTGCGGCTTCGATAACTAGATCGCAGTTCTTGATTTGCGTGTAGTCCATCGTGTAGATAATATTATTTAAGACTGCTTGAGCTTGATCCTCTTTCATCTTCCTTCTGTCTACTGCCTTTTGTACGGACGAAGAAATCCTCTTCTCCGCCCTTGAAAGAGGTTCTTCTACAACATCTACGAGATAGAGCTTGATACCTGGCAAGGCGCTCTTTAGGTAATATCCAATATCCGGGCCAATAGTGCCTGCTCCGATTACAGCTATTTCTTTTGGAGCAGGGCGAATAGGCTTGTTAAATAAGGGGTTAAATGATGAAGGGTATAATTGTGTTTCCTGATTCATGAATTTTCTCCTATATGTGTAAATAGTGAGGCTTTTTCTCTGAGAAGGTATAAAAGTATTTTACGTGAGAAATAACTTTTTGACTCTAATCTGTATACTGTATACCAATTCCTTGTCAAGACAAAAATGGTATTACGTGATACGAGTAAAAAAGGAATATATTGTCCATTTAATAAAGGTTGATAACCTGAAATGTAATGGGTGTCGCCAGTATATAGAATTTTGCCCGGTGGATGTTTTTGAGATTAACAAAGGAAAATCCCTTCCTTTAAGACCGCAAAATTGTTTAGGTTGTGGAACATGTGTGGCTGTCTGCAAAACTGAGGCCATTATTGTAACAGAGATTTAATTGCAAGGTAGCTCCGCTACACAATAAACACAGGTAACATTCATGCCTGATGAAATTTTGATAATTGGTGGCGGTATTGCTGGAATAAATGCGGCATTAAATGCAGCTGACTATGGCTGCAAGGTCTATCTAGTAGTGGGTTTCGCTCAAATATTTACATATATTAAGATTCAAATGTCAAAGCTCAAATGCCAAATGAATGTCAAAGCTCAAATTTCAAAATGCCTTACGCCGATCGGTATTTTTGACATTTGATAATTTAGATTTGATTTGAAATTTGGATTTTGACATTTTTCATTTTTAATAATTAGATATGTATGTGTTTTAATGAAACGATATACTAGTTGATGATACTGCTACTAGGAGGAATGATGCCTTCAGTGTGACTTAGAGCTGAACCTAGCACAAGAGGGAAGGAAATGCATAAAGAAATAGGCTTTCATTTCTGTTTCAAATTCTATTGCATTTCAGTATAATTCACTGTCTTAATCATCGGGCAGTTTCACTCTCTTTTTTTAAAGAAAGAAAGAACATCGGCCGACATTTCTTCTATGTACCGACGTCGTGTTCCTCCGCGTGGGCCTGGATGAACCTAATACCCGATAGCACAGCCGTCTTTTCTCCTGTCAGAGGCTCCCAGCAGTACATTTTCACCTGAGTCAAGATATATTGCCTGTCCGCCGCCCACATGGTTTATGGGGATGTCTTCCTTGATAATTTCATGCCCTTTTTCCTTGAGTGCCAGAGCTGTTTTCTCAGAAAAGCCTCCTTCCATGAATATCTCTTTGCCCTCTTCATGACTGATACGCGGAGCATCAATAGCCTCTTGCAGATTCATATTAAAATCAATCAGATTCATTAAGAATTGCGTGTGTCCCTGCGGCTGGAAGTTGCCTCCCATGACGCCGAAACTCATTAAAAAATTTCCATCTTTAAAGACCATTCCCGGGATTATGGTATGCATGGGTCGTTTGTTTGGCTGAAGACAGTTTGGGTGTTCGGGATCCAAAGAAAAGGACACACCCCTGTTTTGAAGAACAATCCCGGTTTTATCTACAACCATGCCGGAGCCAAAATGCATGAATATGCTGGTTATAAATGAAACGGCATTTCCCTCTTGATCAACGGCCGAGACATAGACCGTATCGGATTTTCTTGGCCTCATGAACGGGCTGGATCGTATCTTTGCCTTATCATGATCGATCTTCATCCTGCACTGTTTTGCATATTCTTTGGAAAGCAATATATCAAGGGGAATATTCTCGAATTCAGGATCAGTTATGAAGTAATCTCGATCACTGAAAGCGATTTTCTTTGCCTCTATCAGGAGATGAAGGTAATCAGGGCTGTTGTGGCCCAAGCCCGCCATGTCATATCCCTCCAGGATATTGAGCATCTCAAGGGCGGTTAATCCCTGTCCGTTAGGAGGCAGCTCATATATTGTATAGCCCCTGTAAGTGCTTGATATGGGTTCGACCCAGGCCGTTGCATGGTTTAAGAGATCCTCACGAGCAAGCAGCCCCTGGTGCTTCCGGGAGAATTCAGCAATTGCCTCCCCTATTTCACCTCCATAGAATACACCAATACCTTCACGTGCGATTTTCCTGTATGACTGTGCGAGTTGTTGATTTCGAAAGACGTGACCCGGCTCGGGAGCCTTGCCGTTAATAAGGTACGATCGTGCGCTGTTTCCTTGCGCACGTAAAATATCTTCAGAATTTTTCCATTCTCCTGCGATAACCTCCGTAACTGGAAAACCATTTTCCGCATAGTTTATAGCATCCTCAAATATTTCGGAAAGCCCAAGTTTCCCATATTTCTCAACAGCTTCAGCCCATCCATGCAAGGCTCCGGGAACGGTAACAGGAAGAATACCCCAAGAAGGAATTTCTTTCATGCCCTTTTCATGGAAAAAAGAAATATTGGCCCGCCCTGGAGATTTTCCGCTCCCGTTCATGCCCACTATCTTATTCTGCTTTGCCAGGTATATCAGCGCAAAGGCATCACCCCCCAATCCGGCGGAATGGGGCTCAACCACATTCAGCGTACTCACCATTGCAACAGCGGCGTCCACAGCGTTTCCACCGTGAGCCAGTATTTTATATCCTGAAAGCGTGGCAAGAGGTTGACTTGACGCAACCATCCCGTTATTTCCCATGGTAACGGATCGCTGTGCGTAACTCTTGAATTCTCTTTTCTGGTTATAATAAAAATCCACGGATTGCTCCTCCTTATCAATGACTAATTATTCTTTATGGAGTCAGGGTGCCTGAAGATTGAATTGCTTTCCCCGGTTTCATCCTTCTTTTTTATTGCCCTTATAATTTCAGTATGCCTCCCAATAGATGTCTTCATCCTGTTTTCACTCTGGTAGACCTCTTCACGGCATTCGGAGAGAATATCATTAATGCGTTTAACAACAAGGATTATGACCTTATTTCTTACCGCTATGTTTAAATTTAGTCAATATGCCCTCTTTAACATGAATCCATTTTCGAATCCTTGTGGGGAAAAGATAAGGGACCAGGTCTTCATTTTTCACATCAACCCTAACCCTTTCTTCAGGCAGGAAACTATTCTTTTTGCCCTGACTTTGCCATTCTTGGTGTTGGGATTTATTTTATCCCTTCAGTTATCACTTCCTTGAAATCCTGACATAGCCGAATTCCATTGTCAACATGGCTATATTCTCCATGGAGTGTGGTCTTGACAAGGTATTCAAGCTTGTCAATTATGCCTCCTAAATTCAAATATTAATTAAGTATTTATCCACTTACCTGCAAACTTTTTGGGGTTTATATTCATTGACAATGTTTGAGCTTATTGAAAGATAGTCTTGACTTTTTATCATTTTGATGAATAATAGTCGATATGGATATGAGAGAACCGTATTTGAAAATCTGGCAGGAACTATCCAGAGAAAAAAGCATGATATTCCTTGTTGGACCGCGCCAGGTAGGTAAGACTACCCTTTCCAAGATTATTTCCAGGAATTTTATAAATAATCTCTATTTCAACTGGGATATTCCACAAGACAAGACTCGTCTTGTGGAGAACCCCACTTTTTTCCAAGAAATAAAACGTCGAGATCCATCGATTCCTCTGATCATATTCGATGAGATCCATAAATACAAAGATTGGAAGAATTATCTCAAAGGTGTTTATGATCAATTCCATGAAAGCTATCAATTCCTCGTCTCAGGAAGTGGCAGGCTGGACATTTATCAAAAAGGCGGGGACTCTCTGGCCGGTCGTTATTTTCTCTTTCATCTATGGCCTTTTACAATGTCAGAGCTGGGAAGAAGAAACCTCACCATTGATGACTTTTTAGCGAATCCTTTACAAATCAGTATGGAAAACAGTGAAACGCTCAAAGAAAAATGGGTACGACTCTCTAAGCTCAGTGGTTTTCCAGAACCCTATTTAGCTAATCGGATGGCTACTTACCGTCGATGGTCAAACACCTATGCTCAACAATTAATTCGTGAGGATATTCGCGATCTCACAGGCATCAAATCTGTGGGAGATATGGAAACACTTTATTTTTTGCTACCTTCTAAGGTGGGCAGCCCTCTCTCGATTCCATCTCTGAGTACTGATTTAAAAGTATCGTATAACTCGGTTCGAGGGTGGCTTGCTGTATTTGAGAGATTTTTCTTAATCTTTAGTATTCCCCCATGGACTGAAAGAGTTGCACGGGCCATTCAAAAAGAACGGAAGATCTACCTGTGGGATGCACCTCGCATAGAGGATCCTGCGGCCCGGTTTGAAAATATGGTCGCTATGGAGCTGTGGCGAGCGGTTACAAACTGGAATGATTTGGGCTATGGCCAGTTCACATTGCACTTTATAAAGAACAAAGAGCAACAGGAAGTAGATTTCTTAATCGCAAATCGTCACAAACCAGTTGTTATGATAGAGGCTAAAATATCAGAGACAAAACCATCTTCACCGCTCAAAAAATTTCAGAAGGCCCTTCGCATACCCGCAGTTCAGCTCATAGACGAGGATGAAGGATATCGGATGTTTTCTAATAATGATCAATCTATTCTTGTTGCTCCTGCGTACCAGTGGCTCTCCCAGTTACCGTAATTCGCACTGAGTTCTTTTTCTTTTTTCTTATCTTTTTTCTCCTCTTTTATCTTAGAGGGTTTTACCAGATGATTTATGGAAGTGATGCATAGCTGCAATAATGGTGAGTGAGCTGAACCTGATCTCGGTAAGAGGGACATTATTAGCGCAATTGATTTGACTAGTAACCATCAGCATTATTCAACTTGGTCATCAACGTTATATATTAAGATATCAAAGGGTTACATCCCTAAGGATAGAATAGAAAA
>CAZSWT010000102.1:0-9827 GCA_964611035.1 uncultured Desulfobacteraceae bacterium
AACAATGCGCTTATCTACTCAGGCCGTGGCAGATCGGCTGGCTGAAGAGCACATTACACGATGGGCTTTATTTAATGGCCTTGCACATGATGATCTTATAGACAGAAGCTATTTAGTTGATTTATTGCCAACGAGTTCCAAAAACATCATAAGCATCTCTTGATTGTGATTGTATAGGGGGATTCATTCCTTCCTCTTTGCGAGATAAGTTCTGTGAATCCTGCTCATTAGCGAGACCCGCATGAGGGTTGAAGATCCCGGTTTATCGGGGGTGGTGTGGGGGCTGAGGAAGAAAAACCCCGGCTATCCGATTCAGTGATTACGAATCGCTGCCATCGTCTTTGTTGCTGATTCTGGCTGGACCCATATCACTGCCGAACTTTTCCTCCGATTGTCTTAATGTCTCTTCCAGAACAGGGAGTCTCTGCTTGTCTTTGGGATCTTTGGAGGTTCTTTTGAGTTCAACCAGCACCTTAAGGTCGAGAACATGAATCGTATGACCTCTAAACTCAATTTCCACTGTGTGTTCAAGGAGATCTTCGTAGGCTTTTCCCTGCTCAATAACAGCCAAAACGTCAAGAGATCCTAATCGGGTCGTAAAAAGAGCATGACCCATCCCCAAAAAATCCTTCTCCTTTGGCTCTATTACCTTGTCGTCTAGTCGACGATGGAATGCGCTAATCGATTTGAGAAATGCAAGCAGTTTAGTAATATTCTCGGAAGATCGGCTATGTACGATATCCACATCCATTGTTGTGACTGGAGCGCCCTGCACTACGGCTGCAAGGCCACCGACAAGAATAAACTTGACGTCTGATTCTATGAGCCCTTCAAGTAGTGCGCTTAGGTCTGTACCTGTTGATTTTTTGCTGCTGGTAGGCATCTCTCAACTCCAAAATAGCACGTGCTGCGTTATCATTGGCTTGTAGGCGTTCCTCTGGCGACATCTTAAGGAACATTGCGACCAAACCTTTATCAACGCTTAATGAGTCTTTTTTTTCTGTTTCCTTAATCATCTGATTCCTGTTTGGCAGTAAATTGATTAATTTCAGCCGAACGCCTACTTCACAGGCGCGAGTTTATGAGCGTACTAAAGGAAGCAGTTGTTCTGCCTCAGAGAGCAAGTTGGATGATAATAGTTCGCTCTATCTCCTCCATTTCATTTTTAGAAACTGTTTCAGCTTTATTGATTAGCCTCTTTTTACTCACAGTAGTCAGCTGATCAGCCATGGCCTTAGCCTTTTTCCCCCGAAGGGTAACATATGTTTCACTTGGATAGAGTTTACCGACACTACTTGTCAGGGGTACTACTTGAATCCTGTTAAGGAACTGATTAGCGGCATTATTGCTTACAATGACGGCTGGCCTCTTTTTGCGGATTTCACCTCCGACGGAAGGGTCAAAATTGATCCACCACACTTCACCTCGCTTCATCATTCACATCTCCAAATGTAGCTTCAGCCCATTCAAGGGCTTCAGATTCACGGACTTCATCAGCCGCCATCTCTTTATATGCAGCATAAAGTTCTTTTTTTATCACGTGAGGTCTGACCAAGTCTTCAATAAAGCGACTGATTTTTCCTGGCCCAATCACTTCCCTCAGACCCTCATAAACCTCTTCATCTATAGTAACAGTAAGTTTTTTTTGCATGACCAATACCTCCTTTAATAATATACGTATTTTACACGTATAACGATATTGGAGTCAAGGGAATGTTTTCGGTTTCACATCAAGGCAGAACGGACAAACTCAGCGGCTGCGAAGTTTTCCAACTGAACTTTCACAAAGCTACTTTGCTTTCCTTTAACCACAAAACTAAAATTTGGCTGCACGCTTTCGCAGCCCGCTGGAGTGATTTGTTAGGCGACGTATCCCGTCCCACATCCTGGCCACAAAATCATTTGAGCTCATTCCTCTTTTCTTTAAGGGTTGCGACAAATTCTGTCCCCAAAACTTTTTCAAGATGTGATATAAATGTTTCATTTGGAAATGAGCCATCAAGAATAGACATTAATGCGACAATTGCCTCTATTTTATGTTTAGGTGTTAATAATTCAGAATTATCTATTTTTAAACACAGGGCATCTATATCCTCGTCAGTGATTTTATCTCGGATTGGCTCAAAAATGACACCCTGTTCTGTATATTTTTTTAGTAAGTTTAATATATAATTTTCCTCGACCAATCCTTTGTATTTTTCTATATATTTTTGTTCAATGAGTACTTCGTTCTCTTCTTGTTTAAACTTATTTCTCCATAGTTTTAATAGCTTATCCCAAACTCTAACTAGACTTTTAGAACTTTCATCTCCCATTTCGGCAGCATATTCGGCATTTTTCTTCATATTTTCTAAAAAAGAGATAAATTCTTCATTTGTAACAGGAGTTGTAGCACCTGTATGAACAATTTTTGCGTATCCTTCGGCCATTCTTGAATCATTCGATGGAAAATAACCCAATATTTTTTCTCCGCAACGATTGAGAATAAAATCAATATCATTTTTATCTCCACCAAGCTCTTTTACAATTTTTTTAATCTCTTTTCTTACACCTTCTATACCCGTGTATTTCATTTTTTCAATTATCATATAATAGCCTGTATCAACTTTTGAGTTTTTCGGACGAAGAATAAGTTTCCAGTCCTTACATGGGGGGAAGTTATTAATATAAGATTGCAGGCTTTTTAAGTTATCTTCATTTTCGCCAAGCATTAATACTTTTTTTGAAACAATACTATCTTTCAAACAAAGTCGGTATTTAACGTTTTTTGGAGGGCCTTTGTATTCTTCGGCAATATAAAATGTTTCAAATCTGACGCCAATATTTTCAAGTTTTTCATTGAAGGTCTTAAATGTTTTGAAATTGTTTAGGAAGTCAAGAGCCATAATTATTTATCCTATCAAAACTTCTGCGGGATATGTCGCATAACGGCACGCTTCAGCGGAGCGGCATTGCCGCGTTGGTCTGAAAGCGATTGTTAGATTGCAATCCTAGAATATTGCTTTTATAGCTAGCCATGTACCGTACAAACCTCCCGGTATTGTTAACCAAACGATAAATCTCCCAAATGACCTAAATATAATCTGCATATATGAGTCAGCTTGGACTATTAGTTTTGAGCCATCCTCCGATATTAATGGCCCCTTTATTAGTTTCTTTGCATGTTCTTCTGGTATCTCCCACCCACCTTGCATTACAAAATTGAAGGGCACACCTTTTGGCTTTTTTATATTGTCATGATCTATTGGAAATTCGATAGGCATAAGTTGTGCAATTCTTTCAGGATCATGAAAATGGTCATAAACATAAATATATAGTTGCCTAACTGTAAATCTTTTTAATGTTAACCAGTGCCATAAACGTATATACCAAGGTCGGTGTCTCAACCTAATTTCACGATTTTTCGTATCAATTACCCAATTTATCGCCATATTGGCGATGATTTTATTACGTTGCTGTTCCTTGTAGGATAATTCTATCATTGAAATGCAATCTAACGCCGCGTTTCAGCTGGCGGAGATGAAGAACAAGGCACGAATTAAATGGAACTTAAACATCGAAAAACCACGGTTGGGGAAAGCCGCATTACCCAGCCGCTCAGCGTGCAAACGCATTGTTAGCCAATCATGGCTTTTGCTCTTTTAAAAGGAATTTCATGTCTTCTTCGGCTGTCTCTCTAATGGCACCTATTAGATCGAAGTGACGAACCAAACGGCGCCAACTTGCAAGGTCAATGTATCTTTTTGTAAGATTTTTATCCGCTGCCATTTTTTCCACGCAATTGATTAATTTAGCTCGCAGCTCTTCGTTGGTTGCTCGATCAGGCAGTGCGATGGTTTGTCGCGAGTGACAGAAGTAGTGCTTGTTTTTTAGTCTTTTCGAAATCCGTTTGGTTGGCAGGAAAAGAGAGATCTGAAACTCATGATCACGAACACAGATGCGCACATCAATCCAGCCAATGATGTCGTTTAATCCCCACCAAAGTGGTGCTTTCCTTTCCCAAGTTTGCCGAACAAAATCGGATTGTTCAAATTCAGCAAATGAATGATATATTGGCTTGGATGACCACCAATACCATTCAATAAGTTTCTTAGTGTCCACGACTGCATCATCGTAGTATTGCCTGCGGGATCGAAGCAGAATTGGTATCAGCCAAAGACAGAGTGGTTCATAACCATCAGGTTCAATCTCTCCGCGAGCTACCTTCTGAAACCATCCTTTGCCTTGATTGTCTTCAGGGCTTTTCATTTATATTTTGCTTTTCATTCTGGCTAACTTTGCAAATCAGCCGCGCTGATTTTTGCGCGGCTGAATTTGCCTTGTTAGATGAAACATCTATCCATCAACATTGTATTCCCAAGGTTCAATTTGATCATAAGATCCATTCCAAAATAAATTAGACTGGGCAATGTTTTTATATTCTTTCCCATCAAGATCCTTCCAGTCTATTTGAAGCAAAATAGGAATTTTCCTTCTGTGGATCTTGTAAATTATTTCTAAATCAGATCCAATCCTTTTGCCTTCTTTGCTCATCTCTTGTATTTTTCTAATAAAACCTTTCCAAAAATCTAAGTTTTTAGGAGGAGCTATTGCAGAGGCTACCCCTTCCTTATCTCTTACACTCATGCTGAGATTTCCAAAAAGATATTTATCACTTTTTGTTTTTTCACCGGGTATTAATGAATCGTATGTAAAAAATAAATTTTTATCCCAGAATAATTTGATATCACGCGATAGTTCATTTCCGACGTTTTGTATACTTAACTTTAAACAGGTCATGCGAAGATTTTGGCAAAGTTGATATTGCTCAAAACTACTCAATAATTTTATCATTTCTGTTATCTTGCCTGCTCCTACTGTATCATCCTTAAAGTACTGCGGTAGCATTGCGATGAATTCAACTATCGTTGGCGCTCGAAACTCAATGTCCAGTTCATCTGTAAACCGTACATAAGGCTTCCCTTTTTGAATGGCAGATATTGAATGCCCCTCTATCTCTTTAATTGCTTCATCTTCTGCGTTCTTTTTCCATTGATTTAAGATTATTATAGAATAGCGTTGAGGGTCATTGTCTACAAGTTTGGCACATTTTTGACAAAGCCAAATACCATTTGAGGTCGATTTTCTTACATCAGAGGTTAATGCGCCATTAAAACGAGGGCCATTCGGTGACGCAGCAGTTATATGCGCAGCTACCCCTACATTTACCGTCTTTGTTTGGTCTTCTTGTGGCCCACATGTAAATTGGCGACAATTAGGGTTGGAGCAACGATATCCAACACGTTTCGCTATAAGTTCTTTTGTATTTGGTGAGAAATCATTACGCATGGGAAATCATATTAATTTGATTTTAACGCTGAGTTCACCGGCGCGCTTTAGCGTGTCCGGTGGAACGACGCGTTATGTGGATGCTAGGCCCAATTCAAAGATGGAGCTTGATCTTAAGGGTCTTATATATATTTGCGAAGTTCTTCTATATTTAATGGCCCATAGATAGAGTCCCATGATCTCTTGGAAGCCTGAAAGGCTTGCCATTCTTTATCACGTTTCCTCTTTACTTGAGGATCTTTGTCGTTTGGTATACGCCCATATTCGTCTTGTGCCCACACAGGTCCTTTATCGCCACCCATGTATATGCCAGTTGAGAAAGATACTTTTCTTGGATCAGGCATTAGAAAATGCTTGGAGCCTAACTTATTCCACCATACAGTCTTTGCCATATGCTTTTCTGGATAAAGCCATTCTTTTTCTGGTGATGCAATATATCGCTTAGATCGCCTTTTAATAATGTAGTTTATTGCTAAAACATCTTTTTCTTCTATCTCTCTACCCGTTTGAACTTTTCTTATATCGAAGATCGTTTGGGCAAAATATCGCGGATTCTCTCTAAGTTTAAGTCCGTTAATTTTGGGATTTCTTACGTAACCAAGATTGGTTATTATTAAGCAATGATTAAGGTCAAGAGGAAATATCGTATGTGTACCTAGTCGCTCGATTCCTGCATCTAGTGGGTAACGGCAATACTTGGAACCAGGAAATAGTTTTTTGTTGAACGTATTGACGGGGTGATCACTTATAATAAACTTAGTCGGAGATTGCGGGCATTTTACTACCTCCCAAACACCCTCAGTCCATATCGTCACATGCATTTGCCATAGTGATCTCATTATTGCTAATACTTCTTGGGCATCTCCTTTTCCGGACAAATACCTTATGAAGTCAAGACCTTTGGCCGTTCGCAGTTTTTGTGCATCCATAAACCGCATGAGATCCTGAAAGGCTGGTCCGGATTTATCGTTAATTTCATAGTTAGAGAAGAACTCTACAGCTTTAGCTCCACGATCATCTATAGTCCCAAAAAACCTTTTTTCGACAACATCTGTGGGGTATCCCCTGAAAAATAGAGTATAGAGATGCTCCTGTTTAAAACATTCTTTGGTACCAAGACGACGTATAGCTTGCCGGAAATAATAACCACCATCTTTTCTTTTCACTCTGTCCGGATTCAGATCCAAGTAGTAGACTTTGCTTTCTTTTGCGCCCTCAAAGTGAAATCGTTTCTGATACCATTGTGGAACGTAGTGATTTTGCGACGTAAAACTCACATTTAATATCTCTGGATCATTTCACATAACGCCAACATAACCGGCGCGAGATACGAGCGTCCGGCACCGCAGGCGCGCAGTTGATGTTTTTGTTAGGAGTTTTCGACACGAGTGAACATCTCCATCAATTTTTCTTCAAGTTCATACGTATAGTTTGTTAGCCCAACCAGCCGATCATCCCAAACTTCTAAAGCGAGCAGCAAGATATCTCGGGCATCTTTTTTGGAAAACCTTTCGATAGGTGTAGTAAACTTACCATCCACTACATCAGTATATAGGGATGCTTCCCTCATTTCGATAAGTTCACCAGTTTCTGCCATATTCAGTAACTCACGAACTCGCTCTTCTCCAATGGCGTTCGGAAGCCTTGTTCCAATTGCTATTACTTCTTGCAATGCAATTGAATGTTTGGCCTTGTGATTGAATAAGTGATCTTCTCTGCTTTTCTTTGCTGGTTCTGTTGCGTCCTCACGTCGAAAAACAGCGATTTCTAACTTGGCAATTTCTTCAATTGCTGTTATAGCAATGAAAATGGTTGTTGGAAATGCTCCAGACATGAAAAGTTGAAATGCACTATTAAGCAGCTCGCTCACATGATCACAGCCTCGATTAAACTCGGCTAAATAATCTTCCTTACTAAAGAAGACTCTGCCTTTCGAGGTCGCTTCGATTGCTAATGAAATCTTTCGCTTTGCAGCCTCGTCATCGATTTCCATGTATGTTGCTACTCCTAACCATTGATTAACAAGCAAATTTCCCCTGATAGGATAATATTCAGTATCTATTCAGGCAAATTCACCTTACCGTATTACCATTAAATAAATAGTATCAGTGGGAGTATTGGATGTCAATATCCAGGAAAGTTAAGAAACTGCTTGATGAAGTACGTAAGAGAGGGCACATACTATATCCTTGAACTAACGCTCGGGAGGTCCACATCAACTTATTTTTTAAAAGATTAAATGGTTAAAACACTCAGGGCTTGGAGATGGCATCTCAATAGCCCGCGCCGTGTTCAGTGAGGTGTTATATTGAATCTGTATGCTTCTTTTCGCTGCCCTATTCTTAAAATGAGAGCCGTGTTCCCTATGATCGAAAAAATTACCCTGAAATCCCCGACCCTAAATTTTCTCAAACCTGAAAATTTACCTGTTAATAATGGTAAAGCTTCAGCTTTTTGGGGGAGTTCATCTTCAATTTTTTTCAAAATTCTATCGGCCTGTTCCTTATCAATTTTCTTGAGATCACGGGAAACGGATTTTTTGAATGCGATTTTATATTTCAAGTTCTTTCCTCATGTCCTCAATAGAAATTACCGGATCAGTTATATCATGCAAACGATCATAAGCAACCTGAAAGTCAGCGATTTCAGATAAGTAGGATTCCAGCGCTTTTTGGACATGGAATGATTTTGGCCGTTCTGTCTCTTTTGCTATTTCAGATAATTTTGATGCGAGTTCGTCAGAGACTCTTATTGATAATGCTTTGCTCATACATTGCCTCCATTGTATTTATTTGTAATACATTGTAATCATAATAAAAGTAAAGTGCAAGTTCTTTTTCAAGGTTTGAAAAATATAATTTACGTATAGAGTAATTTCGCCTGATCCCGATATATCGGGATTGAAGAAGAGCTAATAAATGGCGAAGCTAAGATAGAAGCGTTTCTGACGCTTCTGGCTGTTGACAAGGAAGTGTCTCCATCTACACAGAATCAAGTTATGAATGCTTTGCTTTTTTGCGATACGAACGAAAGTTGACTTATTTTTTAGACAGGATTAATAGGATTTATTGGATTTTTTTGTATTTCATCACTTTCCTGATGAAAGTGGTGAAATACAATCCCGCTTCGCGGGAAATCACTGCTTCATTGTATGAGCTACTCGTATTAGGCTTATTTTACGAAATAATAGCACAATGCCCCGCTTTTCAAGGCAGTGAGAGTTCACTTTCAATGTATTCGACAATTTCCAAGTCCCTGGCAGAAGGGTTGGAAAAGAAGTTAATGGGAATGGGAACCTTGGGGCTCCATTTCTCATGATGGGAAAACCGATTTTGGACACTATTGATGTAACATATGTATAGAATAGTACTAATATTTTCTCCAGGTGAAGACGTGAAATTTATATTTTCTTGAGGGTGTCTGTTTTTATACCCTTTCCGTTTGCATAAAAGTGATTGAAGCAGCATTGACAATCCTCTAAGCAATTCTTACCTTTTATACCATAAGAATAGTGCGCAAGGAGGAAACACAATCATGCGATTTGATAAATTTACACTCAAGGCCCAGGAGGCAATTCAGAATTCTCAAGATATCGCCTCCAAAAAAGGTCATCAACAAATAGAACCAGAGCATATGCTCTATGCCCTTTTGGAACAGAGAGAGGGTGTAATTCCATCCCTTTTTGGCAAGATAGGTATCAAGGAGGATATTGTTCTTCATGAGTTGATAAAGGCATTAGATCAATTACCTAAAGTAAGCGGAGCTGGATATGGAGATGCCTACATCTCCCCTCGATCAAAAGGGGTATTTGATCAGGCCTTAAAAGAGGCCGGCCAGATGCGGGATGAATATGTAAGCGTAGAGCATATCTTACTGGCAATCATCGAAGATAAGGAAGGAAAAGCAGCCAAAATTTTAGCCTCACATGGATTAACCAGAGATACTATCCTAAAGGCCCTCATAGATATACGAGGGGGCCAGAGGGTGGTAGACGCAAATCCAGAAGATAAATACAATGCCATAGAACGTTTCAGCCTCGACCTTACTGATATGGCTGAAAATGATAAACTTGACCCTGTAATAGGGAGAGATGATGAAATTAGACGTGTAATCCAGGTCCTCTCCAGAAGAACGAAGAATAATCCGGTCTTAATAGGCGAACCCGGGGTAGGCAAAACTGCTATTGCTGAAGGTCTGGCTCAAAGAATTGTTCACGGAGATATTCCTGAAACGTTAAAAGACAAACGAGTCGTTTCGCTTGATATGGGTGCACTAATTGCAGGAGCAAAATACAGGGGCGAGTTTGAGGATAGATTGAAGGCATTTCTAAAGGAAGTGACAGAAGCAGAAGGTTCCATTATTCTTTTTATTGATGAGCTTCACACCCTGGTAGGTGCCGGGGCAGCCGAGGGAACTGTGGATGCATCTAACATGCTCAAACCAGCCCTGGCACGAGGTGAACTCAGGTGTGTGGGTGCCACAACAATCAAAGAATACAG
>CAZSWT010000103.1:0-9729 GCA_964611035.1 uncultured Desulfobacteraceae bacterium
CATGCGTAGGATCATACCCCAAAACGCCGACCTGTGTCAACCGGATAGGCATGGATAATACATCACATGAATTACGTAGCGGACTCAAGAAAATAGGTTGGAAACTTCAATTCACACCAAGCCAAGTTATGGTAATAAGCCCAGATGAAATGGGAGATACTTCCTACGCTGATGAACTAATTGATGAGAAGGTGGCTCAATATGACGAGGGCATTGAAAAGGATATAGAAAATGCTGATGAAATCACATTCGGACTTGAGAGGGATTTACAGGCAGCCCTACGGTCAAATATTGTGAAGTAGGGGACGTCCATTGGTAAATCAGTAACTTCGCATAGCATAATAGATAATAATTAAGGGGGACATTCATACAGGAAGTGCTTAACATTCCTTGAGGCAGGAAATGAAAGCCTTACCCCGACCGCATAAAGCCACGGCTTTAATTCCGTCCCGACCTTTTGTGGTTGGGATGTCGTGCTCCATCGGCGTCACAGACAATGATTGGTTTGCATTTCTCTCCCAGCAGCCAGGGATTTATGATTTGCTATTGTGGCGTTGAAGAATTAGGGGATAAGCATCAATCCAGATATGTTTTCAAAATGGCGGTCTTTGGTGAATAATGGAAACCCGTGCTGAAAAGAAACTGAAGCTATCCAAATATCATTAGTCGGAATGGGCTTTCCTTTCTTCCTTAATCCATTTAATATTGCGGCATAAAACTCCGCCGTATCTTCATCAATTCCATACAGCCGAACACGTGGTGTATCTATAAATTCTGCCAGCTCTTCTCTATTCTTTTTTTCTTTTCTGCCCGCTTTAAACCCTGATAGCAATTCGCCGATGCTGATAGAGCAAATAGCTATTTCCTTTGCCTGTTGTAGGATAGAAATAGTTTCAGGATCCCCCTTAAGCGCATGTGTATAAATGTTGGTGTCAATGAGGAGGCTTTTCATTTCCAGAGTTCCTTGTCAATCTTACGTTCTGAATCGATATTCCCTTGAATCCGTTTAAATTCATTTTCAGACCATATGCCGAAAAGATGATCCATGTCGTGATGAATAACAGTGTACTTTTTTTCCTTCTTTAACCCCAGCCGCTCTTTCAGTGTATCTAAGACAAACTGATTTACGCTTTTCCCATTTTGCCCTGCCATCCGCTTAAGATTTTTTGCAATGATCTCATCCAAACCTCGAACGGTAATCGTTTTCATCACTATACCTCCTTTCCATTAAAGCAGTCATATTTTGAAAGCATTATTACATCATTTGATGCATATGTCAAGCAAGTGGGTATTATAGGCAGAAATCGGTAAATCTTTCACTCCCTACCATATTAGTCATGAATTATTGAAACACCATTCAAGATATCACCATTGTGTGCTTACCACTTACAAGATCCGCAAAAATGCACCAGCCTTCCTGGAAAAAGGAGCTTACCTTAAAAAAACCGTAAACAATCATTTCACAAAAGATATTACTTTTTGGGACACAATCGTGTATGTAAGGATAATGCTGCGACAGCTGATGCAAGTATTCGGATAGAAAACTCCATACGTTAAAACCTTGGAGATATCTCATGAAAGGAGAGTGGTATGAATTTTTTGATCCAACCTAAGAAGTATCAATGTCTTATGGCAGATGAGGGTTCTTGCGCAATCATGGACAAGACCGTTGCATTTTTTGAGAAGATGGGAAAGGAAAGGCTTCTCGACGACTACAACAAAAAGATCTGGTATAAAGAATTCGTCGATTTCATCGGCAAAGAGCAGATCTTTGCAAAGCTGCTCACACCGAAAGAATACGCAGACGGAGATCCCGACTGCCGCTGGGATACAGCACGCAACAGCGAGTACAGCGAGCTCCTTGCCTTTTATGGGCTGGGGTACTGGTACTGTTTCCAGGTGACCATTCTCGGACTGGGCCCCATCTGGATGAGTCCGAACGAGAAGGCAAAACGCAAGGCCGCTAAGCTCCTGAAAGAAGGGGCCATCTTCGCCTTCGGCCTGTCCGAACGGACGCACGGCGCCGACATCTACTCCACAGAGACCGCACTGACCCCCAAGGAAGACGGCACCTGGGTGGCAAACGGTGAGAAATACTACATCGGCAACGGCAACGAGGCAGAGATGGTTTCCACCCTGGGGAAGGTAAAGGATGGCACGGATGACTACACGTTCTTTGTCACCAACTATCATAACAAGGCCTATGAGCTGAAGAAGAACGTCATCTCCCATCAGGAGTATGTGTCCAACTTCGCGCTTCACGACTACCCCATCACGGACGACGACATCCTCTCCCGGGGCCCCCATGCTTGGGATTCGGCACTCAACACCGTGAATATCGGGAAATTCAATATTGGCCCGGCCTCTCTCGCTGTTGCCGAGCACTGCTTCTACGAGGCCATCACCCATGCTTACAACCGCATCCTCTACGGCATGCGCGTAACCGACATGCCGCATGTGCGCAAGAACTTCATGGATGCCTGGCTGAGGCTGGTGGCCATGAAGGCCTACCAGCGCCGGTCCACCGACTATTTCAGGGGTGCCAATGCCAACGACCGCCGTTACCTCCTCTACAATCCCACGAGCAAGATGAAGGTTACTCTGCAGGCGGAAGACGTGATCAACCTGCTCTGGGACGTGGTCGCAGCCAAGGGATTTGAAAAGGACACTTACTTCCACATGGCCGCGGCCGACATCAGGGGCCCGTCCAAACTCGAAGGCACGGTCCACGTCAACGTACAGCTTATCCGCAAGTTCATGAAGAACTACTTCTTCAACCCTGCCGAGTACACACCCACAGAGCCGGACTTCTCTATGAACGACGATATGTTCCTGTTCAACCAGGGCCCAACCAAGGGCCTGGGATCGGTTCAGTTCCACGACTACAAGCCTATTTTCGAGGGCAACAAGGATCTGCCCAACGTGGCTACCTTCATCTCTCAGATCGAGATCTTCAAGGAGATGCTAAAAAAGGCCGGTCCAGACAAGATGCAGGATATGGACCCCTCGTTCTCCCTGCCGCTGGGCGAGATGTTCTCCATCGTTGTCTATGGACAGCTCATTCTCGAGCAGGCAAAGTTCGACAACATCGACCCAGAAATACTGAACCAGATTTTCGACTTCATGGTGCGCGACTTCGCCCTCTTCGCGCTACAGATCTACTACAATCACAACACTAAGGACGAACAGCGGGCCTTCTGCAAGGAGATCATGCTCATTAAGCCGGTTGCTGATCCCGAACAGCACAACATGGTCTGGGAAAAGTATGTGTTTGCCCTCAACGGCGAATACGAAATGAACCCGTAAGAGAAAATCCGGGGTCCATCCGGAACGACGGAAAGGACATCGGAATAATAACTTTATTAATTGAATATCCATGATGGCAATAGCATTTCCCTAAGATTGGTTTCTTAGACCACCTTTTTCAGCTATGGATACCATCATCAGCGAGGATTGTGTAATATGGACTGGTGGCTGACCTGGCATATTCTACAGGGAGTGTTTGCCTTTGGATTGATGTTGTTAACGGTAGCCAGTATCATAGCCGTTTGGAGGCTGCGGGGAATCTTACACTGGAAACGCTCTCTTAGTAACGAGCTGAAGGGCCTAAATAAAGAGGCGGAAGCAGCTGGTGAGGGTAAAAAGCAGGCACTTAAGGTAGTGCAGGAACGCTGTCATAGAATATGGCATGCTACCTCTCCCGAGCTGAATGAATTGGCTGATATCTATGTGTACGCACATTCCATTGCTACCTGCTATTATCCCGGACTGGAAAGGCCTGAATTGCGTATCTCTATCGGGCGTTTCCTCAAATCAGCCCGTGATTCTGTCGATCGGCTGGAACTGATTTTGCGCCGGCCTGGATTTCAGCGATTGCGAGGAATTCGTATTCGCCACATTCGGAACTCCTATGAATGGTATGACAGGGTAAGTCACTATCGGATTGTACGGTGTGTGCATCGCTACCGGAAGCTCCTCGCAAAAATCTTTCAATTACGTCTGGTAATCTTACCCGATCCTTTTTCCTGGCTTGCCTACCTTTCCAACCGCTTAACCATGCTGACCCTTACCCGATGCCTGCTGGTGGATATCTATCTCTTTGTAGGAAGACTGGCCATTCAGGTATATGACGAAGAAGAGAAAGAGGAACCCGATTCCTCCGAGATAAGTGAATTGGAAAAGGCCCTTAAAGATTTCGACTCGCTGGAACCTTCAGAGCCCGATATCACCGATCCTCAGATCCTGGAGATCCGCAATCGCTTGGTAGGTATTTCATCCATGCTTACCTTCAGCCCGGGATTGGAGGACTGGAAAAATGCAGTGGGGCACGCAGCGAACGTCATTGCCAAAAAATATTTCCCAGACGCAAAGCGCCCGCTGGAAGAGGCTATCCTTGGGCCGCTTCTTACACGAAGCCAAATATGGATCGAATCGGTTTGTAAGACCGAAAAAATACCAGTGGTAAAAAGATTTCACAGGATACGAATACAATCACTGTATCGCGTGAAATCCTTCACCGATATTTGGCTGCCCAAGGAGGTGCGAATCTTCGCGAAAAAAACCTGGAATATGTATCGCTGGATGAAATGGCCACTAATTGTCTATCGAGGGGTAAAGAAGTCCTCACCAATCGGCATCGCCATAAATGTGGGCTGGATGCTTTCAAAGAAGGCCTTTGTCAACTTCATCTGTCGTTATACCTTTGATATGGCCTGCGAGGAGCTGGAGATAATCTATAGCCAGTCCCGAGCCAAGGAGGCAAAGGAATAAACGGTAAAATGAAGGGGCACGTGCAGAAATTGCTTAACGTTCTTTTAAGTAGCTTTTGTGGTCGGGATTACGGTCGGGATGTCGTGCTCCATCGGCATCACGGATAATTATTGCTTTGTATTCCTCTTCACACCAACCACTTTTACCGAAAACATTCCGCCAGACAAACGGCGGGCAGGCACTCGATCTATTGATATTTTCCCTGAAAACCTCATCTGGTCAATTAAAGTATCAAAAATCATAAATGATACTTGACACGTTACAAGTTACACATTATACTATTCCAAAAAAATGAGAATAGTGAATGATCACATCTTTCAAGCATAAAGGTTTGGAAAAATTTTTTCGTAACGATGACCGAAGCCATATTAACCAACAACATGCATCCAAACTTGCCAGAATTTTAGACCGTTTAGATGCATCTGTAAGGCCTCAGGATATGAATTTACCTGGTTACAAACTACACATGCTTTCTGGTAAGGAAAAAGGTGTATGGTCAGTATGGGTTACCGGCAATTGGCGAGTCACGTTTCAGTTTGATGGCCCTGATGCAGTGGCCGTTGATTATAGAGATTATCATTAATAAGAGGAGGGCTTTCAATGACTGACATTAGAAAACCTACCCATCCTGGAGAAATTTTACGAGAGGATGTTATTAAGCCTCTTGGTTTAACAGTTACGGAAGCGGCAAAACGCTTGGGAGTCACTCGAAAGACACTGTCAGCATTACTTAATTGCAGAGCATCAATGAGTCCGGAAATGGCAGTGAGGGTAAGTAAGGCAACAAAGACATCCCCTGAAAGCTGGTTATACATGCAGGCAAAATTAGACCTATGGATTGCCGAACAAAGGCCTCCCAGGGTTGAGGAATTTGGAGAGGTTGTCAGAGTCTAATTATGGTTACAAATTTGATTGACAGGTGAGGCCTTTCATTCAGATGGAGGCAAAAGAGTCCATGTTGCAACGCAATCAGGAACTCATTTATCAGTTTAACCGTGACGAGCAGTTCTGGCATCGGCTCCAGTGGCGCAAGGTGAAGCGGCGGGTCAGATTCCCGAAGCTCGGAGCGTTGTCTCATGCCATACTGGATCTGCGGGATGAGATGCGCGAGAGGCACAGACCGGCGGACTGCATCGGCCGCAAATGAGGAGTAACTGAATTTGTAATGAATTTGGGGTCATGAATTTGGGGCCAAACCAGCCACACTACTGGCTGACAAGCCCGCCCGACAGACGGCGGGTAGGCAAGAAAGAAACACCTCTCCTGCCAAAAAAGTTTTTTTTGGCTTGGCTAAAACCCCTGCACGACCTTGCTCTCTTGTGTCTGCCCGATTTAATTAATCCTTGGGGTTTACATTTCTTTGCTGTTATTATTAGACTTGGTAATCTTCTAAATACAGAAGCAGCATATTGAAAGGAGGACAGGAGGAGGTACAAAATCTGGTAAATAAGCGATTATGCAATGCGGCTTTTGTGGTGGGATTTCCTGCACATGTCAGAAACTATTATTTAAGGAGAATTTCAAGTATGAAACATTGTAATTGGCGTCGTTTTTTCATGACGCTGCTGATCGCGTTAGCCGGCCTTGGCATGATCGGCGGGTGCGATAGCGGCGAAAAGACGGTAGATGAGGTCACCGGGAACCGGGCCGTCAAGCAGTACCATAAATCGAAAAAAGATATCGAAAAGATAACTGAGCAACAGGCTGAAAGATATAAAAACATCCCGGATGATGATGACAAGGAAGATGAGAAACAGTAATAAAGCGTTGCTTCTCAAGCAACTTAATAAAACGTTGGTTCTAAAATGACTTATGAAGTGGAACGCATGTGCAGAAATTGCTTAACGTTCCTTGAGGCAGGGGATGAAAGGCTTTGTCGGCATCACGGATAATGATTGGTTTGCATTCCTCTTCACAACAGCAACTTTTTACCGAAAACACTCCGCCAAAATAACGGCGGCCAAGCCCGCCAGTCCGCCATAAATACGGCGGATAAAAAAGACGGCGGACAAGCTTAAGTAATTAAGTGTTTTTCGTGCCTATTTTAAATCTTGACGTAATCAGAAAATTACGTTATTCTTTTTCAGCATGATTAAACCTGACCAATCTCTTAAGCCTGACTGGGACGAAGGCAACATCGACCACATTGCCATTCATGGAATACGCCCCGAGCAGGTGGAGGAAGTTTATTACAATGAAGGCCCGTTTCCGACCCTTGCCGTTAAAAGTAAAAAGAAACGAGGAAAATCTACCGAATATCGATACCGTCTATGGGGTACAGATGCCTCTGGACTCTGTATCGAAGTAATTGTGGCACCATACCCCGAGTATGGTTTGTGGCGATGCGTAACAGCATTTCCCATGTCAGATTCCACTAAGAAGACCTATTTCAAAAGGATAAAAAAATGAGCAGACTCCCAAAAGAAATAAGGAATAACCTCAAGGAAGAAGCCAAGGAATGGGACACTACCATTGCTGGAGAGAGTCCCGAGCAAGTTCAAAAACTGCTGGATGAGGCAGAGACCTTTAAAGTTCCACGTCCTGCCCGTCATCCAGTTTCCCTTCGTCTGGACCCATTTGATATCTCTTTGGTAAAACGCCTTGCCCGTAAGAAAGGTATTCCACACACCCAACTCATGGCCATCTGGCTTCACGAAAGGGTTGAACAAGAAAAGGAGGCCGCTCCTAAATGAATCTCCTCGTGTTTCCGCATGGTGTGTCTTCACACACGGAAAATGCGGAGTAAAAGGGGTCGTTGGTTCTAAAACAACTTAATAGCTGCATTGGTATGAATTTGTGGCTCAACTCTTTATCTTTGCCACAATCACCTCCTCGCTTATCGTGAATGAATTTTCTTAATCCAAGCACAGAAAAGAGGGTTCATGTCTTCATTCTTCACATCGCTATTTTTTATTGTCAAGGATGAAGGCCTGGCCCCATTATCGCTTTTAAACCGCAATAGGAGTGTTAAATGGAAGCTTATCGATCAGTTAAGGAGATTTCGTGGATATCCCATCCTACTGCACAAGGGGTGAAGATCAAACCTTTGATTTCCGAAAAAGAACACGGTTTGAACGTGACCTGTATGTTGGTCAATATTCCTGTCGGAAAGCAAGCGCCTGAACACATCCATGAGGAACAGGATGATGTCCTCTATCCACTGCAGGGCAGAGCGGTTATGTGGGTTGATGGGACCGGGAACTTCTCACTGGAACCCGGAGTGATCGTACGAGTACCAAAGGGTGTAAAACACAAAATATTTGATGTTACTGAAAATTTGTTGATATATGACGTTTTTTGTCCGGCTCTTATATGAGTTCGTGAGAAGCGGGACGCTGTTAAATAACTAAATATCTCGATGAAAGGGACAATTGCTTAACGTTCCTTGAGGCAAAATCGAAAACCTCATTCCCGCCCCTATTGTTCATGAATTAGTGAAACACCAGTCAAGATATCACCATCATGGGCCTGCATGGTAACGAATGTTGAGATACCCCTCTTCATCAAGGAGGCATCAATCTGTTGATGTTTTCATTAACATATCTATACTTACGTTTTTGCAGGTTTTAGTAGATTGCACGAAATCAAAACATATAATATCATAGATCTCAAAGGTCAATTTAGTGGCAATAAATAGTGCACATCTGGAATACATAAATATTGAATAGTATAGTTTAAGTATAATATATATTAAGCACGACTGTAAGCGGTCCCGCTTAACGGCGCGAGATGAGCTTCTCTCGCCCAGTTAGGCGTTTACCAAGAAAGGAGGCAAATATGCAATGTCATAAGGTAGATTATGAAATTCTCGGAAGTGATATGCAAATTGTGGAAGTCGAATTAGATCCCGGTGAGACGGTAGTTGCCGAAGCAGGAGCTATGAACTACATGGGTGAAGGAATAACCTTTGAAGCTAAAATGGGAGATGGCTCCAATCCGGATGACGGTATTATGGGGAAATTACTGAGTGCGGGAAAACGAGTACTCACAGGAGAGTCTATCTTTATAACGCATTTCACCAATACCGGCTCTGGTAAACAGCGGGTTTCATTTGCTGCGCCTTACCCCGGTCAAATTATTCCGATTGATATGGCCAAACACGGAGGATCTTTTCTATGTCAAAAGGATGCCTTTTTGTGCGCGGCAAAGGGAACAAAAATTAGCATCGCCTTCACCAGACGCTTAGGCTCTGGCTTCTTCGGGGGAGAAGGCTTTATCTTACAAAAACTCGAAGGTGATGGTATGGCCTTTACGCATGCAGGAGGAACAGTTGTCTCAAAAGTCCTCGATGGAGAAGTTATTCGCGTAGACACTGGTTGCATTGTTGGATTCACCGGGGGGATAGACTATTCTATTGAGCGTGCTGGTAATCTAAAGTCTATGTTTTTCGGTGGCGAAGGATTGTTTCTTGCCACCTTAAGAGGTAAAGGAATAATTTACCTTCAAAGCTTGCCGTTTTCACGAATGTGTGACCGGATTCTTACTCATGCTCCTTCAGCTGGCGGAAGCCGTAAGGGTGAAGGTTCCGTATTAGGTGGTTTGGGAAATTTAATTGGTGGAAGATAGGGGTGATTTTACACTGAAGAGGGACAGTCTTAAATATTAACGTGAACACAAAAACAACGGAGTCAGACCTACACTTTTGACAAAATGGTCATTAAGCTACCGTAAAGGGGTCGGGTCCCAGTGAAATCCGCCATAATTCCGGCGGACAAGTACGCCCCAGTTAAATATGCTTCACCCCGATGGAATATGCCTTGCATTTCATAGAGACTATGATAGATTTTTGTCGATAGGAAGTCCCTCGAAGGCTAATAAGCCTGAAAAGAAAACATCCTGTAGTGGAGGAAGGCCCGCACTTCCTAAATAGGTCAGCCGGGGATCGAAGCGCAGCTGCCCCGCTGAACCTGAAGAAGTGCAATATTTTAAATTTGCGATTGCAAAAGGAGGCAATGGAAT
>CAZSWT010000104.1:0-9471 GCA_964611035.1 uncultured Desulfobacteraceae bacterium
ATGAGCTTCCCGGAGGCTGGAAAGTGCTTGCCGGTAAGAGCGATGAGGACAACGATTTCCTGAGCCTCAAGGTGGTACACTCAAACGACTACTGGTTTCACGTGCGGGCCATGCCCGGAAGCCACGTGATTCTCAGGGCAAAGCCCGATGAAGATCCCGATCGTGAGACCCTCAAGCGTGCAGCCGCTGTCGCCGCCTTTCATAGCAAGGCGCGAAAGGGTGGCATTGTGGCAGTCTCATGCACGAGGGCCCGATACGTTAAAAAGCCCAGGGGTGCAAGGCCGGGCACGGTCAGGATACGAAAAGAGACCGTTTTTAAGGTTCGGCCGGGCCTGCAATATGTTACTGATATCTCCGGTTTCAAGGAAGACGTTGGTCACCCTTTCAGTTGAGAATGCACTATCTGAAATGCAAGGGCCTTTTAATCCGTACTTGCCATTTTCTCAATGAGCGGTGGGCACAAATTGTCAAGTTGTGCTCTGATGAGCGAATAATTGGTACCGCCGAGCTTCCTGTTGATTTCCTTGAGCAGAGTAAATTTGGCTGATCTTTTTATAATAATAGGCTTTATTATCCGGATCTTCTTGAACCAGGGAAAGATATAGTTCCAAAATATCTGTTGAGTATTTTCCGGACTCAAAACATAGATCCGCGTATCTTTGTTTGATGAAAGTATCGATTCGAACACCACAACCGCGACATTGCCCCATTATCTCACCGTATAAATCTCGGGCTTTCTCCTTTTCAAAAAGTGCCTCATAAGTTTTGGCCAGCAATCGAGCAATGTTTTCATCCCAACCGGAAGATTGCAGGTAATCAAGGTAGAGGGATTCCGCTTCTTGATATCTTTTGGCCTGAAAGAGTGTCTCGCCTCGAAGAAGCTGAATGGGTAACGAGTCAACTAACTCTTCTGGACAAGAAAGAAGGAGTGCTTGAGCCTGATCGAACTCCTTTATTTCCCAAAAGATCTCACACAGGAGATTATACCCTTGTATAGAATCAGGATGCTCTTTGATAAAACCTTCCAATAAAGCACGAGCTTCTTCATATTTTTGTAGGTTCAGATAGGCTGTGGCCAGTTCCAGAGGGATAAAACTATGTGGTGATGGATTCTCTCCGATGGCATCTGATAATTTGGCTGCTGCAAGCTCAAAATCTCCCTGATTTAGGGCCACATAACCGGCCTTAAAGGTGTTCCCATAACTGTGATAGGCTTTACGCATTTCTTCAGGCAATGAGCCGCATAAGACCGCAAAATATTCTTCCTCTGGCGCTTGGTAATCCGTTTTTTCAGTATTTTCCATATGCACGTCGAAATCAGGCAAATTGTTAATCTCTTCTCCCGCAAAATGATTGTGGATCTCTTGTAGTTGTTCCTCGAGTTCAACTGTTAGCTCTGGATCTTCTGTCAATTCCAGAGCCAGACGAACTATCTCCTCCGCATCATCAAACATTTCAGCCTTCATTAGTTCTTCCCCCGTCTGTTTGTGTTGAAGAGCCAGGGCCTCCTTGCTGTGGAGGATCTTTTCCTGAAGCCGGTTTTTAAGATCTGTGTTGTTCGGACATTTTCTTTCCAGTTTGTTTAGAGCCGTCTCATATTCAATTTTTGCGAGTCCATATTTTCTGGTTTCAAAAAGACTATCCCCTTTTTGCTCGTATTCTTCAGGATTTTTACCAGAAAAAATTTTCAAAATTCCCATTAGGTCATCTCCCTCATTATGGCTAAGTCCCAGTGGAATAGTCTTCGCCCCAGTTGAATAAGTTAAGGCATTCAACGGGCTGAAAATTTAAAGGGGTAAACATTCAACGGGTTGAAAATTCCACGGGATAAATCTACGTTTGACTCTTATTCACCTCTGGCTCGGAATTCTGAACAACAGTGGTTTAGATGTGCAAGGTTGTCCCTCTGGGCTGCGTTTGACGCATTCCATACACAAAACATTGCTTAATAGAAGGGAACTACCCAAGTTGTCAGGTTCAAGGTTCACCGTTTCTCGATGAAATCGGGATTAATGGTTCATCGAATAACCATTGAACCCCGCCTGTCCCGATACAATCGGGGCGGGCAGGCGTGAACCCGGAACTTTGAACCTGTGTAGTTACAATAGAAGAACAAAGAGATTCTTAAGTCAAGAAAAATTGGCTTTAAGAATTGCAATGGCGGGAGTGCCGATTTCTCTGAAACCATTGCCATAGGGCTTTATCGTCTGCCATAATCATTTCTTTCTTGTTTAAGAGCTAAGAAGATGCTACGATTTTTTTCAACAACTGGTGACACACATTTTGTTTACCCCGCCATTTTTTAGATGTTTTATTATGGCGGGAGCTGCCATAAAAAGCTAACTTCAAACAGCAGAAGGGAAGAATGATAACAATCAAAGATATCGATATCTCCGGGAAAAAGGTGCTCATCAGGGTGGATCTGAATGTACCCCTTGATGAGCACCAAATCATAACCGATGACAAGCGCATCAGGGCTGTCCTTGCCACCGTAAACTATGCCCTTGACGAAAACGCAAAGGTGATTGTTGCCTCGCATATGGGCCGCCCTGATGGAAAGGTAATTCCTGAGTTGAGTCTGGCGCCAGTGGCCAAACGGCTTTCCCGGCTTTTGCAAAAGGATGTTCAGTTTGCCCCTGATTGCATTGGCCCCGAGGTAAAAGCCATGGTAGATAAGATGCAGCAAGGGGATGTCCTGCTCCTGGAAAATCTCCGCTTTCATCTCGGTGAACAGGAAAACGACAACGCCTTTGCAAAAGAACTGGCCTCTTTATGTGAGGTATACGTGAACGACGCTTTTGCGGTGGCACATCGCGAAAATGCATCCGTTGTCGCCATTACCAAGTTTGTTCCGGTATGCGTCGCGGGTTTTCTCTTGAAGAACGAGCTCAACTATTTCGCACAGGCCCTGGATAATCCGGCACGCCCCCTGGTAGCGATTATCGGAGGAGCTAAGGTTTCGAGTAAACTCGGGGCCTTTGAAAACTTAATTCAGCTCGTTGACAAATTCTTGATTGGGGGAGCAATGGCCAACACCTTTTTGAAAAGCATGGATTATGAGGTGGGGGGATCCTTCGTTGAAAATGACCTCTTATGGGAAGCGCGTTCCCTTATGAAAAAGGCCATCCAGAAGGGAACCGGTTTCTACATTCCTGTTGATGCCCTAGTGGCTGATCGTTTTGATGCTGATGCGGAAACCAAGATCATCCCCATCCAGGAAACACCCCCGGAATGGCTAATCATGGATATCGGTCCCGCTACCTCTCTCCTTTATTCGGAGGTTCTGACCAGCGCGAAAACCATCATCTGGAACGGGCCCATGGGTGTGTTTGAAATGGACGCTTTCAGCCGGGGCACCTCGGCGATGGTGAACTATGTAGCCAACTCCTATGCCCTCACCATTGTAGGAGGCGGGTCCACGGATGTGGCCATTTACAAGGCTGGTGAGAGCCACAGAATTACCTATATCTCCACCGGTGGCGGAGCCTTTCTTGACCTGATGGAAGGCAAAACCCTACCCGCTGTGGCCGCGCTCGAACGAGCCGGGTAGCCTTTAACGGGCTGTTGCCGACATCCCTTTTCTTCCACTTCGCCAAGATTTCTCTGCAAAAAAAACGTTTTAATGACCGCTCAAAGGGATTACGGTTTGTGCAACAGCCTGTTAAGACCCCCTCTCCCTCGCAAACTATTAACCATCACACTGTATCTCATAGCGTAGGGTACCTCCTTTCTTCGTTCTTCGGTTTCCTTAGGTGGTACCCCTTTTTCTCGTCTGACACAATCTATGATACGCTACCGCTATAAATTGTCAAAAAAAGCTTTATCCTGCCCGCCTATGGAAGGTTTTACCCAAAATTCATATCTTATAAACTTTGCAAAGCATGCCTCTTAGATTTGTGGAACCTAACTCTCGGTTAAATGGGGGCGTATCATCTGTTAATATATTGATGTTTGCTTCCGTCCAACCGTATAGGTTGGATTCGTCTTTCTCTGGAAACCACCAGGCATAATCAACCCCTACCACCCGTGGGTCTATACCTGCATTAAGAGTGGCTTTCTGTTTGATTCTGCCTCGTTTCGTCTCAATGTATACCCAGTCACCTTCCTGTATTCCCAACTTACCTGCTGTTTCAGGGTGAACCACAACAACTGGATCTGGATAGCTGTTTCGTAAAGATGCTATTTGTCTTCCTGCAGAGTGGCGATAGGCTTCCGATTTCCAGGTGGTATATATTAACGGATACTCTTGGTATAATTCAGGGTCACTATAGGGAGTCTCAGGCGGCTCGTGATAGATGGGTAAGGGATCAAGTCCCCAGTCCTTAAGCTGGCTTGAATATAATTCAACCTTACCTAAGGGTGTATCAAAGCCATTTATCTCATGGTGTCGGTATTGTTTTTTGCCTACAATAACTCCAATTTTCCTGAATTCGTTAAAGTTTAGGCCTACGGGTTTCAAAATATTGTCAAAAAATTCTTCACCAGTATCCCAAAAATCATTTTGTAGTCCCAGGTACTTTGCCAATCCAGTTATTATGTCAAAATCTGATCGGCAATCGCCTATCTCCGTGACCTTTTGCTGAACTTGAGCTATGGGATAATATGGAGGTGTAACAATGTTATCAAACTCAAGATAAGTGGCAGCTCTGGCAGCACGATGTCAGCCAAAGAGGCAGTCGGTGTCATAAATTGATCAGCTACTGCCAGGAAATCGAGGTTGTTAATGGCCTTGTATGTCTCTTGTGCGTTACTGTAGGTTATCATGGGATTAGACGCCTGGACAAACATTGTATGGATAGGATTAGGCTTCCCCTCTAATATAGCCTTTATGAGGCTCTGTGGTAGCACACGTCGGAAGGTAGGAATCAATTCGTATTCAGCACTGACCCTTTTTTCCCATTTCTCCACTGGCATCTTATCCCGCAGTACTAATTCGGATGCGGTTGACCTCGTTGCTCCAATTGGTGATAAGCACTGCAGCTCTCCACCCGGTATGCCATAATTTCCTGTGATACCCCGCAGGATGGAGATGGCTCGAGCCGTTTGAAAGCTGTTTAGACCGTGATCAATGGCATTTCCCCACTGTATGCAGGAAGGTTTATTAGTGGAATAAAATCTTGCTGCCTCTCTTATGGCCTCCGCTGGTACCCATGTTATCTCTTCAATCTTCTCAGGGGCATATTCCTGGATATCATGTTTCAGCTCATCAAAGCCAGTAGTCCAATTTTCAACAAAGGTTTCATCAAATAATTTCTCATTAATGATGACATTTATCATACCTAAAGCCAGCATCAAATCCGAGCCTGGCCGCAATTGAAGCCATATATCTGCTTTAGTGGCAATGTCTATCTGTCTCGGGTCAATGACAATGAGTTTTGTACCTTTATCGATTGCCTCAATGGTCTTCTCATATTCACCTATTCGAGTCTCGGCCATATTAGAACCCCAGATTATAATACAGGCCGGTGGATAGTCATAGTCAGGAATGGGATAAAATCCACAGGTCACTTCTGAGGCGAGGATTCGTGGAAGGAAACATACATGGCCAGTTGTCGAAAAATTTGGCGTGCCAAAGGCATTGGCGAGTCTTTCACCGAACCTGTCCGTGAAACCCTTTTCTGCTCCTTGTATAAAAGCTACTGACTCAGCCCCAAAATTATCCTTTTCCTTGATCAGTTCATTAGCTATTATGCTCAGTGCTTCATCCCATGAAATCTGTTGCCACTTATCTTTACCCCTTTCCCCAATCCTCCTGAGGGGATATTTTAGGCGATCTGGATGATAAAGATATTCTAATGAGGCCAAACCCTTGGCACATAGTTTCCCCTTGTTGACAGGGCTATCAGGGTCTCCATCTACCTTGATCACTCTCCCGTTTGTAAGATGTACTAATACGCCACAGCCGTTCTGACATAGACCACAGGTACTCTTTACAACACCATTCATGCTTTCATCCTTTTCTGCAGGCTTAAGATAGGATAAATGAAAGGCATTTCTTTAAATGCTTTAGAAGAATATGTCCTTTGTAAGGATATCAAACATATATTATATAGATATTCTGAGATCTTTGCACAACCCAACAATCTTTGTAACCCAAGAAAAGAGGGCGGACTTTTCTGAAGTGAATGGTGTAAGGGCGCTGTTTTTTCGCAACTTATCAGTGGGGGAAATCCCATGATTTAAGACCTGACGCCAAACTTACATTAGTTAATAGTTTAGGATTTCCCGCCGTCCTTATGGCGGGCTTAACCCCAAATTCATGTTCACTCACGAATGTTCTGATAGCCTCCTTTTACCCCCTTTTTTGAAAACACAACCTGCCACAATTGATTCCTTCTGGACCTGAAACTACCTGCACAGGAAAGAAGATAATAGGTCCACATTCGGTAGAATCGTTTATCATAAGCATCTTTGATTTTGTCCCAGTTTTTCTTGAAATTACTATACCAGGCCATTAATGTGTTATCATAATACTGCCCAAAGCTGTGCCAGTCTTCAAGCACGAATAATCCTTCCGCAGCTGAGGTGATTTGTTTGGCTGATGGAAGCATGGAATTAGGGAAAATATATTTGCTGATCCAGGGATCTGTTGAATTTACAGAAGAATTTCCCGCAATTGTATGCAACAAAAACAGGCCGTCCGATGCAAGGCAGCCATGGACGATTTTCATATAAGTACTGTAGTTTCTAACGCCCACGTGTTCAAACATGCCAATCGAAACAATACGATCAAATTTTTCTTTCAGATCACGGTAATCTTGTAGTTTGATTTCAACAGGGAGTCCCTGGCAGGACTTCCTGGCGAACTCTACCTGCTCCCGCGAAACCGTTGTTCCCAGTACCGTGACATTGTATTTTTCCGCTGCATATTTTGCAAAGCCGCCCCAGCCACACCCGATATCTAAGACATTCATGCCCGTCTTCAATCCCATCTTGCGGCAAATTAAATCCATTTTTGCCTCTTGAGCGTTATCAAGGCTTCTTGCTTTATTCCAATAGCCACAAGAATAATTCATTGTTTTATCCAGCATAATAGAGAAAAGATTATTACCGATATCATAATGCCGTTTTCCAATTTCATAAGCCTTTGATCTGCTTTGCACATTCGTTATCTTTGCTTTGAGAATAGCCCATATGACTTGCTTTGACTTTTTAGCCTTCTTATCTAATCTAGCGCCCAAGATTTTAGTAAAGAATTGATCCAGGGCTCCACAGTTCCACCAGCCATCCACATAACTTTCTCCCAGGGCAAGAGAACCACCTGACAGGACCCTTTCATAAAACTTTTGGTTCTGAACCTGGATGTCCCAGGGTCTGTCTCCATTAATCCGAACATCCGCAAAATCGAGAATTTCTTGGATTATGTGTCTGCTATCTGTTTTATTCATGTGATTATCTTTTGTTCAATTTGAAGCCATATAATGCGGCGCTGAGGAGCCGGCGGTAGTCGGTCAACTCGAAGGAAATGTTGGCCGGAGTCGTCTGCTTAATTGTCTCAGCGAAGCATCAGGTCTTCACAATAGTTGGATCGTCAAGAATAAAAATCTGATGTCGTTTTTCTCTCGGTTGTTCTGTCGAAGGCTTAGAAGGTGCCGAGCTGACACTCTCGAATTTTTAGTTTTAGGGTCTCGCAGGCGGCAGAGACCTCCCTTCGCTTTGTGCCGAGCCGATCGGAGATCGACCAGAGCGCCGCACAGGTAACTTCTCCATTCTCGGCAGCCTCCTCGATGGCAAATTTCATCTCATCCGAGATCGAATCGGCCGCCTGAATGTCCTTGCCATGGTTCGGTTTTTTGCCGTAACCAAATAAGCCGAGTTGACACCTTTTGATCTTGATCTCCAAAAGGTCGACGGTGATACCCACCTCTGAGATCTCGACCTCGAGTTCCTTCGAGATCTTTTCGCACGTTACGCAGGCGATTTCTCCACCTGGCGATTTCTGCCGAACCATCCTTGCGACTTGCTCGTTAATAATTGTACCTGATCGATGTTTAGTAGAGTACTTTCCTGCATCTTCATGGGTCATGGTCGCTCAAACCTCCTCAAGTAATATTTCGTTTAAGAAACTGTGTGAATCTGAGACCAAATCTAAAATCTGGATTTATTTTTTAAATGAGTCAGGCGCAGATTTTTTCCCTTTCTGGAAAACCTGATCCCCTGGATTTCCCGGAACGATTTATTAGCTAACAATTGTAAAAAAAAGGTAACTATTCAGCCACCAAGGCACAAACCTGCCCGCCATCCGGCAGGCGGGGACCCAAAGAAGAGATAAATATTATTGAATAATGGAGTTTTTTCATTAATTTCAATGTTCCACGCCTAAAAAAGGCTATAATAAAGAATAATTCTATAATCTTGGTGTCTTGGTGCCCCTGGCCCAGACCTGGCATGCAATGCTTAGCTATATTATATTATATAAATAGATATTATATAAGTTGCAATATATGCTAAGGTGCTCGCGCCAGGGCAGGCTTTGTGGCAAGATACCTGAGTAGATACATAATTTTACTAATTAAGATCTGTCCCTGTTTTTACTCTGCAGCAACCTAAGCACACCGTACATGTTAGTAGAAACAACATCTGCGCCTTTAATCTCTCTTCTTGTTCTGGAGATAAGGACCTTTCTGTCAGCTCCCACCATCTCTGCCGCCTTTTTTAATCGATCCAGTTCATCCCTACCAGGTGAACCCGAAAGCTTAATTTCAAAGGCCCACTTTTTACCATTAAGTATCAAAAGGAGATCAAGCTCATGCCCGTCATTTGTCCTGAAGAAGTATGCTTCATAATGAGTCCCCTGCACCTCAAGACAGATAAGGATCTGTTCAATCACAAAACCTTCCCAGCTGAATCCGACCCATGGCTGGACGATTAAATCATCTGAACTGTTAACCCCTTGAAGGCTATGCAAAAGGCCTGTATCACGCCAGTACACTTTAGGGCTCTTAACAAGCCTTTTTCGGATATTGGTATGAAAAGGCTGAAGCCTTCGAATAAGATATGCCTGCTCCAGGTAGTTCAGGTATGAATTAACCGTATGATAGGAGAGCCCCATGCTCTTGCCAATCTGGCTCGCATTCCAGACGGTGCCGTTACTTACGGACAGCATTCTGAAAAACCTCTGAGTGACCTGTGGAGTTGCGGGTAAACCCCATTGGGGAAGATCACGCATGGCAAGTAAATCGAGATACTGTTTCTGCCATAAAGGAAAACGATCACTCTTAAGTATTCCACCATCGGGAAAGCCGCCCACAAGCCATAAATTATCCAGACTCTTGCGCTTAACTTCATCTATATAAAAAGGCGAAAGTTCACAAATGGCGATTCTTCCAGTCAGGAATTCCGACACCTGTATCATTAACCCCGGTGAGACAGAACCAAGAATCATGAAACGACCCATCTTGTCTCTGCGGTTGTCGATGGCACTTCTTATTCTGGGAAAGACTTCAGGATAACTTTGAGCCTCATCCAGAA
>CAZSWT010000105.1:0-9229 GCA_964611035.1 uncultured Desulfobacteraceae bacterium
AGGCAAGGGAGAGGGTGCTCTTTGATATGGCTGCACGACGTGAGTTAGAGGCGGCGTAAGGAACTAAATGTGCAAAAGAGCTTAAAGTTCCTTTCATGAATATCTCCGAAGCGCAAAGTAGACGTCAGATGATGTCAAATATAAAGCAAGGGAGGACTAAATGAACCTGAAGACCCTTCATCAGATCAGCTATGGTCTGTATGTTGTCGCGGCCCACAAGGGCGATAAGATTAACGGCCAGATAGCAAATACGGTGTTTCAGATCACCTCCAAACCGCCTGCGCTTGCGGTAAGCATCAATAAAGAGAATTATACCCATGAGTTTATCAAGGAGGGCCGGTCCTTAACAGTAAATGTGCTGGATAGAGACACTGGAATGGTATTTATAGGGCGCTTCGGGTTTAAATGCGGCAGGGATATCGATAAGTTTGATGGCGTAAAGCATAGATTAAGCAAACTGGGAAATCCAATTCTTGAGGAGAACAGCACCGCATTCTTGGAAATAAGAGTTGAAAAAGAAGTTGATGTGGGCACCCATACTATTTTTATTGGTGAGGTTGTCGATGCAGACATCCTAAGTGACGGTGAACCTCTGACCTATGCTCATTATCATCTTGTAAAAAAGGGTAAGGCACCAAAGGCTGCTCCAACATATATCGAGGAATAATATTGGTGAAAGTTTTTTTGCATCCTTTTAGCAATCAATTAGATCAAGAAAGGAGGGAAGAATTATGGATAAGTATGTTTGTCAGGTTTGTGGTTATGTTTATGATCCAAGTGCTGGAGATCCAGATAATGGAATAGATCCAGGCACATTATTTGAAAATCTGCCTGATGACTGGACGTGTCCAGTTTGTGGTGCATCAAAAGATGATTTTGAGAAAGAAGAATAAAAAAAAATAAGAGGAGACGGTGCCGCTCATTTAGAGGAGGATAACTGCGGCATTATTTTTTCCTGCTTCAGTGTATTTTTTAGGAAACCCTATTGTTAAGGGAGAATAGTATGTCACCTATTGAAATTGCAAAAAACATTTACTGGTTAGGAGTCATTGACTGGAATATTAGGGATTTTCATGGTTATTCAACCTACCAGGGTAGCACATATAACTCATTCCTTGTTATGGATGAGAAAATAGCGCTTATTGATACGGTGAAAAAGGACTTTGCGGATGAATTAATCGCCAGTATCAGTCAACTGGTTGATCCCAAAAAAATCGACTATGTTATCAGCAATCACACAGAAATGGATCACTCAGGTGGCTTACAAAGGATAATGCACAGGATTGGTGATGATAAACCACTATATTGCTCAAAAATGGGCCAGAAAAATCTCTCAAAACATTTTCCTAATGAATGGAACTATCGGCCGGTTGAAGATGGAGGGGAATTAAACCTTGGTAAGAGAACTCTTTCCTTCATGGAAACCAGGATGCTTCACTGGCCGGATAGTATGTTTACGTATGTGAGAGAGGATAAGATTCTCTTTTCCAGCGATGCCTTTGGCCAGCACTACGCCGGTTTGGAAAGGTTTGATGATGAAATTGGAGAGGCAATTATGCCCCATGCCCTTAAATATTTTGCGAATATCCTTCTGCCCTACTCGTCTCTGATTTTAAAATTGGTGGATAAAGTCAAAAAGATGGGATTGATTGTGGATATGATTTGCCCTGATCACGGCATTATCTGGAGAAATGATCCAGCAAAGATCATTAATAGTTATGTGGAATGGAGCCTGCAAAAACCCAAAAGAAAGGCACTTGTCATTTACGACACCATGTGGCATAGCACAGAAATGATGGCTGAAGCAATCGTCGAGGCACTAGGCCAGGAAGAAGTAGATGCGAGGCCCATGCATCTCAGGAGCTGGCACCGCAGCGATATCATTACTGAAGTGGTCGATGCTGGTGCAATTATAGTCGGCTCACCTACGTTGAATAATAGACTTTTTCCTACTGTGAGTGATTTTCTGACGTATATGAAAGGACTGCGGCCCATTAACAAAGTTGTAGCTGCATTCGGTTCCTTTGGCTGGAGTGGAGAGGCTGTTAAGCTGATCAGCCGAGAGCTAGGAGAGATGAAATTCAACCTTATCGATCCTGGCCTGAAGATCCAATATGTTCCAAATGATCAAGACATTACGGCCTGCCATGATCTCGGTAAAAGAATAGCTGAGGCACTGCCTGCTAAATAGGAGTGCTTGAAGGAGAGAGGTATTAAATGGATTTTCCTGATTTTTCTTTAGACACCTCATTATTGGAAGGGGCGAAGAAGCCGGAACAGGGCGAGGTCTACGATGTTATTATTATAGGCGGGGGCCCCGCTGCCATGACTGCGGCGGTTTATGCCGCTCGAAAGATGATGAACCTCGCCATTATCACAAAGGATTTTGGGGGTCAGATACGGGAAACCTCAGAGGTAGAAAACTGGCTTGGATTTCAGAGCATAAACGCTAAGGACCTTGCCGATAGCTTCGAGGAGCACGTGAAAGATTTTGATATACCAGTCAGCCTTGGAACTTCTATTACTGAAGTCAAAAAAAAGGCAGACGCTTTCAATGTTCTGGCGGATGACAACAACATTTATTCAAGTCGAGCATTGATCATTGCCACAGGCAAACGACACCGCCCACTCAACGTGCTCGGAGAGAATGAATTGCTTGGAAGAGGTGTGGCCTATTGCGCTACTTGCGATGCCCCTTTCTTTAAGGGAAAAAAAGTAGTTGTAGCTGGTGGCGGAAATTCGGCCTTCACCACAGCTGTGGATCTTTTAAAGGTAGGGGCACATGTTACCCTTGTAAACTTCATCAAAGGATGGCAAGCGGATGAGTCCCTTCAAGAAAGGATAAGGCAGACCGATAAGGTAAAATTACTTGACCACCACCAGGTAGTCAAAATAGAGGGCAAGGATAGTGTAACAGGTGTAGTTGTTAAGAATCGCGAAAATGAAAAGGAAGAGAAGATAGATGCAAACGGGGTCTTTGTGGAAATCGGGCTCTTGCCTAACAACGAGCCGGTCAAGAGCCTCGTTGAATTAAATGAGCAAGGCGAGGTGATCGTGGATTGCTCCTGCAGGACAAGTGTAGAAGGACTCTTTGGCGCTGGTGATGTTACTACTGTTCCACATAAGCAAATCGTAATATCTGCTGGAGAGGGAGCCAAAGCTGCACTATCCGCATATAATTTTCTTATCAATAAATCCCTAATATAACGAGGTGTATCATGGGAGTACTGAAAGAAAAAGACAAGAAAAAAGTAGCAAATATCTTCAAAGGCATAGAAAAGGATGTTAAAATCGTAATGTTTACCCAGGACATGGAGTGTCAGCACTGTGAGATGACCAGGCTGATGCTTGAGGAAGTCTCAGGACTTTCAGACAAACTCTCTCTTGAGGTTCATGATTTTGTAGCCGAGGCGGACCTAGCGAAAAAATACGGGGTAGACAAAATACCAGCCACTGTCATCTTAGGTGATAAACACTATGGAATCCACTTTTATGGAGTCCCTGCCGGTTATGAGTTTAATGTACTGATAGAGGATATAATGGATGTGGGAAAAAGGGACCCAGGATTGAACAAGGAAGTGATGTCCGAACTGGATAAGGTTGACAGACCTGTACACCTGCAGGTCTTGATCTCTCCTACTTGACCCTATTGCCCACGTGCAGTTCGCACTGTTCACCATTTTGCCATGGCCAGCGACTATATCACTGCTGACATGGTGGAAGGCTCAGAATTTTCTTTTCTGGTAGTCAAATACAATGTACAGGGAGTTCCCCATACAGTTATTAATGAGGAGCATAGCATAGTTGGTGCACAGCCAGAGATGGAATTTGCTCATGCCATACTAAAGGCTATTGGAAAAAAGTAGAAACCACTTTATCTATACAACCTATTGCATCTTTTGTAGAAAGTGTTGCGACACCCATGTTATTTCAACATCTTCACAGAGCCTTGTCTATCTTTTGCTCACATACTATGCCTTGACCTCGGATTACCATCTTACTCACCACTGAGTGGGCCTTCTATTTAGTATTTGACCGCCTCGGTTACGTCGTCAATACTTCAGTATGTATTTCACTAATGCTGAGCGATAGGATAGTTAAATTTCTCCCCCTTCCGTTACCAAACTCTTGACCTTTTCCTTACATAAATTGTTTAATACCTATTAGTGCTAACAATTTTAGGCAGAGTCCGTTGATAGTTGTTAGTTGTTTGTTGTCTAAAAGATAACATTCAAGTAATTCCTGTTATATAGAAGAAGATAATGTAGGAATCTGGCATTTCGCCTAAGCGCTTGAAAATATTGTCACAACTGAGCACTGATAATCCCGATTTATCGGGACTGACATTACCCAACTTTACAATGTATTGTCTTTTTCTATCTTCTTACTTTATCTAAATTTTTGGTTACTATTCAGGTTCAAAGTTCCAGGGTTCATAGTTCAAGGTTAGAGAGATAAAATGCTGTCGAATCATCAATCTAAAGTATTTGGTTTCAATTTACAAATAAATAAGGAGTTCATCCGATTCGTGCTACAAGCCACCCCTTATTGAATGGATGCAAACCGTGAACCTTGAATCCCGATTTATCGGGAAACCCGACAACCTGAGTAGATACAATTTTTGTTTATAAATACCGTGTAATTGTTCAAAATCTTATGAATGTAATTTTGCTGGTTTTTTAAGACACCCATGTCCTTAAACTTTTGAGCAGATACAATGCCATGGTAATAAAAGATTATAAGGGTAAAAACAGTGATCAAACATTAGGCCTCAAAAGAGGAAAGGCTGCAATTAAACGGGAAACCTCATCTCTAACACCCGGAAAGATAGTTATGTGGGTAGCTCTATTTGGTCTAGTTTTTTTTATCAACTATTTATTCTTCGTACATCTGGAGCCAATAAACAAAAAAGAAATAAACAGGGAACTCACTCCAAGAGAGCATAACATGCCAGATAATATTGCAGAGTGGTTTGATAAGGGTTACAAGAGATATCAAGAAGGGAACATGATGAAAGCGGTTGAGGCATTTAGTAAAGTCATTACCCTAAATCCAAAAGAAACAAAAGCGTATCTTGATAGAGGGATTGTGTATAGCAATATGGGTATGTATGATAAGGCAATCAATGACTACACTACAGTGATTGCATTAAATCCAGATTACGCAGAGGCTTACAATAATAGGGGATGGGCCTATCTTAAAAAGGCCCTATTTGATCACACGATTAAGGATTGCAGTGAAGCACTTCGCCTGAACCCAGCCATGGTCACAGCGTATTATACACGAGGAATGGCCTATAAGGCTCAGGGATTGCCTGATATGGCAAGGGAAGACCTTCAAAAAAGCTGTGAGCTGGGCAACAATAGCGGTTGTCAGGCATATGGAGAGGTTTCAAAAACAAAAAGATAATGAAAGGTGATCTGAAATTTTTCTTTGATCCAAGGGCCATAGCAGTAGTGGGAGCTACAGCTCATGTCAATAGGGGTGGAAATAATCTTCTCAAGAACCTTACCCTTGGCTATAAGGGAGCTATTTATCCTATTAATCCGAAATATGATAAGATTATGGATTTAAAGACCTACCCCACCATCTCTGCAATAGATGGACCGGTTGATCTGGCACTTATATTTGTTCCCGCTGAACAAACACCAGGAGTGCTCAGGGAATGTGTGGCTAAATGCGTAAAGGGAGTTATTTTAGAAAATAGCGGATTTGCAGAGGTTGGCCCTGAAGGAAAGACTTTACAGGATGAATGCATTACCATAGCTAAAAACGGAAATTTACGCCTCTGGGGACCGAACTGTATGGGCTTGATTGATGCAAAAAACCAATATGTCTTTTCTTTTATGACACCTTCTCTTTGGCATGGCCTGCTGAAAAGCGGTGGTGTCTCCCTGATTGTTCAAAGCGGTCTCCTTTCAGCAGGGTTTTTATTTACAATCATGAGTCATAAAACTCTTGGCCTGGCAAAGGTTTGCTCAATTGGAAACAAATGTGACATAACCGAAATTGATATTTTAGAATTTCTCTTAGATGATCCGGATACAAAAGTAATTGCTCTTTATCTGGAATCATTATCTAATGGGCGCAGGTTTTTTGAGTTGGCAAAATCATCTAATAAGCCATTTGTTTTATTAAAAGGGGGCAAAAGTGCAGCTGGGGCCATGGCCGCTGTAAGCCATACCGCTTCATTAGCCGGGAACTATCAGATATTACACGGTGCTATCAAGCAAGCAGGGATATTGGAAGCAAATGACTTCTTTGAGATGATGGATATTGCCCGGGTTCTGGAAAAGGGATTTGCACAAAGAAACAATACATCAAAGGTTGGCAGAGTCGCTATTTTGACTTACAGCGGAGCCTCTGGTATTGTAACGACTGACTATTTAGAAAAATTCGGCCTTGATCTTGCTGCGCTTTCACCTGCAACCATCAAGAGATTGGAACGATTATCGCCTGACTGGATGCCAATAAAAAATCCCGTGGATTATTGGCCTGCCATGGAAAAAAACGGCCCTATAGCTGCGTTGAAAGAGGGGCTATCTGCCCTTTATGCTGATCCCAATGTGGATGGTGTAATCATCAATCTTTTTGCAGGCATGGGTGCATGGAGTTTTGATCTACTTGAACTAATGGCGGTGATTAAAGATCGGAAAAAACCGATTCTTACATGGCTCATAGGACTAAAAGATACACTCGAACCCGCAAAGATCAGGATGGAGAACGCTGGGTGGCCAGTGTTTAATGAAATTCATCGTTTAGTTAAGATTATGTCTACTATTTTGCAACAACGGTGAAACTGACTCATGGGGCATATATTTGATGTAAAATTAGCCAAGCTCTATGAAGCATGGCAGAAATCCCCTGATGGGATATTGTTTGACAGATTAAGCAGTGAACTTATTGTCCGTCTTGTAAGACCAAAAAAGGGGGAAAGGGTGTTAGATGTTGGCTGTGGTACAGGAAACCATCTCCTTCTCTTTTATCGATTAGGACTCGATGTAACCGGCCTTGATGCCTCTCCATATATGCTGGATATTGCGAAATCCAGATTGGGTAATAAGGCCTCGTTTAAAATCGGCAGTGCAGAGGATTTACCTTTTGAGGATAACGAATTTGACTTAACTACCCTTATTATTACATTAGAATTTCTCGATAACCCGCTTGCAGCATTAAGCGAAGCAGGGAGGGTAACAAAAAACAAAGTATTTATAGGTGTACTCAATGGCCTTTCTTTAGGATGTGTATGTAAAAAAATTTATTCACTTTTTTCTAACTCTATATTTAGAGAAACACATCTGTTTACATTATGGGGGCTTAAGGAATATGTGAAAAAGGCATATGGTAATGTGCCTATGGAGTGGGGAAGTATCCAGATAATGCCATTCTTTTTAAAAAAATATAATAAGCAAATCGAGAGGCTATCCTTACTACAATCTTATCCATTTGGGACATTTTTAGGTCTTTCCTCTACAATGACGTATACATTGAAAACAGAAAACCTAAAAGTCACTAAAAAATTGAAAAAGAGAGCAGAATCCCTAATAGGTAGCTCTCCTTTTTGACTTTTTCTCACTTTTATCCCTTGACACATAGGAGGAGAGTAATTACTCGTAAGGATAATATATTAAATAGTAAGTGCGAGAGTGGCGGAATTGGCAGACGCACTGGACTTAGGATCCAGCCCGTACTTACGGATAGGGGTTCGAGTCCCCTCTCTCGCACCAGAAAAAAATATTTCCGGCATCTTAGGATTTGCGGGTCAATTATGTGTATGGGTTTATAGGATTTAAATAGTCAACCTGCTGACTGCCACCTTTGTTATCTCTCCTATTGCGAGATGTAACAGGACAAACTCGAGAAACTATTAATGTGTAAATGAGTATGGAAACAAATATTGAAAAAATAAGTCAGGTAAAAAGACAGATTAATGTTGAAATTGAGACAGAAGAAGTAACTAAAAAACTGGATCAGGCCTACAATGAGCTTTCAAAAAGGGCTAAAGTTAAAGGCTTTAGACCTGGCAAGACTCCAAGAAGGATACTTGAGCAGTATTATGGTAAGGAAATTATGACTGATGTCAAGAATGATTTAATAAAAGAATCTTTCTCTAAAGTAATAGAAGAAACTAAGCTTTTCCCATTAGGAAATCCCTCTATTGAAGATGAGGCAATACAACCAGGAAAAAATTTTAAATATACTATTCTTATGGAGATAAGGCCAGACTTTGAGGTAAAGGAATATATGGGTATCTCTGTCGAGAAAGAAATTTTAAACATTTCTGAAGATAATGCCGATAAAAAACTTGAAGAAATTAGGGAGGCTCATGCTCAGCTCGTCTCCATCAATGAAGAAAGGGGAATAAAAGAAGGGGATTATGTAATCATTGACTACGAATGTACGTGGAAAGACAAACCTATTAAAGGAATAGAGGGTAAAGATTTTATGATCCATGTAGGAGATAAAAATTTTTATCCTGAAATCGAATCAGGCATTCAAGGACTGAAAAAAGCTGAAAAAAAGGATATAAAGATAGACTTTAGTGAAGACTTTAGTGATAGAAGATTAGCTAATAAAAGTGTAACATTTCATATCAGGGTTGAGGATATCAAAAAAAAGGATCTACCTGATCTTAACGATGATTTTGCAAGGAGCCTTGGCAAAGAATTTAAATCCTTAGCAGATCTGAGGGAGAGGGTTACAAAAGAAATTACCCTTCAAGAAGAGAAAAAAATAGACAGCGAGCTAAAAAAGCGTCTTCTCAAAAAGATAACAGCCAAAGTAGATTTTGAACTCCCTCAGGCTATGGTCGAAAACGAAATTGAATACTCAATGGCTACTATAAAGCAAAATTTTCTTCGCGCCGGATCTAAACTCGAGTCAGCTAATATTTCAGAAGATACAATGAGACGGGATTTAAAACTAACTGCTGAGGAAAAAGTTAAAGAAGGGCTTATATTAGGTAAAATAGCTGATCTGGAAGGTGTTAAGCTTGAGGATAGTGACATAAGGGATGGGTTTCAGGAATTAGCTGCTCAAACAGGACAGAATCTCGATATACTTCAGCAATACTATGAAAAAAACAATTTAATGGATTCATTTAGAAACCAGCTTTTAATGGAAAAGATCTTGAATCATCTTGTTCAAGGTGCTACAATTTCTGAAGTTCAAGAAATATCTGAAGAAAGCCAAAAAGATAGAAAGGTGCTAAAATAAAATGCTCATACCA
>CAZSWT010000106.1:0-8836 GCA_964611035.1 uncultured Desulfobacteraceae bacterium
TTAATTTAATCTATGAGTTTGAAACTGTGAAAGAGGTGTTTGGCGGGAAATATAATCAGAAGAGACCCCTTGAAGTGATCCACGGTATAAGACCAATACTACGAGAGATATACAATCGCAGTAAAATAATGCGCTTGTCAACCCAGGCCGTGGCAGATCGGCTGGCTGAAGAGCACATTGCACGATGGGCCATATTTAACGGCTTTGGACATGATGAGCTAATAGATAGAAGTTATTTAGTTGATTTATTGCCAACAAGTTCCAGAAACACCATGCCTGCCTCTTGATTGTGATTATATAGGGGGATTCATCACTCCCTCTTTGCGAGATAAGTTCTGTGAATCCTGGTCCTTAGCGTGACCCGCATGAGGGTCGAAGATCCCGATTTATCGGGGATGGTGTGGGAGCTGGAGTGAAAAACCCAGGCTATCCGATTCAGTGATTACGAATTGCTGCCATCATCTTTGTTGCTGGTTCTGGCTGTACTCATATCACTGCCGAACTTTTCCTCCAATTGTCTTAGTGTCTCTTCCAGAATAGGGAGCCTCTGCTTGTCTTTGGGATCTTTGGAGGTTCTTTTGAGTTCAACCAGCACCTTAAGGTCGAGAACATGAATCGTATGACCTCTAAACTCAATTTTCAGTGTGTGTTCAAGGAGGGCTTCATAGGCTTTTCCCTGCTCAATAACAGCCAAAACGTCAAGAGGGCCTAATCGGGTTGTAAAAAGAGCATGGCCCGTCCCCGAAAAATCCTTCTCCTTTGGCGCTATTACCTTGTCGTCTAATCGACGATGGAATGCGCTGATCGATTTGAGAAATGGGAGGCTTTTATACTTTTACAAAACAAGCAGCCCCCCCCGGCGGGTGGTGGCGGAGGAGGTGGCGGAGTTTGCTTTATTGCCACAGCAGCCTATGGATCTTATATGGAGTCGGATGTAAAGATGCTACGCGAATTCCGCGATCGCTTTCTGCTCACTAACCCTGTGGGTAGAGCTTTCGTAGATCTCTACTATGCCTACTCACCACCTATAGCTGATTTTATTGCTCGGCATGAGACTCTAAAGGCATCAGTGCGTCTGCCCTTACTGCCCATTGTGGGAGTAAGCTGGATGAGCCTAAACATTGGAATTTCGGTTACTCTGCTACTTATTGGTTTGCTGATTTGTTTTATGGGTACCGGTGCAATGATTGTCATGAGGAGGATGCGGCTTAGACGTCGGGTTTAAGACAGCGTAAAGCTATGAGATGAGTAAAAAAAGGGCGGGAAGCAATTCCCGCCCTTTTTATGCAAGGATTGTCTATCAGGATGCTGAAGATCATCTTATCCAACTCATGCCTAATCCTTACAGGAGTGAAAATTGCAGCAAAAAAAGGAAACCTTCCAGGGGGCCCAGCAGAGTTTGGTGAGGTTAAAATAGAGGTAAATACTGTGAAAGACTAAGTGCTTCGATTCGCAAATACGGTTACGTATCTTTATGAAAATAGTCTGTGGGATTGTCTTCGACCCTGAGCCTTTCGGCAGTGAGCTCAAGGCCGAACTGCTCAGATGGATGGGCTCACTCGGCTCGGCCTAGCTCGTCGCGGGCAGCACTTAGTCCCGAGTAAATAAATATGTCATCGCATTTATGAATCGAGGGACTGAGAGTCAATGTTTATCGAAGGATCTTACGTAGCTGTTATCAATTGCCCGCAGGCAGCAGAGATATCAGCCCCCTTGCTTTTTCTGATTGTAACAGTATAGTTTTTTCTTATTAGCTCATCCTGAAAGGCGAGAATTCTTTTTTCATCAGGTTCCTCAAAGGGGCTCCCATCATATCGATTGAATGGAATCAGGTTTATCTTTGCCCTGATATTTTTAAGGAGTCTCGCCAGATTAGTAGCATCACTAAGCCTATCATTAATATCCCTTATAAGGATGTATTCAAATGTGATTCTCCTGCCCTTGTGTAAAGGGAAATGCTTAAGTGTTTCCATTAATCTCGTTAAAGGGTATTTTTTATTAATTGGCATAAGCATGTTCCTGGTTTTATCATCACCAGCATTCAAGGAAACAGCCAAATTGATTGGAAAATCTTTGCCAAGCCTTTCGATTTCTGGTACAAGACCACATGTAGAAAGAGTCACTCGGCGGCGGGAAAAATTAAGGGCATCAGGAGAGATTATATTATTGACTGCCTTTTTTACAGCCTCGAAATTGGCCAATGGCTCACCCATACCCATAAAAACAATGTTTGTAAGTTTTTCTGGTTGATCGAGTAATTCCCTGATCTGGATGACCTGGTTTATTATCTCAGAACTCTTCAAGTTCCGTATAAATCCCTGTCTGGCAGTAAGGCAAAACTTACATCCCATAGCACACCCAACCTGGGATGATATGCATGCGGTAAAATGATTCCCTTCAGGGATAAGAACAGATTCAATCCTGTTACCATCCTCAAGTTCAAATAAGACCTTTTTTGTGCCATCAAGAGAGATTTCGGTTTTAGTAATTTTTAGTTTAGTTATGATAGTGTTTAAAGTGAGGTAGTTCCTTACCTCCTTAGAAATATTGGTCATTCCATTGAATGATGTAACCTTGTGGCCAAATATCCATTGTCGGATCTGTTCGGCTCTATAGGCTTCAAGCCCGATTTTTTCTACATATGCCTTTGTCTCTTCCAAATCTATATCCTTGAGATCTACCTTTACCATCGTTGCCTATCTTTATAAGCTAAGAGCTTAAAATTGGTGGTGTCTGTTAGGGGTTGTAATCTGCCCATTGGAAATACCAAAAAACAAATTAATTCGATTAAATAGCTACAAAGATGAAAATTTCTAATTTAACCTAAGTAATTAGAAATACAAATACAACGGACTGTTGACATTACCCTGATTTCATAGTCCGTAATTTTGCTAATTCCCAGATATAATCGTAAAGATGAAGGCCTTTACTTGCAGCTATGATTTGCCCATCTTCTACACCTATGCTCTCAGCCATATACTCCTTCAATAATTGAATGGCACCTAAATTAGCTGGCAATCCATTCCACAGATCCCATGAGCGGAAATAGACAACAAAGTGGAGCTTATTGTCCTTAATTCTGGTATCAATCCCTCTGAGACAGGGTGGATCGCTAAGATATAATGTTTTTGGATCGCCTACTGTCATATAGGCCTGGTTTGTGCCATGGCCATCTTCCCTATACATCCTTATCACTTCTTTTATTTGCGGTTCAAGATATTCTCCGTATGTGTATTCTTCCCCTTCCTTTTTTGTAGAGGTCATAACATATGGAAGGTATTGATCAAGGTAATCATTATCTACCGGATTAGGTATTCCTAAAGCGGGAGGGATGTCGGGTAGCAGCGGTCTTTTACCTGGATATTTTATGTGTATTGTTATATAGTCAAACTCAATCCTTTTCTGCCCTTCATAGCTTCCCCTATCTATTGTGTATGTTCTTCCAGTGTCAAGTATCTGATAAACACACTGAAACCAGGCATCTGGTAAATCTCTTGCCTTAATAAATTCAAGATGCATTTTTTACCCCCTCACAGCACAGATGATAGTGTTAATCATTTTAGAAATTCTTTCCCAAATAACCTCGAAGGTAGTTGCCGGTATAGAATTTTGTAATTTTGATCTCAAAAAAGGTAGCCTTTTCTGTGGGTTATCCGGAATACGGTAAAAGAATACCCTCACCTTGCCTTGACTACTCAGTTTCCTCATTTCCTTTATAAAATTTTCCTGCTTATTAATCAACTTTTTATAGATCTCAGGAATAGTATATTTATCTGATAAATAGGGTTCAGGATATAAAAAAATAATCTGGCCATCTTTATGTATGCCAAAATTTTGTATTATTTTTACGGGAAGAGAATAGTGCTTTTGGCAACCTTCATCATCATTTACTAGATCCGACAAGATTATCACCCGCTCACCAACTCTTTCTGTAAGTACCTTTTCGAGAAAGCAGAATAATGGAGTGGTCAGAGGTTTTGTATTGTCTTGACCTTTTACCTTTCTTGCAATAGATATCTGGGTAATATTTTTCTCAACACTTCGATTAAAAGAGTCAGGGTTTTCTTGCGATTGAGTTGAAACTATATCGACAATAGCCTCCTTTCCACAACCTGAAGTGCCGAAGAGGGAAATATGGTAGCAAACTTTCTTATCTCCAGCAAAGCTTCTTAGTCGTAAGATAAGTGCCTTCTTAAAATCAGCAAGAGTATCTGGCTTAATAGTTTGCGATACATCGATCCCTATATTAAACAGGTTGGGTTTAGGCTGTCTAACCTGCCTCAACTCGATGGCAAAATCCTTGTTTGTAAAGTAGAGAGCGGTAATAGAGATAATAAGGACAACAAACAAAAAACAACAGATATCAAACCACCTTGTTTTAAAGAGGGATTTTTTTCTAAAGGAACTATGTTTTACCATGCTCTTGATAAGTGTTAGGGGATTTGGATAGATTTAATGTTGACAACTTCGTAAAAAGTCCAACTTCTACGTACGCTTCATCCTTGCCCTGTTAAATCCTCGCTACGTGAGGCGGCGGAGCCGATTTAAAAGGGTAAATCATTGCGGCGCACTGGTGAGCACCCCGCATTCTTAAAGATCCGAAAGCCTTGGCCCGACTTGGCGGAAAAACTTTTTACTTTGCCGTCCCATTTTTGACTTGTTGCGAGTTCATCAAGGTTGGTAACATTATGTTTACACGTCAAATATCTATCCCATCGAATGCAGGAAAATCAACGAACTTTTGACAAAATGTGATTTGCGCCTTTCATTAGCCTATCTTTTCTGTCCATCCATAGGGATCTGCCTTTTCCCCATACTGGATAGCTATAATCTCATTATACAGTTTTTGTGATAGCTCGCCCATCTTGCCGTTTGCTATAATATAATCTTTGTCCTTATATGTTATTTGTCCAACTGGTGATATAACAGCTGCGGTTCCGGTACCAAAGGCCTCCTTAAGATTACCGCTACTGGCAGCAGCAAGAACATCGGTGATAGAAATTGGCTTCTCTCTTATCTTCAAACCCCAATCTTTCACCATCTTGATTACGGAATCCCGGGTGATGCCTCCTAAAATACTTCCTGCAAGAGGTGCAGTTATAATTTCATCACCTATTATAAAAAACATATTCATGGCTCCAACCTCTTCTACCCACATCTTCTCGCATCCATCCAGCCAAAGAACCTGGGTGAAACCCTTTTTTTTGGCCTCTTCTGCTGCGAGCAAGCTGGCTGCATAGTTGCCTCCTGTTTTTGCCTCACCGGTACCACCAACCACAGCCCTAACGTATCTATCCTCTACATATATTTTCACTGGATTGAGTCCCTCAGGATAGTAGGATCCAACAGGACCTAGAATAATATAAAATAGATATCTATCTGCCGGTCGAACACCTAAGAGTGGTTCAGTTGCAATCATTGTAGGCCTGATGTAGAGGGAGGTTCCGCGAGTTTTGGGAATCCATTCCTTGTCGATGAGGATCAGCTTTTTTAGGGCTTTCACAGCGAGCTCAATATCGAACTCTGGCATACATAACCTTCTTGCCGAAGAATTGAGTCTTTTAAAATTATCGTTAACTCTGAATAGGTATATGCCTTTATCTTTGCCGTGATAGGCCTTAAGACCCTCAAATATCTCTTGACCATAGTGGAGACAAACAGCAGCTGGATCAAGCTCGAGTGCTCCGTAGGGCTCTATCCTGGCGTTATGCCAGCCCCTATTGGTATCATGGTCGATAAGGAGCATATGATCGGTAAATATTTGGCCAAAGCCAAGCTTGGATTCATTGATTGGTTTCTCCTTCTTCTTGGTGGCTAAATTTACGCTAATTTCCATGTTGCTCCCCTTTTTAATTAATTATCAGTGAGTAGGTCAATTAATATACAGTATAAAGGGAAGTTAAGAAATAAAGAAATCTATGTCAAGGAATTTAGTTATCGATTTTTTAAATCATTAGCGGGAAGGGAGGTTTAACCTAATACTTCTCAGTCTTCAAATCTCTTAAAAACAAGACTTGCATTTATGCCTCCGAAGCCAAATGAATTCGAAAGGGCGAATCGTATATTTGACCTTCTCGCTTGATGAGGGACATAGTCTAAATCGCATTTGGGGTCAGGTTCATCCAGATTAATGGTTGGAGGTAGTACACCTTCTTGCAAGGTTTTTGCTGTGAAGATCCCTTCTACAACACCAGCAGCTCCCCACATATGGCCTATCATTGATTTATTAGCGCTTATCATGATCTCTTTTGCTTTTCGTCCAAACAGCTTCTTTATTGCAACGGTTTCTGTTTCATCATTTGCCACGGTAGATGTTCCATGGGCGTTGATATACTCTATTTGCTCTGGCTCAATACCAGCTTCTTCAATGCTGAGCTCCATACATTTGGCTGCACTTTCTCCGCTTGGCAGGGGAGCAACTGCATGATAAGCATCACAGGTAGAACCGTAGCCCACTATTTCTGCATAAATTTTTGCTCCTCGGGCCTTTGCATGTTCAAGCTCCTCCAATATGAGGACCCCTGAACCCTCACTGGTTACAAAACCATTTCTCTTTTTTTCAAAGGGTCTGCTTGCCCTCTGAGGTTGATCATTCCATGAGGTTGCTATTGCGCCGAGATTATCAAGGCTTGCCATTAAAGTAGGGCTAATGCCAGCGTCAGATCCACCTACAATCATTATTTCAGCCTCTCTGTGCTTAATTGCTTTGAACCCCAGCCCTATTGCATTTGTTCCGGCAGAACAAGCCTCTTGAAGGAAGTGGTGAGGGCCTCGAGCCCCGCACATAGCTGCCACCTCACCTCCAGCAGTATTAGCAGAAAGATTGATAACAAGGTATGGAGTAACATTTTTCATATGCCCTTGTACAATGAGCTCATGATTTGCCTCAAAGGTTTTGCAGGATCCAATTGCAGTAGCAGCTATGACCCCCACCCTATACTCCTCGCTGGAGTTGACCTTGAGCCGGCTGTCTTCCATTGCCATCTTGGTTGCTGCCAAAAGGAAGTGTACAAATCGATCGGCTCTCCTAATCTTCTTTGGTCTCAAGAAATCTTCTGCTACAAAGTCCCGTATTTCACCTGCTACCTGACATTTTAAGGATGAGGCATCAAATTGGGTAACATTTTTGATTCCTGACTCTCCGGCACATAACTTTTCCCAGCTTTCTTCCACACCAACGGCCAAGGGAGTTACCGCTCCCATACCTGTAATAACAATTCTTCTCGTCACTTTCTATTCCCTACCTTTCATCCTTTACCCCCATCTCCTTTTCTTTTTTCGCAATGGCAAGTCGTGTTTTCACCACGGTATCAGGGATAAGACTGATTGAGTCGATGCCACATTCCACAAGGAAGGTTGCAAATTCTGGAAAATCACTGGGTGCCTGCCCGCAGATCCCTATCTTTCTTCCCCTTTTTTTTGCCACATCAATGACCTGCTTGACCATGGTCTTGACTGCATCGTTTCTCTCATCAAATATATGGCTTACCAGGTCACTGTCTCTGTCAAGGCCCAGGGTTAATTGGGTGAGGTCATTTGAGCCAATAGAGAATCCATCAAAGATATCTGCGAAACTCTCTGCAGAAATCACATTACTTGGAATCTCACACATCACATAGATCTCAAGTTCGTTTTCTCCCTGAATGAGGCCAAACTCCCTCATGGTATCAATGACCTTTTTCCCCTCTTCAGGGGTTCTGCAAAAGGGAACCATCACCTTGATATTGGTCAGTCCCATCTCGCCTCTGGCCTTGAGGAGTGCTTTACATTCTAAGCCAAACGCATCTTTAAACTTTTCATCATAATACCGAGAGGCCCCTCTCCACCCTATCATGGGATTGCTCTCAACCGGTTCGTAGAGGTGTCCTCCAATGAGATTGGCATACTCATTGGTTTTAAAATCAGACAGTCTCACAATCACATCATTGGGATAAAAGCCTGCTGCAATCCTGCCAATGCCACGGGCCAGTTTATTGATAAAGAATTCCTTTTTATCACCCGGGTGCGCTGCAGTCATCTCATCAATTTTTTTAATGATCTGTTGTATCGCAGGATCATCCTTTTTTTTGAGCTCATCGTAGTGGATAAGGGCAAGGGGATGGATCCCTATGTGGGAGTTTATGATAAACTCCTCCCGTGCAAGCCCCACCCCATCATTGGGGATTTGTCCATCGGTAAAGGCATTCTCAGGCATCCCCACATTCATCATGATCTTTGTTGTGGTCTGAGGGATAGTGTCCAGGTCAAGCCTGTCAATTGCAAATTCAACGAGTCCTTCATAGATATACCCGGTCTCACCTTGTGCGCACGAGACAGTAATCGGTTGCTCGTTTGCGATTCGTTCTGTCGCATCCTCGGTGCCAATCACACAGGGAATGCCAAGTTCTCGTGAGATGATCGCAGCATGGCAGGTACGGCCTCCCTTGTTGGTAACAATGGCAGCGGCGATCTTCATGATAGGCTCCCAGTCAGGATCGGTCATGGTGGTTACCAGGACCTCACCTTCCCGAAACTCACCAATATGGGCAGAATCTTTGATGATATGGGCCGCGCCGTTTCCGATCTTACTTCCCACTGCCTGGCCTGTGAGGATCACAGGAGCGGTGTCTTTGAGTACATAGGTTTCGATGGTCTTTGTTTTCTGCTGGGAGTGGACGGTCTCAGGACGTGCCTGTACAATAAAGAGTTCACCATCGGCTCCATCCTTTGCCCATTCAATGTCCATGGGTTTTTTGTAGTGATCTTCTATGATACATGCCCATCGTGCAAGTGCAAGGATTGCATCATCGGTGAGCACAAAGCTTTCTCTCTCTTTCTGTGTGGTTGCAATGTTTTT
>CAZSWT010000107.1:0-8682 GCA_964611035.1 uncultured Desulfobacteraceae bacterium
AATTTAGAAAGTAGTTTCGCCTATATCAGCGACAAAGTTTAGCCAGATGAAAGGCGCTGACACACTTTCTTTTCCGTGACGTCGACAAAGCCCTTCATTTCGTGTTTCCTTGAACGATTTACTGGCTAACAATTGTCAAAAAAACGATTTGATCCCTTTATCTTTATTCAAGTCAGAATATGTATTCTTAACACTCTGGCAGGAGAGTAAACTTAAAACTATCCACAGACCAAAAAAAGACTAATAGAAAGGATGCTTTTGCAATTATGGGAATTTTTCTGCAGGACATAAGGTAACCCCTCATTCTAATCAGATAGAGTAGAATCCTAAGCTCAAGATATTGCGGCACCTGGCAGCACCCTAAGTTTCAAGGTTCCTTTCCAATAGCTAATATTCCCCGGCTCGTTGAGTCTATTATAGATTTGGTTTGGTAATCAAAGCTTTTTTGGGCTCTAAATTTTCGCCAGTCATAGCAGAATGTTTGACTTTTGGTTCTCCTAATTTTCCACCCAATTTATCAAGAATGTAGACCTGATTCCTCTGTTTTATTTATGTCCGTTTTGTGAGAAGCAGTTCGCTTTCCTCGCCGGACAAGAAACCACTTCACAGCAACCGGAATTAACATAATACCTCCTAATGCCAAAACGGTTCCTGTAATTCGATACATTTCCGTCGATCCTAATTCCCTACCGAAATGGGCAAGCAGAAAGCTTATGGGGGTAATTCCAGCCAGAGTTGCCAAAGCGAAACGCCAGTATGCTAATGGTGTTAATCCTGCCGCATAGCTGAGAATATCAAAGGATATGAAAGGGACCATTCGTCCTATAAACACAATAACCATCAAGGTACGTTGAGAACCAAGTAACCCCAACGATAATCGATCTCCAAACCATTTGTGCAGGACTTCGTAGCCAACCATCCTGCCAATGGTAAATGCAATAAGAGCGCCTATTTCAGCACCGATCACGATGTAGATAGTTCCCCAGGTGTGCCCATAGGCTAGGCCAGCCGCGAGCGCAATTGGAGCGCTCGGAACCGGACTCAACACAATCGCACCAGCCATCAAAACGATCACGAATAGGGGACCAAATACGCCGAAGTGGATAATGTACTCTTGAAGCGTATCGCAATCACAAATGGCGACCATCGCTCCTATCTTTTTCAAAATCCAATACGTACCAATCAGCACGATCACGATCATGAGCCCAATGACAATTCGTACCCATGTTGTCTTCAAAGGCTATCCTAACTGCTTCGTTGTTTCATCTGAGTAATGCTGTTAAGCGCTTTAATTAGGAATGTATTGCCAATCTAATCCGTGAACAAGACTAAAAATGTCAGGCGCCAACATTCTACATTGCCATGGTTAAATTTTATATAAAATTTATCCTTTTTTCACTTCTTTTACCCACATCACACAGCTCTTATCTCATCAATGCCTAATTAGGACTCTTAATCAAAACACCATTCGTATAGACCAGGAGTTGAACGAATAGTTAACTTCCTATCAGTCAGTTCAAAACTGATAGTTTCTAAGAAGGACTACTTCTTTCTCCTCGTAGAAATCTTGAATGGGAGATACAGAGGACAAAAGCTTATCGCGCTGGTCAGAACAAAGATGACCGCAAAGATTCCAAGGATGATTGCCACCGAGCCGGATATCTTGCCTGTCAGATAGAGTACCAATACAACGATAGCCAAGAGTGTTCTAACCACTCGGTCTATAGTGCCCATATTCTTCTTCATACTCCAACTCCTTTCGATACAATAATGAGTTTTTATTATTTGAAGAGTGTGTTGAGTCCTTGAAGGCGATTTTTTGATATTAAATACTGCATGCTAAATAATGAATTCTGGCCAAATTTAAGTATACTTATGCTAATCAAAACATCAACTGCTTTTTTCCTTGCCTGATGAAACAGGGTATCCTATCAAGGCGCCTGACCTGTAATTCGAAATTTCAACATTTGGCAAACTGATGCTCCATGATGGAAATATGCTCTCTGACATTAAGAAAATTCATTAGCGATAAGCAAGGGGGGGATTTTTTCAAGGATAAGATTTGACCATCTCGTGAGAGCATCATTCACATGAGTGAAAATTCACAATTCAAGGCCTTACCCTATCCACTGTTTCAATAATTCATTATCCTTTAATATGCTCAAATCAATAGGATTTTTTTCAAAAGTGGAGGTTTGTCCCTTCCTTTTTTGAAAACACTTAAAAACCACATCTTTTCTATCTCAGATTTTCTAACACTGACTCGTAGTTGTCAACGATGCTTCGTACAACTTCATCGGCGCTTTTATTTTCCTTTATCATGCCGGCTATGGAACCGCAGTAAGACTCACCGTTAGCTAAGTCTCCTTCAAATTGCCCGGTTCTAGACCGGCTGCTGCCAATGAAATCTGTTAGTTCCACAACCGAAGCCCCAGCAGCTTCCATCTCCAATATTTTTATAGCCAATTCGTTCTTCAATATTCTAGTTGGTCCGAGCTTCCTGCCAGTAATGGTCGTGTCATTGTCATTAGCCTTTATTATTGCCTCCTTAAAGTTGGCATGGGCGATACACTCATGAGTAGCCACGAAGCGAGTGCCCATTTGAACCCCATCAGCACCCAGTGCTAAGGCAGCTACTACGCCCCTAACATCAGCTATGCCACCAGCAGCTACTACTGGAATTGACACTGCATCAACCACTTGAGGTATTAAGGCAAAAGTAGATATTTCATCGATGCCATTATGTCCACCGGCTTCGGAACCTTCAGCAATAACTCCATCTACTGCTTGCCTTTCTGCACTTTGGGCATGCCTCACCGAAGCCACCAAATGAAGGACTTTGATCCCAGCCTCTTTGAACTGATCTGTGTATAACCCTGGGCTACCTGCAGCCGTCACCACTACCTCTACTCTCTCATCGATGGCTGCGGCAATTAAGTCCTCAATCTGAGGATTGTGTAATATAGGGAGATTGATCCCAAAAGGTTTTGAGGTTATGCCTCTGGCTGTTTTTATCTGCCCTTTTAAATTATCCACTTGGTCACCGTTGCGGCTCATTCCGGCAGTGGGACTAATTAATCCTAAACCTCCGGCATTAGAAACTGCCGCGGCTAATTCAGCGTTGGCAATCCATACCATGCCACCTTGAATTATAGGATACTCAATACCCAACAATTCGCAAAGTCGTGTTGTTTTCATTACATTACCCCCTCTTTCTGAATTAACGTAAATTCTATCACGTATACTAACACCAGGTCATTTAATCTCAGTTTGAGGATTAAGGGCAAGGAGAAGCCCTATTTAAATAACAAGGATTCCTCTTTTGCCCAAAAAAGTATAGAAGAGTGAGCCTTTTATGTCAAATAAGCAAGTGTCTTGACATGTTGGTTTAAGGTTATCCGGTTGTGCAAGGGCTTGTTTAATGAAAATATCCTGATCGGTGTTTTAGCAATTCATTAGCACTAAGTGAGAGTGTGATTTTTTCAAGAATAAAAATTTGAGCCGCAAATTCACTTCACTGAAATGGGAAGTCAAAAATACGTATTTAATTATGCCTGCCCGCCGTCTTTGTGGCGGACTGGAGGGCCTGGCCCCATTTACTTCCGTTTATGATACAAGAGGCGTTATATCAGGTGAGTCCTTCAAATGAGGCCAAGCAGGATGACAAAGATGATTCCGGTGAGGAGGGAAAAAATGGTTGTATGATCGGTCCCGGCACAGGAGTTGGGGATGATTTCGTCCAACGTGATATAAATCATCAGGCCCGCTGTAGCACCGATTATAAAACCAAGCACTTCCGGTGTAATATAGCCAAATATATATCGAGCCAGGAGATAACCAATCAATAGTGGTACTGCGGTGGAAGATGATACGAGGAACGACTTCAGGCGATTGCCGGTAGTATGGTAGTAAGGTGCTGATGTACAGATGCCTTCTGGGATATTGTGAATGGCTATGGCCAGGGCAATTATTAACGATACTTTGGTCTCCGTGACCGCACCGATGGCGATGGCCATACCTTCAGGAAAGTTGTGGAGAAATATACCGAAGATGAGGTAGACTGAGGTGCGCTGAAGGTTACAGCCTTGCTCCTGAGTGCAAAGCTCTGGGTGAATGTGGGGGATAATGCGGTCAACCCCGTACATGATCAGGGAACCCATGATTATCCCAGCCACGCATATGCCCACCGAGGAGATATGAATGCTCTCAGGTATAAGTTCCAGAAACGAAATGCCCAGCATCACCCCAGCTGCAAAACAGAGCATGTTGCACATATACATCAAGGATGGTTTCTTTGCCACACCAATAATGGAGCCTATAATAGGCCCGAGAACAGAAATAATAATGATAAAAACAACGGGGTCCATGACCACCTTTAATTTTCTTGTTTAATAGTAAAGCCTTTTGTGTCTATTATTTCTACACCTGCTTCTTTGAGTAAAGCCAATGCGGTGCCCTCCCTTTGTTCGATTACCACTACCTGATCAGGTTTCAATGTAAGCAACCATTGGCCTACTAAAAATCCTCGTTTGCGTTCCTCTTCCCAGTAGGGATTTTTAATGTATTCCTGGCTAATAGTATTCTTGCTGGTGCGGTCAATGGTCTCGAGTAAAAACCAGGGGGCCTTAGCAATATGCTCTGCAGGGGATCCTTCAGGTTCTATCATCGGGGTAAGCCTGCGAATATGTTCGGATCGATGGCTATGCGTTTTGATTCGGGCCATGATCACACGGGAAAATCGACTCCGTATATCATGCTCAAGAGCGTGAGAGATACGGTCTGCAAGCTCATGAGAATGGGTTCTCACAATCACATCCAGGTCAACGATAAAACGACCCCCAGCAGTACGGCTCAAGCATTGCTCTACTTTCTCTACACGAGGATGGGATTCCACCAACCCTATTATTTCCCGTTCGGTACCTCGATCAATTGCTTCATCCATAAGGTCACGTAGTGCCCGCCATAACAATTGGCCACCTGACCAGAAGACAAAAGCTGCTACTGCCATAGCCGCCCATCTGTCTAAATGCAGTCCGAAGGAGGCGCCAATAAGGCTAAGAACGACCAATCCAGTAGAGAACCCATCGGCAAGGTAGTCTCTGGCATCTGCAGCCAGAGCAGGGGAATGAAGTCGTCGACCCATGCGAAGCTGATATAACCCAAATGCAAATGTGACTACGAGAGATACTAAGGCCACAGGAAGAGCAATAGACACATCAGGCAAGGTCGCTGGTCTCAGGAGCGCTCTTCGCGCTATCTCATACCCTGCTAAAATAATGGCACCGGAAGTTACCAATGTAGCAATCGTCTCAGCCTTGTAAAGTCCATAAGGAAAAGAGGGATGTCGTCGACCGGCAAACCAGAGCCCAATATAGGCAGCGGCTGATGCAATGACGTCAGTCCCTGAGTGGATGGCGTCGCTCAGGAGGGCCGATGAGCCAGCCAGAACACCGGCTACTCCCTTTGCAAGGGCCAATGATAGATTGAGGCTTACCGAGAATGCTGCTCTCTTACGGGCCTTTCTGATCTCAATAACACCCGGCAAGGATTCGCTTGGTGCTTTTTGGCTGGTCTGGGGATTGTTTTCTAACATTATCTGAGTCTGGTCAATCGTGTTTGACCGTATTTGATTGCCTTCGTCCGCTCAATACATACCCTTCTTTTGGTAGTGTCCTAAGTTGAAAAAAATAGTAGATGTCCAGATTTCACCATATTAGAATTTTGAAGTATTTTCAATTGTACAATTTGCCACAATTAAGTATTGTGTCACTTAGTAGCTAATTTGAAATGTACAATTTGCCACAATTGCTAATTTTTTTGATACATTTGCATTTTTTTCTTGACAGTTTATTTTAGATAGTATATTCTTGAAACAAAAGTAGCGGATTGTGTGATGGACAATCCGCTACAGATTAAAAAGGCCCCGTAGTGGAATTGGATACCACAATCGGCCGCTAACCTTTAGGTCCCGGTTCAAGCCCGGGCGGGGCCACCTTTTTAAATATTATTTAATTATTCACAATTTGTCAAGGAAAAAGGAGGTTATCATGGACAATATTATTGAAATATATAAAGCTCAACTCGAAATAAAACAAAAAAAGCTTTTTGAAATATCAGAAAAAATAGTTCCCCTCGAACGAGAAAAAATCAAAATCGAGCAAGACATTAAAGCTCTTGAACATCTTATTGGTCCAAGAGAAGAAACGACTAAGCCGGAAAGCACCGACATTTTAACAGATAAACCCGCTATAGAAGTTTACAAAGAATTGGCAGAAAATCTTTTTGGAAATAAATCTTTTAAAGATAAAGATATTAGAGAAGTTGCCAATAAAAAAGGCTTACGTGTTAGGGGTGAACTTATTGCTGGCTCATATAGCAGAGGTATTTTAGCTAGACTTGTAGAAAAAGGCTTTTTTGAAAAAGTTGGCAAAGGATCATATCGATATAAACAATCAGTAAGAAAGATTAGGTTTCCCGCAAAAGAGACAGCTAGTTAACCAACAAAAATGAGCCATGTTAGCTACTACTAACATGGCTCAAAACCATACACCATCGGAGAATGTATGATGTCAGCCACCTTAAAGGCGGCCACTTATATTAATATGTTAGCACGACCGCCACCATTTGTCAAATCTAAAATACTTATTGTTTAGTCGCTCCCGCCGTCTGCGGTAACAGGCGACAGGAGCTAAACCATCCGAGCGGAGACACCCGCTCAGACAGTCTAAATTCATTATAGGGTTCTCTGCTGGAAAAATCAAGGAGGATTCTATAATGAATATCACACCCAAAGAAAGACAAATCCAAGTGCTAAATGCACTTGTTGAAGGTAATTCTATTAGAAGCACAGAGAGAATGACAGAAGTTCATAGAGATACCATAATGATATTATTAGTTCGAGTTGGTAATAAATGTCAAAAAATAATGGATAATCGTCTTTGCGACTTTCATTGTCGCCGAATTCAAGTTGATGAAATTTGGACTTTTGTTAAGAAGAAAGAAAAACGATTAACTAATAAAGAACGATTACAAGGTGAATTTGGGGATCAATATGTTTTCGTGGCCTTAGATGCTGAAACGACCTTAGAGTTTATGATTGATCTTTATAGACGTTTACAGGGTAATGGACGCATACAATTAACTTCTGATGCTTTTAAACCTTATATTGAAGCAGTTGAAGAAGCATTTGGTGGCGAAATAGATTTTGCCCAGTTAATTAAGGTTTTTGGCTCTATTCCAGAACAAGAAAAAAGATATTCTCCACCAAAAGTCATGGAGGTATTATCCAAGATCATTAATGTAAATCCTGAAAGAAAATATAACTGCACATCTTATGTGGAAAGACAAAATCTTACAATGAGAATGCAGATAAGAAGATTTACACGGCTTACCAATGGATTTTCAAAGAAAATAGAAAATCTTAAAGCAGCTTTGGCTTTGCATTTTGCACATTATAATTTTATGAGGATTCATAAAACTTTAAGAGTCACACCTGCGATGGAAGCTGGAATTACAGATCATGTGTGGGAATGGGAGGAGTTATTGCACTAGTTTGGCTTGTTGAAAACATTACGTGTGCTTTTTAATGGAGGGGCAAATTTCATGTTTAGGGTCCCACCATAAGGCTTTGAAAGCATTACATTGTTTTATTCCATAAATACGTTTCTTACTGCCAATTGCAAGTGAACAAAGACAATCAATATCACAACAAATCTCTTCTAGGCGTTTTCTTGCTTCGGGGATTATTTTATCTATATCTATAATATGGTGTCTATCCCCAAGAATTTCATTCCATTTCATTGTTCCAAAATTATGAATTGCGGGACAAATATGTCTCCACCAAACAATCGGATTAATATTTTTCCATGACCAAGGCCCCCCATTGTCTAAGATTTCAATATTCCATGAAAGACATGAATTATCATATGATTCGGCTTTTCCAATACCGCGTGGACTACGTTCTTTTTGGGGAAAGATTCTTTGTTTGGGGTTTTTGTTTTTTCTAAGGGTCATATGGGAAAATAATTATTAGCCATCGTCTGGCTCAAGGCTACCATAGTACTCAGCCATTGATTCAAGACTAATAATCGCATCAGAACGGGCTTGTTGGGGTACGCCTTGCCGAGCTAATCGCCAAGGGTCTTCTGAATGTGTTAAATCACTAAGATATTGAGAAGATCGCTTACCGTAGTAATTAACAATAGCTTTTATGGTTTCGACTTCATCATCACTTAGAATATCTGAGTCACCACCAGAAATTTGGCTTATATAAAATTCACCCCGATGAATATCAAAGAGTTTTCTTACTACTGGACCATTTGCCCATGCTTCAATTGGTTCAGGGAAAAGTTGTTTTTCATCCCATATTAATGACCAAGCCTGGCAATAATAGATAAGTTTTTGAAGTTTCCATGTTGTCATTGGTCCTTTTTTCTTTAGAATGAAGGCAGCTACATCTAAAACATTTGCCATAGAAACCACCCCCTTTTTTATTCGTATTGGGAATGTTTTCCTTATACATAATGTATATAATTTTGTCAATGTTATAATAATTTTATTCATTTTTTTCAAATTAGGACACTACCCTTCTTTTAGGAAGCCATAGCGGGATAGTGTTATAGTGTCTATTTATGATCACTCCTAAGCACCATCCAGGCCATGATGTTCTGCCTTTACATACCA
>CAZSWT010000108.1:0-8627 GCA_964611035.1 uncultured Desulfobacteraceae bacterium
CATTTCTTATTTTTTGAAATAAACTGTTTCATAGCAGCAATTCCCTAAGTGGAGTAGTGGAGTACTGGAATATTGGAGTATTGGTTTTATATTTTTCATTACTCCATCACTCCATCACTCCGTTTCCCTTACCCTTACCGAAAGGTCAATATTTGTAAAATAGCATCTAAACGGCCAGACTTCTTCTTGTTTTGCTTAATTGAAATCCGTTTGACACTTACGACATCATCTGGTGATTCAATCCTGTAAAGGTAGTCAATTAACTGATGCAATGTAATCTCGTCCAATTTCATCTCAACCAGGGATTCTTTATAAGGGCCAGCCCCTGTCGAAATGGAGGGTTTCATATACTTAATATATGCCTTAATGCCAGCATCACCTGCTTTGCTTTCAAGAAATGAAAAAAGTGTAAACCCCTTCCTTCGCCTAACAAGGACCTGCTTTATACCTTGAGAAGATCTCCGATATCTATTATATTCAGAACTCAACCTTATAATTTCTTTGAGACCATCTTCTTTAGCGCTAACACCCCTTTGAACCCTCCTTCTGGCTTCAAAGAAGGGAAAAATCAAAAACTGAAATAGACAAAAAATCCCTATAAATATTGCTGCAGCCGATATAAAATATTTTTCACGCCGTGCAAATTTCATGATGTGGGTTTCTCGAGTTTTTTGAGTTTGTTGTGTTTTTGGGGTTTATTGGGTCTGGATATTTTTGACGCAACAAACTTTCTTACTTTGCCCGTTTGAGTTTTATTTCAAATTGCACCCGCTTGCGAGATCGGTTAAGATTGGCAGAACTAATAGTAACTGAACTAAAATACTCTGAGGGCTCCAGCCCTTTCTTGATAATGTCAACAGTATTAAATGTATCAGTTTCTCCTTTAATATTTACAGCCTCTGGATCAACTACCATGCTCATTACCCGCACATCCAGCGATTCAGGAACTTTAAGGGAAATATCCCGTAACAGGTCAACGACCTTATGATCTCCACCAATTCCAGGAAGGAAGAATGCTGACTTTCTTATTTGAGTTATTTCTATCCTTATCTGCTGTAGCGGGTCCGCAATCCTTTTTACATTAGGAAGTGTCTGCCTGAATGTTCCTTTAATCTGCTTATCCAGCATCCTGTAGCGCTCCTTTAGAAAATAATAATCCATACCAAAATATGTGATCAAAAGAGATAGAATAACTATCAAAAAGACAGCAGCCCTTCGGATATCACTCTTGAGCTTAGTATCCTTTCTTTTTATCTCAAATTCATCTTTTCTGAAATTGAAACCCAGGCCTTGCTTATTGCCTCGAAGGGCAAGCGCTAAGGCGCTATCCATTGTAGCAGAATTCCAGGATTGAGCTATATTTTTGTCCACATGAATACTTGGATCACCGCCTGCCACATTAATTTCTTCAACAGGGATATCAAGAAATCGTTCTAAAAGACCCACCGTATGCGGATAAAGATTTCCTGTGCCAGTGACAAAAATCTTTTCTGGTTTAGCTTCTATATCATTCTGATACCCAAATGCATGGAGTGTATTTTGAACATTTGTACACAATGACTCGAAACAGGATACAATCGGCTCAGCTGCCTGGCCTTGCGCATTGCTATAAGTTGGGGAATTTGAAATAACTTCAGGCATAAGATCATCACAAAAAGCAAAGCTCCTGATTAAACTTATATGTTTTTTAATATAAAGGACCATTGTAGTTCTCTTTTGGCCTATCTGGAAAAGGATCCCATCATCGGGTATCTCTACCTGCCTGAACAACCACAACACTACAGGCACGCTGCTTATGTCCAGTATATCGGGGTCAACTCCATAGTTCTGTAAAAGGGCTAAATGTTTGGAGATATACTCTCTCCTTACTGAGGCAGTAAGGATATCACTTTGACCCGACTGATCAATTAGGGTAAAATCAACTACCAAATTTTCGACTGGAAAAGGCACCATCGTCTCAATTTCATAGGCTATTGTCTGCCTAATCTTTTTTGTGGATCTAAAAGGCATCTGTAAATTCCGATATGATACCTGTTCCCCAGGAATAGTACTGATGTAGGTATCAGCCTTGAAATCTACTTGTTCACTCAATGCCTTAAATGCCTCATCCAGGCCGTCAACATCTTCCATCATAACACTGGCACATCCTGTTACGTGATAGCCTCTCAGTCCTCCCTCTACCTGAACTGCTGCAATTGAATCAGTCTGTATGTCAATCCCTAAAATTTTTCCTGCCATAATTAATGTCCATTGGGTTAATTGAGTTTATTGAGTTCGTTGAGTTCGTTCTCCTTGATCGTTTCAGCGTGCAGGCAAACACAAAAAACACGACAAACTAATCTACTTTCCAGGACAAAATCTGAAGTGTTTTTTCTTTTCTTTCCACTGTGGCCTCGATCTTTTTACTCATTGGTCCTTTGAAGCCTTCTGATGTGATCTCAAAGTAGGTACTTGAGGTGGTAAGCAAACTGTCCGGAATACTCACATCAGCCATCCCTGGAACATTTTTATACCATTTGAGATCTGACAGGTCATTATCTTCGTTCTCACGGTATGCAACCATATCCTCAGCCCTTTCCTGGTCTATATCATCTGAAAGAGACCTTAATATTAGAAGGTCTGCGGTATTTATATTGATTTTGCCATTACCGTGCGGGCTTAAGTATTGAGAGATACCCGGCTTTTCACCGGAACCATATAACAGTTCTTTGGTGATGCCTCTTACAAAAAGCAGCTCCTCTAAAAACTCAATAGGAGCATTCTTACAAGGGTAGGGCTTCTCTAATGTCTGATAATAGGCATTTTCCGTACCAAAGCGGGTAGTCTCATTGTCTGTGTCTATCCAATCTTTTATTGCATCTACGATATTGTCCACTTCTTCAGGATCAAGGCCAAATTCTGGAAAATTCATGAATCTTATAAGGAGATCCTTTTGTGTGCTATTATAGTTTCCATCCTTGTCAATCAATTTGCTGAGCTGAATTTTTCCTGAAAGGTCTGTAATCTCAACGATAAATCGGCCCTCATTAAATAAAGACGGAGAGCTTTCAGAAAATAATTTTGTATGCGCCCAGTCCTCACGCAAGGTATCCACATTCCCTGAAGAGGCATCCTCATGGAGAACTGCGAGTGCGCCATTAAATCCTGACCTTGCTATACAGCCGAGTTTTATGCCATCCCGGAGATTCACAGCCGCCTCCAGGTTAGACCTCATCGATGTATTGAACTGGAGCGTCAGTGCAACTATCAGGCTTATAATTAAAATTGTCATGATCAAGGCCATGCCTTCGTTGTCTCGGATAAACCTTATCACAACTATCCCCTCTCTATTGGAAGTGAAACGCTTGTCATGAATCTAAGAGGCGTTTCAGAATTTAACGGGTTTACAAACTCCAGTAAAATTGAAACCATTCTTGGTATCGTATCTTTATGTTCTTCTGAAGTAGAATCCCAGTTCTCGAGAGGTTCGCCTTTCTCTTCATAATAGGTAAAATTCACCGATACTAATCCCTCACAAAGTACCAATCCATCAGTGTCTTCCTCAAAAAGAAACCCCTCCTCGAACATCGGTCTATCGCTCCGATAAAGAACAAAATCCTCTCCCTCTTCATTTTCTTTAACATAATAGCCGATTTCGGTTTTTCCAGTATCTTCATCATCCCCGCTTAAATTGATGTGTGCCCTGGAAATGAATCGGAGGGTGTCAGCATACCTTCCTTTTATCTCTTGGTCCTTGCCCACAAATTGAAAAGATTGCATAGGATCTTCTTCTGATTGAGCATTTCCTTCTCTTTTCGGAACATAGGTGGATTCCAAATCTTCAACCATCCTTTCCATAGCAATCCTGGCCATTCTGTAGATTTCAGCTTGAGATTCAGTCTCATCTACAACCCGAAAGGTCCCTGTATAGGAAGTATAGATCGTTGTGAGGACCACTGCAAAAATGAATATAGCTATCAGGATTTCTGCCAGGGTGAAACCGCTTGGGTTACTTGTGTTTGTTGAGTTTGTTGGGTTCATTGAGTTTGTTCTGTTCCTTGTATTAGGAATTTACTCTTCAAACTTTAGGCGCTTTAGCGCACTTTAACTTTCGATTTTAGGTACAAACCGATAGAGCCTAAGTGTGTATTGATACTGGTTCTGTTCGCCATAGAAAAGACTCAAATCAATTCGTTTGAGATAGTCCAAAGCCTCATCTGCACCAGCAAATGAAATATCTCGCACTGTGAAGTTCCAGTGATAATTTGGAAAATTCTCACCAAAATCACCAGAATCTGAGGCCAGATCCTCAGGGTTTACTGCCTCAATTTCAGCCATTTTACTCTGAGCTAAGAGAGCAGCGGTTGTACTGAATTTGGCCTCATTGGCAAGTGAGAGGCTTTGAGACTGTGACCCAAAAACAGCCACCAAGGTGATTGCAATAATGGCAATGGCAATCATCACTTCAAGGAGGGTGAAACCACTCCCTTTTTTATATAATTCCAATATCCACATATTTATCGTAGCTCTTTATCTTTGCAAGAAAAGGATTTAAGAGTAGAGTAAATTCCCTGCCGTCCTCTGCCCCAAGATGGATTACTGTTTGCTCAATATACCCTCTCTTGCTAAACCTGATACTTACCTCTCCATCTACCCTCTTTCCCTTTCCTTTTGTCCAAACATCAATAATCCGAACATCTGAGGGCAACTGGAAGGCCTTTTCCTGAGCCATCTCTCGTTCTTCTCTGGTTATGTCATCAAAATCAATCCAAACTTGATTTGATCCGATATCAAAATGCAGAAGATAAATCTTTTGCTCCCTAATTGCCTCGTTTCTGAGCCCCTTTACAAGGCCAACAATCCTCCGTGTCGTAGACTTGAGGTTATCTGTTATTAAGGAATATCGAAACCTGGGGATACTCACTGCAAGCATCACACCAATCAAGAAAACAACTACTGTCAGTTCAATGAGGGTGAAACCCTGCCGCTTCGCTCCATTGAAAATTGAAAAATGAAAAGTGCAAAGTGAAAACCTGTTTTGTTTGCCCATTTTTAATGTGCATTTTTACATAATAATTTTTTTTGAGCCTCAGAGACTATTCCAGTTCCCAGTTATTAATATCCATGTCCTTGCCCTCACCACCTGTTTCTCCATCAGCCCCATATGATACAAGGTCTAAATCGCCATGGATGCCAGGACAAAGGTAAACATATTCGTTGTCCCATGGATCTTTTGGAACCCTTCCTTTTTCAAGGTATCCTCCCTCTCTCCAGGCACTGGCAAGTTTGCCTACGGAAGGGGGCTCTACAAGGGCCTGTAGTCCCTGTTCAGTAGTAGGATAAGAGCCGTTATCCAACTTGTACAATTTAAGTGCGGTCTCAATGCTCTCAATCTGAATCCGGGCTTTAGTGCGCCGAGCCTCCTCCGGCCTACCCATTATTTTCGGAATAATGAGTCCGGCCAAAATACCAAGAATAACCATAACCACCATGATTTCTATCAGCGTAAAACCCCTTCTATCAGCAAATCTACATCGTATCATAATGCCTCCAATTCAGCCTTTTCAGCCGATCATCTGGTTCATTTCAAAAATGGGGAGCAAAATAGAAATAACAACAAATCCAACAATCAAGCCCATTATCAAGATCATAACTGGCTCGAGCATTGAGGTCAATGCCATGATGCGCGATTCTACCTCTCTTTCATAGGTATCCGCAATCTTATTCAACATGCTTTCCAGTTCTCCACTTTGCTCACCTACAGATATCATTTGCACAACCATGGAGGAAACCCAACGGCTTTGTGAAAGAGATCCGGCCAAACTTTTGCCTGCCCGAATCTCATCCTCAGCCTTATCAAGAACCTCGGCAATCAGAACATTATTAACAATGTTTCGCGCTATCTGGAGGGCAGACAAAAGAGATACACCACTTTGGAGAAGGCTGCCGAGTGTTCTTCCAAAACGAGCAAGGGCAATTTGTTGGTTTATAGGGCCAAGGACAGGAATACGAAGTTTGAGTTTATCCCAAATGTAATGAACGCCTGGCCTTTTTTTACTATACTTTAATAGTATAATACCACTAAACATAGCCAGTAAGATAACCCACCAGAAAGAAAGTAAAAAATTACTTACATCTATGAGAATTATGGTAGGCAGAGGAAGCGTGTGATGCATCTCAGTGAATATCTTTGTAATATTAGGCACGATAAAGGTTATAAGAAAAAACAGGACAGAGATTCCAATTAAGGACATAAAGACTGGATAGGCAAGGGCCGCTTTAAAGCGCCCTCTTAAGGCCTGTTGATTCTCACCAAATTCTGCCAGATGAGCTAAAACTATATCAAGAGATCCTGAAGCTTCGCCAGAGCGAACCATATTAATGTAGAAATTCGAAAATATTTTTGGATGTTGTAATAGAGAGAAGGCCAGGCTATTACCTTGATTGACCGACTCCTTTATCTGGGCAATAATTTTCTTAAGAAGGGGATTGGATTTCTGCGATATGAGAGAATCCAATGACGCTACAAGAGGAACCCCAGCACCTAATAACGTAGAAAGTTGGCGCGTTATAGCATACACCTCTCCAGGTTTAACGCGCTGGAAAAGAGCAAAGAAAGAAAGAGCATCTGAAGGTCCGCCTTTGGGTCGGGAAAGTGTCTCTTTCACCTCAACCGGAAAGACTCCTGAGGCCCTGAGCTTCTGGCGAGCTGCCACTGTGCTGTCTGCATCAAGGATTCCCTTCAGGGTCTTCCCAGAGCTATCAAGTCCTGCATATTCATAAACTGGCATAATGTAAGGCTATATATAGTTTATTTCAATGTAGAATATTTGTAACATTTTAGCTCTTTGAAATTACCTGGTGAATGAGCATGGAGATGTCTTTTTTTATCATGCCCTCACAAAGACGAGTCGGTAGGCCGCTTCAAACTGGTGCACACGGACAAAGTTCCTAGAAGACAATGACGAGTTGCTCGTGCACATGGTTTGAAGCGGCACGCTGAGGCCCCATGTTAGAGGGCATGATGTAAAAAAAGACATCTCCATGCTCATGCGTCTCACCAGGGATAACTATGTGGCCTTTAATAAAGGCCAGGAGTAATTTTTAAAGAGCTAAAATGTTACGAAAATTTTAAGCATAGATACTATTGACGAAAAATAACATAAAAACAGAACCATTAGCTGAATTGGTAGTGAAAAAAATCTCAACGAAATTTAGCTTTTATTAATATATTTATACCATAAATAGGCTAAAAACACATATCTATTATATCAAACAACAGTCACAAAAGGCAGGGTAACGTCAATGTACAGGGTATGGGTATCTTTTTTTTATTATGACCTGGCCCTGCACAAAAGTCATGCTTCAAAAGGACAATAGAAATAGTACAGATAATATATTTGCCTTTATCTTCTATAGTTATACACCCCTTGGCCTGTCTTTTTGCCCAATCTTCCCGCCTTAACTAATTTAACGATAAGCGGGGCAGGCCGGTATTTTTCACCAAGTTCTTTCTGAAAGCTCCTCATGCAAGCAAGGAGAATGTCGAGTCCAAAGGTATCAGCTGCAGCAAGTGGGCCTAAAGGAAAGCCAAGACCTTTAACACAGCTTCTATCAATCTCCTCTGCACTTGCAAGAGAGGCTTCCAGGACAAAGAATGCCTCATTTACCATGGGAAGATAAAGACGATTGATAATAAAGCCGGGGGAATCCACAACAGTAACTGTTTCTTTACCACATTTTGTAAGAAATGAAATAACAGCATCCTGTGTTCCATCAGAGGTCTCCATGCCCCTGACTATCTCAACAAGGGGGGTGAGTGCTGCCGGGATCAGGAAATGAGTTCCTATGCACTTCTCTGCTCTCCTTGTGGCCGCACCCATCTCAGTAATACTCAGAGTTGAGGTATTGCTTGCGAGAATAGTCTTTCTGGGGCAGGTAATATCAGCTTTTCGAAAGATCTCTTTTTTTACCTCTATATCCTCGTAAACAGCCTCTATCATAAGATCCGCCCCTGACAGGGACTCATCTAAATTGCTGCTTGTATGTATTCGAGATAGAGTAATTTCTATTTCCTCTTTACTCATCTTTCCTTTCTTAACTTGGCTATCAAAGAAGAGTCTTATGTTATGTAATCCCTTCTCTACCAGCACAGGCGACACATCCACCATTGAGGTTTTAAAACCACCTCTGGCGCAAACAATACCTATCTGACTTCCCATAGTACCCATTCCCACTACAGCAACCTTTTTGATTTCCATTCTAAAATCCTCCCCTTTGAACTACAGCAGCTATCCCCTGTCCACCCCCACCACAAATGGTCTCCAATCCAAATCTGGAACCGCGCCTTTTCATCTCATACAGTAAGGTCACCAACCTCATGGCACCGGTCGCAGCGATGGGATGACCAAGGGAAATACCAGAGCCATTGACGTTGATCTTTTTATCAAAATCTTCTTGTCTGATCCCCATCATCCTGGCATCGGCCAGTGCCTGTACCGCAAATGCCTCTTGTATCTCAATAAGGTCTACTTGATCTATGGTGATATCAACCTTCTTTAGGGCCTTACTTACAGAATCGGGGACTGCAGGGTAGGTGAGTGTCGGGTCACTCCCAGCGATAGCACAGGATCTGAAATAGGCCATTG
>CAZSWT010000109.1:0-8332 GCA_964611035.1 uncultured Desulfobacteraceae bacterium
AGTTCGATTTTGCTGTCAATTAAACTGTAAATATGTTGTTGAATCGTAATACTAGTCATCGCTGCACGAAGCTTCTCCGCATACGCTTCCCTCATTGCCATTGCAGGGACAGTGAAAGCAGGTAGAAAAGGCTGACCGCTAAATGGGTTCACCACGATCGTACGCGCCGTTTTTGATTCCACACGGCTAAGCAGCGGTTCACGTAAGCCGACCTCGACCTTAATCTTTTCCTGTTTTTCAATCACTGCCGACTGATATTCAAGGTATCCGATGTATTGTCGGGATTCGTTATGGCCTCCAAAGGCTTCTGAGATCGCCACGCCAGGAACTATAGTCGGCAGTTTCTCGAACACGCGCTTCACTGGGTCCATCTCAGCGCGTCTCTGATATCGGGACGTATCCGCAGTAACCGGGATGATTAAGTCCAGATCCTCGCTAAGTCGATAGAAATCCGCGTAAACTTTGCTAAGGCAGGTTCCTCCTTTGAACACGAGCGATGTGTCACTATCAAAAAAGTACTGCAGGATCAGTGAAGAGTAGTAGTCCTTTTCGATCAGGGTCGCTGTAAATCCAGTAGTAGCTTCAGAGTGTGCCAGAGCCTCCCGGAAAATGTCCGGATCCGTATCGTGAGGGTACGGAAAGTGCACCTCATCCATTGACGATAATCCCCCACTTGCGGTTGACTTTTCCCTTGGCGGACCTACCTGGTACCCATGGAATAAGGGCCTTGGAATTGCTGAGTTGACGCTGAAGCTGATTAATGATTCTCGAAGGATGGATCAAAGCATCCAATAAATACCCTATTCGGCGCAACGTGGCCTGATTTCCGTACTTAGCGGTAACGTCTACCAGTTCGGAGGCAAGCATGGGATCTTTCTTAATCTCCTGCCGGATCCATTCATATCCTCTTAGCAGGCCATTAAAGCGTGACCAGTCGTAGACAGCATCCATGAGAGTCCTCGCCTTGGAGGAGTAAATAATTTCAACTCCCTCCCGGGTACGGACAGCATTGGTGGCTCCGAGGCGTACGTCCGCGACTCTTATAAACTGAAACGCTAAGTTCCCGATCATACGACTATCTGAAATACGGTTATTATAGACGTAAGTGACACTCGGAACCTGGTCATCGAGGCCATAGAAGTTGAACGCAGTCGGCCCGCAGATCTGATACTTACCATCCTGTTCCTCCATCAGCTTCTGTAGAATCAAGGCAATACCTGGACTGTACTTGCCGCCAGCAGGTATGCGAGGTGGAACAAGATACACACCACGCTTCAGTCTGACGATCCAGCCTGATTTTGACAGACGATGGAGCAGACTACGTTCCTGTGATTCAGTGATGCCTAAGACGGGGGCTAATTCTCCAGTGCAGACGGTATCCTTCCTCTTCAGCTGAACATAGGCGAAGAATTTTGAAGAAAGGTCTCCTAACTCTGGTCCTGGGCGTTTCATGATATTTTCCATATATTCGTTAATAACGAATTAAGGCAAAATATAATAGATATGTCTTGTTGTCAAGCTATCTTATTTTATCTCTGCCGTATCACCTTCCTCAAAGTCGATGTTTGAATGATCGAAATTATATCAAAAATGTAAAAAGAATTATAATTTCATTTTCTTACCGTGCTTATTGAGAAATAAAACCCATATCAACATAGAACCTGGGATTTGACCCTGATCTTTTTTCTCAATAATATTCTTTAAATAAGCCAAGAGCAGATCTGACCCATTTATGCATTTTCCCCCTCCACGATTTTGATCTCCTCCGGCGTGAGGCCGTAAAGTTTATAAGCTAATTGGTCAATTTGTTTTTAGTATTCTTTGACCCCGTTAGTCATCTGCCTGTTCGTGCCCACAGGCAGACAGGTTGTAAAATGTCCCCTGATAATGTCCCTTATTGTCCCTCAACGATGTCCCTTAATGTCCCTTATTTTTTCTATCACTTTCGGCGATAAGATATAATAAGTACCTTTCTTCTCGCCAATTTTTTTAAGTATATTCTTTTCAACAAATCCCGTTAAATCTCTCGTGGCTGTCCTTTTGATACTATTGCAAATTTTTTGACACAGCGTGTTGTCTATTTGCTCATTAATTACCAAATACCGGATAATCTTTTCCTGCCGTATATTTAATTTCAGGTACTCTAATAATTTGACAGTGTTATCAGCAATAATAATCTGCTTGCCCCTCTCGTAAATTTCTGCCATCTGTGATCTTAAACCATCCACAAAGTATTCAAGCCATGCCGTCATATCCATGTTGTTTTCCCTGACGGACTGAATCGCTTTGTAGTATGCCGGACGGTCTTTGTCGTAGTGTTCTGAAATTGTAAACAGTCTTTTAAAATCGTAACCGGTTTTATAAAGAATCAATGTGGAAAGGAGCCGGGCTGCTAAAGTAAAGGGGGACGTAAAGGGGGACATCCAAAACAATTTACCGATTAATATTGAAAGATATAATTAAGTTGTAATCGCTCCTCATGATGAGAAAATCCAACGGCATACAGTCATATTTCATAAAAACGCATCAAGAGAATAGAAACATTTTGCACTGAACCAAATTCAACCGATTTCTTGACTCGTAAGTCGTTTTGGAACCCCTTTTCTTCTCTTCCCCTTTAATGTGTGACCTGTTTCCTACAGTGGCGGATTGCGTCGGAATAAGCACATGTTGTGTCAAGCAGAAGTTTCGCCTTGCTTTTTCCTGCACGCCTTCTATAATGTCGGCAACGTCATGGAAAAACAGGAAAAATGCTGAAACAATTCAAAGCGATTTACAGGGCCTGGCGAATAACGACCCCGTAAAGAGCCAATCGATGAAAATTCTCTAGGATACCTAATGAAATTATCCATTCCCCTGAAAGATATTATGCTCGCGCCCGGCAGACGGTTCGATCCGTCATCATTTTCCGAAAAGGATGTGATCGAACGAGTAAAGAAGATCTACGGCGTCATTACCGAGGTCATGGACATTGCCATAAAGGACGGCATGGTAGAGATCGAATTCCGGGACGCGACGCCAGAAAAATTCAAGTCCGCCATGAAGTCGTTGAAAAAGGGTATTGAAGAGGCCGGGCAGGGTCGTTTCCCGAACGCACTGAAGCTTTTTCAGGAGGTCCTGGCCGTCATTCCAGAAAACATAGACGCCCGCCGAAATATGGCCAAGGTTTACTTGGAACAGAACAATCTGGAGAAGGCGAAGCAGCACCTGAACGAATGTTTGCAGATCGACCCGAAGGACGCTTGGAGCTGCGTCATGTTGGGCAACATCTATGCGCGCAACGAAAACAACCTGGACGTGGCGGCTTTCTATTACGAGAAATGCCTTGAGCACCATCCAGAAGATGCCATGGCCATGACCAACTATGCGGGCCTGATGATGGAGAAGGAGGAATTTCAGAAAGCTGAGATCCTTTTCAAGAAGGCGATCAAGATCCAGGATGTCCCAAACGCCTATTACGGCCTGGCTCTTCTTTACCGTATGGCCGATCATCTGGAAGCCGCTCGACAGGTCTTGGAGACCTTTTTCACCCGCACAGCCAACATCAAAGGTTTGAAAAGCTCTCCTATTCATCAGGAGGCAAAGAATTTGTACAGGGAACTCAGCACGGCTCTGGGCGTTCAAAAACAGAGCCATTAAAACGATGAGAAATATGTTCAGCAGCCCAGCCATTTCTACAACGAAGAGGAATCTTCCCACTTTTTTCGGTAGAGGACAATTGGCCCGGTTGTGGAGCAAGGAGGTATAACAGGGTAAAGAAGTCTGCGACATTCAAAAATGTAGACCCCATGACTTGACTAATGGCTAAAACTTTAAAAGTTGAGAACGTCCCGGTAGTCCCTTCCGGTAGCCCCTTTAAACTTTTGACAGTACCATTATTCAACATAGCCTGCCCAGTTAAATTGTCATTGATTTTATTTAACCGGGGTCAACTACGTTCTTTACTCCTAATACCAGTATGCCCAAAATTTATAATGTATGTAATGCCTTGATTTTATGTTATTTTTATTTTCCTCTTGACAGGAGGATATAGGATTGTCTCGCATATCCCGCCATTTCTTCTCCTAATGAGGCTTACAGCAATGCTCTGATTGTTCTGATAAAGTCATTCATTTCATCGAAGGACTTCTTGACATCCTCCTCGTCAAACTCTGGAAAATCATCATAATCTCCTGTAGACCTATTGTTATAAGCATTGTGCAGTATCCTGCCATATTTTCGGTCAATCTCACCGGTGAAAATGAATTCCTTGTTGAACCAACCAATCAGTTGTTGGTGCTTTGAGGTAGAAAAGTCATATCTTAAGGAAAGCGCTGATAGTATATAGAACATGCCATAGTATATTCTATTAACTGCCAGAAGAAACTTTTTGTTTTTGATCAAAAATGAGACTTCTTCAATAGTATCCGTTGCTCTTGAAATTCTATGTTCAATTAGCGCATTTTTCTCATCATCTTTCATGCCACCACCCCCTCTTGCAGAGCATGTTGGATAAAAGGCTGTTTTCCCTTCAAACTTTTCAGCTCCAGTTCGGAAATAACTTTTACATCTGTCAAGATGTTATATTTGAGGTCGGAAACATAAACTTCATCTACAATTTCTCTTCGTTGCCGCCAGGATATGGGACGACTTACTACGATAAGTATATCGTAGTCCGAAAATTCAACTGCTTGGCCTGTGGCCTGAGAACCAAACAGTATTACCTTCGAGATAAAGCTAAATCTCCTTTGCAATCTCTCCTTTAACTCTTTCATGATCGCGACATTTTCCTGGCTCATAATAGTTCCTTACCCTCTCTGAAAAATCATCTCCATTCCCCAACGGCATTTGGCTTATTCAACTTAGTCAACAACGTTACCAAAGGTCCCTTCTAAACTGTGTAGTTATTTAATTACTTAAGGAAGTCCCGCTTGCCCTTGATGGATGCCACCACCCCACCGCATTGACCGTATTGACCAACGTCTGCGCAGGCGATGCCAATATGCTGCTCGATAAATATGCCAGCACGGGAATTCTTCCTAAATTTCCCCCCTTTGTTGTGAAATATGCAGACCTTTACGTCCTTTATCCTTAGAATTATTCAACATAGTCAACTACGTTCTTCAGTTCAATTGCCACGTCAACTTATAAACTAATGTACGTCCCGCAAGCCTTGCTATATTCATTTCTTGACGATATAAACTTATAAACTGAGGAACGTCCCATAGATTCGCGTTTGGGAGGGGCGTTCAGCGATGAGCGCCCGTATCCCAATAGGATAGCAAATTTCAGATAATGTGAATAGTTAATATTTAAGAGGTGACCTTCTGCCCCTCTCTCTTTTCCTTTAGTTCGCTCAGATTGTTGCGTGGAAATTCATAATCCGGCGGAGCAAGCGATATTGATCTTCGCAGAACTTCTTCGGCTTCGTCAAACTTTCCCGCTTCGAGCAATGAGTATCCAAGATCATTCAGGTGTTTGTAGTTATCCGGTTCCAACGTATCCGCACGCCTGTGTTTCTCTATTGACTCCTCATAATGGCCAAGTTTTCCGAGGCAATATCCCGATCCGTTGGGGTACACGGTTTCATGTGGATAGGCTTTCTCAGCAGCAGAATACATCGCAAGCGCATTTTCGTAATCATCTTGATCAATGAGAAAATCACCCGCTTTGTCTATAATAATACTTAGGTCTTCTTCGTCCTTTGGCAATGTCGCAAGCGTGATGAACAGTTTCATGGCTTCCTCTACACGCCCAAGCTGATATTCAATTGAACCAACAGTGAGAATGGCGGGTGCATACAGCGGATCTATGGCAAGAGCGACAACCCCTGAAGGCCAAAACGACTTTCCCAATCCTTCTTTACCTGCCCGTGCCATTGAATTGTTGAAGAGATCACTAGCCATCTGGGAGTGATATTCCCAATCTGCTGCCATTCTTCGCTCTCGTGTAGGCATTGAAGCGTAGTCACGGCGAAGAGCAGCAAGGTCCCTGTCATCTTTCACCAGAACAGAAAATGGTACATTCTTAAATTTTGTCATCCCATCATCTCTCGATTTGGAGTTCATCAGCTCACCTCGTGTTGTCAGTTGTGCACTGATATATAGGAAGTCCGTAAAGCGGGACGTCCTTAAGTTTCTAAGAATCTAATTCTATCAAAAGGTTCTTGACACTACTCTTCCTTGATTCTCAACTTAGAATTTTAAGGGCGTCCCGCTTTATCGCTTTACAAGAAGTTGAAAAGCTGCACGTTATAGCCCATCCTTCTTTATGCCGTTGTTCGGTAAATTTTATGTCCAAAGATATGGGCGTATTTCAATAAGACGATGAAGATTTTGTTGATCCTCCTCATGAAACTTTATTTCCTGTTGTTGTTCTTTTTCTAATGCTTTGTAATACGCAGCATACTTTTTTTTGTCAGGCTCTACCATTCTTTTGCAGTCTGAGTCTGGAATATCTTCAAATATAATTGGAGGTACCTTCAAACGCTTATCGTCTAAAGGACTTTTTCGATTTGGACGGCTTTTAGTCCACCAATCATATAAATCACAAATCTCTTTCCACGCCCTTTTGTGCGAGTCATCTGAGTTCCAATCCACAATTTCGCCAGGTTTTTCAAGTTCTACGAAATCAACCAATATTTGGAAGGTAGCATGCAACATGATGCTATCACGATCTCGCCAACCTTTTTCTAATGTATGGATTTTAAGATATTTCATGTTTTACCGAACAATGAGTGATCGGAATTAATTCCATTATATTGAGCAATTATGGAAAAAATTCAAAAATATAAAAAGAGCCATGATTTAATGTTTTTATTTTCTTACCGTGCTTATTGAGAAATAAAACTCATATAAGCTTAGAATCTGGAGATTGACCCAAGTCTTTTTTTCAATGATATTCTTTAAATGAGTCAAGAGAAGGTTTGATCCCTTTTCATGACTAAAATACTTAATTACTTAGGCCCCATTTATGACCCCATTTACTATTGATGTGTATACTTTCGATCAGAGTTATTCAACCTTGTCAACTACGTCCCCTAAGTTCACAATAAGAGCTGCTAAGTCCGGTCTTTTAAGTATGTTTCCAGGACCTAAAGATACCGACATACCTATTGATAAAGGATGAGCCATAATTTTGTCAGCATGGGGGGGGTCAGTTGCCGAGCGCCCAGCGAGGGCAACTGACCCCCAATGTTCGCAGGCTATCGCCTTTTGCGGCGGCATCACGACAGTTGGGGCATTCCGTGCACGATATCGTCTGCACGGTTCACCGGGACGATGATCCAGAGGAAGTAGTCTAGGGGTGACTCCATCGAACGAAAGCCGACTTCTAAATGAGGTTGCTCCAGCGAGAGTATTTGTCGCCGGCGGATGACATTCATCAATGAACCTTCGACAAAGTGGCGCATGGCATCCTCGAACGAGATGTCTTTCACCCGCTGCCTTGCAAAGCTCTCAGAGCAATCCAGCTTGTCAAACCACCATCTTTCGCAGATGGAATGCGCCTTACGCAGCATGGTCTCCTGCTCAGGGTGTGACAACTTGGCTGTGTTATAGAAGATATCCCGATCCATAAGTATCCTTTAACGCCGTTGTTCTCGTATTGCATCTGTCTCTGCCGATAGCCTGACAGTGGCTTGACCGCAATTGCGAAACCCTAAACCTCACGGGGCGGCGGTTTACCGACGTCCCGTGCAGGTGATTGTTCTCCACGTGTTATCCAGGCGTCACGGGAGGAGTTCCTCATACACTTTGTAGTTGGTTTCGGCCAGGCCAAGTCGTGCGTAGGTGAACTGTGCCCCGGCGTTCCCTCGCTTAACGTATAGCCGGCATCCGCATACCTGCGCCGTGTTCCTGGCCCGTTCTCTTACTTCCTCATACAGAGCCCGAAACACACCACGGCGACGGAACCTGGGCGCAATATAGACACTCTGGATCCACCAGAATGCTCCATCTCTCCAGTCACTCCATTCGGTGGTGACCATAAGTGAACCGGAGACTTCCCCGTCAACTTCGGCAACCAGGTAGAAACCACGCTTCGGGTCCTCCAGGACTGCGTTCACCCCAGAAGTCAGAACGTCGGAGTCGAGTTGCTTGTCCTCGGTCTCCCTGGCCATCCGCAGGTTGAAATCAACCACTGTAGCCGCATCCTTCCGTAGCGCTTTGCGTATTTTCACCTGATCATGCATTGGACGTCGATTCCTCTTTATATGCCCAACGCAGGGGATGAGTAGCTGGGGAAAGTGCCAGCTTTACACAGTCTATCTCAATGCCCTTGTTGGGGATGCCATTCTTGAATTATTTTTGGAACAAGTCTGAGTGAGTTCCTGTGCGTTCAAAAACGATACGAT
>CAZSWT010000110.1:0-8149 GCA_964611035.1 uncultured Desulfobacteraceae bacterium
GTTCTGTGAATTGAACTACTTTTTGAAGATCAGAGCGAACCTCCTCTCCTATATCTTTACGTTGGAGCAGCATACTCGTATAGGTTAGTATACCAGTAAGAGGATTATTGATCTCATGAGCAATACCTGCTGAAAGCCTTCCAATGCTGGCCTGCTTTTCAGACTGAATGAGACGATTTTCAGCCTCCGCCCTTCTGCGTCTGTCTCGTTCTTCGAGCGATACAACCATATCCTTAAAGGTATTCTGCAAAACACCCATTTCTTCATCTTTTGATATAGGCCCAATCTCTGGCGTTAGGCTGCCCTCGGAAACCTGTTTGCTTGCCTTTATCAATTGGTGCACCGGATTCATGATCTTGTTTGCCAGGATGTATCCCAGTACCACTGCTAATGCCATACCAGCCACAATTATACTTATGAGGATTAAAAGCGCCTTTTGCCTCATGTCAGCATATTTTGCCTCCAAAACACCGACATAGAGCATTCCTACTTTTTCACCAAATATATCTTCGATTGGTTCATATGCTGTTATGTACCAATCACTTACAACAAATGCACGGTCTGTCCATCTTTCACCCTTGTTAAGTACACGTTCTTTAACCTCCCTTGAAACCCTTGTTCCAATGGCCCGCTTTCCATCTGGAGTCATAACATTTGTTGATATACGAAGGTCATTAAAAAAGATGGTAGCCGTTCCTATATTGCGGCCTTTATATATCTCCTGCTGAAAGACCGTGTCCCGCACAGTGTCAACTATCGTTTGATTTCGGTTTAGAAGAACTCCGCCATAGATAACTCCAATTAGATCGCCTTCTTCAAATACTGGAATGGCAGCCACAATAGCCATTCCAGAGGTTTCCTCCTCTTCGGCTCTCGGGGCTGCCTTTGGTGTGGGGAGAAGTTCGATTCTTGCACGATCAGCAAGTTCAGGGCTTTCAGCAGAGAGAAATTCTTTGCTCAGAACAACCGTGCCTGATACAGGAACCTTCCGATCAAATACCAATCCTGCGATAGGATTAGTAATTTCCACAGCCTTACACCGCAGGGAACTTTTCCCAACACCACAGAGTGTCTCACCCTCTTTTCTCACTATACCAACAAAGTCCAGCTCTGCACGTCGTGCTACCGTCTCTAATCGAGGTATAAGTTCAGAGATATCTCTCTTTTTAAGGGCAGCACGAAATACCGGTTCCAGAGAGGTAAGAGTAAGAGGGCATTGAATCGCCTTTATTCGGCTCAGATAAATCTCACGGGCAGCATTGAGGTCTAACCTGACGCGGTTTGTTGCCTCGCTGAGCACAGATTTGTAAAGGAGCTGGCCACCAATAAAGAGAGAAACAACACCAACCAGAAAGGAAACCCCTAAAAAACTTGCTATGAGTTTGGATCGTGTTGAGGAAAACATATATAAGTGCCTAAAGTGATCTAAAATGCCTAAAGTGCCTAAAGTTAAGGTAAAAGCAAAACATAAAACCGAATCACTAACTGTAAGTGTTTGAAGCCCGCCCTGCCTGCCCTGGCGCGACTTCCTTGGCAAATATTGCAATTTCTATATTATTTATAAGTCTTGGCAATATAGCCTAATCCCGATTGTATCGGGACACGTCTGGGCCAGGGGCGCGACTTGCCTGGAGGATGCTATTGTCGCTGTAATGTTTCAGAAGCTGAGTCCGTGGTGCTCAGGCTTAAAAATCAGGCCTGCCCGCCATCTGGCAGGCGGGTCTGGGCCAGGGCTAAATCAGTCTTAGGCTGATCAACACTTCTGAAACAAGTCGTCAAAATATATCACCGTATTTGCAAATCGAAAAACTAAGTTACCATATTTGTGCCCTTCTCCTTGACTCAAGCCAACGCCTCTGGGATGGTGTAAGGGGCCCTATTTCCTCCTCTATCCAATCAATGGCTCCAGTTAGTAGAGCGAGTTTCTCGGGACCCGTTAAATCGTACTCTTCCAGAGCAGCTACCCCATAGTGGAGCAAATTTGCGATGAACTCACTATCGGATGAGGTCCGTTCAAGAATCCTGATCATCTCTTCCTTGTGGATAAATCTCTGTTCTCCAGGCGCCTGGGTAGCAGCTATATCAAGTGCCGAGTCTATTGTTTTTAGAAGCTGCTGAGGAGTAAATGGTTTTTCCAGATAATCTGCCGCGCCAAGTTTCATGGCCTGGATTGCTGACTGGATCGTAGCATAACCTGTAATCATAACAACGGCAAGGGATGGTTTTACCCGCTTAATGTCTCTCAGAACTCTCATGCCCCCAATATCTGGCATGAGGATGTCAGTCAGGATAATGTCATATTGTTTCTGGATAGCCCAGTCAAGGCCTTCACGTCCTCTCAGTGTAATATCTACATCATAATTCTTATCAGTAAGTATCTTGATAATACTATCTAAGATAGCCTGATCGTCATCAATTACCAGGGCCTTCTTTTTTTCCATGACTTCCCTCCTTTTGAATTAACTGGTTTAAAAACGTTCAAGCTTTTTCTTACAGGGAATTACAAACACAGGAAATGGAGAATGTCGGAGTACCTTTTCGGCAACACTTCCAAAAAAGACATGTTCTATTCCTGTTCTACCGTGTGTGCCCATGACAATAATATCTACGTTCTCCTTTTTTGCAAATGTGAGTATCTCATTACCTTCCCTGCCAGATTTAGTAACGAGTTCATATGCAATCCCATTGCCTATCTTTTTTACATAGCGCTCCTTATAATTATTAGCTACATCTTCTTCAATGGCTTTTTGTATCTTTTCCAAGTCCCCCTTGTTTATATAGTTCTCTGCAAATGCCTGATTGGAATTATAAGGTATTACATGTAAAATATAGAGAAGACCCTCATCTCTTTTGGTAATACCATAGGCAAAGTCAAAGGCATAATCTGCATTTTCAGAAAAATCCGTGCAGAAAAGCACTTTTTTGTATTTTGGATATTCCATCATTTAGTTCCTCCTTTTTTGTCATTTGTCATTAGTCATCTGTTAAAAGGTTATTTGTTATTCGGCCCGCCCTGGCGCTATGAGCTTGAATAAGACTATTAGAAATATAAGCCAGGACTGGGCCAGGGTTGCGCTACTCGTTTCGTTCTCCGTCACCCGGTTGAGTATTGCCCATAAACGCTTTACGATTATCTATACGATCCGCGTAACCCTGGCCCAGACCTGATTAAGAGAGACTGATTTTCCCAACTTTCGCCTATAAAGTATTACAGTGCCAACAGACTTTTTCGATCACATCGCACCAGGGCGGGCCGTAACCGTTTAACCAAACCGAGACATCTGTCATTAATCATACTTCATTCTTAACCCTTCTATCTTCACTTCATTAAGATTTTCATCAATTTTAGGCACTTTTTTCACCATATCTCAGCGCTTCTCCTTAGATCAAGCCAATGCCTCTGGAATCGTGTAAGGGGTCCGATCTGCTCCTCTATCCACTCAACATCACCTGTTAAGAGGGCGAGTTTCTCAGGTCCTGTCAGGTCATATTCATCTAAGGCATCTGTAGCAAACTCGAGAAGATTGGTGAAAAATTCACTATCAGATGCAGCCCTCTCTAAGACCTTGATCATCTCCTCTTTATGAATCAGGTCTTGAACCTCAGGCACTTGTGTCGCAGCTATATCAAGTGCTGAATCTACTGCTTTAAGAAGCTGATCAGGCTCAAATGGCTTTTCCAGATAATCTGCTGCACCAAGTTTCATGGCCTGTACTGCTGATTTCACTGAGGCATATCCAGTGATGATAAGAACAGGAAGGGATGGCCTGGCCCTCTTCAGATCTCTTAGGACCCTCATGCCTCCGATGTCTGGCATACGGATGTCAGTGAGTACAATATCGTATTCTTTCTCAATGGCTTGATTCAATCCCTCACGTCCACTCAGGAAAACATCTACCTCATAGTTCTCATCGGTAAGTATTTGACTAACACTATCTAAGACAATCTGTTCGTCATCAATGACAAGGGCCTTATTTTTTCCCATGATATTCCTCCATTTTAGAGTTTGTTGCGTTCATTGACTGCCCGCCATTGTCCCGCTCTGCGGGACTCAGGCCCTGCCCGCCTCCCCGCCTGTCCCGATTATATCGGGACAGGCGGGGAGGCGGGGGGCAATTTAGCGATTTTAATCCGCCTGAGGCGGATTAACGCTCAGCATTTTATGAAGCACTTTCCAAAAGTGACCAAAATCGCTCCCAAAAGACTTTGAAAGAGTTAGTCAAAATTTATAAGGATATTTTATTATAATTTATTTTATTGACTTAAAGAAATAGTTTCAATCCGGCACTTTACTCAAAAACAATAAAACCACACCCATTTATGCGTGGGTGTGGTTTTATTTTGCGCCTATTCCCTATCTCTGGTAGGGAAAAATACCTACTTAACGTCTCATAATATATCCGCCTAATGTGTAGAATTTTAGGTTTTTTCTTTGTAGCCGATCTTGCCCTGCGACAGGGAGATGGAATATTGGAATAATGGAGTGTTGATTAGTATAAAAAGAACGTTACTATTCAGGTTCAAAGTTCAGGGGTTCACGGTTCAAGGTTAGAAAACGATGAACATAGACAAGTATGAAGATAATGCAACCCATCAAGATTTCATCGGGAAACATTTAACCTAATAACCCCTTAAAAATACTTATCGTCCAATGAATTCAAAAATCTTTATGAAAAAGTTAGGAGGACACGTGATGCACAGTTCGTGGATTCATTAATTACTCGTTCGACCTAGAGGCTCTCGACAGGCTCAAGGAATATAAAAAAATGAGCCAACCGTGAACCTTGAACCGTGGACCTAACAACCTGAGTAGTTACAAAAGAACTAAGCTATTCCCACAAATCTAAATCAATAAGCCCTATGCGGGCAGCATATTTTGTGAGCCCTACCTGACCTTGAGCCCCTGTCTTACGGACAATATTTGCCCTGTGGTTTTCTACTGTTTTCCTACTTATATATAAGGTATCGGCCACCTCCTGGTTGGAATGCCCTTCGGCCAGAAGCCTGAGCACCTCCCTTTCCCGCTCTGATAGAGGGTCTGACTGTTTTTTTAGCTCTCTTTTTGACTTGCCCCTGAAATAATCAGATAAAACCTGATCTGCAATAGGGGAGTCAAGATAATAGCCACCATTGTGGACAGTGTTTATAGCAGACAGCAAATTTTCTTCATCAGAATCCTTGAGAACATATCCTTTGGCGCCTGCCTTTAAAACCTGATCGATATATGCCTTTTTGGCATGCATAGAGAGAATAACCACCTCTGTGTCTGGAAGTCGTTCCCTTATCTGGCGGGTGGCCTCTATCCCATCCATCTTTGGCATCGCTATATCCATAAGAACTATTTCTGGCTTGTATTTTCTGGCCGCCTCAAGGGCCTCATCTCCGTTGTCAGCCTCTGCCAAAACCTCAATGTTTTCTCTTTCTGAAAGGAGTGATTTTAGACCTTTCCGGAAGATCCGATGGTCATCAGCCAAAACAATCTTAATTTTATCTTTCATAGCCTTACTCCTTTTTTAAACATGCTATAATTTTTGTTCCCTTTCCTGGGCTGGATATGATCTTTAATTCTCCCCCGATAAGGGCTAATCTCTCTTTCATGCTAATAAGGCCAAGAGATTTTGTCTGTAAAGGGGAAAGAATATTATCCGCTAAAAATCCCACACCATTATCTTCAATAATTGCATTTATTGTGCTCTCTGATGATGTTAGAGCTAAATGTGCCTTTGTTGCCCTGCTATGTTTTACAATATTGTTTAACCCTTCCTGGAAAAGTCTGTATATAGTTATATTGGTTATAGATTGAAGAGGTTTTTGGATTTGTTCAATATCCCATTCAATTTTAATCTCTGAGTATGATTTAAAGTCTTGACAAAGCTCCTCAAGAGCAGACACAAGCCCCAGGTCTTCAATTAAAGGTGGGTGCAGTGCATGAGAAAGTTCTCTTATTTCCCGTATAGTTTTATCTGCAATAAATGAAAGCTCACTTAATCGATCCTTTATGGCAGAGAACTCATCCGGTATCTTTTTATTCGTCCTGGAAAGACCCATCTTTAATGCGCTTAATAGTTGACCAATGTTATCATGAACCTCCCTTGATAGCGCCTCTCTCTCCCTTTCCTGGATCTCTATATTCTGCCTCGATAATAACTTTATCTGCTCCTCAGACTTCTTTGTCTCGGTTATGTCTTGGAGGGTTTCTACGGCACCAATTAATCTTCCTTGAAAATCCTTGATTGGGGCTGCTGTAAAATGGAGCCATTTCCCGCCATGGCTAAGCCGGGGAAAATAATCTATAGCCTCAAATGCCCCATCTGTGAGATCGGAGGCCCTGAATTTTCCTGGATACCACTGAGGAATATCACCTATCTTTCCATCTACCAGAAGATCAGCCATGCATGGCCTCTTTTCATTGTAGAAGGGCTTCCAATGCCGATCAGTGCGAACAATATCCTTGGACTTGATCCCACTGTACTCTTCCAGGGCCTTATTCCAGTAAATAACTCTGTGGATGTTATCAATAACAAATGTTGGGATAGGTGAGCCATGCAATATATTCTTTAATTTCTCCTCGCTTTTTTTAAGTGCCTCCTCCGCCCATTTTCGTTCAGCAATTTCTTTAGTGAGAGAATCACGGGATACGGTTGTAGTACGTAAATCTTCCGCCATTTTATTAAACACACTAACAAGTTCACCTATTTCATCTTTTGCACCATATTTAATTTTTATTGGCTTCAAATCTCCTCGAGAGATTTGCAATGCTGATTCCGACACCTCTGTAATAGGCCTTGAAAACTTTTTAGAAATAATTATAGCAAGAATGGTTACTAAAAAGCCTATAACTAACACCAATGTAATTATTGCATTACGTATTATATACGCTGCTTTAAAGGCCTCTGAAGCACGTTCACTCATCATAATTCCCCAGCCCCAACCATTAAAAGCGCCATCTCCCTCGAGGGCATAGCGGGCGCTGATAACATCTTCTCCCTGATCGTTTTTATATTCCGTAATCCCTGTTTTGCCAGCGAGCAAATCCCTCACTAACGGAAATTTATGCAAGTGGTGAGTTTTGAGAAATTTTTTTTCGTTGGGGCCTGCTAATATCTCACCTCTTTTGTTGAGCAGGTACGCGTTATTATCACCCACAATTCTTTCATCTAATGCTTTTATTCGCTCTATAATGTGGCTCATACGTACTCTGGTAGACAAAACCCCAATAATCTCCGTATTATTTTCATCTGTTATGGGGGTATTAAACCCGATCACCATCTTCCATCCTGCTGTTTCTGCACGATAGGCATCTAATGGAATAACATCATCTTGCCTGCATTGAATTGTCTTTTTAAACCATGTGCGATCAGATCTTGATTGACCAATATATTCTTTTTGGGTGCATGCCATAATTATCCCATTTTTATCAATTACAGTAATTACATCATAAAAGGGATACGATTTTAAGGCCTCTTCTATATAATTCTGTTTTTGTTGTGTATCATTACCCTTAAAAACATACGATTGAGAAAGTAATTTGATGTCTTGATAGCGTGAACTTACATAATAGGATATTTTCCTTCCACAATCCCTTGCAAGGTCACTCAAGTGTGCCTTTGTGTTTTTTTCACATTGATTTTTGGTGATATAAAAAGAAATAGTTCCACCAATTATTATAGGCAGTAAAGATAGCACTAAGAAGTAGACGAGAAGTTTCTTACCAATTCCAAATTTTTTACCTCTTTGTTCTTCCATTTAACTAAACTTATTTTATGCTAGAACTCATTGTAATCATTAGTCTTTTAGTGCCATTCAATTTTTCTTTTCTTATGGAATATTGGAATACTACACTTGGGGCAAAGCCTCGAGCAAACGTCACTTCTCAATAAATACGGGTAATAGCTATGGATTCCCGCCTCCGCGGGAATGACTTTTGAGTGTAAATATCTGTCATTCCTGCGAAAGCAGGAATCCAGTCTTTAGTCACAAATATAATCTACCACAATTCATTGAGAAGTTACGAGCAAACACAGTTATAAACCAACACCTGCGACAGAACTCTTACAGAAGGGGCAATGTCCATCCTCTATTATATTTTTAATTATCGAATAGCCCCACCTTTCAATCAATAGCTCCCCGCATTTGTAACAATACGTAT
>CAZSWT010000111.1:0-8133 GCA_964611035.1 uncultured Desulfobacteraceae bacterium
GATGAACAATTCTCAGGGTATGTGCGCTACTGGTCTACTAAGGCTATGGCCACAGAATTTCAAGCCCTTCCTGGATCAATCAGAAAAGCTCTGTCAGTAATATTGCAGAGTTTGCCACCTCAATGGGTTGAGAGATGCTATTTACCATTGCGTGAATTTTTACCTCAACGATTTCGGATAGCTAATTTCCCTGACAAATGGCAAAAGTTGATTAGCCTGATGGATAACACAGAGATAAAGGAACTTTACAGGATGACAATCTGTCTTTGGTCTGTGGAGGACCTGATCCGGCTGACCGGGCAGACATTATCTAAGGGGATTTACGAAGATACCTTTAAGCAGACAGAGGGTTGGCCTCTTCTTTCTCGGATGATGAGGGTGGATCAGAAGACTTATCTCCCTGATGCGATGATGACAAAGGCTGAACGGGCCAGTATGGCAGTTAGTCTGGAAGTAAGGGTGCCGCTCTTAGATAATAGGATTGTTGAATATACCTCATCTTTGCCCGAAGATCTGAAGGATAAAAATGGCACCGGAAAATACCTACTAAAGAAACTTCTTGCACAGTATTTGCCTACTGAGTTATTTGAGAGGCCAAAGATGGGTTTTGGTGTTCCTATTGATAGCTGGTTTCGCTCTGATTTGAAACCACTTCTTTTGGATTATCTTTCCCCTGAAAGGATAAAAAAAGAGGGCCTATTTGACCATAAATTTGTTGAAGATAAAATAAAAGAACACCTTTCTGGTGACTTTAACCATCAATATCGCCTGTGGTCCCTCTTGATGTGGGAGATGTGGCGGGAACGCTGGCTTGACAAAACATGATAGGAGACCATCTTCAAAAATGAGAATCCTGAGTATTATCGCACGGCTTAATATAGGAGGGCCGGCTATTTATGCCATTTTTTTAAGCGGGCCTGATATTGAACAAACCTATCGCAGTACACTTGTCAGCGGCCAAGTCAGCCCTGGCGAAGGCGACATGACCTATCTTGCTCAGGAAAAAGGGGTCAAGCCAGTGATAGTTCGTGAATTAGGCCGAGAGATTTCCCCCTTAAATGATTTTTTTTGCTTTATTGCGCTCCGCCGAATCATAAAAAAAAACCATCCTCTGATTGTACATACACACACAGCCAAGGCAGGCACTCTGGGACGGTTAGCTGTGTTTAGCATCAATTTTGCGAGGGCAAATCATCGAAAGATAAAGACTGTTCATACCTTTCATGGTCACGTATTTCATAGCTATTTTGGAAGGTTTAAGAGCATGGCATTTCGTCTAATTGAGAGGTGTCTTGCAAAAGGTACTGACAGGATAGTTGTTTTAAGTTCCTCTCAAAGGCGAGATATTGAATTTAAATTTAGGATCGCTAGTCCGAAAAAGATTCGTATTGTACCTCTTGGTTTTGATTTGGGTCCTTTTAAAGAATGTGATAAGTATAGGCATGAAATACGATCCCAGATTTTGCCAAGCAATGATCTCTTTTGTCTGGGGATGATTGGGCGTCTGACAGCGATTAAAAACAATCATCTCCTCCTGGAGGCTGTATCAAAGCTTAAGAGATGGAAAAATCTAAAAGGGTTCCATTTCCTGATCATTGGTGATGGTGAACTCCGGCAGGAGCTGGAGGAAAAGGCTCTTGCAATGGGGATAGATGATCATATAACCTTTACCGGATGGCAAAGGGATCTTCCCCCATTTTATGGTGCGCTAGATGGGGTGGTTTTGACCTCTCGAAATGAGGGCACTCCGGTAGCATTGATCGAGGCAATGGCCGCCGGAAAATCAATAATCTCGACACGGGTCGGTGGTGTAGAGGATTTGTTAGGATCTGCGATGATCGAGAGGGATAAAAATTTCACATTTGTACCTCGAGGGATTTTAATCCCCTCTGGAGATGTGGATGCCTTGGCCAGAGCCATGATTTACCTCAGAGAAAATAAAAAAAAAATTATCCCGATGGTGACACGGGCAAGAAATTTTGTTATGAAGAATTTCTCTAAAGAGAGATTAATAAATGATATCTGTTCGCTTTATAAAGAATTAATGTGAAAGGATTGATATTCAATGAAAATACTAATTACAGGCGGTGCAGGGTTTATAGGTTCTCATATTGCAGATCGGCTTCTTGAGAAGGGAGATGAAATTTTTGTTGTAGATAATCTGTCCACAGGGAGTCTTGCAAATGTGGAACAACACCAGGACCAGAAAAGATTTCATCTGGTAGCGGATACTATCCTTAACGAGGCCGTTATGAATGAGCTGGTCTTCAAGTGCGATCAGATCTATCATATGGCAGCGGCTGTGGGCGTAAAGCTCATTATGAATCGGCCGGTTGAGACCCTTGAGACAAATGTAAAGGGAACCGAGATGATTCTTATGCTGGCTAACCGGTATAAAAAAAAGGTTCTTATCGCCTCAAGCAGCGAGGTGTATGGTAAAATCATGGATGGGGGGAACACCAAGCTTCTTTTGGAGGATACAGATCGCCTTATGGGTTCCACAACGAAACGACGCTGGGCATATGCCTGTTCCAAGGCCCTGGATGAATTCTTGGCCCTGGCATACTATGAAGAAAAGAAACTACCGGCCATTATTGTCCGTCTTTTTAATACGGTTGGACCGAGGCAAACCGGGCAATATGGAATGGTTGTACCCAACTTTGTTCAAAAGGCCCTTATTAATAAACCTATTACAGTATATGGTGACGGTTACCAGTCCAGGAGTTTTACCTATATCGCTGACGTTATTGATGTGCTGATAAAGCTTATGGCCGAACCTGAGGCTGTAGGGAAGATCTTTAATGTAGGAAATGAGGAAGAAGTGACCATTAAGGATCTTGCCCTGATGGTAAAGGAGATGGCAGGAAGCTCATCAGAGATAGAATACATCTCCTATGAAAAGGCCTATGGGCCTGGGTATGAAGATATGCAGAGGCGCTGCCCGGACATCAACAGGCTAAAAGATTTTATGCATTTTAAGCCTAAGACAGATCTTAAGGGTATCATTCAAAGCGTAATTGACTATTATAAAAAATGAGCGTAACTATTCAGCCACAAAGACACTAAGACCCAAAGACAAGATGAATATAAATTGAATAACGGAGTTTTTTTATTAATAAAAAGGATATTATAAAAAATAATTCTATGATCTTGGTGTCTTGGTGCCTCTGTGGCATGATACCTGAGTAGTTAAAAATGAGCCCACTTTTTGTATATGCCCTTACCTTTGTAGCATCCTTTTTGCTTTCACTGTTTTTAACCCCTCTAATAAGACACCTGGCGGTGAAGAGAAATCTTGTCGCCAGAACCAGGGATGACAGATGGCAGAAAAGGCCAATCGCCCTTTTGGGCGGGGTGAGCATCTTTTTCAGCCTGATGGTGGTCTGGCAGCTGGCTTCCTTCGTGTTTGGTTTCTATTCCTCAATAAAGCCCCTCTTGCCTCTTGCCCTGGGTGGAATGGCTATCTTTCTTTTGGGTTTGGTGGACGACCTTTTAGAGATCAATCCCCAGCACAAACTGGTGGGTCAGGTCATTATTGCTTCTGTATTGGTCATTTTTGGCTTTCAGATAAACTGGTTTGAGTCTATGACGGCCAATCTGGTGATAAGCATCTTCTGGATTGTGGGTATAACCAATGCCTTTAATCTTTTAGATAATATGGATGGATTATCAGCAGGTATTGCCCTAATAGCAGGCATTTTTCTGTTTTTATCTCAGATGTCCTCTGAAATTCAGAGTATCTTTCCAGCAGGTCTTTTCCTCTCCGCATTTCTTGGCTCTTTAGCAGGATTTTTAATCTACAATTTCCATCCGGCTTCTATTTTTATGGGAGACTCAGGTAGCCTACTCATTGGATTTCTGTTAGCTGGACTGGCTACCAGGGCTTCGGGATTGATGGTTGGCACCCAATCTCATCATTTAGTCTTTGTGCTGGCCATTCCTATCCTGATTCTATTCATACCTATCGTGGATACCACCTTTGTTAGCCTGATGCGCAAGCTTTCTGGTCGATCTATTTCTGTAGGGGGGAAGGATCACTCCTCTCATAGGATGGTAGCTATTGGATTTTCTGAGAGAACCGCAGTGTTGATACTTTACAGTTTTGCTGCTGTTTCAGGACTGTTGGCTATGGTCATTACTCGCCTCTCTCTGGGTGTTAGCCTGGTCCTTGTCATAATTTACCTTCTTTTTATTATCTTTTTCTGGATTAATTTGGCCAAGGTCAAGGTATACCCAGAAAAATCCCTAGCTTTTGAAATCAATAAGGGGAAGCTCACTCCTCTTCTTGTTGACTTGACTTACAAAAGGAGGCTGTTTGAGGTACTCTTGGATCTCGTTCTGATTCCGCTCGCCTATTGGTCCGCCTACTTGATCAGATTTGAGGGCTCTGCCTATGGTGTAAATTTTCCCGTTTTTCTTCAATCTTTACCCATTGTCGTGGCATGCCAGCTTTTCAGCTTTTTTCTTTTGGGGGTTTATAGAGGTATATGGCAATATGTAGGAATGAGAGATGTGATTATCTATGGAAAGGCTATTACTGTCGGTACAATTTTATCTGTGTTGGTTAATTTAGGTATTTATCGCTTTATGGGATTTTCTCGCACCTTGTTTATAATCTATTGGATGATTTTGATGGCACTTGTGACAGCTTCTCGTTTCTCATATCGTCTGATTGATGAAGCTACCCCTAAAAACTCCATGAAGGGAGGAAGAAGGGCGCTTATTTATGGAGCCGGGGCAGGCGGGCAACTCGTTATGCAAGAGATTGAACGAAATAAGAACCTAAAACTGGCCTTGGTGGGATTTATCGATGATGATATCCGGAAGCAGAAACGCAAATTCGTCGGATATCAGGTTTTTGGAGGGAAGGATCGTTTAAGTGAGATTGTAAATAAAAACCACATTTCCGAGGTTATTATTTCATTCCGAAATATGGACAAAGTATCCAGGGATTTCTTAAAAGAGGAATGTAGCTCACTGGGAGTGAATCTGAGCCACCTTAATATCGTAATTGAATGATCTTAACTATCAATAATTTTCCTGCCTTTTAACATAAAACAATTCTTCACAAAGCCAATGCTGGAAACTTCTAAACGTAGCTTGAGAGTAATTTTTAGCCTGTGAAGGATTTTACCTTCCATTACTTCGATAGTAAATGGTTGCTGGTATATGGATACCTCCTGATTATCCTGATCACAACACCATACCTTCCTTTATTGATTCGATGGGCCTCTTCTATGAACTATCATGACCTATCGGCGATAACTAAGGATAAAAAGTCAAAAGTCCGTTGTCAGTCCCGATAAATCGGGATAGTCCGTTGCAAAAAACAATGGTTCGACAAGCTCACCATCCTGAGCAAAGTCGAAGGACTGACAACTGACAACTGACAACTTTCATATAAATTGGTGCTCAGGGTAAACAGTCCAGTTTGTAAGTTTGAGACCTTCTATCCTTTTAAAATGTTTCACATTGTTTGTAACAAGCACTAAATTATGGGCTAAAGCAGATGAAGCAAGAATCAAATCAAAATCATCCAATGGTGTGCCTGCCTTTTCCAAATTAGCCTTATAGATCCCAAAAATTTCAACCGATTCTTTGCCTAACGTGATAATTTCAAGTGAATTTTCTAAAGTTTTTATTTTAGCCAGGTTGCTTTCCCTCTTCTGAGACTTATATGCGCCATAATACAACTCCATTAAAGTAATGACACTTATTTTTATAGGATCGTGGAAATGCTGACGCAGATTTTTCTCCACCGAATCATGCCCTTTGAGGTTAAAGATAATCGTATCAGTGTCGAGAAGGTACATTAGAAACCTTCTGCCAGTTTCTTAGAATTTACACGGGCGCCTTTAACCTCCGCAATAATCTGCTCTGCCCCTTTATCGTCCTGCCATGATCCAGAGAGTTCCAGCAAGACCTGAGCTGGCGACTTAAGCGTGGAGAGATGATTCTTTCTACCTAAATATTCTCTCACTAAAAATAAGATCTGTTGGCTAACAGATCGGTTTTCAGCAGAAGCAAGTTTTTTTATCTCCGCATATAATTCTTCTTTAATACCTTTGATTTGTAGGTTTGCCATTCCTGATCTCCTTTGGGATCTAATTTTCATGAAATTTTATGCCATATGCATGAAAATGTCAAGCATGAATCATGGTAAATTTTTAGGTATTGTTGGTAACCTGCGGATAGGTTAAGGGAAATTTAGCATGAATCTTCTTGTAACTGGCGCCAACGGCTTTATCGGAAGAGCCTTGTGCAGCCGATTAGCTTCCGATAATAAAGTGGTCGGGGTTGATATTACAGGCCCCTCAGATGGTGCGCTTAATATTACCTGGGAGCAGGCAGACCCGCCCGCCTCGCCTGAGCGAGAGCGATGGAGGGCAGGCCTGACGGATTTGGATTCAGTGGCCGCAATTCGCGTAAAGTATTTTCCGGATGTGGTTATTCACTGTGCCGGTATTGCACACCAAAAGATCGATCCGCAGATTACCCCAGTACCATCTGCCGGAGCTACGGGGTAAACTTCGCTCTTCATTGACATGCCCCAGTTAAACAAAAAAGACAGATAGGTTTAACGGGGTAAAAATTTCACGGGGCACAGCGGGACATCGCACGGAGGCATCTTCGACATGCGCAGATTCCCCAATGAAATAGAAAAACAAAGGGCCCTGGAGCAATAAAAAGCTGAAAGCATTGCACTGGGTAAACATTTCATAGGGCAGGCGCAGATTATTAAAAATGAAAGATGAAAGAACTTATAAGATAATTGGGGCTGCTATGGAGGTACACTATGAATTAGGTTGTGGATTTATGATGCCATTTGAGAGGGCAATTGGAAATTGCCTGCTACGATCCCTGGGACTGTAATGTCTTCATCAAGAGATTCCCAGCGCAATGCAAATCCATCCAGCCTTATTTTGACTTCCTTGAGCTGATCATCGGTAGCTTTTGATAGAATTTTAAATCGATCCGCCGGAAATCCAATAATGCGGCTATCCGTTAGTTCTATATAAATCGTTCTGCCTTCCGCCCAGGCTTTAATTGCGGTAGGTTCTCCAATTTCCATTTTATCTATCTTGGAATTCATTATATTTCCCCATTAAAAGAAGCTGATTTTCAAATACGATTTTTTCTATTTTTCTGATGCTTAATGGTGGTACACCTTTATTTCTTGCCAATCGAACCGGCTGAAGCCAGAATTTACACTCGCCATCCGGAGTGGCGACATGAATATGTGGTGGTTCGTTTCCTTCATCTGAATAGAAATGGAATCTGAAGGAACCTATTTTCATGACCGTGGGCATAGTAAAATAATATAATATCTAATTTTTTATTACAAGTGATTTTTAATATCCGCACCCCAGTGGTATACGCTCCGCTGTCACAAGTGAATTCCACGGGGCAGGGATTACCCCGGTTAAATACAAGAAAAAAGAGCATTTAACGGGGCAGGCGCAGATTACACAGATTGATGGGAAGGAAGAGAGATATAAGGCGAGCCCCAGTGAAATACGCTCCGACAATTTAAATACGCGATGCTGTGACTTCGTCAATTTAACCCGCCAAGCTGTTGTAAACATGCCCCAGTTAAACAGAAGAAACAGAGAGGTTTAACGGGGTAAAAATTTCACGGGGTAAGCAGGCTGGGCACAGGTGAATGGAAAATGCCAATTTAATTTGCGATCCCATCTTTGAGGTGATAGTATTATTGTGGTCAGGAAGGAGGTACTCCAATGATAAGGTTAGACAATGTTTACCCCCAATATATAACCGATGAAAAGGGTAAGAAAAAATCAGTTATTTTGTCGATCTCTAAATTTCAAGAGTTGATCGAAGATATTGAAGATTTAGCTACTGTGGCTGAGAGAAGAGATGAACCAACAATATCTCACAAAAAGTTTCTTGCTGAGTTAAAAAACGATGGCCTCATATAAGCTCGAGTGGAAACAATCCGCTCGAAGAGAGCTTAAGAAACTTCAAAAGAAGACCATTTCAAGAATTCTTCAGATTATTGAAACACTACCTGACAATCCCTATCCTTCTGGGAGTCGTAAACTGCATGGCGCAGAATATACCATGCCTATCCGGTTGACACAGGTCGGCGTTTTGGGGTATGATCCTACGCAT
>CAZSWT010000112.1:0-7916 GCA_964611035.1 uncultured Desulfobacteraceae bacterium
GGCATTCGTGGATTGACCTTAAAAATATCATTCGCGCTCATTGTGGTTCTCCTTTATGCGCTCTCGGCGCGGTTAAATCAGAGATCAAAATCTCGGAGTCCGGAATAGATTTCACCATTTAGCAATATAGATATAGAATTTATCAAAAGATGTAATAATTCATAATCCCTTAATGTCTGAATTCTTTTACTCATTACTTTTTTTTCATTTAGTTCAAGTCTCTTCGTTCAATGTAAATTATCGTATGGATAGTGTATGGATAATTTACTTGACTTCGAAAAATGCCGTTGATTTAGCACCGCAGACCGGACATGTATCCGGTGGCTCATTTTCGCACGTATACCCGCACACAGAGCAAACGTAGTAGTCCTTCTCTTCAACTGTATCCAGGTTGTCTGAAGCCTTCTGGTATAAGGCAGCGTGTACCTTTTCAACCTCATTGGCATAGGTAAAATTTCGCTCAGCCGCTTTGTTGCCCTCGTCTTTGGCTTCTTCGATCATAGCCGGATACATCTTCGTGAATTCATAGGTTTCTCCGGAAATAGCCTCTTTCAGGTTTTCAGCAGTACTCTTGATGCCCCCAAGTGTTCGGAGATGGGCATGTGCATGGACGGTTTCAGCCTCAGCCGCTGCCTTGAAAAGTTTTGCAACCTGCATATAGCCCTCTTTTTCAGCCTGTTTGGCAAAGGCGAGATACCTTCGGTTTGCCTGAGATTCCCCAGCAAAAGCCTCTAATAGATTTTTTTCTGTTTTACTTCCTTTTAATTCAGCCATTTTTTACCCTCCCTTTTCCTATCTTCTTTCTGAATATTCATATAATAATTAATTGAAACCTTTCTTACCCCCTGGCCTCAGCCCTGGCCTTCTCTATTAACTCATCCTCCCTTTTTATATCCTCTAACGTCTTTGGCTTGACGCTATCGGGTTTTTCTTCTATGCCATATTTCCACTTTAAAAATTGCTCACCAGTGGTAGGATAAAGGGCATAGGTAAGGAGGTCTTCCTCGGTTTTGGCCAGATCCCCTATCTTTTCTCTGTCTTTGGCAAGCTCTGGTTCAATAAAATCCGCAGCCCTTCCAGTAATTGGTGTCTCACCCCTTTTATATCCTTTGAGTACCTTTTTTTGTACCTCTGGATCAACTGGTGTAGGTGTCTTTCCATAGAGACCATAGACCAGGTCTTTGACCTGGGTGGTAATCATCTTATATTTTCCCAGCAGTACATTTAATACTGCCTGAACCCCAACGATCTGTGAGGTAGGGGTGACCAGGGGAGGGGTTCCTAACTCTTTTCTGGTAATCGGTATCTCTTTATGGACCTCAGGGAGCCTATCCAGGGCATTGGCCTCTTTCAGCTGGCTGACCAGGTTAGAGATCATCCCTCCTGGTATCTGGTGGGCCAGGACCCCTGTGTCTATAACTGCCATCCTATTGGTAGCGAGGTAGTCTCTATATTTTGGTGCAATGGACTCAAGATAGGTATCTAACTCAAGTAGTTTATTCAGGTCTAATCCGGTATCCCAGGCTGTCCCCTGCAGGGCAACCACAAGGGGCTCTACAGCAGGATGAGAGGTTCGCATGGCAAACGGCGCAAGGCAGGTGTCAACAATATCGACACCAGCTTCAATCGCCTTTAGAATGCTCATAGAGGCCATGCCACTGGTGTAGTGGCTGTGAAAATGGATCGGAACGGTGATATCTTTTTTTAGTTCAGTGACAAGCTCATAGATATCATAGGGAGCAGCAATGCCGGCCATATCCTTGATACAAATGGTATCAGACCCCAACTCTTCTAACTGTTTACATTTTGATGTGAAATAGTCTAAATTAAATACATCACCACCCAGGGTTCTCTCAGTGAGAGAATAACAGATGGAGCCTTGAAGGTGTTTCCCGTTGGCCTTTATTCGTTCCACAACGGTCTGAAAATTCCTGAAATCATTCAGGGCATCAAATACACGAAATATATCAATGCCTACCTCACAAGCCTTATCCACAAATGCCCTGGCCACATCGTCTGCATAATTACGATAGCCAACAAGGTTCTGGCCTCTCAGCAACATAGAAAACGGGGTTTTCTTGAGATATTTTTTAAGTGTTTTGGGCCTTTCCCATGGGTCTTCCCCTAAAAACCGATGCATTGTATCAAAGGTTGCCCCTCCCCAGACCTCCATAGACCAGAAACCGATATCTTCCATTTTTTCAGCAATGGGGATCATATCCTCTGTTCTCATTCTTGTAGCCAATAAAGACTGATGACCATCTCTAAGGGTAAGGTCCTGGATCTTAACTGGTTTTTTTTGGCCTTTATTTTGCGTAGTATTCATTGTTTTCTCCTATTTTAGGTTGATGCTAAAGCGAGTCTGCGATTCGGGTATAACATGCGATATATATTAATAGTAATGATTACTAATATTATTAATTGAGAGTGAACTTGTCAAGCGTTTTTATTCGTAATTTTTTCAAAAGTGAATACAAGGAATTTGTTAGATAAAGCTAATGACAGGCCTTGTATTCACCAGGATGAACCGATTTAAAGAAGTAGCATTTAAAGTGAGCCGAAAGATATGTTTAGGTTGTATCTCGAATAGGTAAATTAAACCTTTAGTCTGTATTTTTAATAGCCTGGACCAGTTCTTTCCCCGACCGATGTGCTTCTAATAAATATTCTGGATGCCCCAATATGTCTCTCTCTAAATCTAAACTGCGATACAGGAGGGATCGCCAGAGCTCGGTATCAAGGACATCAAAAAAATAACGGATGGTTAGAAGGGTCCCCTCAAAGAGTCTTTTTCCCTTGGTAGCTCCTACTGAAATAAAAAGCCCTTTTCGTGTGGCTTTAGGTTTTTCAATAGGAGGTTTTTCCAGCCAGTATTTCTTTGCCCACAGGGATTGACATCGATCCATGAGCATTTTTGTGTGAGCACTTACTGTATAAAAAAATATGGGTGAGGCCAGCATCAAACCCTGGCATGATAAAAGTTTATCATAAACTTGTTGGAAATCGTCCTGGATTACACAACGGCCGGTTTCTTTACAGCCATAGATTTCAAGACAGGGAGACATCTTTAGATCACGGAGTATCACCTCTTCTACTTCAGCACCAGCCTCAATTGCTCCCTTCACAGCATTTTTTAGTAACAAAGCTGTATTCCCCTTGCGACGTGGGCTGCCATAAATAGCAAGCATTTTAACCATCTTGGTCTCCATTATTACAAGTGCATGTTACTGTTAATAAAGTTCGACTCACATATATGAATATTCAGTAATACTATACATGATCAGTAAGGCATATGGAAAATATATTTTTGACCTGATTTTTGGACTTCCTAATCAGGCTATCATTATACTGGAAAAGCTTATTCAAAAAGATAAGTACTCAAAAAAATGCTTGAATTCATTTAACGGTGTAAGAAGCAAAGGAGATTGTAGAACAATGAAACAGAAATTCCTTGCATCTTAGAAAGGTAGTTTTTAGAATGGTAGTGTTTGATATAATATTTCCGGAGAATAAAAAGGAGGTTTAATAATGCCAGGGCTGATCATATGGAAGAATCAGGAGATCAATAAACTGAGGAGAGATATGGACCGTCTCTTTTCCAGGCTATGGGATGATTTTGGTATGCCTCATTTTACAAGACCTTCGAGAAATATTCCTTTTATAGATCTATCCGAGACAGAGGACGATCTCATTCTTAAGGCTGAAATTCCAGGCTTAAATCCTGAAGACCTGGATATTTACATTACCGATGATATTCTGACCATTAAAGGGGAGATGAAACAGGAGCTTGTTAAAGAAGGTGAAAATTATCATAGAATGGAAAGAAGGTATGAGTCTTTCTCCCGCAGCATTCAGCTCCCCTGTAGGGTTATGATTGAGGATGTTGAGGCCACCTATAGAGAGGGTATAGTAACTATCATTATGCCTAAATGTAAGCCGGAGATAACCCAAAAAGTAAAAATCAAGATTAAGTGATCACCTGATAAATAACAAGTGACAAAATTGAGGAGTTCATAGATGCCTAAAAAAGAATCAGATAAAAAAGTACCCGTTGATCAACTCAGATGGCGACTTGATCCAGCCGCTCTGTCGTTTGAGACTACTGAAGACCTAAAGCCACTAAAAGAGATTATCGGCCAAAAAAGAGGTGTGGAGGCCTTCCGTTTTGGTATGGGTATGGATAAACCGGGATACAATGTTTTTGTCACGGGAATGGCAGGCACAGGCAGGATGTCCGCCGTTCGAAAATTACTTGAAGAGGTGTCCAAAAAGAAGGCTAAAACGCCAGACGACCGCTGCTATGTAAATAACTTTAAAAATACTGAGGCACCTATTCTCCTGCGCCTTAAGCCGGGGATGGGGCGCAAATTCAAGAAAGATGTTTACGATTTTGTTGTAACCCTAAAGAAGGATATCCCGCAGTTTTTTGAGAGTCAGGATTATCTCAACCGAAAAAAAGAGATCATGGAAGAATATGAGAAAAAGGGGAAAGACTTCTTCAAAGACCTGGATAAGAAAGTAAGGGGGGAGGGATTTGCTCTTGTGGATATACAGGTGGGGCAGATTAAACGGCCTGAGGTCGTGCCTTTGGTTGATGGAAACCCTGTGCATATCGACCAGGTTGAAGCAATGGTGGAAAAGGGAAGGTTCCCAAAGGAAGAGTTTGAGGGACTGAAAAAAAAGCAGGAAAAGCTAAGAAAGGATATAGAACAAATCTCTCTTGAACTCAGGACTTTGCAAAAGGAGGTCCAGGGAGATGTAGAGAAAATGGACCGCTTGATGTTCACCAAAATGGCCACAGAGTTAGCCGTACCTATAAAGGATAGGTATAAAAGCAAGCAGATCAATGATTATTTCGATGCCATGCTTGAGGATATGACCGAGAATATACAAATTTTTACACCCCAGACACAGCAAGCTATTCCTGGTCTTTCCTTCGTTCTTCCTGAAGGAGACCCTTTTCAGCCTTATCAGATTAACCTCATAGTAGATAATGGAGATCAAAAAGGGCCTCCAGTTATTATCGAATCCTATCCGACGTACCGAAATCTTTTTGGTAGCATTGAAAGAGTTGTTGATCGAAGCGGGGTCTGGAAGACAGATTTTAGCAAGATAAAGGCAGGATCTTTTATAAAGGCCAATGGTGGCTATCTGGTTCTGAATCTCCTCGATGCAGTTATGGAGCCGGGTATATGGCCAGCACTCAAGAGATCTCTCAAGACAGAAAAGATGGAGATTCAGACATATGACCCATTTTACCTGTTCACAACCACGGGTTTAAAACCAGAACCAATTGAGATGGATATTAAGGTGGCTATCATCTCAGATGCCTATCTCTATCATCTACTCTTGGCCTATGACGAGGATGTTAAAAAGATTTTTAAGGTGAGGGCAGACTTTGACACATCCATGGAAAAAAACGCCGATTCCATCCATCAATTTGCGGAGTTTATCAAATTGAAAAAAGATGAAGATGGATTGAAGCCTTTTGACAGGACCGCTGTGGCTGCACTCATAGAGCATGCGGTCCGCCTCTCTGGAAGACAGGAAAAAATCTCTACCAGTTTCCCCGCTATAACAGATCTTATTCGGGAGGCCGATTACTGGGCTAGCCAGGAAAACAAAGCAGTAATTCAGGAACACCATGTGGATAAAGCCATTGAGGCCAAGATATATAGATCCAACATGATTGAAGAGCATATTCAAGAAATGATCGATCGGGGAACCTTAATGATCGATGTGGATGGAGAAGTGGTCGGCCAGGTTAATGGGCTTGCCGTGTATGACTTAGGCGACTATATGTTCGGAAAGCCTTCTCGCATTACCGCCTCCACCTCTATGGGTCGTTCAGGAATCATCAATATTGAGAGAGAAGCCGATTTATCAGGTAGCACCCACAATAAGGGCGTTTTGATTTTAAGTGGATATCTGAGAAAAAAGTATGCTCAGGATAAGCCTTTGACTATGAGTGCCAGCATTGCCTTTGAGCAGTCTTACATCGGTGTGGATGGAGATAGCGCTTCTTCCACTGAAATATATGCCCTTCTTTCCAGTCTTTCTGGTGTTCCCATTAAGCAGTATATAGCGGTTACCGGTTCAGTAAACCAGAAGGGAGAGATACAGGCCATCGGTGGTATCAATCAGAAGATCGAGGGATTCTACGACTGCTGCTGTAAAACAGGTCTCACCGGTTATCAGGGAGTTATGATGCCGGAAACCAATGTTAAAGACCTCATGATCCGTAAAGATGTGGTCAAAGCGGTAAAAGAGGGAAAGTTCAATATCTATACAGTAAAGTCCATTGATGAAGGAATCGAGATCTTAACCGATAAAAAGGCCGGGGAAAAGCAATCTGATGGGACCTTCCCCAAAGGGACAATCAATTACCTGGTTAACGAGAAGTTAAAGGAATTGGCTGAGGGTCTAAAAAAGTTTGGTGAAGAAGAGGAAAAAGAGGAGAAGAAGACAGCGAGAGGGAAAAGAGGATAGGGATTACAGTGAATCAAGATACCACAATTGTCCAGTGTTCAAACTGTGGCACGAAAAACAGAATACCAAAGAGCAGGCTGCAGGATAAACCGATATGCGGCAAGTGTGGAAGTCCCCTAATAGTCGGTATCTTTCATGAACGTCCTGTGATTGTTAAAGATAGTACATTCAGCATGGAGGTGCTCTCGTATCCAGGTGCGGTAATAGTGGATTGCTGGGCCCCATGGTGTGGTCCCTGCCACATGGTGTCGCCCATCCTCAATGAGCTGGCTTCAGAGTATGCAGGCAGGGTAAAAATTGCAAAGCTCAACGTGGATGAAAATCCTCTGACCGCTTCACAATACTCTATACGGAGTATTCCTACCATGCTTTTTTTTAGGGATGGGAAATTTGTCAAGAACCTTGTGGGGGCTCTCCCCAAGGGTGAGATAGAAGGCCATCTACAGTCTATTCTTTAGTCCACAACTTTGAAATTTTTTCTGTCAGCACCGCAGACGGGACAATTTTCCGGAGCTTCATCCTCACTTATATACCCGCAGACCTGGCACACATAATACTGACTCTGGCGATCTGAGAGCATATCATTCATTGCTTTCTTGTAGAGATCGGCATGGCGGCTTTCCACATCACGGGCCTGGGAAAAGGCATCCTCTACAACATTCTGCCCTTCCTCTGATGCATCTTTGATCAGCTTCGGGTATTCTTCCACATTGGCCTTGATCTCATTCTGAAAGGCGGCCTCAAGGTTTTCTTCTGTCGAGCCAATCTTGCCCTGAATTAATTTCAGGTAACGGCTGGCATGGACTGATTCTGCATCTGCTACAGCCCGAAAGAGGCGGGCTATTTGCGGGTAACCATCTTGATCTGCCTTCAAGGCGAAGGCAGAGTTCCGGGCATATGCCTTTGATTCAGCGGCAAAGGCATAGCCGAGGTTCTTTTCACTTTTATTGGGCATGATTGCATCCCCCCCTCTAATTGAATGATATGGATGGTATATGCTCGAAGTATAGTCCAAAGGTATTAATGAGTCAACAGCCTATCCCTTGAATGGACAGGCCCTGACCCTGAAATGAACCGAGGGCTGAAGGCGTTCAAAATTTTGACAATTTCAACTGAACTGTGATAAGAAAGATAAAGCCTAACGCCGTAGTATAATTAAAAAAGGAGAGCTATCATGAAGGAACAAGAGAATCTCAATGCACTGGAGGTCGCCCTTAATAACGAGATGAGGGAGCGGGAATTTTATCTAACAAATGCCGAGAGGACAAAAAATCCTATCGGCAAAGCCATGTTTAACCAGATAGCAGATGAGGAATTAGAACATTATGAGAGGTTGAAGGAAGTCCATGAGAGGTGGGAGAGGAATGAAAAATGGCCTGAAACCGTTCCCCTCAAGGTAAAAGACACGATCGTTAAAAACATTTTGA
>CAZSWT010000113.1:0-7850 GCA_964611035.1 uncultured Desulfobacteraceae bacterium
AGCTTGGGAGCTCGGTATATCCTATCTCTAAAATTTCTTTGATTGAACCACCAGCGCCTTCTAACAATCTTACTATAGGAAGCTGTAAGGCACGAGCCATCTTTAGAAAATAGGCCCCCTTGGCCTTATACATTCTTCCAACAGAGGCTCCCTTTATAGTGAAATCGTCTCCATGCAAAGTGACACGGCGGCCGTCTATCTTTGCTATACCCATTACAAAAGGGCACGGAATAAGGTCAATAAGGCTGTCTTTCTCATCTTTATCATAAGTCGGAACTCCTGCAAGAATACCCCTTTCAAGGAATGAACCTTTATCAACCAGGGCATCTATCCGCTCCCTGACAGTCATTCTTCCGATTCCGTGCTGTTTGGCAATGTTCTTTTCGCCTCCCATCTGACGGGCGATATTCCTTCTTCTTTCCAGCTCTTTTATCTCACGGTCCCACATATATTAATTAATTCTCCCTTTATTTTTTTCATATATATGCATCAATTGTATCCTTCTTTCATAGGAACAGAATCAAGAAAAAACCTCAATGCTCAATAATGAGAGCGTCCAGAATTGAAATTAGGCTATTCTTATCTTGTTGATCTGTCAAGGAAATTGGGGCATTCTGCACAGTAACATCAAAGGAGAAATTAACTTAGTCAAATAGGAAATTCCAATCCTCATATATCCCGAAATCTTAGAGAGCTTCATTTGCACCACAAAGTAAAATGCTAATACTCGTCACAAATAATTCAAAATTCAGTCTAAATATGATATTATAGATTTTTGAGTGGTTTGAAAAAAATGACCGAATCAGGGGAAACCATTTATAAAGATTAGTAAAGGCTGTCGGTAAGTATAAAAGGAGGATAATCATGGGGGTAAAGACTTTTGATGAGTATTATGGGCGTTTGAAAAAACTAAGAAGGAATATGTATATGGGTGGCGAGAAGATAGATAGGACGGATGAGAGGATTGCAGGTCAGTTACGGGTTATCAAAGAGACCTATGACAGGGCGAATGATCCGGAATGGGAGGACCTGTGTACCGCAACATCCCATTTAACAGGGGAGAAAATTAGCAGGTTCACCCACATTCATCAAAGTGTGGATGACCTTTTGAAAAAGCAACAGATGACAAGACTCTTATGTCACCGGGTGGGCGGCTGCATCATGAGGTGTATGGGCATTGATGCCATGAACGCCCTTTCTGTAGTTGCCTATGAAATGGATCAATCCCTCGGCACTGATACAAACCAAAATTTTTTAAAGTATCTTAGATACTGGCAGGATAATGATATATGTGCCAATTGTGCACAAACTGATACCAAGGGTGATAGGATAAAAAGACCTCACGAGCAATCTGACCCTGATCTTTACCTCAGAATAATCGAGAGCAGGCCCGATGGTATTGTGGTGAGAGGGGCAAAGATCGATAATACCACTGCACCGGTAAGCGATGAAATAATAGCCATCCCCACTCGATTCATGACTGAAAAAGATCACGACTACGCCGTTGCATTTGCCCTTCCTTCTGATTGGGAAGGGGTAAAAATGCTTATTAGGCCCGCATATCATCACAAAAGAAAATACCTGAAGGCTCCTATTGCAGAACTCGGAGATGCCGAGTCATTCACCATTTTTGACGATGTCTTCGTTCCCCGGGAAAGGGTCTTTCTGGATGGCAAGGGAGATCCAAGGCAAACGCCTTTTGCTGGATTCCTTGCCCTGCTTTTCGCCCACTATCACCGGCATTCCTACACAGGATGCAAACCTGCCATATCAGAAGTACTTGCCAGTGCAGCAGCGCTGGTATCTGAATACAGTGATATTGAAAAAGAAGACCACGTCAGGGATAAACTATCGCACCTGATCGGCACTGCAGAGCTTGTCTTTGCGGCTGGCCAGATGAGTGCCTACCGCGGTGAAAAATCCGGATCAGGAACATATATACCAGATGAGGTCTTAACGAATGCCGGCAGGAGACTGGCTGGAGAAGAAATTTATAATGAATATAAAGTAGTTTCTGACCTTGCCGGAGGTTTGTGTTCTACCATGCCCTTTGAGGAAGAATTTTTCTCTAAAGATACAGGTGCACTGGCGAATAAATATCTCATGAGGAATCCAAAGATCTCTGCGGAGAATCAACACCGATGCTTCAGAGGTATTGAAAACTTGATAATCTCAGAGCTCGCTGGCGTGATGCAATCAGCAGGATTACATGGTGGTGGTTCCCCCCAGATGGAGACGATTACCATGATGAACCGATATGATGTTGAGAGCCTGAAGAGCATAGCGAAATACCTGTTCGGGATAGAGAAAGAGCTTCCTAAATATGATAGACCGACCGTGACCCCGAGAAAGATGTTAGAGAAATATCGAAAACTCATGAGGGGAAAATGAGTCCTACAAAAGGAGTACCAGAATGAGCAAATCTATTGTCGCTACTGTTTATTACGATAATCCCCTGGACTTGGCCTTAAAGTTAGTTAAACTTTTGCGGGGACTAGGCCACCGGCCCTACTAAAGGAGGTTCATGTATGATTAATTTTTCTCAAAAAGGCAAGATTGCCCTTATCACAGGGGCCAGCAGGGGTATCGGTGAAGCCATAGCTGTGACCTTGGCTGACTATGGTGCGTACTGCATACTTGTAAGCAGGAAGATAGATGCCCTCAAAGGCGTTGTAGAGAAGATAAAGGAAAATGGCGGCAAAGCGGAGGCCATTACCTGTCATGTGGGCCATCCGGAGCAGATAGAAACGCTCTTCAAGGAGGTGAGAGACAGGTTCGGCAAGATTGACATACTCGTGAACAATGCCGCCACTAACCCATATTTCGGGGATATGATAGATGCTGATGAGCGCGTATGGGACAAGACTAATGATGTAAACCTCAAGGGGCCTTTTTTTATGATCCAACATGCAGCACGATTGATGATGGAATCAGGTGGGGGCTCTATAGTGAATGTTGCATCTATAGGCGGTTTAAGTCCACAAATCATGCAAGGTATCTACGCCATCACCAAGGCAGGGCTTATTTCCATGACAAAGGCTTTTGCCAAAGAACTTGCTAACAAAAACATACGGGTGAATGCCTTGCTGCCAGGCCTTACTGAGACTGAGTTTTCCAGCGTGCTTATAAATACCAAGGAAATCTATGATTATGCAGTAAAACAGATACCCTTGGGCAGGCATGCACAGCCGAGCGAGATGGCAGGCGCAGTGCTCTACCTGGTATCCGATGCTGCATCCTTTACCACAGGAACATGCATAGTCTGTGATGGTGGCATGCTGGCATAGTCAGGCTTGCTGCATGCAGGCGATCACATAGCAGTGTGCATATGCGACTGCCGCTTTGCGAACCCATTTTGGATCCACAAGGTCTGCATCAGGTTGTTCAATATCAGTGCCTCGAAGGTAAAAGTGGCAGTCTTCGGATACTAAACCAAAAGGCTATAATCTTATAGGAGGTACAAGATGAGTATACCTAATCTCTTTGATTTAAGGAGGAAAGTTTCTATTATAACAGGAGGCAGCCGAGGTATTGGAAAAGCTATTGCCCTAGCATTTGGCGAGGCAGGGACAAAAGTAGGGGTCGCTGCACCAAACGTGAATCTTTTAAAAGAGGTGGTAAAAGAGATTCAGGCAATTGGTGGTGAAGCCTTTTATGTCAAATGCGATTTAACCAGAGATAATGACATATACAGCCTAATAGAAAAAACCACAGAACGATATGGAAGAATAGATATCTTAGTCAACAATGCAGGTATCAGTCCCTGGGTTAAAAAGTCAGAAGAGGTAACAAAAGAGATGTGGGAAGAGGTTATTCAAGCTAATCTGCTGTCCCCTTTTCTCTTGTGCCGTGAAGCTGGCAAGATCATGATGAAACAAAACTGGGTCCGTATCATCAATATTGCCTCGGTCGGTGGGCTAGTAGCATTACCACGGCAGATCGCCTATTGCGCTACAAAGGGGCGCTCATTCAGATGACAAAGGTATTGGCGATTGAATGGGCTGAGAAATATAATATAACAGTGAATGTGATAGCCCCAGGGTATTTTGCCACCGATCTTACCGAAGGAATGCGGGCTTCGGACAAGATATCAAAAAATTTACTCCAAAGGAACCCCAGCAGACGCTTTGGTGAAGTAGATGAGATTGTTGGTGCAGCTCTGTATTTTGCATCAGAATCTGCCAGTTTTACAACCGGCTCCGTTCTCCTTATAGATGGCGGGATTTTGGCATCCTGATTATATGCCATGCCTTACCAAGCAAATTTGATTGTTATTGTGAAAGAATAATTACTCGTAATCCTCGGCTTTTAAGAAATCCTCCTGTTCTTCCTTTCAGCATACCCAAGTTTTACCTTTCAGATAATTATTAACACAAGTATCGAGCCCTAACCTTTGAATTAATATTATTCTGAGATCAACTGATTAAATAGCAGGCCTAAATGGCATGGTGGTCTTGGCATTTGTAAGGGATATCTTGAGCGCTGCAGAGCAATTTCTCGAAACATCGTTTGAAGTTCCTCAAATACCAAATCAAAAATGAATGCTCTTCGCCGTTTAAAATATCGTTTCTTAAGGCTCACCAAACTGTTATACCTCCATCAACAGATAAGATTTGTCCGGTCATATAATCTGAAGCCTTCGACGATAAAAAGACTGCTACTCCTTTAATGTCATCCTCTTTCCCAAATCTTTTTATAAGAAGCCTGGAAAGTATGATATCTCCCTTATTTTCTAAAGTCCACTCCGCCATTTTAGTATGAAACCAGCCAGGTGCAATACAATTAACGTTGATATTATATTTTGCCCATTTTGTAGCTAAATCCTTTGTAAAAATGATTATAGCACCTTTAGATGTGCTATACGGAATTGCATTTGCGTATTCAGGATCACTACCTCTAAGGCCAGTATAGGAAGAAATATTAATGATTTTTCCGCTTTGTTGTTTAATCATCTCCCTTCCAACTTTTTGTGTACATCGGAAGCTTCCTGTAATGTTCAGGTCAATTACCTTTTGCCAGTCTTCAGTTTGAATATCTTCGGGAGATTCGCCCCAGGTTCGTCCAGAATTATTCACCAAAACATCGATCCTCTGAAACTTTTTCAAAGACTCACTAACAACTCTGTCAATACCTTCATCACTACTTATATCACATTGGACGGCTATGGCATTCACGCCTAATTTCTCAATATCGTGTGCTGTCTCCTCACACTTCTCCAATTTTCTTGAGCAAATAACAATATCAGAACCCGCTTCTCCTAAACCAGTTGCTATCATCCGACCCAGCCCATCACCTCCTCCTGTAACAATGGACACTCTGTCATGTAAATCAAAAAGTTTAAAAATATTCATCGATTTCATCTCGTAAAATAACATTTTTGTATAACATTTTTGTATATTGACATTACATTAATTTTAAGAGTAAAATCTACAAGTTAAATGTTGAAGCTCACAGTTTCGGCAAAGTAACTAACCCACAATCCAAGATTAATCTCACAGCCATTTGAGCGGCCTTTCCCACCACATCAGTACACTTATCATGATGGCCGCCAGCTTTTTCAAATTTGTTAAAATCCTCTGGATCTTTTATATAATAAGGACGTCCAAATTTTAGGGTTTGGATGTCTCGACAGATAATAGTACCAAATTCACGGATGAATTCATCTATCAACTTTTTGGCAAGATCATAAGATTCAAATCGAATTCGTTCGGGATCCTCAAGCTTCATACGCTCGCGACCGCAGAGCTGGCTAAGGACCATTACTCCTCCAACATATCCCCCGCAGACCCCGATACCTGTTAAGCCTCCCCCTGCTGCCAATCCAGTACCCGCTTTGAACACACTGTCATCTCTGATGCCTAAAGTATCCTGTATGGCTGCGATTACAGACTGAGAGCAACCTTTGTAGGTTTTCTCGTATTCAAATCCATATTTATAAGCCTTTTCAATAAGTTTTATCTTTCTTGCTTCCTTTTTCATGATCCTCCTTGCTAAAAATTTATTTATGTCGGTAAATACATCGCAAATCGATTAACAAATCATCATTCCATTTAATATGTCTTTGATAATATCTTTGGCCACGTCAGAAAAGAAAAACTCGGAAGTTTCTGTTTTTTTCCACATGTCATTAAGATAGGCTAGTGTCATGTCAATCTTCAAGTGTCGGGTAAAGCCGAGATAGCTTTATCCGGGCATCCTCGGCTGTGAATTGCCAATTAACCTTCGCATTTTTATTGTTTCTGTATTTCTGCCATGCTAGTGCCTCTTTCCTGACAACCGCGATGTCATCGATTCTTCTATTCAAACACTGTCCCGTGAGCACGTTCAACTCTATCTCGGCCATATTCAACCAGCTCCCGTGCTTCGGGGTGTACACAAACTCGAACCTGTCCCATATTGCCTTTGCCTTATCCGGAGGAAATGTTTCATAAAGTGACCCAGGGGCGTGCGTGTTCAGGTTGTCCATAACCAGCGTTATTTTTTCCGCTGTTTCGTATTGATCTGCAATCTTTTCCAGAAAATAAGCCCAGTCACGCTTGGTTTTTCTTTCGGTGATCTTCACCATGCGCTTTCCTGCCAATGGCTCGCAGGCGAGGAAAACATTGCACATACCGCAACGCCTATATTCATAGTCATACTTGGCCGACTGCCCAGGCGATGCAGGGATAGAAACCCTTGTCTCCGCGATTAGCTGCCTTGGGGATTCGTCCATACATACAACCGGATAACATGGATCGAACGGGCGCTTGTAAACATCCAGCACCATTTCCATGTTAGCAACAAAGCTACCGTTTTGCTCCGGTGGGATTACCCATCCTTTTCGTTGCCAAGGCTTGATCTCGTTTTTTTTAGAATGCGGCGGACCGCTTCGTGGGAGATTCCATCAATGTAGTTAAGCTCGACAACCTTGTCGGCTAACAACCTCAGGGACCATCTTGCGAAACCCTTGGGCGGTTCACTGCAACTCAATGCAACCAAATGGGCTTCAAAATCTCCATCTACCTTTTTGGCATAGATGCGACTTGCCTTTCTCCCATTGAGGGCAACATCTATACCTTCTATGACAAATCTCCTCTTCACGCGGTCGATCTTTTTCATGCTTATGTTCAGCACGCGGGCCATTTCTTCGTTGGTCGAACGTTTCATCTGGTACCCGCCCTCATCGCAGCCAAGTAGAATCAGAGCGTTGAGGATTTTTTGTGATTTATGTTTGCCTTTAGAAGTAAGCGCCACAAGAGCTTCTCTCTCATCTTTGGTAAGTGTCACGATGTATTTCTTCATATCCAATCCTCCCAGGTTGATTATGAAGAAAATATACCATATTATTAACGACATTACAAGGTTGACATGACACAAGTTTCATGTCAAAATAACTATACTGGGTCAATAACTTGATTTTTGTTTTGATATATAGCGTATTTCCTCAAGACAACCTTTATCATGCCATACAAAACCTTGAGAAAAGCTATGGAAAAATACATTATTCGGTTATCCGCGGAGGAACATAAGGCTTTAACGAAATTGATAAACTCGGATCGAGGCTCGGCATGAATGTTTACCAGAGGACAGATATTATTTAAGGCGCAACAAAGCAATAACCATCCTCGTTGGTCAGACGAATTAATCATCGAGGCATTTGGCGTAACTGCCCATACAATCGATCGAGTTCGCAAACAGCTTGTTGAAGAGGAATTTAATGCGACTTTATCTCGACGGAAATAAACCTAGAAAGTTTCTGGCAAAAAGATTGACGGTGATGTTGAAGCATACCTAGTATAAGGTTTCATCAAAATACTTACAATTTAATTTAATGCCAAATCGAACTTTTTCCAACGATGAACAACAGGCTC
>CAZSWT010000114.1:0-7828 GCA_964611035.1 uncultured Desulfobacteraceae bacterium
ACAAGAAAACCGGAAAATGGAGCGATGTACTTAACGTCTAATATTGAACAGGCTCAATTTGTCATGCGCTTTACACTCTGTTCAGTACGTCATGCATTATGCGTTGTGGTCGGATTTTTACCACGTGAAATGCTTGCTCTGGGGAATTCTTTTATGGCGGACCTCCTACGGAGGATTCCACAGCCTGTACATATTTCAGAAATTAACCCTAATTTTATTAATGAAATGGAGAAATGAGCATGATTAACATAGCTGTTGTTGGATCTGGCTACTGGGGAAAGAACTTGGTGCGTAATTTTCATGATTTGGGCGTACTCTCTGCTATTTGCGATAAGGATAGTACCATACTCGACAATTTTAAAGAGAAGTATGAGGAAATTTCCACCACAGAAGATCTTGATTACCTGCTGGATGAGTCTGTGTTTCAGATAGGCGCTGTTGCGATTGCGACACCTGCTGCAACCCATTATAACCTAGCAAAGAAATGCCTTTTAGCTGGAAAACATGTATTTGTGGAGAAACCCCTTGCCCTGACGGAAGAAGAGGGTCAAGATCTCATTGAAATAGCGGAGAAAAACCACCTCACATTGATGGTAGGCCATATTCTCCAATATCACATAGCTGTGATCAAATTGAAAGAGCTTATTGCCACTGGAGAGCTCGGCAAGATCCAGTACCTCTATTCAAACCGCCTCAACATTGGTAAGATAAGGGCCGAGGAAAATATTCTCTGGAGTTTTGCACCCCATGACATCTCTGTGATTCTCATGCTTTTGAGAGAAATGCCTGAAAGTGTTTGTGCAGCAGGAGGTGCATATTTACAGCAAAAGATTCCAGATACCACCTTGACTACACTTGATTTTCCAAGTGGTGTAAAGGCACACATTTTCGTTTCATGGCTTCACCCATTTAAAGAGCAAAAACTGGTAGTGGTAGGCGATAAAAAAATGGCGGTATTTGATGATATGAGCGATGAAAAGCTCATGCTTTATCCCCACAGGATCGAGTGGCTTAATCGTATTCCTATCGCTGCCAAGGCAGAGGCGGAGGTGGTAAAAGTGAAAATTGATGAACCCCTCAAGGCTGAATGCAAGCATTTCATAGACTGCGTCGCCAATAGACAACAACCTATAACCGACGGTAGGGAAGGGCTTCGAGTGCTGCAAGTACTCCAGGCATCGCAACAATCCCTCAACGAAAATGGACGCAAGATCAGTTTGAATCAAATAACTATACCAATACCAAAAAGAGAACAATCAGTTTCCTCCGAAGCAGCTATGAACTCTGAGCAAAGAGCCAAGAGCTGCTTCGTCCATGAGTCTGCATATGTGGATGAAGGAGTTGAGATAGGTGTTGGTAGCAAGGTATGGCATTTTTCACACATCCTTTCCGGCTCTCGCATTGGTAAAAACTGCAATATCGGACAGAATGTGGTCATCGGCCCTGATGTAACTATTGGTAATGGCTGTAAAATCCAGAACAATATATCGGTATACAAGGGTGTAACTCTTGAAGATGAGGTTTTTTGTGGGCCCTCAATGGTTTTCACTAATGTCTATAATCCAAGGGGAGCAATCCGTAGGATGGGTGAACTTCGACCGACCCTTGTCAAAAAAGGAGCAACTATCGGTGCTAATGCCACGATTATTTGTGGTATCACAATTGGCACCTCTGCGTTTATTGGAACAGGTACCGTTGTCCTTACGGATGTGCCAGATTATGCATTAATGGTGGGAAACCCAGCAAAACAGAAGGGCTGGATGTGTGCGTGTGGCATTCAACTTGTATTTAAAGGAAATAGAGCAAAATGTATGGCATGTAAAAGGCAGTATAAGAAGCTAGGGCCAAAAAAAATAGTTGAAGAGCATTGGAAAGGAGCATAAGGAGTTCTATTGTGATAATTTCAATGGAATCGGGATGATAGTATTTGAACCAACTATCGCCTTAAAATTATGTAGAATTATACATCAGTTTTACAAGATTTTCAAGGAACAGTAAAACAAAATTTATGGCATACCATCGCCACGAAATAATCTAGGAATTCAAGGTAATGACTTTCCTGTGAAATGCCTAGCATATTTCTCTGGGGTTTACCCCGTTAAATTTCAAAAAACAGCGAAGCGTATTTAACTGGGGTGGTGTATAAAAAATTCAGGAGCCCAAAGCTGTTGTCGGTTGGGTAACCGCAGGAAAGAGGTATGCCCACACACAAAAAGAGGGCATACCGAGACAAGGAAAAGCCCATATGGGCTTATTAAACGGAGTTATAAGCAGAAGAAAATCTCATTAATAGATTTAGACTGAAGAATTAATCTACAATTTTTGTCAGAAATTGTCATTTCAAGGGCAGTTTACTCATTATATGAAAAATTCAAAGGTCTCATTTATTGACTGCTGCTTTTCGACCTCTACTTTCCTCTTGACAAGCAACATCATTCATATATACTAATAATATATACTAATGATGGAGGATAACAATGAAAACAGCAAAATTGTTTAAAAACGGGCAAAGCCAGGCCGTTAGATTGCCAAAGGAATTTAGAATGGCAGGAAGGGAAGTGTATATTAAGAAAGAAGGCGAGGCAATTGTCTTATTACCTAAAGAAAAGTCATGGGAATCTCTTTTTGAAAGCCTGAACCATTTCGAGAAAGATTTTAAAATCGAGCGAAATCAGCCCGCAGAAAATCAAAACCGAGAGCCAATGTTCAAATGAAATACCTGCTGGACACAAATATTTGCATATACATCATAAATGAAAAACCAAAGAAAGTATTGAGAAAATTTGAGCAGTATCCCGTTCATGAATTTGGGATTTCTTCAATAACACATGCAGAGCTGCAGTATGGAGTTGAAAAAAGTAAAAATAAAGATACAAATCAAAATGCCCTCGATGAATTCCTGCTGCCACTCACAATTCTTCCTTTTCATGGCAAAAAATTGGTTACATGCTATGGGGAAATAAGGGCATTGCTGGAATCCAAAGGCAAAACGATCGGTCCTCTTGATATGCTAATTGCCGCTCATGCTTTAGGTCTACATCTAACGATTATTTCAAACAACATCAAAGAATTTTCGAGAATCCCAAACCTCAAATGTGAAAATTGTGTATCCGAGTTGTGAGGGGCTGTTGTGCCCCGCCTGTTGAAGCGAAGCGGAGATCCCGCCCCTCGTGGTCGAAGATGCCGCATCGCGGTGCCCCGCCTGCCCCGCATTGCCCTGTTGAATTCCGTGTAAGTGTAACCATTTATCCGGGATAAGTACGAAGCATCGTACTAGGGTCTAATAATAAAATGCCACGTTTAGCCAGAATCGATGCCCCTGGCCTTTTAAACCATGTAATGGCCCGTGGGATTGAACGTCGTGATATCTTCAAAGACGATAAAGACCGGAAGGCTTTTCTTGAAAGGCTTGCAACTGTCCTTGAAGAAACCCAGACCCAATGCTACGCGTGGGCCTTGATTCCAAACCATTTTCACCTCCTCCTCCGCACCGGCCAAACACCTCTAAGCAAAGTCATGCGTCGCCTCATGACTGGATACGCAGTTACCTTTAACAAACGCCATAAGAGAAGCGGCCACCTCTTCCAAAATCGCTATAAGTCAGTTGTCTGTGAAGAAGATCCATACCTTTTAGAACTGATCCGCTACATCCATTTAAACCCTTTGAGAGCAGGTCTGGTAAATGGTTTGAAAGAACTTGATCGATACCCTTGGTGTGGCCACAGCGCTATCCTTAGCCGTCGCAAAAACCCTTTAATACCTGAGCAGTCAAAGACAAAGCCCTCAGCCGCCGACCTGCCCGCCTCTCCTGAGTCAAAAGGATGGAGGGCGGGAGGCGGATTGTCTTTTTCCCTTTCTTCCCACCGGGGCGTAGGCCCTTACGGGCCGGAGGCTGGAAAGGGAAAAAAACAACAACAAAATCCTGAAGATCCTGTTGATCCTGTCAAAAATAAAATAAATTCCTTGGCAGAAGCAACCATCGAGGATGTCTTACTCCATTTTGGCGATACGAAAAGAGCTTCCCGCCGTATGTATAGAGAGTTCGTCAAGAAAGGAATTGATCAGGGCACGAGACTGGAACTCCAAGGAGGTGGCTTAGTAAGGAGCGCTGGCGGTAACAAGGGAAACCTTCTTGGTCGGAAGAAGGAAGAACGGGAGAAGGGAGATGAAAGAATTCTGGGAAGCGGAGAGTTTGTTGGAAACATCCTGGCTGATTCAGAGAAAATCGAGGGATATAAATTCCTGAAAAAAGTTTCGCTGTCTGAACTGGTCGAGAAAGTTTCAACCTATCTTGATGCTGACAAAGATGAGGTTTTATCTGGAAATCGAAGACAGAAGAATTGCCATGCGCGCGGTTTGATTTCATTTGTTGCTGCTAAAAGCATGGGTTATAAATTCAATGACATTGCCGAGATATTAGGTATCCATCCGGTGACGGCAGGAAGGTGTGCAGAAAGAGGTAAGAAATTGATTGACAACTACGAAGAAATTTGGGATGCATTGGAATAACGCAGTTATATAGCAACGTCCCCCATTAGGGTCGGAGGGACAGGGGGAATATAGGATGTCCCTCTTTGAGGTATCGTCTTGAGCGGGCAAGAGAATCACTTGAAGAGGCTGATATCCTGTTAAATCCATGCTGGCCATTTAACTGGGGTGGCAACGTCCCCCATTATTATTTTAAGAGCATTTTGCTTATTGCATTAAAAATTTAAAAGTCTCATAATATTGGGAAAAAAAGTACTTGGTATGAAGAGGTGAAACATGAATGATCGGATAGAGATAAACCCTGATGTCATGTTAGGGAAACCTGTTATCAAAGGAACCAGAGTCCCAGTAGAGCTAATTGTACGCAAACTAGGGGAAGGAGCTTCAATAGAAGATTTGCTGGATGGATACCCCCATCTTAAAAAGGAAGATATTCAAGCTGCTTTAACCTATGCCGCTAATACCCTGGCCAATGAGCTGACTATATACACGTTGAAGACCGCAACATAATTTTGAACGAAAAGGATATACAATTTTTAGCTGATGAAAGCTGTGATTTCACTGTTGTGAGGGCATTGAGGGCTTTGGGATATGATGTTGCTTCAGTTGCTGAGTCATTTGCATCTGCCTCTGACCTTCAGGTTCTGAAAATTGCTGTTGAAGAGAAGCGATTACTTATAACAGAGGATAAAGACTTTGGGGAATGGATATTTGCTCATGGAGAAGCGATGAGTGGGGTATTGTTGATTCGTTTTCCAGCAAATATACGTTCCGATCTTGGGCAGGCAGTGAGTGTCTTAGTTGCAACGCATGGTTCTGATCTAGTGAAAAGTTTCACTGTTTTGGAACCTGGAAGAGCGAGGATTCGGAAGATACAATAGGCTGGTACCCATTCCCTATAACCTATACCACTTTACCATGCCCCGTCTAGCTAGACTTGACGCCCCTGGCTTGTTGCAACACGTAATGGCAAGGGGAATTGAAAGAAGAGAGATCTTCAAGGACGACAAAGATCGCAAATCGTTCCTGGAGCGCCTAGCCACCATTTTGGAGGAAACTCAAACCCAATGTTACGCATGGGCCTTGATTCCAAACCATTTTCACCTCTTGCTCCGCACCGGCCAAACCCCTCTGAGCAAGGTCATGCGCCGCCTTATGACGGGCTATGCGGTCACATTCAACAGGCGTCATAAGAGAAGCGGCCACTTGTTCCAGAATCGGTATAAGTCAATTGTCTGCGAGGAAGATCCATACCTTTTAGAACTGATCCGCTACATCCATTTAAACCCTTTGAGAGCAGGTCTGGTAAAAGACTTGAGAGAACTTGATAGATACCGATGGTGTGGCCACAGCGCTATCCTTAGCCGTCGCAAAAACTCCCTCATTCCTAAGAGGCCACCGAATGATGCACCTTCCGCCTATAGGCGGATTGCTATTTCTCTGTTGCATCAGGGAACAGAGAAAGCAAAAACAAATCCTGAAGATCCTGTTGATCCTGTCAAAAATAAAATAAATTCCTTGGCAGAAGCAACCATCGAGGATGTCTTACTCCATTTTGGCGATACGAAAAGAGCTTCCCGCCGTATGTATAGAGAGTTCGTCAAGAAAGGAATTGATCAGGGCACGAGACTGGAACTCCAAGGAGGTGGCTTAGTAAGGAGCGCTGGCGGTAACAAGGGAAACCTTCTTGGTCGGAAGAAGGAAGAACGGGAGAAGGGAGATGAAAGAATTCTGGGAAGCGGAGAGTTTGTTGGAAACATCCTGGCTGATTCAGAGAAAATCGAGGGATATAAATTCCTGAAAAAAGTTTCGCTGTCTGAACTGGTCGAGAAAGTTTCAACCTATCTTGATGCTGACAAAGATGAGGTTTTATCTGGAAATCGAAGACAGAAGAATTGCCATGCGCGCGGTTTGATTTCATTTGTTGCTGCTAAAAGCATGGGTTATAAATTCAATGACATTGCCGAGATATTAGGTATCCATCCGGTGACGGCAGGAAGGTGTGCAGAAAGAGGTAAGAAATTGATTGACAACTACGAAGAAATTTGGGATGCATTGGAATAACGCAGTTATATAGCAACGTCCCCCATTAGGGTCGGAGGGACAGGGGGAATATAGGATGTCCCTCTTTGAGGTATCGTCTTGAGCGGGCAAGAGAATCACTTGAAGAGGCTGATATCCTGTTAAATCCATGCTGGCCATTTAACTGGGGTGGCAACGTCCCCCATTATTATTTTAAGAGCATTTTGCTTATTGCATTAAAAATTTAAAAGTCTCATAATATTGGGAAAAAAAGTACTTGGTATGAAGAGGTGAAACATGAATGATCGGATAGAGATAAACCCTGATGTCATGTTAGGGAAACCTGTTATCAAAGGAACCAGAGTCCCAGTAGAGCTAATTGTACGCAAACTAGGGGAAGGAGCTTCAATAGAAGATTTGCTGGATGGATACCCCCATCTTAAAAAGGAAGATATTCAAGCTGCTTTAACCTATGCCGCTAATACCCTGGCCAATGAGCTGACTATATACACGTTGAAGACCGCAACATAATTTTGAACGAAAAGGATATACAATTTTTAGCTGATGAAAGCTGTGATTTCACTGTTGTGAGGGCATTGAGGGCTTTGGGATATGATGTTGCTTCAGTTGCTGAGTCATTTGCATCTGCCTCTGACCTTCAGGTTCTGAAAATTGCTGTTGAAGAGAAGCGATTACTTATAACAGAGGATAAAGACTTTGGGGAATGGATATTTGCTCATGGAGAAGCGATGAGTGGGGTATTGTTGATTCGTTTTCCAGCAAATATACGTTCCGATCTTGGGCAGGCAGTGAGTGTCTTAGTTGCAACGCATGGTTCTGATCTAGTGAAAAGTTTCACTGTTTTGGAACCTGGAAGAGCGAGGATTCGGAAGATACAATAGGCTGGTACCCATTCCCTATAACCTATACCACTTTACCATGCCCCGTCTAGCTAGACTTGACGCCCCTGGCTTGTTGCAACACGTAATGGCAAGGGGAATTGAAAGAAGAGAGATCTTCAAGGACGACAAAGATCGCAAATCGTTCCTGGAGCGCCTAGCCACCATTTTGGAGGAAACTCAAACCCAATGTTACGCATGGGCCTTGATTCCAAACCATTTTCACCTCTTGCTCCGCACCGGCCAAACCCCTCTGAGCAAGGTCATGCGCCGCCTTATGACGGGCTATGCGGTCACATTCAACAGGCGTCATAAGAGAAGCGGCCACTTGTTCCAGAATCGGTATAAGTCAATTGTCTGCGAGGAAGATCCATACCTTTTAGAACTGATCCGCTACATCCATTTAAACCCTTTGAGAG
>CAZSWT010000115.1:0-7703 GCA_964611035.1 uncultured Desulfobacteraceae bacterium
CATGCGTAGGATCATACCCCAAAACGCCGACCTGTGTCAACCGGATAGGCATGCTCAATACATCCTCAAACAAACCCTCAAACAAACCCTTGCTTCATGGTGGTTTTTATGTTTCAATCAAACACAGTAACCAACAATACTATGCCACTACAGAGATTGAGGATGCCTGATAATTGAATGGCGCAAAACTTACACTCTCTTTCTCTCATCTCATCTTCCACTTCTTACCTATGACCGTTCAACGAGAAGCCTGTTACTCCTGATTACATACTGGAAAGTACATAACCCCATAAGTTTCACTGACAAAGCTGAAAAGGGCTTTTATTTGGCGATTATTGTAAACCTTGAATAACATCGTGAAGCAACGCTATCAATCCAGAGGATCTTCTGATGGCCACAAACCAACCTATGAAGAATTAGAGCAAAGGATCAGGGAGTTGAAAACGGAAGTGGTTAAACGTAAGCGGGGAGAAAAAGAACTGGTGAAACATGAGGAGCAGTAGCGTATGCTCATGAGCGCAGAAAAAAATAATAAAAGGCAGACAATTATTTGAACGAATAGATACGATTTATCGGAATATTATTCCATAGTCGAGGTGTGACCCTTACTATTTCTGGAACTCGTGCCAGAGTTTCTTGGCAGTAATGCTATACAATGTATTCCCCACTTTATTTTTTCAATCTATCCCCTGCTCAGATATTGCAATGAATTCAAATGGATACCACAATATATGGAATGCTCCTATATTGGCATTAAAAATGCATTATATATCAAGGAGGTATGATCGAAGGTTTGATGAGCAATAATAGCAGGAGGTATAAGGGAGAGCGGTTGAGTTCTGCCGTGAATAATCTATACTTTGTTGATTTTTCATGTTTTGGCATGTAGATTCTTCAGGAGGCCGCGGATTCTCCTCTGACAAACAGATAAATCAGTCATAAAGTTATTTTAAAAAATAGATACACCGCGAAAGGGCAAACCCGCCGAAAGGCGGCGACGCAAAACCACGGATCTACAGCCGAAAGGCTATGACAGCCGGGTTGCCGAAGGTTACTTTGTATGACGCCTTTGGGTAGGGATGCCCAAAGGCGTTTTTATTTTGCAGTGACTCTTCCTAAATAGCACCGGGCATGGGAGAGAGAAATGGTGTTGGTACTTTTTAGCTGTCAGCAAACAAGGATAGGGGGATCTTAATACCCTAACCTCAATCAGTGGTTAAGCTGGTACATGCCACCCGAGATGCCAATAAAGGGTATTGGATTCATCCAGTAATCCTGGTGTAGGTTTTGGAAACATTTACTACAAGCCCTCTGTGGCCTATCAGTAGGGAAGAAGGGGAACTAATTGACTCAGGGAATGAATCACGGAATTGCTGATTTTGACCATCAGAAAAAAACCACATAGTTTTGCATTATTATATACGGTACTCAAAATGAAAGATAAAGCCAAAGTAAAAGAGCAACTCATTGCTAAACTGGCAGAATTGTGCAAATGCGTTACTCAATTGCAAGCACCAGAAACCGAACGCAACCAGGCAGAGGAGATGCTGAGAGAGAAAGAGAAAGAATTAGAGATCAAGACAAGAAAACTTGAGGAGGTAAATACCGCACTGAAAGTCTTGTTGAAACGAAGGGATGAAGATAAAACAGAGCTTGAAGAAAAGGTCTTATCCAACCTAAAGGAACTGATTGTCCCGTATCTGGAAAAATTGAAAAAAAGCGGGTTGGATACCAGGCAAAATGCCTATTTAAGGATCCTGCAATCCAATCTAAACGACATCATTTCACCATTTTCTCACAGATTGTCCTCCAAATATTTGAACCTTACTCCGGCAGAAATTCAGGTAGCAAACCTTGTAAAGCATGGTAGAAGCATAAAAGAGATTGCAAAAATGTTGAATGTATCTACTCGGACGATTGAGTTTCACAGAGGAAATATTAGGAAGAAGCTTAGCATAAAGAATAAAAAAGCAAACCTTAGATCACACCTGTTATCCATCAATTAACACGTGTTTTAGTCCCGTATTTTACTGGCAACAATCCAGTCTTGTTTTTTATTGAACTTCTGTCATTGTACAGCATAGTACCATCGATCTCAACAGAGGCGAAGGGACAACATTTGCGATTACATTTGGAAAAACAAAATATAGAGAGAGAAAGTAATAAAATGGCAAAAACTAAGATATTGGTTGTTGAGGATGAAATCATCATCGCCAAAGATATACAAAATACATTAAAAACTCTGGGATATGATGCTCCTGCTATTGTCTTATCTGGCGAAGAAGCCATTAAGAAAACAGAGGAGATAAAGCCAGATTTAGTGCTGATGAATATTACTTTAAAAGGAGAAATAGATGGTATCGAGGCTGCTGCTGAAATCCGTAATCTTTTTAATATCCCTGTGGTGTACCTTACTGGTTATATGGATGAGGAAAGGCTAAAGAGGGCAAAGACAACAGAGCCTTTCAGCTATGTAATTAAACCCTTCAATGAGAGAGAACTGCACAGTACCATTGTGAGGGCTCTCAAAAAATCGGGGTCAAACCTCTAACAGACCCTTGCCTTATGGTGGCTTTTATGTTTCAATCAAACACGTGAGCTAACAATACTATGCGCTATGGAGATTGAGGATTTCTGGTCGTTCGACCTTGAGGCCTTTCGGCTCCGAGCCGCTCGACCTTGAGCTCGCAGCCGAAGGGCTCACGGCCGAGGGGCTCTCGACAGGTTGTCAAATGGCACAACACTTGCTCTCTCTCATTTCCCACTTCTAACCTGTGACCGTTCAACGAGAAGCCCGTTACTCCCGATGACATCCTGGAAAGTGCATAATCCTATAAGTTTCACTGGCGAATCTGACAGGGCTTTTATTTGGCAATTATTGTAAACCTTGAATAACATCGTGAAGCAACGTTATCAACCCGGGGGATTTTCTAATGGGCAAAAAACCACCCTATGAACAACTGGAACAAAGGGTCAAAGAAGCAGAGAGAGAAGTGGTTAAACGTGAGGAGCAGTAGCGCATGCTCATGAGCGAATTCAGAAGAGAATCCGAAAGGATAAACAATTATTTGAACGAATACATACGATTTATCTAAATATTAGTCCATAGTCGAGGTTTGACCCTGTCCGATTCCCCGCCAATACAGTGGTTATTTGCAACGGAAAACGGACGATACTAACCTTTTCGCCTTAGAAATTGACGCGGACAAGCTGTGGGCGGATTTCTTTTTTGAAAAATCAACCGAGTTTGAGAAAGTCATGGAGGTGTTAAAAAAAGTCAAGCAGAGGATTTTTCAGTGACGGAGAAATGTTTCCTGAAACCGTGTAACTATAACCTTTGGGAACAGGTTATGCCTTAGCGAGCATTGAGCTCTCGATTTTTCTCTTTAAATAAAGTCCACAACGCAGTTTTTTCAAAAACCATTAAAGAAAACGAACCTTATTGATTTTTACAAATCATTCGCTCTGGATTAAGGTTAAAGAAATATCACAAAAAATAAAATAAAAAAAGTTACTCAAAAAAACTATTCTCACCACTTACCTCAATAAAAAAGGATCTCTTTACTGCAGCTTAGCTCTTTCCAGTGTAATTATCCAAAGATAAGCAATATTCTTGCCCAATATGTAAGCCATTGATCTTTGCCTTTATAAAAGGAAAAAATGCAATGAAAAAAACGTGAGGACCTAAAAATGAAAGTTTTTTGAAGTAAATGAAAGTTTGACAATGTGGCTAAAATTGCTTCTGTAATCAAATAAAGATATAAGTGGCTGGATTCAATGATAATTTTTCTATGATCTATATTTCTATGTCCAGTAAGGATTTGAAGGGGTTGCATGGTATTATTTCCATTAAATCAATATATTACTTATGTTGAAAATCTAAAAAAGAGCTACGATAATTTTCCATACTATCGCCCTTGACAGTCATTTTTATTTCTTTTATAAAAACTTACGATTTTTAAAATATAAATATCTGCTGAATTCAGGATGTAATAAAATGCCGAATGAAAAGATATTGGTTGTTGAAAGTGAAGCCATTGTTGCCAAGGATATACAGAATACGCTAAAAAGTCTGGGATACGATGTTCCTGCTATTGCGCTTTCTGGAGAGGAAGCTATTAACAAATCAGAGGAAATTCATCCAGATTTAGTAATTATGGATATTATTTTAAAAGGGGATATGGATGGTATAGATACAGCGGAGAAAATTTGTAATCATATTAACATTCCCGTGGTATATCTTGCTGCTTATATGGATGAGAAAACATTGCAGCGGGCAGAAACAACAGGGCCATTCGGCTATATACTTAAACCATTCGAGGAAAGAGAACTACATACTACCATTGAGACAACTCTCTACAGATTTCGAGATCTAAAGTGAGTTAAAAGAGAGTGAGGAGAAATGCAGGTTTCTCTATAAAGATCTGGAAAAAAGTAAGGAGCAGAGGTTTCCTAAAAAACCCACCTTCAAGGGAAACGTACATCAAAAGCCCCCTGAAGATATTTGCCTATCCAGATACTGACACAATATTTCGGCGATTCTGCCAGGCAGCCGGACTACGAAATAATGATCAATTACAGCATGCGCCATTTCGTGGGCAAGGATTCCGATAGAAAGGCCTTCCATCTGCAGGTATATGTATAATGTTAGCTAAGATTGATGTTCTCGCAAAAAGTCCTTTTACTCGCTCATGATGGCCATTTTGGGATTCATGAAATGCTTCGCTAAATTCCAAAAACTCGGCCTAAAGGCCTCACACAGTTTGGAATTTTTAACGCTCGGCATTTTATGAATCTTTTTCCAAAAGTGGCCAAAATCGCTCACAAAAGACTTTTTACGATTTAGTCAAGATTAAGTCAGAAAATTTATCCCGGTGTAGGTTTAGATAAGGTCAGGGAAAAGGTGCGAAACCGCTTTTCTCTTAAAAACTCGTGCTTAAATAAAATGTGAGCAGTCTTGATAGGGGGAAATACTGATGAGACTAAAACAGTTGTTAGGGGAAATTATGATTGGTATGGGCTTTGTCACAAGACAACAGGTCGATGAAGCCCTCCAAAGACAAAGAAAAATATTTGAAGAAAAAACGGTGCCAGAACGACTCAAAAGAGCCCGACTAGTTTCTCAAGCACGACTGGCTATAGATAGGTTTCCGTTGCTGGGAAAAATATTGACTGATATGGGATTTGCCACAAAGGAACAACTTGAGGAGGCCCTAAAAGAACAGAATAAAATGGTTGAAGTATACAAGTCATTGGAAAGTGAGAAACTGGGAACTACCATAGAGATAGGTTTTATCGTCAACTCCACCCTTGATCTTGCTCAAGTATTAGCACTTATCATGGGGCATGCAAATCGAGTGACCAATTCAATTGCAAGCACTCTGATGCTGCTCGATGATAAGACCGGGGAACTGGTATTCAGTGTCCCCACAGGGCCAAAGGGTGATAGATTGACTGATATTCGTCTTCCCTCAGGGAAAGGAATCGCAGGCTGGGTTGCTGAACATGAAGAACCTGCCCTAGTCCCTGATGCTAGAGAGGACTCAAGATTTTATCCAGAGATTGATAAAATAAGTGGGTTTGAAACAAAATCCATCCTCTGCGTCCCCCTTAAGGCAAAAACAAAATTGATAGGTGTATTGGAGGCTATAAACAAAGCCGATGGCACCTTTTTTACTGAGGAAGATACACTGTTGCTGAATATCTTTGCATACCAGGCCGCCATGGCGATTGAGAATGCCAGACTCTATGGCGAATTGAAAGATCGATTTGAAGAACAAATACTGATGCAAAAAAAGCTTGCAGAAAACATCACCGAGCGCAAGAAGACGGAGGATGCCTTGAAGGCATCGCAAGAATATACAAGGAACATTATTGACAGCTCCCTTGATATGATCATTGCAGTGGATATGAATCGGCTCGTTGTCGAGTTTAACAAAGCGGCAGAAAGAACCTTTGGCTATCGCAGGGAGGATGTTGCGGGTACCATGGTGGATATCCTCTATGCAGATCCGAATGAAGGACTGGAGGTTCACAAGACTGCCATGGATAAAGGTCAATGTATGAAGGAAATTCTCAACAGGCGAAAGAACGGCGAGGTCTTTCCCAGTTTTCTCTCCGCCTCCACACTGCTCGATACACATGGTAATGTGCAGGGCGTCATGGGCGTGTCCCGCGACATCACCGCCCGCAAACAGGCAGACGAAAAAATCCAGGCCTCCCTCAAAGAAAAAGAGATACTCTTAAAGGAAATCCACCACCGGGTAAAGAATAACATGCAGGTCATCTCAAGTATGCTCAGTCTTCAATCACAGCATATTAAAGACAAAGACGCCCTTGCGATGTTTCAAGAAAGCCAGAGCCGTATCAGGGCAATGGCACTGATCCATGAGAAATTATACCAATCAGAAGACATGGCAAGGATTGACATTGCCGCATACATCCAAGACTTGACAGCTTTTTTGTTCAGTACCTACACAGTCAGTAATGAAATCAAGGTCACTATCGCCATCACCGATATCTTCCTTACTATCACCACTGCCATTCCCTGCGGGTTAATCATCAACGAGCTGGTATCAAATGTCTTAAAGCATGCCTTTCCACACCAACGAGGCGGCACCATTACCGTGTCCATGACCCCGTCCAATACAGACAGCCTCATCCTCACGGTCAGTGATACGGGGATTGGCTTTCCAGAAGGAATTGATTTCAGGAATACCACGACCCTGGGCATGCAACTGGTCATCAGTCTGGTAGAACAACTCGATGGCACCATAACACTTGACAGGAGTGAAGGAACAAGGGTTCGGATAGAGTTCAGGACGCAGCAGTAACAATGGGACTTACTGGAGGAATGGAGTACTGGAGTAATGGAATACTGGAGTATTGGGAATTAGGTATTGGGAATGAGGGATTTCTGGATAGTTGAAAGACACATACCTCGTATTACATTGCTACTACCCTCGCGTACACCTCTTACACCTCAGAGAGGCCTTTTCTGTCCTTAAAGAGCCGAATGGTGGGTGGTCGTTCTGGATAAAGACTGGAATTAATTCCTCATAATAAGGTAATGCACTCCATAGAACACATTACATACATTTTAGATGAGTTTTCCCTTCTGTTGAGCTAACCAGTTAAAATCTAAGCACATATTCCTACGTTAAAATGATGCATGATTTTTGCATACCCTACAAAGAAAGCACTCTATGCTGTTCACAGGGATTGCTCCGTGCTTTGATTCGCATACGCAGTCTGAAACGATGAAGATATGTCCGATAAGCGCATTGATATCGTTCCTGCCTAGAAGTGGATGTTGACTAAATGAAAGATGCCATATTTTTCAATAACGTAATGGGCTTTTTATTAGCTTAGCTGTCTCTCATATCCTATATTTACTTATTTTTTAAGAACTGAAAAAAGGGTTGGTCTGTTAATAAGAATCGTGACAGACACATCAATGGCGCTTGTGACAACTTGATAATATAGGAATTTCCTTTTTTAGACAGGATAGACGGGCCTGCCCTGGCGCGACGTGCTTGAATCAGCCTATTAAATCTATAGGATGCTACGTGTTCGGATCAGCCTATTAAGCCTATAAGCCAGGTCTGGGCCAGGGATGTTCTGGATATAAAGAATATAAAAAAATCTTGTTAATCCTGTCAATCTTGTCAAAAAAGTTCCCCGACATGTCGGGGCTAAGTTCA
>CAZSWT010000116.1:0-7580 GCA_964611035.1 uncultured Desulfobacteraceae bacterium
TGAATATCGCCATCACCGATATCTTCCTTACTATCACCACTGCCATTCCCTGCGGGTTAATCATCAACGAGCTGGTATCAAATGCCTTAAAGCATGCCTTTCCACAAGAAAGAGAAGGCACTATTGCCGTGTCCATGACCCCGTCCACCAAAGACAACCTCATACTCACGGTCAGTGATACAGGTATCGGCTTTCCAGAAGGAATCGATTTCAGGAATACCACGACCCTGGGCATGCAGCTGGTCACCAGCCTGGTAGAACAGCTCGATGGCACCATCACCCTGGACAGGAGCGAGGGAACCACCTTTACCATCACCTTCAGGGGGGGGGTTACAGTATAAGAGAAGGGATGTAGAAAATGGCACCAGCACGGATACTGATTGTTGAAGATGAGGCCATTGTGGCCGCTGATATTAAAGGTACGTTAAAAGGCTTAGGCTACGATGTCCCTGCCATTGCCTTCTCAGGTGAAGAGGCCTTGAAAAAGACAGAGGAGCTTCACCCGGATGTCGTACTCATGGATATTGTGCTACGAGGACAGATGGATGGCATAGAGGCGGCACGAGAGATACAAGAGCGCTGTGGGATTCCCTCAATATTTATGACTGGCTATTCAGAAGAGATTGTCGAGCAGCTCAATACAGGAAAACCTTGTCTCTCTGTGATTAAGCCGGTTGATGAAAACGAGCTTCATACTACGATCCTCAAGGCACTTAAAGCGCACAGAGGGCATCAAATCAAGAGAGGATCGTAGAAGGTTCCTTCGTGGTGTGGTGTTTGACCAGCTATCTCGTGTGAAGAGTGCTATGATTGGAGAAAAATTAAAAGCCAAAAAAATTATGACTAGCAAACGAAACCTTGAATAAAATCTAATTTGGCTTTACGATCGATTATGGCACGTTATGTTGAATGCAAATACTGGACACTTCCATAATTATGCGGAGCTGGATAACAATCAGATTGTGATGTTATACAGATAGAAAAATCATGAAATAGAGGATTTTTTCGTAATATTTTATTAATTCTTTAGAACTATACAGAAGCTATACACTAACTGGGGCAATTAAATCGGAATTAGAAAACATGTTGTAATATTTTCTTTTGTTCGTTAAGATAGCGAAACATAATATAGCCTAAATTTTGGAGATTCGGTGGTAATAAATGAATAAAAAAACTTGTTTCGCTATCAGAGAAGTTGAAGAAACCTATCGTACAAAACTAAATATTTCTTTTGAACGCTCATGTGATTGCCCTCCCACACATATAAATTGTTTAACCGCCAAGGAATGGCTTAAATCACAACTCGGTGTTTGGCAGTTTACTTATGAAAAGCGTGATATTAGGGATAAAAAGATTCATCCTGCCACTTTTCCCATATCTCTTTCCAAAAAAGTAATTGAGTTGTTTTCACATAAAGGTGAGTTAATATTAGACCCTTTTGTCGGAAGCGGCACAACATTAGTTGCAGCAAATGATTTAGATAGAAATGCCGTTGGTTTCGATCTACAATCACATTATATTGACATTTGTGAAAAAAGATTAAGTCAGGGTGATCTGTTTAACTCTTCAGAACAACTTGCAATTCAGGATGATGCTCTCCATATTCCATTTTATCTTTCTGAAAAGTCCGTCTCACTATTTTGGACTTCTCCTCCCTATGCAAACCTTCTAAATCGAAAGCGGAAAAATAAATCACGAAGATTTCGTGACAATGAACAACTTGGAGAAGTTGAACAATATTCTCAAGACCCTCGTGACCTGGGAACAATGGAATTAGAAGAATATACCCATGCAATGGGTGATATTTTTGAAAATCTATTACCATTACTTAAGCCCAAAGGTCATTGTGTAATCAATGTCCCTGATATGTGGTGGGAAAATCAACGAATCACTATACACGTATCTCTCATAGAAGAGCTACGAAAACGGGGATATGAACTTAGAAATATAATTATTTGGGATAGAACCAACGTAGTAAATAGAATCGGAATTTTTGGGTGGCCAAGTAATTACATAACAATGGGAGTTACTTTTGAATATTTATTAGATTTTTGGCGTCCACCCCAAAAATAGCGAAGACCTCTATTATATGAAAACCTATACTAAAGAAAGTCTCATTGCGGAGCTTTTAAAAATTCGAGATAAGGGGTGGATTGAGAATCGTCGTCATGGAAATGACGGCGGTGTTGGGAACACATTAGAGGACTTACTCGGTATTGAGGAAAATAATTTACCAATACCAAACGCTGCCGAATGGGAGTTGAAAACTCAAAGAGCAACAACTTCTTCTTTAAACACAATCTTTCACATGGAACCAAGTCCACGTGCCTATAGATTCGTCCCTCAAGTCTTCCTATTAAACTATGGCTGGCCCCACGACGAGGCAGGACGTAAATATCCTGCAAATGAAATGAGTTTTCGTCAAACTATCAGGGGTGGCAAAATTACTGACAGAGGTTTTGGATTTGAGATAGACCACGTTCAAAAGAAAGTTGTTGTAACTTTTGATGCCTCAAAAGTCGACCCCCATCACTCTAAATGGCTGGAAACGGTCAAACAAAAAATTGGGCTTGCGCCTCTTAACCCTGCTCCTTATTGGGGTTTTGATGACTTGGGTCACAAAGCGGGCACAAAATTAACAAACTGTTTTTTCGTAAAAGCTGAGGTGAAGAAAATAGAAAGAAAACAACATTTTTGGTATAAAACCATAATGCTGTTAAGTGATTTTTCTGTTAAAAAATTCATAGTCGCATTATCATCTGATTATGTTTACATAGATTTTGACGCAAGAACAGGACACAATCACGGCACAAAGTTTCGACTAAAACAAAATGCGCTTCCACTTCTTTATGACGATGTTCAAGTAATTGCTGAATAAAAACTGCCCAACCAGCGCATGCACCAGACTGCCGTTACAGCCCTGTCGCATGGGTTTTCCATTTGGCAACAAACTCTGTCTCATTTTTTGTAGCTCTTCCGCACGGCGACTGGTGATGCGTGTCGTTATGACTATCGATTACTGCTATTTAGTGATAACCCATAACGCCCCCTAAAATCTTTCCAATAGTGTTAGCAATCTGCACTCCTAAATATTGAGATTCTTTTTAATCTTCTTAATAATTCTTTCCAACATTAGCTAATACCTGGCAATTTGTTTAAACCCACTCTTAAAAATATCCATTCTGGCACTCAATTAATTGGATGAACAACAAGAGATCGTTGGTCCTGGCGCATTGTGGAGATCTTACTACCAGGTGCCAGACAGTAAATAGAGGTAAGACAAAAGGAGTTGATGGTTTGATTACTTGGTATCCCTATGGAACTCGTGCCATAGTTTACTGGCAGCAATGCTATACAATTTATTCCCCAATGTATCTTTTCACTATATCCTTCGTTCGGATATCGCAATGAATTCAAATGGATAACACAATAGAGGGAATGCTCCTATATTGGCATGAAAGATGCGGGTTATATCAGAGAGTTATGATCGAAGCTTCTAAAGGGCACTATGAGTGGGAAATATAGGGACGAGGTTTCGGATAGAGTTCAGGACGCAGGAGTAACAGAGGCCTTTTCTGGCCTTAAAGAGCCAAATCATGGGAAGACATTACGGAAAAAAACTGGAAATGATACCCCATAATAAGGGATATCTCTCTATAGAACACATTCCATACATTTTAGATGAGTTTTCCCTTCTGTTGAGCTAACCAGTTAAAATCTAAGCACATATTCCTACGTTAAAATGATGCATGATTTTTGCATACCCTATACAGAAAGCACTCTATGCTGTTCACAAGGATTGCTACGTGCTTTGATTCGCATACGCAGTCTGAAACGCTTCTAGCGAAAACCTATAATTCGTTAATGTAAACGGGCTCAACCAGCGAACCAACCAACATAAAAGTGGTTCCCAGGGTTATTTTGGCAGCAGCCTGTAGAGGTTTGACCCTCATTACATAATAAGCTTCTCTAAAAAAGAGATAGAATTTTGTTGACCTATCTCTTAGGAAAAGATAGAGTGGCCGAATGAAAAATATCCTGGATCTTCTCATCGACGATTTCCATGAGCGTGGACTACCTGAACTCATGTCGCGCCCTCAGTCAATGGCATGGGTATTGGGCAAAGCCAACGTCGTGATCGGCATGAGGCGGTCTGGCAAGACATGGTTTTGTTATCAGCAAATGCAGGAATTACTGGAAAAAGGACTTGAGAAGGAGCGGCTGCTCTATCTGAACTTCGAGGATGAGCGCCTGCTCCCATTTTCTGCCCAGGACTTCCAATCTGTATTGGAGACATACTACCGCAAATTTCCTGCGTTCAAAAGTCAGCAGTGTTATTTGTTTCTTGATGAGGTACATCGTATCGAAGGTTGGGACAAGTTCGTCCGACGAGTGCTGGATACCGAACAATTATCGGTCTGCGTGACCGGTTCATCATCAAGGCTCCTCAGCAAAGAAATAGCTACCAGTTTACGGGGCAGGTCGCTCACCACAGAGATATTCCCATTCAGTTTCAAAGAGTTCTTATACTATAAAAAGGTTACCCCGAAATCAGTACGGCGATTCGGTTCCAAAACAAGAGCGATGCTGCAAAATCTCATTGGTCAGTATCTCAAGATAGGAGGATTCCCCGAAGTGCAAACCTTTGATGATGAGCTAAGGCGCGAGGTGCTCCAAAACTATCTGGATGTCGTGATCCTGCGTGATGTGGTAGAGCGATACTCTATCAGCAACACCGTGGCTCTTAGGGCTCTTATTCGGCATATTATAAACGCTCCAGCAACGCGTTTTAGCATAAACAAATTCTATAACTCACTAAAAAGTCAAGGTGTTGCCTGCACAAAAAATAATCTATATGGCTACATGGACCACCTCACGGACACCTTTCTTTTCTACCAGGTGCCATTACATTCCCGCTCAGAAAAAGCCCGCCGGGTTAATCCGAAGAAAGTCTATGTTATTGATCCGGGGCTTCTGGAAGCTATGTCTCTCCATATAACGGATGATCGGGGAGCATTACTTGAGAATCTTGTCTTCATGCATTTTCGCAGGCAGGGACTTGCGCCTGAGTATTATGTCACGAAAAACGGGGCCGAGGTTGATTTTGTGCTGGCCGCGGAAGATAGAAGCGAGCGTCGGCTTATCCAGGTCTGCTGGGATATTCATGATCCGGTTACGCAGAAAAGGGAAGTCAGCGCTCTGTTGTCGGCCATGCAAGAACTGGGGCTAAGCCGGGGTACCATTGTCACATGGTTGGATGAAGATATGTCCGATAAGCGCCTCAATATCGTTCCTGCCTGGAAGTGGCTGTTGACCGAATGAAAGATGCCATTATAAAACGTAGTGCTGACAACCTGGCGAATTTAGTGCCCTATCCAATTTTTTCATGGTTCAACTATTCACATCAGCCGCCGGTTAAAAGAATAGAACGGCTCGAGAAAATGGAACGGTTCTATTTTTTAATAGTTTAGATAACGTTTAATACTATTTATGTATGCCAAGGGCAGGAAAGAAAGCCATAGTAAGATAAATATATTACATTCGTAACTACTCACATTTTAACAATGGAGTGCTTCAGGAGAAAGAAAGCATGCCGAAAAAAAACATACTAATTGCCGATGATGATCAGGTAATCCTCGATATACTTAAGGAAATGATTCAACGTGAGGGCTATAGGGTCTTTCTGACGTCCAATGGGAAAGAGGCCGTGGAGGCTATAAAGATCAACCCCATAGATCTGGCTATTCTGGACATCAAGATGCCCGTCATGGATGGAATTGAGGCCCTGAAGGAAATAAAAAAGATAGATCAGGGCATAGAGGTCTTGATGATGACTGGTTACGCAGACCTCGAGACCTTAAAACAGGCCGTCAGCTATCATGGGGCCTTTGATTACATTCTAAAGCCATTTAAGAGGATCGATATCCTGAATGGTATCCAAAACGCCCTCCTGAAGCGGGACTTCGCCTCTCAGAAAAAATTTAGAGAAAAAGAACTGGAAGAGCGAATTCTTCAATTGGAAAAGGAATTCCATGAGAGGACCCATCAGTTGAGGGAGTCCCAGGTCAAGTACAGGGATATTGTTGAAAACTCCAATGACGCGATCGTTGTGGTTCAAGATGGGAAGCTGAAGTTTGCAAATACTAAGACGGTGGAATTAACCGGCTACCCTCAGGAAGAGCTTAAGGATATGTCCTTTCTCGAGATGGTCCATCCTGAAGATCGTGATATGGTGGCAGAAAGTTATAAGAGCGAGGACTTCACAAATATCTTTTCCTTCCGAGCGTTGAGAAAAAGCGGAGAGTCTCTCTGGGTAGAGAGCAATGCTGTAAAGACCACATGGGAAAAAAGAGAGGCGACCCTAAACATTATCAGGGATATCAGCGAGCGCAAGAGAGCCGAGGAGGCCTTGAAGGCATCGCAAGACTATACAAGGAATATTATTGACAGCTCCCTTGATATGATCATTGCAGTGGATATGAATCGGCGCATTGTCGAGTTCAACAAAGCGGCAGAGAGAACCTTTGGCTATCGCAGGGAGGACATTGTGGGCACCATGGTGGATATTCTTTATGCAGATCCGAATGAAGGACTGGAGGTCCACAAGACTGCCGTGGATAACAGCCAGTGTACGAGGGAAATTCTCAACAGGCGAAAGAACGGCGAGGTCTTTCCCAGTTTTCTCTCTGCCTCCACACTGCTCGATACACATGGTGATGTGCAGGGCGTCATGGGCGTGTCCCGCGACATCACCGCACGCAAACAGGCTCAAGAAAAACTCACCGCCTCCCTCAAGGAAAAAGAGGTACTCTTAAAGGAAATCCACCACCGGGTAAAAAATAACCTCCAGGTTATATCAAGTCTGCTCAATCTCCAATCACAGCACATCACAGACAAAGACTCCCTTGAGATGTTTCAAGAAAGCCAAAACCGCATCAGGGCAATGGCACTGATCCATGAGAAGCTCTACACCTCTGAGGATTTCTCACACATTGACATTGCCGCATACATCCAAGACTTGACAACCTCTTTGTTCAGTACCTACACAGTCAGTAATGCCATCAAGGTCACTATCGCCATCAACGATATCTTCCTTACTATCACCACTGCCATTCCCTGTGGGTTAATCATCAACGAGATGGTGACAAATGCCTTAAAGCATGCCTTTCCACACCAACAAAAAGGCACCATTACCGTGTCCATGACCCCGTCCGATACAGACAGCCTCATCCTCACGGTCAGTGATACGGGTATCGGCTTTCCAGAAGGAATCGATTTCAGGAATACCACGACCCTGGGCATGCAGCTGGTCACCAGCCTGGTAGAACAGCTCGATGGCACCATCACCCTGGACAGGAGCGAGGGAACCACCTTTACCATCACCTTCAGGGGGGGGGTTACAGTATAAGAGAAGGGATGTAGAAAATGGCACCAGCACGGATACTGATTGTTGAAGATGAGGCCATTGTGGCCGCTGATATTAAAGGTACGTTAAAGGGCTTAGGCTACGATGTCCCTGCCATTGCCTTCTCAGGTGAAGAGGCCCTGCAAAAGACAGAGGAGCTTCACCCGGATGTCGT
>CAZSWT010000117.1:0-7579 GCA_964611035.1 uncultured Desulfobacteraceae bacterium
CATCCCGTGTGAGTATGAATATCGCCATCACCGATATCTTCCTTACTATCACCACTGCCATTCCCTGCGGGTTAATCATCAACGAGCTGGTATCAAATGCCTTAAAGCATGCCTTTCCACAAGAAAGAGAAGGCACTATTGCCGTGTCCATGACCCCGTCCACCAAAGACAACCTCATACTCACGGTCAGTGATACAGGTATCGGCTTTCCAGAAGGAATCGATTTCAGGAATACCACGACCCTGGGCATGCAGCTGGTCACCAGCCTGGTAGAACAGCTCGATGGCACCATCACCCTGGACAGGAGCGAGGGAACCACCTTTACCATCACCTTCAGGGGGGGGGTTACAGTATAAGAGAAGGGATGTAGAAAATGGCACCAGCACGGATACTGATTGTTGAAGATGAGGCCATTGTGGCCGCTGATATTAAAGGTACGTTAAAAGGCTTAGGCTACGATGTCCCTGCCATTGCCTTCTCAGGTGAAGAGGCCTTGAAAAAGACAGAGGAGCTTCACCCGGATGTCGTACTCATGGATATTGTGCTACGAGGACAGATGGATGGCATAGAGGCGGCACGAGAGATACAAGAGCGCTGTGGGATTCCCTCAATATTTATGACTGGCTATTCAGAAGAGATTGTCGAGCAGCTCAATACAGGAAAACCTTGTCTCTCTGTGATTAAGCCGGTTGATGAAAACGAGCTTCATACTACGATCCTCAAGGCACTTAAAGCGCACAGAGGGCATCAAATCAAGAGAGGATCGTAGAAGGTTCCTTCGTGGTGTGGTGTTTGACCAGCTATCTCGTGTGAAGAGTGCTATGATTGGAGAAAAATTAAAAGCCAAAAAAATTATGACTAGCAAACGAAACCTTGAATAAAATCTAATTTGGCTTTACGATCGATTATGGCACGTTATGTTGAATGCAAATACTGGACACTTCCATAATTATGCGGAGCTGGATAACAATCAGATTGTGATGTTATACAGATAGAAAAATCATGAAATAGAGGATTTTTTCGTAATATTTTATTAATTCTTTAGAACTATACAGAAGCTATACACTAACTGGGGCAATTAAATCGGAATTAGAAAACATGTTGTAATATTTTCTTTTGTTCGTTAAGATAGCGAAACATAATATAGCCTAAATTTTGGAGATTCGGTGGTAATAAATGAATAAAAAAACTTGTTTCGCTATCAGAGAAGTTGAAGAAACCTATCGTACAAAACTAAATATTTCTTTTGAACGCTCATGTGATTGCCCTCCCACACATATAAATTGTTTAACCGCCAAGGAATGGCTTAAATCACAACTCGGTGTTTGGCAGTTTACTTATGAAAAGCGTGATATTAGGGATAAAAAGATTCATCCTGCCACTTTTCCCATATCTCTTTCCAAAAAAGTAATTGAGTTGTTTTCACATAAAGGTGAGTTAATATTAGACCCTTTTGTCGGAAGCGGCACAACATTAGTTGCAGCAAATGATTTAGATAGAAATGCCGTTGGTTTCGATCTACAATCACATTATATTGACATTTGTGAAAAAAGATTAAGTCAGGGTGATCTGTTTAACTCTTCAGAACAACTTGCAATTCAGGATGATGCTCTCCATATTCCATTTTATCTTTCTGAAAAGTCCGTCTCACTATTTTGGACTTCTCCTCCCTATGCAAACCTTCTAAATCGAAAGCGGAAAAATAAATCACGAAGATTTCGTGACAATGAACAACTTGGAGAAGTTGAACAATATTCTCAAGACCCTCGTGACCTGGGAACAATGGAATTAGAAGAATATACCCATGCAATGGGTGATATTTTTGAAAATCTATTACCATTACTTAAGCCCAAAGGTCATTGTGTAATCAATGTCCCTGATATGTGGTGGGAAAATCAACGAATCACTATACACGTATCTCTCATAGAAGAGCTACGAAAACGGGGATATGAACTTAGAAATATAATTATTTGGGATAGAACCAACGTAGTAAATAGAATCGGAATTTTTGGGTGGCCAAGTAATTACATAACAATGGGAGTTACTTTTGAATATTTATTAGATTTTTGGCGTCCACCCCAAAAATAGCGAAGACCTCTATTATATGAAAACCTATACTAAAGAAAGTCTCATTGCGGAGCTTTTAAAAATTCGAGATAAGGGGTGGATTGAGAATCGTCGTCATGGAAATGACGGCGGTGTTGGGAACACATTAGAGGACTTACTCGGTATTGAGGAAAATAATTTACCAATACCAAACGCTGCCGAATGGGAGTTGAAAACTCAAAGAGCAACAACTTCTTCTTTAAACACAATCTTTCACATGGAACCAAGTCCACGTGCCTATAGATTCGTCCCTCAAGTCTTCCTATTAAACTATGGCTGGCCCCACGACGAGGCAGGACGTAAATATCCTGCAAATGAAATGAGTTTTCGTCAAACTATCAGGGGTGGCAAAATTACTGACAGAGGTTTTGGATTTGAGATAGACCACGTTCAAAAGAAAGTTGTTGTAACTTTTGATGCCTCAAAAGTCGACCCCCATCACTCTAAATGGCTGGAAACGGTCAAACAAAAAATTGGGCTTGCGCCTCTTAACCCTGCTCCTTATTGGGGTTTTGATGACTTGGGTCACAAAGCGGGCACAAAATTAACAAACTGTTTTTTCGTAAAAGCTGAGGTGAAGAAAATAGAAAGAAAACAACATTTTTGGTATAAAACCATAATGCTGTTAAGTGATTTTTCTGTTAAAAAATTCATAGTCGCATTATCATCTGATTATGTTTACATAGATTTTGACGCAAGAACAGGACACAATCACGGCACAAAGTTTCGACTAAAACAAAATGCGCTTCCACTTCTTTATGACGATGTTCAAGTAATTGCTGAATAAAAACTGCCCAACCAGCGCATGCACCAGACTGCCGTTACAGCCCTGTCGCATGGGTTTTCCATTTGGCAACAAACTCTGTCTCATTTTTTGTAGCTCTTCCGCACGGCGACTGGTGATGCGTGTCGTTATGACTATCGATTACTGCTATTTAGTGATAACCCATAACGCCCCCTAAAATCTTTCCAATAGTGTTAGCAATCTGCACTCCTAAATATTGAGATTCTTTTTAATCTTCTTAATAATTCTTTCCAACATTAGCTAATACCTGGCAATTTGTTTAAACCCACTCTTAAAAATATCCATTCTGGCACTCAATTAATTGGATGAACAACAAGAGATCGTTGGTCCTGGCGCATTGTGGAGATCTTACTACCAGGTGCCAGACAGTAAATAGAGGTAAGACAAAAGGAGTTGATGGTTTGATTACTTGGTATCCCTATGGAACTCGTGCCATAGTTTACTGGCAGCAATGCTATACAATTTATTCCCCAATGTATCTTTTCACTATATCCTTCGTTCGGATATCGCAATGAATTCAAATGGATAACACAATAGAGGGAATGCTCCTATATTGGCATGAAAGATGCGGGTTATATCAGAGAGTTATGATCGAAGCTTCTAAAGGGCACTATGAGTGGGAAATATAGGGACGAGGTTTCGGATAGAGTTCAGGACGCAGGAGTAACAGAGGCCTTTTCTGGCCTTAAAGAGCCAAATCATGGGAAGACATTACGGAAAAAAACTGGAAATGATACCCCATAATAAGGGATATCTCTCTATAGAACACATTCCATACATTTTAGATGAGTTTTCCCTTCTGTTGAGCTAACCAGTTAAAATCTAAGCACATATTCCTACGTTAAAATGATGCATGATTTTTGCATACCCTATACAGAAAGCACTCTATGCTGTTCACAAGGATTGCTACGTGCTTTGATTCGCATACGCAGTCTGAAACGCTTCTAGCGAAAACCTATAATTCGTTAATGTAAACGGGCTCAACCAGCGAACCAACCAACATAAAAGTGGTTCCCAGGGTTATTTTGGCAGCAGCCTGTAGAGGTTTGACCCTCATTACATAATAAGCTTCTCTAAAAAAGAGATAGAATTTTGTTGACCTATCTCTTAGGAAAAGATAGAGTGGCCGAATGAAAAATATCCTGGATCTTCTCATCGACGATTTCCATGAGCGTGGACTACCTGAACTCATGTCGCGCCCTCAGTCAATGGCATGGGTATTGGGCAAAGCCAACGTCGTGATCGGCATGAGGCGGTCTGGCAAGACATGGTTTTGTTATCAGCAAATGCAGGAATTACTGGAAAAAGGACTTGAGAAGGAGCGGCTGCTCTATCTGAACTTCGAGGATGAGCGCCTGCTCCCATTTTCTGCCCAGGACTTCCAATCTGTATTGGAGACATACTACCGCAAATTTCCTGCGTTCAAAAGTCAGCAGTGTTATTTGTTTCTTGATGAGGTACATCGTATCGAAGGTTGGGACAAGTTCGTCCGACGAGTGCTGGATACCGAACAATTATCGGTCTGCGTGACCGGTTCATCATCAAGGCTCCTCAGCAAAGAAATAGCTACCAGTTTACGGGGCAGGTCGCTCACCACAGAGATATTCCCATTCAGTTTCAAAGAGTTCTTATACTATAAAAAGGTTACCCCGAAATCAGTACGGCGATTCGGTTCCAAAACAAGAGCGATGCTGCAAAATCTCATTGGTCAGTATCTCAAGATAGGAGGATTCCCCGAAGTGCAAACCTTTGATGATGAGCTAAGGCGCGAGGTGCTCCAAAACTATCTGGATGTCGTGATCCTGCGTGATGTGGTAGAGCGATACTCTATCAGCAACACCGTGGCTCTTAGGGCTCTTATTCGGCATATTATAAACGCTCCAGCAACGCGTTTTAGCATAAACAAATTCTATAACTCACTAAAAAGTCAAGGTGTTGCCTGCACAAAAAATAATCTATATGGCTACATGGACCACCTCACGGACACCTTTCTTTTCTACCAGGTGCCATTACATTCCCGCTCAGAAAAAGCCCGCCGGGTTAATCCGAAGAAAGTCTATGTTATTGATCCGGGGCTTCTGGAAGCTATGTCTCTCCATATAACGGATGATCGGGGAGCATTACTTGAGAATCTTGTCTTCATGCATTTTCGCAGGCAGGGACTTGCGCCTGAGTATTATGTCACGAAAAACGGGGCCGAGGTTGATTTTGTGCTGGCCGCGGAAGATAGAAGCGAGCGTCGGCTTATCCAGGTCTGCTGGGATATTCATGATCCGGTTACGCAGAAAAGGGAAGTCAGCGCTCTGTTGTCGGCCATGCAAGAACTGGGGCTAAGCCGGGGTACCATTGTCACATGGTTGGATGAAGATATGTCCGATAAGCGCCTCAATATCGTTCCTGCCTGGAAGTGGCTGTTGACCGAATGAAAGATGCCATTATAAAACGTAGTGCTGACAACCTGGCGAATTTAGTGCCCTATCCAATTTTTTCATGGTTCAACTATTCACATCAGCCGCCGGTTAAAAGAATAGAACGGCTCGAGAAAATGGAACGGTTCTATTTTTTAATAGTTTAGATAACGTTTAATACTATTTATGTATGCCAAGGGCAGGAAAGAAAGCCATAGTAAGATAAATATATTACATTCGTAACTACTCACATTTTAACAATGGAGTGCTTCAGGAGAAAGAAAGCATGCCGAAAAAAAACATACTAATTGCCGATGATGATCAGGTAATCCTCGATATACTTAAGGAAATGATTCAACGTGAGGGCTATAGGGTCTTTCTGACGTCCAATGGGAAAGAGGCCGTGGAGGCTATAAAGATCAACCCCATAGATCTGGCTATTCTGGACATCAAGATGCCCGTCATGGATGGAATTGAGGCCCTGAAGGAAATAAAAAAGATAGATCAGGGCATAGAGGTCTTGATGATGACTGGTTACGCAGACCTCGAGACCTTAAAACAGGCCGTCAGCTATCATGGGGCCTTTGATTACATTCTAAAGCCATTTAAGAGGATCGATATCCTGAATGGTATCCAAAACGCCCTCCTGAAGCGGGACTTCGCCTCTCAGAAAAAATTTAGAGAAAAAGAACTGGAAGAGCGAATTCTTCAATTGGAAAAGGAATTCCATGAGAGGACCCATCAGTTGAGGGAGTCCCAGGTCAAGTACAGGGATATTGTTGAAAACTCCAATGACGCGATCGTTGTGGTTCAAGATGGGAAGCTGAAGTTTGCAAATACTAAGACGGTGGAATTAACCGGCTACCCTCAGGAAGAGCTTAAGGATATGTCCTTTCTCGAGATGGTCCATCCTGAAGATCGTGATATGGTGGCAGAAAGTTATAAGAGCGAGGACTTCACAAATATCTTTTCCTTCCGAGCGTTGAGAAAAAGCGGAGAGTCTCTCTGGGTAGAGAGCAATGCTGTAAAGACCACATGGGAAAAAAGAGAGGCGACCCTAAACATTATCAGGGATATCAGCGAGCGCAAGAGAGCCGAGGAGGCCTTGAAGGCATCGCAAGACTATACAAGGAATATTATTGACAGCTCCCTTGATATGATCATTGCAGTGGATATGAATCGGCGCATTGTCGAGTTCAACAAAGCGGCAGAGAGAACCTTTGGCTATCGCAGGGAGGACATTGTGGGCACCATGGTGGATATTCTTTATGCAGATCCGAATGAAGGACTGGAGGTCCACAAGACTGCCGTGGATAACAGCCAGTGTACGAGGGAAATTCTCAACAGGCGAAAGAACGGCGAGGTCTTTCCCAGTTTTCTCTCTGCCTCCACACTGCTCGATACACATGGTGATGTGCAGGGCGTCATGGGCGTGTCCCGCGACATCACCGCACGCAAACAGGCTCAAGAAAAACTCACCGCCTCCCTCAAGGAAAAAGAGGTACTCTTAAAGGAAATCCACCACCGGGTAAAAAATAACCTCCAGGTTATATCAAGTCTGCTCAATCTCCAATCACAGCACATCACAGACAAAGACTCCCTTGAGATGTTTCAAGAAAGCCAAAACCGCATCAGGGCAATGGCACTGATCCATGAGAAGCTCTACACCTCTGAGGATTTCTCACACATTGACATTGCCGCATACATCCAAGACTTGACAACCTCTTTGTTCAGTACCTACACAGTCAGTAATGCCATCAAGGTCACTATCGCCATCAACGATATCTTCCTTACTATCACCACTGCCATTCCCTGTGGGTTAATCATCAACGAGATGGTGACAAATGCCTTAAAGCATGCCTTTCCACACCAACAAAAAGGCACCATTACCGTGTCCATGACCCCGTCCGATACAGACAGCCTCATCCTCACGGTCAGTGATACGGGTATCGGCTTTCCAGAAGGAATCGATTTCAGGAATACCACGACCCTGGGCATGCAGCTGGTCACCAGCCTGGTAGAACAGCTCGATGGCACCATCACCCTGGACAGGAGCGAGGGAACCACCTTTACCATCACCTTCAGGGGGGGGGTTACAGTATAAGAGAAGGGATGTAGAAAATGGCACCAGCACGGATACTGATTGTTGAAGATGAGGCCATTGTGGCCGCTGATATTAAAGGTACGTTAAAGGGCTTAGGCTACGATGTCCCTGCCATTGCCTTCTCAGGTGAAGAGGCCCTGCAAAAGACAGAGGAGC
>CAZSWT010000118.1:0-7520 GCA_964611035.1 uncultured Desulfobacteraceae bacterium
AACTGCACAGTACCATTGTGAGGGCTCTCAAAAAATCGGGGTCAAACCTCTAACAAACCCTTGCCTTATGGTGGCTTTTATGTTTAAATCAAACACGATAGCCAACAATACTATGCCGCTACAGAGATTGAAGATGTTTGGTCGTTCGACCTTGAGGCCTTTCGGCCCTGAGCTCAAGACCGAGGGGCTCTCGACAGGTTGTCAAATGGCGCAACACTTGCTCTCTATCTCTATTTCATTTCCCACTTCTAACCTGTGACCGTTCAACGAGAAGCCCGTTACTCCCGATGACATCCTGGAAAGTGCATAATCCTATAAGTTTCACTGGCGAATCTGACAGGGCTTTTATTTGGCAATTATTGTAAACCTTGAATAACATCGTGAAGCAACGTTATCAACCCGGGGGATTTTCTAATGGGCAAAAAACCACCCTATGAACAACTGGAACAAAGGGTCAAAGAAGCAGAGAGAGAAGTGGTTAAACGTAAGCGGGGAGAAAAAGAGCTGGTGAAACGTGAGGAGCAGTAGCGCATGCTCATGAGCGAATTCAGAAAAAAATAATAAAAGGCAGGCAATTATCTGAACGAATAGACACGATTTATCGAAATATTAGTCCATAGTCGAGGTTTGACCCTTACTGTTTTTTTATGGTAAGTGTAAGTGGAGGATGTTCTCATGACCACAAAACCAACCTATGAAGAATTAGAGCAAAGGGTTAAGGAGTTAAAAAAGGAAGTCGCTAAGCATAAGAAGACGGAAGAAGTGATACAGAACCAGGCATATAATCTGGGCGAGCGGGCCAAAGAACTGGATTGCCTCTATGGCATCTCCACGCTTATCGAAAAACCGGATATCTCACTTGAGGAGATCCTTCAAGGAGTAGTCAATTTCATTCCTTCCGCCTGGCAGTATCCAGAGATCACCTGCGCACGAATTATCTTAGAGGGCAAAGAGTTCGGAACAGAAAACTTCAGAGAAACCACCTGGAAGCAGGCCATGGAGATCAGAGCCCATGGCAAGACCATTGGCACCTTGGAAGTCTATTGCCTGGAGGAAAGAGTAAAAAAAGATAAGGAGCCTTTTCTGGAAGAAGAAAGGAAATTGCTCACTATGATTGCAGAGCGATTAGGACATATCACTGAGCGCAAGAGAGCAGGGAAAAGAATTAAACACTTAAGCCAGGTGCTTCGTGCCATCCGAAACGTCAATCAGCTCATCACAAAAGAAAAAGACCGTGACAGGTTGCTGAAAGGTGCGTGTGACAATCTTACGCAAACTCGTGGTTATTATAACGCATGGATCGCTCTATTGGATGCGAATAGGGATTTGGTGACAACCGCTGAATCCGGTTTGGGCAAGGATTTTTTGCCAATGGTTGATTGGTTGAAGGCTGGCACGTTGACTGACTGCGGAAAGAAGGCGCTCAGACACGCAGGGGTGGTGATCACCCAAGACCCACCCTCCTCCTGCACTGATTGTCCCCTGTCGGGTCAATACGGTGGGAGAGGGGCGATGACTGTTAGGCTCGAACATGATGGAAAGATTTACGGAATAGCATCTACCTCCACCCCCATAGATTTCCTCTCTGATGAGGAAGAGCAATCTTTGTTCCAAGAGGTAGCTATAGACATTGCCTTTGCCCTGCACAATATAGAACTGGAAGAAAAGCGCAAAAAGGCAGATGATTTGCTAAGGGAAAGCGAGGAGAAATACCGCCTGCTCGCAGATAATGTCACAGATAATATTTGGGTAATGGATCTCTCCTCCTTACGCGTTACCTACGGCAGCCCTTCTGTTAAGAAAGTTCTGGGCTACACTGACAATGAGGTGATGAATCGTCCTGTACAGGATTTTCTTACCCCTCAATCCCTGAAGTCGATGATGGATGTTTTAAAGGAGGAAATGGCAGGGGAGCAGAGCGAAAAGGCAGATCCATCAAGGAGCCGAACACTGGAAGTGGAACAGTATCGCAAGGATGGCTCCACTGTTTGGACCGAAGTCACGGCAAGTTTTCTACGGGATGCCAACGACAAAGCAACTGCTGTTATTGGTGTCGCCCGCGACATCACCGCCCGCAAACAGGCCCAAGACAAACTCACCGCCTCCCTCAAAGAAAAAGAGGTGCTCTTAAAGGAGATCCACCATAGAGTAAAGAATAACCTTCAGGTCATTGCAAGCCTGCTCAATCTCCAATCACAGCACATCACAGACAAAGACTCCCTTGCGATGTTTCAAGAAAGCCAGAACCGTGTCAGGTCAATGGCACTGATCCATGAGAATCTCTACACCTCTGAGGATCTCTCACACATTGACATTGCCTCCTATATACACTCCCTTACACACCAGCTCATTACCACCTATAGCACAGCATCATCCCGTGTGAGTATGAATATCGCCATCACCGATATCTTCCTTACTATCACCACTGCCATTCCCTGCGGATTAATCATTAATGAGCTGGTGACAAATGCCTTAAAGCATGCCTTTCCAAAAGAACAAGACGGCACCATTACCGTGTCCATGACCCCATCCACAAACGACCACCTCATCCTCACGGTCAGTGATACAGGTATCGGCTTTCCAAAGGAGATTGATTTCAGGAATACCACGACCCTGGGCATGCAGCTGGTCATCAGCCTGGTAGAACAGCTCGATGGCACCATCACACTGGACAGGAGCGAGGGGACGAAGTTTCGGATAGAGTTCAGAACGCAGCAGTAACAGAGGCCTTTTCTGTCCTTAAAGAGCCGAATGTTGGGTGGTCATTCTGGATAAAGGCTGGAATTAATTCCTAATAATAGGATAATTGATTCCATAGAACACATTCCATACAATTTAGATGAGGTGTCCCTTCTGTTGAGCTAACCAGTTAAAATCTAAGCACATATTCCTACGTTAAAATGGTGCATGATTTTTGCATACCCTACACAGAAAGCAATCTATGCTGTTCACAAGGATTGCTCCGTGCTTTGATTCGCATACGCAGTGCGATAGTGTAATGAATTTGCTCGGATCAACTGTCTTAAACCCTGTGATCCATTAGATCCAAGTTTATGTCCGAGGGCAGGTTGAAGAGAACTTAGCCAAAGTCTAAATAGGTTTGTAATTGAATTTATGAAATGAAGGGCTTTGTTTTATGGTTTGGAAAAATAAGAATTGACCAAATTTAAACTTGAAATTAAAATTTATCCATGATATAAAATAATCCCATGCTCCCCAGAACTTTAGAGACCACGATCAAAAAGGCCATGAAAACCTTTCCGGCTGTGCTCATAACCGGGCCCAGACAGTCAGGAAAGACCACCCTTTTGACCGAAAGATTTGCCAGGACCCATCAGTTTGTCTCACTAGAAAATCCGGATATTCGGGCGAGGGTCCAAGAGGACCCTATTGGTTTCCTGAAGGCAAATCCACCCCCTATAATCCTGGATGAAATACAGTATACCCCCGAATTGCTCCACTATATAAAATCATCCGTCGATGAGGACCGCACACCTGGCCAATGGCTCCTATCAGGTTCCCAAAATTTTGCTCTCATGCAGGGTGTCAGTCAATCTCTATCCGGCAGAGTTGCAGTCCTCTCCCTTTTGCCTTTTTCTCTGGGTGAAAGCCATGGCTTTGGAAACAGAAAGTTGAGCATTGATATCATCCTTGAAAATATCTTCCTCGACACTGAGAAAACAAAAAAAGTAAGGCCTAAGACCCCATCTTTTGCGCTGGATGATTGGCTGCTTCGGGGGGCGTATCCTGAAATCAGGGCGAACAGGGATGTTGACCGGCAACTTTGGTGTGCGGGCTACATCCAGACGTATCTGGAAAGAGATGTCCGCCAGATTGTAAATGTGGGTGACCTCAATACCTTTAATCGGTTCTTAAGGCTATGTGCTGCCAGAACCGGTCAGATCCTTAACATGTCGGAACTGGCGAGGGATGTGGGTATGAGTGTCCCTACAGTCAAAAAGTGGCTGAGTGTCCTTGAAGCCAGTTATCAGATATATCTTCTGCCACCTCATTTCAATAACCTGGGTAAACGGCTCATAAAAAGCCCAAAATTATATTTTATCGATACTGGAGTAGCAACCTATCTACTCGGACTTCATGCAAGCGAACCCACGTTGCAAGGGCCTATGATTGGCCCTCTTTTTGAAACCATGGTCGTATCTGAATGGATTAAGGCCTTCTATCACAGGGGAGAAAGACCCGAATTGTATTACTGGCGTTCAAAGGCAGGAGTAGAGGTTGACCTCATTGCGGACCGAAATGGCAGGCTTTATCCCATAGAGATCAAAGCGACGTCCACCCTATTTCCTGCCCATGCTGAATCCCTAAACAGGTGGCGGGCTTTGGCCGGGGATTTGGCTTCAGAAGGAATTATCGTGGCGAACATATCCGAACCATTGAGGCTCAAAGATTGTCAGGCCATCCCATGGGAAAAGGGGCTGGATATGATCTGAAAGACTTCCGGCAACAACGCAGAATTCGTTAATGTGGAGCCCCACGGGCAAGCCCGCCTTACTTCTGGCTGGCAAGCCTGTCGAGAGCCCTTCGGCCTTGAGCTCAGGGCCGAAAGGCCTCCAGGTCGAACGACCCGTGGCACCACTTAGTTTCGCCGATTCGCTTTGCGAACGGCGGGACTTTGTGGCACGACATCCCGACCGTCAGCGCATTCATCCACGGTTAAAGCCGTGGCTTTCTGCAGTCGGGGTAAACGGGTTCAACTAGCGGCAACCAATAAAAAAATGTTTACCATGGTTATTTGGGCAATAGAGCCTGTCGAGGTTTGATTCTAATGACCTTACTCATGAACGAATTCAGAAAAGAAAAGGATAAACAATTATCTGATCGAATAGGCATAATGTATCGAAATATTAGTCAATAGTCGAGGTTTGACCCTACTATTTCTCGGGGAGGGATCATTTACGTATGGATCTACAGAAAAAATCTAAACGTCTTTGGCTGCGCTATGTCGTTGCTATAGGCCTTATTGCTGTGGGCATGGGCCTGCGGATATGGCCGCTGGGCGGTCTGGGATTGCGTATTCCCTACGTGACGTTCTATCCGGCCGTGATGGCCGCCGCTCTCTATGGGGGATTTAACGCCGGCTTGCTGTCGGCGGTTCTCTCGGTTCTTGTAGTTATATTCTGGGCGCCCACTGGCCAACCCTTCGTCGATGATCCCGGTGATTACCTGGGCATGGCTGTCTTCTTCGTGAACTGCATGATTGTCTCCGGCATAAGCGAGGCGATGCATCGCGCCCGGACACGAGCCACAGAGGCAAAGGAGCAGGCCGAATCGGCCAACCGGGCCAAAAGCGTATTCCTTGCCAACATGAGCCACGAACTGCGCACGCCACTCAATGCTATCCTCGGATTCTCAAAGCTGATAAGTAATCACCCGGACACTACTGCGGAGCAGAGGGAACATTTGGACATCATTTCCAACAGCGGCGAACACCTGTTGAATCTGATCAACAATGTGCTGGACATCTCCAAGATCGAGGCCGGTCATATGGTGAGGGAGGATGCCACTATCAATCTGGACATGGTCCTGCGTGAAATCGAATCATTAATGTCTGTACGAGTAGAGCAGAAAGGGCTGAGCTTCACCATTGAGCAGTCCCCGGATCTCCCCAGCACTATCACAGTTGACTCGGGCAAGCTGCGCCAGGTGCTGATTAATCTGATCGGAAATGCCATCAAGTTCACCGAGAGCGGTGGGGTGTGTCTCCGGGCCGAGGTCGCAAAACAGGAGTCGCCGCACTTGACCCACGTGCGTTTCGAGGTGGAGGATACCGGCATCGGCATTCGCGAGGAGGATAGGGAGATTATCTTCTCCCCCTTCGAGCAAAAGATTGGCAAGCCGCTTGCAGAAACCGGAACTGGATTGGGGCTGACCATATGCAAGCAGTACGTTGAATTCATGGGCGGGCAAATCGGAGTTACGAGCGAACCGGGCAAAGGCTCGGTATTTCACTTCGAGATGCCGGTAGAGGCCATTCCGCCATCAAAGGATAGTATAACCGAGCTGGAGCACAAACGCGTTACAGGGCTAGCAAAGGGGCAACAACACTACCGCCTCCTCATTACCGAAGACCAGCCGGAGAATCGCCTGCTCCTAAAGAAGCTGCTTGAGCCCCTGGGCTTTGATATTCGCGAGGCGGTCAACGGAGAGGAGGCGATGGCGCTGTTCGAACAGTGGCACCCCCACCTGATCTGGATGGACATCCGCATGCCGGTAATGAACGGGCTGGAAGCGGCCCGACGCATAAGGGAAAGTGATGACGGCGCCCATACCAAGATCGTCGCCCTTACGGCCCATGCTCTGGAAGAGGAGCGGCGCGAGATTTTGGAGGCGGGTTGTGATGATTTCATACGGAAGCCCTACCGGGATACGGAGATTTTTGACGCCCTGGCGAAACATCTGGGTGTGCGCTTCCTGTACGCCGATGAACAAGCACAGCCTGCTACCACCGAGGAGGACGAGCTGGATGTGGCGCAACTAAAGAAGCTGTCTCCGGATTTGATCGAAAAGTTGCGGGAGGCCGCAGTGCTGTTGGATGATCAGAGCTGCCTTAAGGTGGCCGGAATGATTAGCGATCATAATCACGAACTAGGCGAGTGTTTGCGCTGCATGGTAGAAAACTTGCAGTACAGAGAAATGCTTTCGATTTTGGATACCATACATGGTAAACGTTCATAGGTTCAGGCCTGCCCTGGCGCGACTTGATGTGCATTCCTTGCACGACCGCACTGAATGCTACGCCTAGAGTTTCTACGCAATGGGACAGGGAAGCCATGTCTGGGCCAGGGGTTTCCCGATGAAATCGGGATTCAGGGTTAGAGGACAAAATTGAAGACCAGAAGTCCTTGTAAAACATGCTGGTTTTGCTACATAATTGCCAAATATCATGTTCCAGATTTGTAGGGATGTGGAAGCGGTCGATTATCCCGTACAAAACGTTTAAAAAATGACGTATGGTGATGAGAATGCAACCTTTGAATCTCTGAACCTTTGAACCCGTGAACGGTTACCTTAACTGGAGGTGTATCCACATGAGCACCGTCACTATTAATCCCGCTTCAACCGGGGATATTCTGATCGTCGACGATACCCAGTCCGACCTCAAGTTGCTGTCGGACATCCTAAGAAAGGCCGGCTACACGGTACGGCCTGCCAGCGATGGCGAGTTGGCCCTTCGCAGTGTGCAGGCTAGGAGCCTGTCCGAAAATAGCATTATTCCCTCAAAAAATTGCGATAGTATTCTGAAACATACACATGTCTAAATCTTAAGTCAACGAAAACACAATGATAGAAAAACATGATTTACTAGCAATAACAACAAGATATAGTATATTTGATGTTGACAACTGCTATACTTTGTGGTATTTTTCTTTTTAAGATTTTAACAGTAAAAGGGAGCGCCACAATGCAAATTCCTTTCAAGAAAGATCCGATTGAGTTTAAGCAAAGATCACTGTTTGCCACCAACATCTTTGATTTACTTCCCTACGATCATACGT
>CAZSWT010000119.1:0-7353 GCA_964611035.1 uncultured Desulfobacteraceae bacterium
GGTGACCACCGCCGTGGCACAGGGGGATCTCTCCCAGAAGATCACGGTTGAGGCAGCAGGAGAGATAGCTCAGTTAAAGGAGACTCTCAACGACATGGTTGATAATTTGAATAGATTAGCTGCTGAAGTCTCAAGAGTCGCGCAAGTAGCAGGCACTGAGGGAAAACTGAGTGAACGGGCAGAGGTAGAAGGAGTGGCAGGTAGCTGGAAGGATATCGTAGATACACTCAATAGCCTGATTGATTCGATTGCTACCCCTGTTCAGGAAGTAATCAGACTTGCCCTTGCCTTATCTGAAGGCGATATCTCACAGAGAATGGAGATCGAGACAAGAGGGGATATTAAAGCCTTGGGAGATGCCCTTAACAAATCATTTGATGGCCTTGGAGCACTTATTCGGCTGTCAATAGATACCTCCGAGAAAGTAGCAACCGGATCCAACCAGGTAGCTGCTTCATCAACGCAGGTAAATGCCGCATTGTCGCAGGCAGCACAGTCAACCCAGCAGATAGCGGCCGGCGCAAAGGACCAATCCAAGAAATTGGAAGAAAGCACCAAGCTTGTGGCAAACTTATCTACGTCCATACAACAGGGTGCGGCCACTGCAAAGTCAGCGTCTGAGGTTACTCAAGAAGCAGCTAAACTTGCTCAAAGGGGCACTGAGTCGGGCAAGCAAGCAGCAAATAGATTACAAAACATAGACGAGATTGTAAAGGGCAACACCGTGACAATTAAAGAATTGGATAAAAGAACTAAAGAAATAGCTGTAATAGTGGGTACTACCAGGGATATTGCCGACCAGACAAACCTGCTGGCTCTGAACGCCGCCATTGAAGCTGCTCGTGCAGGAGAGGCAGGAAGAGGTTTTGCGGTTGTAGCAGATGAAATTAGGAAGCTGGCTGAAGGAACTAAACAAGCGGCTGTGCAGATTGAGGGAATGGTGAATGTTATAGGAGAATCAACAACCGAGGTAGTTGATAGTATGACCACTGGATCGGAGCAAGTTTCTGAGGGTGCTAACATCGTCAATGAGGCGCTATCCATGTTGGAGCAGATCGGCGTGGGAACCCAGGAGATCACAGCCAAAGCCCAGGAAATCTCATCGGCAACTGACGAACAGGCCGCAGGCGCGCAAGGCGTAGCAAAGACTGTAGAGGAGATAGCTGCCACATCAGAGCAGGCTGCTGTGGGAGCAGGACAGATGGCTACATCTATTCAGCAGCAGACAGCGGCTATGCAGCAGATGTCCACATCAGCCCAAAATTTATCGACTCTGGCAGAGGAATTAAGAACTGCACTAATAGCGTTTAAAATAGCTGCTTAACCCGGGCAAGCCGGAATTCATGGATTGCGGCCCCAGTTAAATAGAAAAGACAAAGGCCCCAGTTAAATATCAATGCAAAGGCATTTAACGGGGTAAACATTTCACCCCAGTACGATCATTCTGACCTACGGGGCAGGCGGGGTAAAAATTGAGGAATTTAGGAATTGAACCCGAATTTTGCTAGGCTCACAAGATGTCATTGCTCGCCCCGTTAAATAGGAGTCATATAATTTGAAATAAAACCTAAGATTAGAACATTTGCATCTCAACCAGAAAGATGATCAATTTTTATGGCATTTAACAGGGCGAGGAGCGAGATTCCTCGCCTGTCATTGCGAGGGGTGAAACCCGAAGCAATCTCAAAACAGCCTCGGAACAGGCTCCGCAATCACAGTTTTATCCACCGGTTAGAGATTGCTTCGCTACGGCTCGCAATGACAGTTATTCTGGTTTCTACGCTCTGCGCGGGAACGACAAGTATGGCCTGCAGGCAGACAGGCAAGCCTGGAGAGGAAAAAAACGGAGGGCAAAAATATGCAGGAAAAAACACAAGCCTCGAGTTACGGGGTAGGAGCCACGGATGAAGGGGGAAAGATTATTCAGTTAATTGTCTTTAACTTAGGAGACGAAGAATTCAGCGCTGAGATAAGTCAGGTTAGAGAGATCGTAATGGCAGGAGTCATTACCCCGATACCGGATTCTCCCGAGTTTATTAAAGGTGTAACCAATATAAGGGGTGAAATCGGAGTAGTGATAGACCTTAAAGCGCGTTTTTTCTTGCCTGTGAAAAAAGAAGCTGAATCAAAGCATATAGTAATAACAGAGCAGGAAAAGAATCTTTTCGGACTTATGGTTGATGAAGTTACAGAGGTGTTAAGAATACCAGGAAGAGAGATCAAACGTACCCCAGATCTGGTAACAAGAATAGACAGAACATATGTCAGCGGGATGATAACGCTTGAAAATCGTCTGATCATTATGCTCGATTTAACCAAGGTCCTTTCAGAGGAAGAACTTGCCAGATTGAGTGAGCTTTCCAGAAAGCATCGTGCAGTTGGCGAGAGCGAAGGACCATGGACCAGGGATGAGACGGTCGTGAGACCCCAACTGACAGAGGAAGAAACCGTGGACGAGATAGAGTCCGTGATTGCAGAAGGGGGTCAAGATAATGAAGAGCAGGTGGGGACGGAAACAGGCAACCACGGATAAGAAACCGCGGATGTCTGTGTTAATCTGTGTATCTCACAAAGGAGCCGAATATGAAAAAGATTCTAATTGTAGATGATTCAGCGTTTATGCGGGGAATATTAAAGTCTATTTTATCCAAATATAAAATAGTGGAGGCTGACTCAGGAGCCGCGGCCCTGGATCAAGTTAAGAAAGAAAAACCGGATTTAGTCTTACTGGATATAATTATGCCGGCAGGCGAAGAGGAAGGCATACGGGTTCTTCAGGAGACCATGAAGACTAATCGTGGGGCACAAGTAGTAATGATTACGGCTGTTGGCGACGATGCGATAATAAAGCGATGTAAAGAACTCGGGGCCAAAGATTTCATTGTTAAGCCCTTTGACGAGAAGCTGGTTGCCGAGACAGTGGAGAAATGTCTTAGTAATTGAATATTGAAGATTGACAATTGAAATATTTAAGGAATTCTGCCAATTTTAGCACGACAATTCCAATCAAAACAGCGGAGCGGAGCGACTTCCATCAATAGTCAATCGCCAATCATCAATCAACAATTCATTTTTGGGGTATTATGCCTATAAAAGTCCTCGTGGTCGATGACTCTTTATTTATGAGAACGTTAGTATCAGATATGCTCGATTCTGATCGGCGGATTGAAGTAATTGACACTGCCAAAAACGGAGCCGAAGCTTTGAAAAAAATACCTGAAATAAAACCCGATTGTATCACGCTGGATTTGGTAATGCCTGGCTGGGATGGTTTGACCACTTTGAAGCATATTATGAGCCAATATCCAACTCCGGTAGTCATAGTTTCCGCCTATAGCAAAGCAGACGCGGATATTACTATAAAATGCCTTAATGCTGGGGCGGTCGGTTTTGTGCTTAAGCCCTCGGGTGAATTATCGCTGGATATACGTACCGTTGAAGAACAGCTCTTAGAACAAGTTGTGGCAGCCGCAACGGTCAATGTTGCAAAAATCAAATCACTCGTCGCCAGGAAACCGAAAAGAGCCAGACGCAAGTTAATTGGCATAAATAAAATCGTAGTTATTGGAGCCTCCACTGGGGGGCTGCAGACACTGGAGGAAATTTTACCGTCCATTCCCTCTGATTTTCCCGCAGCAATCATTGTTGTTCAGCATGCGCCAAGCAGGTTTTTTTCGCAAAGTATGGCTGAACATTTAAATCAGAATAGCCCACTATCAGTAAAGGTTGCAGGAAATAATGAGCTTATCCAAGCAGGATATGTGTATTTTGCGCCCAGCGGCTTCCGTATGACAGTCACCAACCGTTCCCCGGAATATGAATCAGGGCTCACAAATCACGACCAGCGATTTATTTCTTTAGCTGAGGAGGAGCCCAGCGCCCTGAGCCCGTCAATAGACATTACAATGAGATCACTGGCTAAAATTTATGCTGGAAACGTTATTGGAATTATCCTGACAGGCATGGGTCAGGATGGGCGAGAAGGGATGAAGGCAATTAAAGAATTCGGCGGTAAAACAATTGCCCAGGATGAGTCTTCATTAATATTTGGTATGCCCAAGGTGGTTATTGACGCAGGTTTCGCAGATAAAGTGCTACCTGCTTCTGGCATTGCTCGGGCGATGGCAGATTTAATAAACGGGGCATAAAATAGATTGGATGTATTTATGCTCTTATCTGAGCCTAAAAGAACTGAACATTCACCGCCCGTTCGTTTCACTCACTTGAGGCACAGAGTGCGCAGAGAAATCCATTTTTTCATTTGCCGGGAGATGACGGCAAATGAAAACGGCCAGTCCCGCCTTTGGCGGGATGTAAATTGCCCGAAGGGCTGAGCTTTTTTCCTGATCGTCATCTCCCGATCAGGAAAAACTAATCTCCCTCTGCGTTCTCGGCGTCTCGAACGAGCGCAGCGAGTGTGCGGTTAACAAATACATCAAGGAGCGAGGCGACGCTGGTGCAAGATCTCGAAAAATATAAAGACGCCTTCTTAAGCGAAGCAAAAGAACACGTGGAAGCGATGAATAATTTCCTGCTTAAGCTGGAGAAGTCCCCCAATGAGTTAGAACTGGTGAGTGATATATTTCGCGAGGCGCACACATTAAAGAGCATGGCCGCTACCATGAATTACGATAAAACAGCTCAGTTGTGCCATGCGATAGAAGATGTATTAGATGCGATAAGAAACAAGAAGATAGAGATAGAAAAGTGCGTTGATATATTGTTTCAATCTTTTGATGATTTGGAATCAATCTTAAAAGAAATCTCCAGAGGCAAGGAAGAGCTTGACACCACAGTACTGGTACAGAGGTTAGAAGATGTTTCAAAATTTACAGGCGACGAGGCAGAAGTCGCAAGTCGCGAATCACCAATCACGGACGAATCCGACCCAGTGGAGAAGATTACAAGCATCGAAGTCAAGGTTGAAAGACTCGATTTGCTTATGAACTTAGCAGAGGAACTATTAATCACCAACATGAGGCTCGATAGAATTAAGGAAGATCTCCAGAACGTTGAGCTATCTGCTGCTGTGGATAACCTGGGTAGATTGATTGCAGATGTGCAGTACAATGTTATGCAGGCAAGAATGGTGCCGATGGGCTTTGTATTTAATAGGTTCCCCCGGATGGTTAGAGACTTAGCCAAACTTCAGAAAAAGGAGGTGAGCCTCAAGATACAAGGTGGTGATATAGAATTAGATAGGACTGTAGTAGGCGAAATCGGAGAATCTTTGGTACATCTTTTAAGAAATGCTGTTGACCATGGTATTGAGACTCCTGAGGAAAGGAACAAATCCGATAGGCCTCCTCAAGGGACTATAAAATTAACTGCCACAAGAACCAAAGATTTTGCCGTCATCGAAATCTTTGATGATGGAGTTGGATTGGATATTGAACAGATAAAAGAATCGGCTCTAAAACGAGGGATTCTATCCCCGAAAGCAACTAAGGAAGAAGTAATCGATTCAGTCTTTTCTGGTGTGAGCACCAATAAAGAGGTTACTGAGATCTCCGGGAGGGGTTTTGGCTTAAATATAGTTAAAGAAAAGATAGAATCCCTGGGAGGCTCTATCCAAGTAGAATCTGAGATAGGAAAGGGGACGAAATTTGTAATAAAGATACCTCTCACCCTCGCCATCATCAAGACTCTGTTTGTTGAGGTCGGCGGCAGGACTTATGCCATTCCCTTAGCAAGCATAGAGAGATTGGTTAGTGTAAGTAAAGAAGACATAAAAGGAATGCTGAATTACGAAGCCATCGTTTTAAATGAAGAGAATATTCCTATAACAAGATTAAATGTGTTGTTTGGCACACCGTCTTTAGCTTTTGATAGACAGCCGATAGTAATTGTCAGGAAAGAGGAAGAAAAACTCGGTTTGGCGGTTGATGCCCTTATGACAACACAGGAGATAGTTCTTAAACCCCTGAATAGGCTGATAAGAGAGAATCTATACTTTGCCGGCTTTACCATAATCGGTTCAGGTGAGGTGGTGTTAATATTGGATATAGCAAACTTAATATTGTCGAAGAGAGTGCAACCGCAAAGGGCGCAAAGAACAGCAGATGACGGAGAGACTGTAACCGCAGAGATCGCAAAGAAGGTGACCGCAAAGGGCGCAAAGAGTGCAACCGCAAAGGGCGCAAAGAGCAGCAGAGACCGCAGAGAAGGGCGATGATGCAAAGAGTGCAACCGCAGAGATCGCAAAGAAGGTGACCGCAAAGGGCGCAAAAAGGAGGTTGGGGCGTGAATAGAGAGGAAATAAATGAATTGAGTAATAGAATTATTGGCTTAGCACTCGAAGTGCACAAAGCTTTAGGTCCGGGTTTTGTCGAGAAGATATATCAGAAGGCCTTGGCTTATGAATTCAAGGAGGCAAAGATTACTTTTGAAGAACAAAAAAGAATAAAGGTCAATTATAAAGGCGTATATTTGGGCGATCAGCGTGTAGATTTCCTGGTACAGAATGAAATAATATTAGAGCTAAAGAGTGTTTCGGAAATTAATGAGATTCATGAAGCACAGTTACTTTCATATTTAAAGACAACAGACAAAAGATTAGGTTTAATATTAAATTTCGCGAAGAAGAAATTGGATATAAAAAGATTGGTAAACAAACTATGATCGCACTTCGCGTTTCCAGCTTAGCGCTTTTGCGGTTGCAAGGGAGGAGAATATGGAGAAATTACAAGAGATAAACAATAAAGCTGCTTTGAGTGCCTCTGGCGCTCTATCCAAGCTGGTTGGTAGGCAAGTTAAGATGAACATTACTATGGCAGACATAAGAAATGTAGGAGAACTCAGCCCAATTATTGCTCCTGAAGAAATAGTTGCCGGGGTATACCTACCTGTTACAGGCGAGATTGCAGGAGCGGCTTTACTGATATTTCCCAAGGAGAGTGCTTTTAACTTAAGCGATTTATTGGTTAGAAGAGAACCCGGGACAACGCGAAAACTAACTGGGCTTGATGAATCCGCTTTAAAAGAACTGGGTAACATTGTCTGCGGCAGTTATCTTACGGTTCTTTCAAACGAGCTGCAAGTTAAGACAATTGGGCAGGTGCCAAGTTTCAGCTTTGATATGTTTGGTGCAATAGTAAGTCAGATTATGACAGCGTTCGCTCAAAAGAGTGAAAAAGCATTAGTCGTGGAAATAGAAATCATCTTTGAACTTAAAGCTCTTAAGGGATATTTTTTACTGCTGTTCGAGCTGCCACAATTCAACACGATCCTGAGATCATTGGATAGCGGATAGGGGAATGAACTACCCTCCAGCAAGCAGACTATCTGACATCAGATATGATTGGGGGGGGGGGGGGGGGGGGGGGGGGGGGGGGGGGGGGGGGGGGGGGGGGG
>CAZSWT010000120.1:0-7253 GCA_964611035.1 uncultured Desulfobacteraceae bacterium
TCTCTTAATTTTTGCACATCAAAAAGAATATCTCCTTTATCCTTATAAATGTCTTCCCCTATGCATAAATAACCAATTTCTGCTCCATTCTCATTACCAATATTCAAGATATCTTTCACTTCGTTTTGCTTTAGATGTCTCGCATGATAAGATATAATTGGCAATTTTTTTGCCGCTGTAGTGAATTCTATAGACGAGCCTTTATCAATAAAGGTTCCAAGTAACCTAACTTTATAAGTATAACTAAACATTTTTTGTTTGTCCCTATCAGACAACTCTCTTTCAGCTATTCTTGCATAGTGTACAGCAATCAGTGTTTTATCTTGGGACTTAAAAATAGGGTCTTCGTCATAAATTTCTGCCTCTACTCTCGCTAAAAATTTTCTACTATTCTCATCTTTAGGAGTTAGTACAATAAAATCTCCTGTACTTGGGCTTGCTTTTGCGTCTTCATAAGAAGAATATATTAACAAAGCATCTTCTGTTGTTTTTTGCCCATATAATACGCCAAAATCAATTTTCTTTGACACGACAACCTCCTCCTTAAAATTTCTCATGAATATCCAAAAATAAATTCTCTATCTCAATATTATCCATTCTTTGCTCTTTATAAAGAGCAAACTTCACCCTTTTAATTATCTCTTCTTTAAAATCCCTCTTCAATGAGACAAAATTATGAACATCAACTAAAGGGTACGGATAACCAAGTATATAATGTTCTTGTGTAAGCGCTGTAAGTTCGTTAAACATCATGCTCAATTTATCCATATCTCTATCTCCTTTGTCGTTTTCTATACCTGGAATGGCATCAAATATATTAACATCAGCCACGAACCAGTCATAATTTTGTAGTTTCTCTACGTAATCTAAGCGAGCAATAGTAAATAACCCAAAGCCTCTCCCACCTTTTATATCCTTTTTTGCATACATTGCAGAGGTTCCTTTGCCACCATAAGAAGCAAGTAAAACATTATCTGGGACTTCAAACCAACAGCATAATTTTTGTCTCTTTGAATCTTTTTCTGTAAATGGATATGTTGGTTTCAATTGGTCTTGAAGATAGTTATCTATCTGTCTCAAAGTATAAGACAATTCCATTTTGACAGGAGAATTCTTAGTTATTCCCACAATTATTATTCCTTTTTCATGTAAAATTTTCCCTAATTCTACTAAGTACTTTTGTTTAATGTTTAGGGAACGTAACGTGCCATCTCTTAATATAAAATCATCTTTTCTTATTTCACTACGATTTGCAATTTCATATACTAATGACCATTCTAAAATTTCTTGAGCAAAAGAAAGAAGAGTAGATAAATTTGAACAAACAACCTCTCTTTTATAAGGAAAAATGTTCTCCGGGGAATTCTGAAAGAACTCTATTAATTTTCTTATGGGCTCTAAATTTAGTAGTTCATCATAAATTGCAAACAAATGGTCCTCATTTGTTATAAGTATATTTTGTGGGTAATATGCCTTCCCTAACATAATAGGATCATCTGTATCATTCATTCGGATCTGCCTTCCACCCTTGTAGCAAATATATCCTGCATTATAAACACCCATTGAGACACCATTATAGAATTGCTGACTGTTATAACTTCCGTCTATGGCAAAGAAGCTTCTATCTGTTTTATCAATTTCGTCAAAGGGTATTATTTCAAATATTTGTGGAGTTTCTGGATTATCAGGATTGCCAATTACAGGAATAGAATAACTTTTATTACTTCTTTCGTTAATATGATGGGCCACTAAATTAACAGCATTATCAGGTATAGTTTCCTGGTTCATTTACTTCTCCAAAATTTTAGAAGATTGCATTTCCGATAACGTCTCCAGCATAAAAGAAACCTACAAAGCTGGATTTGAGTGAGTCTGCAAGGTGAACGAACCTCTTATTCTATTATACACTGTGCCGTGACGATCTTGCTCAAATGATATGATTTTTTACCTATTTTCAATCTCTATGGTCTCCTTTTCCACTTCTGGGTAGATATCATCAATCGCTTTCTGGATTTCAATTGTCTTTTGAAGGGATGTTACAATCTTGCAGTAATGTTTAATATCATCAAGCGATAACAATTTTTTCTTTCGATCTTTCAGCCATTTGTTGCAAACCTGATAACCGCCAATTTGATATTCCCAGATCTCTTTTCTAGCTCCCTCAAAATACTGTCTTTCATTGATATATACACGCTTTTCTTTTTCATCATATCTCAATTTGTCAACTCGCTCATCACCTTTGCCCTGAAACTTGGCAATGGGTTGGTCAATTTCTACAGATTTAAGTAAATGTAAATCAACGAGACTTTGGCCATATTCAGCCATCTTGCTAAAGAGTTTGTAGTCTTTGGTAAAAGGGATCCTTGGAAAATCAATCTTTAGGAAGTCCGCGTATTTTGTTCGATAAGTATTTGAATAAAGGACAGCATAGATGTAATAGAAAATTTTCTCCGGTTTCGCCATCTTAGCATAAGTTTTTGTTAAGAAATCGATAAAGGCTTGATTTATATTTGGCTTTTTAGTGCGATACGCTTCTGATGGTTCAAATATCATCATCATTGTTCTATTAGTTCCTCCAACGTGGTTTGGGGAGTTGCCCGTGTCTGGGTAAATGTAGAGGGGAAAGAGGTACGACCGCTCTCTTGTTTCTGAGGAGACAGTACAGTCATCAATAATCATACTTGAACAAAGTATGTGCCTGAATTCACCATTCACCTGACGATTAGTAATTAATCCCAAATTATCCTCCATCATATGGCACATAACCCTCTTAACAGTTCTCCAAACAACAGAATCGTGGTAAAAAATCCATTGGACATCAAAGGGGCGGTATAGAACTGGTAGGACAAATTTATTTAAATCTGAATCAGAAATTGATTGAAGCATATTCCAGGCTTTTCTTATACTCCAACCTTTCTTTCTTTTTATTTGGAAAAATGTATGAAGATCGTCATCAGAATATTTACTATTTTTGAAAAGACGTATTTTATTCGCCAGCGTGTTTTTATCTCTATCTATGACAAACCTGTCTCTGGCTGTTGTCATTCCAACACCGTTAAGGGGAATCACTTCGGTTATTTTAGGGTATTTTTCATAACTTTCTAAAAGGCTTTCATCTCGGTGAATAAGAAGATAAAATTCAGATTTCGGTGATAGCTCTCGCCAACTTGTTGTTTTTACATCATTCTTAAAAAGCCAATCTCTTTTATTTTCTCTCAATCCCCAAATCTCTGAGTGGTGAATCTTAGTTTCTTTTTGTTCTTCTCGCTTTTTAATGAAAAGGGCAATGGCTACCCCTTGCTGGATATCAAAGACATTTTCATCTTTTGAGCCACCTGCCTGCCGCGCCGTGAGATGGCCTTCAGTGTATTCCCTTTTTAACCATTTTCTTCCACAACCTGTTTTCAAGTTCTTTTCTCGATTAACAGCTTCTTTTCTACTGCTATATTCTTCTAAAAGGATTATTTCTATTGGCAATTTTGATTTTGTCCAGGACACCTTTCCTTTTTTGTGGTCATCAATTCTACGTTTAATATCATCAGTCTGTCCAATATAGAAACTATCATCTTTACACTTTAGTACATATACCCAAAATAAATCAGGACGCGGCGCAGGCAGGTCTGGGCATTTCTCTTTTTTCAGGCTATTACCATGTAAATCTAGGATATAAATTTCGTTAAAGCTGTTCATGAGAGATTGCCGCATACCTCTAAAGGTTGGATTATCCAAATAACTGTGATTGGTGATAAATCCTAAAACTCCCTCACCTGCCTGGTTTATCTTCCACTGGGCAAAACGGATGAACTTGACATAATCATCCTGCAACCACTTCGGATTTTTCTCTTTAAGCCATTGACCATCTATGATCTTATAGTGTTCAATTAATTCACCAATCCAGGTTTTTTGCTTTACTTTTATTTCTCGCCTTGCCTGTTTTGTTTGAGAGATCAGTTTATAATAACCATTAACTTTATCATCTTGAATTTGATAATTGGTTACGTACCCTTGGCCCTTTGTAATGGTTACTTCCTTTTCGCTCAAATTTGCGGATATTCCCGAATAAGGCGGATTTCCAAGTATCACCAGAATTGGCTGTTCTTTTTTGACTTTTCCTGCTAAATGGGATTCTTCAGAAAGTGAAGACATACCCGGAAGTTCGGTCTGGGCAAGTTCCTCCATCTCTAAGGTATTAGTGAGATAGAGTTTACATCTATCATCCTCTTGGAGTCCATATCCAAGTTCTTCCAAAAGAAAAGACATCTTTAGATGACCTATCGCATAAGGTGCCATCATCAGCTCAAAGGCATAGAAATTCTCAAGGACATGTTCTTTTATAAAATTCTCTTTCCCCCCTTCGCCATATTTAGAGACAAATTCTTCTACCGCCAATTTGGCGGCTTCGGCTAAAAAGGTAAGAGTGCCGGCCGCAGGGTCTAAAACAGTAACTGAATCATTTGCAAATCCGTCAGATCTATTGAAATGCTCTTTTAAAATATGATGGAGAGAACGGACAATATAAGAGACAACAGGTTCTGGAGTATAATAGACACCTCTCTTTTCTCTTGTTTTTGGGTCGTATTCAGCAAGGAAAGTTTCATAAAAATGAACGATTGGGTCTTTACCCTTACCTTCGTGAAAATACTGGTGGAGGATATTCTTTACATCAGTAACTGCTAAGACTTCTGAAATATCGTCAATAGTACACTCCATCTGCTGCGGTAAGTCTCCAAATGAAATGAACTTGAAAACATCCCTTAAAATCCCGATGGTATGAGGAATGTTATCGTAGGCAAGTTTTCTATTAAATCCATTCTCTGATCGAGTTCGGGCGGCAAAGAGTCCGTAAGTGATGGTCTGTGAATAAAGGTTCTCAAACTCTTCTTTTGATAAACCACTTATAAGATATTTTCTGAATGCTTCATAGAACCCTAAGATAAAACCTTTCCCCGTTCCTCCTTCTATTAACTCCTCCGCAATGACCTCTTCCTTCAGAAAACGCGTCCTTTTTGCTAATTCTATTGCCAGGGTTTTGGCATTATAGACTTTCGGAAGGGAGAAAGAGAAGAATTTTTCAAGAAGATCTAAGAAATCAGATTCCTTCTCAACAGGTGGGATGGTTTTAAGTTGATGTACAATAAAAGGTCTGCCAATTAGAACTTTATCTATCAAATTGCCATTACGATAAAGTCTAAACTCAAAAAAATTGGTTAAAATTAGATTCGGGAAGGTATGCCGATATCGCTTTAATTGCTCCGAGGCTTCTATAAAATCTAAATTATCAACTGTTGGCGCCTTGGCTTCAATATAGCCAACGATATGTTGTTGCCCATCCCAGATTCTAAAATCGGGATTTCCTGCTTCGGTCTTCTTTGGCAGCGTTGTTATGTGGATGTTTCTCTTGCCAACTGAATCTGTATATTCCTTTAACAAGCCTTCAAGAATAGAGTAATAACTTTCTTCCCTGGCGTCTCCAAGATTAGCAATCTCATAGATTCTTTTCAAATACGGTTTTAGCATCTTGCCCTTTGAACAATCTTAAATTCTTATGCACGGCATTGTGCCCATAACCTTGGGTAACCAGCGGGCGGGAGGCCGTTGCGCTCCAACAAACTTTAACGATAAAGGCGCTATTTTCCCCGTCTGGTTCACCCAAATGTTACATGCAATACTGCTGGGGGACATAAATATAACCAGCTTCAACAGTACCGAATGTAGTACTTTTGATACCAAGTCGATACAGAGCAGCAATATAAAGGCATAAGATAGAATCCAGAGTATCTTCATTATTTTTCAATTGTTTGCCCCTTAATGAATCAATATATTTATCGTCAATATTAGGGACATCAATTTTAAAACAAAGCCTAAATATCTTACTTCCAGATAGAGCTTTTAGAAAATTTGCTAATCGCTTTTGGCCATCTTTTTTTTCTAACACCCTTCCTTTTTTATATGGCAAACTTTTTTCCAAACCAAACATTTCGATTATAGCTGGGTGTGGATAGCATTCTATTTGCCACTTTTCGCTCCCCAAGTGTGAAAAGCCTTCCTGCTCTAATTTACGGGACAACTCGACGCTTTTAGCATTTGGGTACAAAGTTTTGTTCGAAGGATGACAGGAGGCCCATCTTGAACCATATAATTTGCTCAGGTTTTTTTCGCAAAGCCTTTGCCCTGATTGATTCTTTATTATTAAAGGAGCATCTATTGCAATGCCACATAAATCTGAAGCTCCAAGGAGTACCTCCAGTACTTTCGCAACACCATATATGGCGGGATATATTTCAGTAACTCTAACTACGTCATCAGAGATTTTACCTATACAAAGACCTGAAGGATTTTTTTGGCTTCTCCATGCTAAATCGACGCCTGCAATTCTCATAATTTATTCTTTTATAGGCATGTAACGGTGCCGATCAGCGGGCGTCGGCTTTTTGCAGCACCGCTGCATTGGCATGGTTATGTTTCGGTGTATCTATGCTGAAATTTTTATATCATCAAATAATATTAACAAAAGAATGCATAGGATTAATTATTGTCTTATTAAATCACGGAGATTTTGAAGCTCTATAGGCTGTGGAATAGAAAAACCATTTAGGATGAAGATAAATAAGAGGTAGACAAATAATATTACGTGGGTATGCACTTCGCTCCAGCTAATTCACTTTAATATATTGATTTAACAAGGTTTTTCGGAACTTTTTTTTAAAACCGCATAAAATGTCAGAAAGCCAGTATATTCAAGGAGATACCCTCAATGAACTTGAGTCAACTGCATACCCACGTAATATTAAATGCACACAGCCCAAGAGAATAAATATTCCGTATAATAAATTTTCTAAAAGAAAATTAAGACCGGGAAATATTGGAGGGCGACCTGGCTCATACGTTCTCCAATATGAATATGTATAAAAAAATATCCCTAAGCCAACTGGAACATTAACTAGCATAAAAACAACGTATAGAATTGAGTGAATGGTATTTGAAAAACGAAAATCATATAAGAAAAAAAAGATTAGGATCCCCAGTGAGGAAATAAAATACAAAGCGGGCGGAAAAGATTTTAGTAATTTTTTCATATTGCCATGTGACATTTAATTATTCTTTTGCATAACGTTGGCTTCACCTGCAAGCGTGGCTGGCGCGGCTTGTGCGTCAGCACAAGACGTGACAGACGCGGTTGTCAGGTGCAAGCTCTTGTTGAACTTAGCGCCTTTCAGGCGGACTTTTAGTCCCCAGCATATTCCATTGTCTCT
>CAZSWT010000121.1:0-7055 GCA_964611035.1 uncultured Desulfobacteraceae bacterium
CTGATATCCAGAGGGCTGGACCAGGCACTGGCCAGGCAACAAGGGTAGCCAGCGGTGATCTTATGCAGGCAAAATGGGGTTCCCACGGAGACTATTATATTATTGCCCTCTCTCCATGGTCGGTTCAAGAGATGTATGACCAGACAATAGATGCCTTTAATTTAGCCGAGCAGTATCGCGTCCCTGTTTTTATCATGGGAGAGGAGGCCATTGGCCATTTAAGGGAAAGGATTGAGGTTAAAACTAAGGTCAGGGTCTTTGATAGGATAAAAAAGAAAGGGGCACCTCCTTTTGGCACGAACCAGGACGATGGTATTCCACCCATGCCTTCATTTGGTGAGGGAGAAAAACTTTTGGTTACCGGATCCACGCATAATGAGATAGGGATTAGGAAGACTGATGACCCCGAGGTCCACTCACGGCTCGTGAACAGGATTAACAAAAAAATTTTGAATAATAGAGACCGAATTATTCAGACAGACTCATATCACCTAAAAAATGCCGAAGTCATTGTGGTTTCCTATGGATTTACTGCACGAAGCGCCCTTTTTGCTATAGAGCAGCTCCGAAAAGAAGGGAAAAGAGTCGGGCTTCTGAGGCTAAAGACCATCTGGCCTTTTGCTGACAAAATTATTAAAGATATTGGCCAAAAGGCCAAAAAGATCTTTGTCCCAGAGATGAACAGGGGGCAGATTGCGGGTGAAATAATGAAATACGCTACCTGTGAGGTAATCCCTTACAACCAGACCAATGGTGAAATCATCCATCCTCATCAGATAATAAAAGAGGTAAGGAGAATTTTATAATGGCAAGAGACCTGGAAGAATATCTACGTCCAGGAATTGATTCAACACCTTTTTGTCCTGGATGTGGACATGGAATATTGATGAATCTCATACTTCGGGCTATTGATGGACTTAAAATAAGCATGGATGAGATGCTTTTTGTATCCGGTATAGGCTGTGCAGCATGGATTCCAAGTCCTAATTTCAATGCCGATACCCTTCATACCTTACACGGACGGGCTATTGCATTTGCAACCGGGGCAAAGATGTTCAATCCACAACTCAATGTCATGGTTATAAGTGGTGATGGAGACCTTACCTCCATTGGGGGCAATCACCTTATTCATGCTGCGCGCAGGAATATAGATCTCACAGTGATCTGTGCCAACAATATGATCTATGGCATGACCGGTGGACAAGTGGCCTCCACATCTCCTCTGGGCGCTCTAACTTCCACAACCATGGATGGCAATAGGTATCGCCCATTTGATCTCTGTAAATTAGTTCTTGGCGCTGGCGCTTCTTATGTGGCCCGATATTCAGTAACCCAGCCTTTGGCCTTGGTGGGTGCCATAAAAAAATCTCTCGGGATACATGGATTTACCTTTATCGAAGTCCTTTCCCCCTGTCCCACCCAATTTGGAAGGAGAAACAGATATGATTCTCCTGCCGATATGCTGAAAAATCTAATGGAGAGATGTATTTCCAGGGAAGAGGCAGATAATTTTTCAGATGATGAATTAAAGGATAAGATTGTGACTGGAGAGTTCAGTAATGAATAATCTCACACAGATACGTCTTTGCGGCTATGGTGGACAGGGGGTGGTTTTGGCTGGGACGATACTTGGGCATGCTGCTATTAATGACGACAAATGGGTTTCTGGATCTAATTCCTATGGCGCTCAAGCCAGGGGTGGTTCTGCCAGGTCTGAGGTGGTCATATCAGAAAATCCCATTATATACCCTCATGTAATAAAAGCAGATATCCTTATTGCCATGTCCCAGACTGCATATGACCAGTATATACAAGATTTGACAGAACAGGGTGCCCTTGTCCTCTATGACGATATGATCGTACACCCGAGAGATATACATGGTGTTCAACAGATTGGCGTACCGGCAACTAAAACATCAATTAGTGAATTAGACAGCAAGCAGGTGGCCAATATTGTTATGCTCGGGGCGTCAGTAGTAATTACTGGGATAGTAAGTGAGAAGTCTTTGATTTCATCCATTAAAACAAATGTTGGCCAACGGTTTAGGGAGCTAAACCTGAAGGCCCTTGAGGTTGGATATACGCTGGGTAAGGATATTAAAAGTGCCTAAAGTGCCTAAATTTTAACACAATAAACACAACAAACTCAATTAACACAATAAACACAACGAACCCCCGCCCGCCTCGCCTGAAGGCGAAGCTGATGGCGGGCAGGCAAGAAACACAACATGGCTATAGAAGGAAGAACACATAAGCCGGTAATTGATAGGGATCTATGCCAGGGGTGCAGTGTGTGCGTCAGGGGATGCCCTGCTGAATTTGTGCCTGAACTCAGGCATGATGAGGATACTGTGCGGGGTTATGTCTACACAAACACTGATTTAGCAGTTAGAGAGATTGTTCCTCCATGTGCTGCTTCCTGTCCCCTTGGCCAGCAGGTGCGGGAATATGTGCGGTTGCTGGCGGCCGGGAAGGTGAAGGAGGCGCTTCTGGTGATACGTCAGGATAACCCGCTTCCATGTGTGTGTGGTTATGTGTGTCACCATCCGTGCGAGCAGGCCTGTGTTCGTGGAAGTTGGGATGATCCGGTGGCTATTCGGGAGTTAAAACGATACGCGGTTCACTATGAGATTGATCACCAACAAGAGATAGTGAAGGTGCTTAAAGAGCGTAAAAAACCTGCTCGAGGAAAGAAAGTGGTTATTGTGGGGGCTGGTCCTGCTGGTCTTGCATGTGCCTTTGAGTCAGCTATGCAGGGATATACAATTACAGTTATGGATGCACTTGCCCAGCCTGGTGGCATGTTGGTAGGTGCCATACCACCTTTTCGTTTGCCGAGGTATGTGATTGATCACGATATCGGTATTATCCGGTCTCTGGGAGTAGAATTTATGCCCTCAGTTCGTATAGGTAAGGAGCTTACTCTGCAAGAGATAAGAAGAGACCGTTTTGATGCTGTAGTTCTGGCAATGGGCACATGGAAGGATTTAACGCTCGGTATTCCTGGGGAAGACACCTCAGGGTGTCTGAAGTGTTTGGATTTTTTGAATACCGTAAATGCAAGACATACAATTAATCTAGATGGCACGGTATTGGTAATCGGAGGAGGTAATGCTGCTATTGATACTGCTCGAACTGCATTGAGGACGGGATCAAAGCAGGTGATTGTTTTATATCGTCGGAGCCAAAAGGAGATGCCTGCGAGCAAAGAGGAGGTAGAAGCAGCCTTGCGTGAAGGGGTAGAAATACACTATCAGGTAGCGCCTATACGGATTGTTATTAAAGAGGGAAAGATAAAGGGTGTAGAGTTGATAAGGATGGAGTTAGGTGAGCCTGATGAAACAGGAAGAAAGATGCCTATTCCGATGACGGGTAGTGAGTTTATTCAAGCCGGGGATTTTGTAATTCCTGCTATAGGACAGCGTTCGGACATTCCATTTCTTTTAGCAGAAAGCTTATCAGAGAGAGGAGCAATTACCCTTGGCAAAGATGGGCAGGTAAAGGAATATGAAGGTATGTTTGCCGCTGGAGATGCAGTAACAGGTCCATCTACTGTGGTTGAGGCTATTGCCTCTGGAAAGGCTGCTGCTCGAAACGTTATACGGTATCTTGAGGGAAGCGGGGAAGAAAGGGATGTTGAATCGAGACTGTAAGCGAGAGACCAAATCAAGGCTAACAAGAAAGGCGGATATTAGGATAGATTCTGAGTATCATAATCCCCTATTGACTCCTCAAGAGGCAGAATACGAGGCATCTCGCTGTTTGGGAACAATAAGCTGCGAGGCATGCGATGTGTGCAGGATGATGTGCCCGGATCTGGCTATTACAAGAGATGATATAACCGGACAGATCCTTATTGATCTTGATTATTGTAAGGGATGTGGCATATGTGCATTTGTGTGTCCAAAAGGTGCAATTACAATGGTCATTGAGCAATAGAGCCCCCTCGTCTATAAAGAGGGTAATGGAGGAATAAGGCAATGTAAGAAACAAAGTCCCCAAATAAACTCAAATAAACTTGACATATGGGCATGTTGGTATTACTCTTCAGCTAGAATGGTATTATAACGGGGGGCATTATGAAAATTTTATCACTCAAGTTGTCTGAATCATTACTTGCAACGCTTACTTTTATGGCGAGGGAGAGAGGTGAAAACAGGTCTGCTCTGGTGCGGGAAGCCATCGAGGCATTTATAACAGGAGATAATCACGCTCCAAAGGGCTCCTGTTTAGATCTTGCCAAAAATCTTGTGGGATCTGTGAAGGGGCCTGTAGACCTATCTTTTAACAAAAAACACATGCGTGGTTATGGCCAATGAAGCGGCGAATCATTTTGGACACCGGGCCTCTTGTGGCGATTATTAACGGCAGAGACAAATACCATAAGTGGGCTACACTACAATGGGCGCAGATTGAATCCCCCTTTTTGACCTGTGAAGCAGTATTATCAGAGGCATGTTTTCTTCTCGGCAGTTTTGATGGGGGTCAAATAGCTTTAATTGAACTTCTTAAACGAGGGATCTTGCATATTCCTTTTAGAATGATTGAACATATAAACCAGATTGCCTGGCTTTTGCGGAAATATGCCAACGTTCCGATGTCTTTGGCAGATGCTTGCTTGGTGCGAATGACAGAGGTGTACGCCGAAAGCCTCGTCCTTACTATCGACACCGATTTTAGCATCTATCGGAAAAACAAAAGGCAAGTTATCCCAATCCTGTCACCGCATGATCATTAACAGGGCCATATCTTTACCAGCCCCCTGGAGATTACTGAGCCGAAAATTGCATTTGATATAGCATAAATTTTCAGAAAATAAGAAAAAGGTTCGGTGGAAGGGAGGCTGCGCATCCTGTGTCAACCTAATTGAATGGGGATGACGTTCTTTACTCCTCGATTCAGCATTTTTTTTGTATTTCAAGAGATTATCTGATTGAAGATCACAGGGGCATAAGTTGTTTGAAAAAGTTTAGAAATTTTATTAGGCACAATAGATCTCACTAATTTTAATAGCAGAAGTGACATTAAACCAGAAGGAGGAAGGTCATGGAGGAGTCGCAAGAATTTCCAAAAGCCGGCTTTGAATATCAGCTCATATTAAAACATATATTGGAGCACACAGCAAAAATGCGACCTGAAGGTGAAGTTGTCTATAGAGATCTTTTTCGGGAGAACTATGCCCAGCTTTATGAAAGATGCCAGCGCCTGTCAAACGCTCTCAAGAGCCTTGGTGTAAAGCAGGGCTCAAAAGTCATTTGCTTTGAATGGAATACGCACCGCTTCCTTGAAATATATTTCGCCGTGCCTTGTATGGGCGCTATGGTGCACATGGGGAATCCACTTTTGACTCCGGAACAGATGGTCTTTCTCATTAACCGGGTAGAGGATGATGTAATTATCTTTAACAAAGATTTCACTTCAATAATTGAGTCAATTAGCGACAAATTAAAAACAGTTAAGCATTATATAGTATTAGCAGATGATGAAAAACTGCCGGAGACAACACTACATCCGATCTCAGAGTACGAGGAACTGCTCCGCTCTGCATCGCCACAATATGCCTATCCTGATCTCAACGAGGATACTGTGGCATCATTAAGTAACACAACCGGCACAACCGGAGATCCAAAGATATGCTTCTTTACTCATCGACAGCATATAATGCACACTCTAATCTGGTCAAATATGCTCCTGGGTTTTTCAGGGGAAAGAGGATTAGATCCGCGCCGTGACATTACAATACAGCTTGTGCCTATGTTTCACGCCCATGGCTGGGGTGTTCCGTATATGGCGACATTCCTTGGATGCAAACAAGTTTATCCTGGCAGATTCGATCCGAAGATATTTTTAGAAATGCTAAAAAAAGAAAAACGCCCTGGACAGGGCGGTTATATGGCATGCGTTGCTACAATGCTTAACATGATTATTTCCCATCCAGAAGTTGAGCAATACAAAGAATATTTTAAGGGACTTATCTATGAAGGTGGAGGGATGCGACTTAATACCATCCTTGCCAGAAAGGCAAAAGAACTTGGTATGGATATCTGCTCTGGATGGGGAATGACAGAAGTATATACAAAAGTGGGCCTCCAGTATCTAAAACCTCACATGTTTAGTTGGCCGGAGGATAAAAAAATAGAGTTTCTCAGCGGAACAGGTATAGCCCCTCCATTTGTGGAGCAAAGGGTAATAGATGAACAAGGCAACGATGTTGCAAGAGATGGGAAGGCAGTTGGCGAAATTGTGCTCAGAGCCCCATGGCTCACAATGGGCTACTACAAGGATTCCGAAAAATCAAAAGAGCTGTGGCGAGATGGATGGATGCACAGTGGGGATATGGCAGTGATAGACAAGGAAGAGAGTGTATTAATTATCGACCGGTCTAAGGATGTGGTTAAAAGTGGTGGGGAATGGATTTCGACCCTCACACTGGAAAATTTGATCAACATGCATCCAAAGGTCCAGGAGGTTGTAGTTTTTGCGGCACAATCCGAGAAGTGGGGAGAACGCCCGGTAGTTTTATTAGTTCCGAAAGATGAATATAAGGGAAAGATTTCCGAGGCGGAATTGAGGGAGCATATGACACAGTATGTGGAAGAGGGCAAGATATTAAAGTGGTGGATACCGGAAAAGTTCATCTTTGTAGATCAAATACCTCGAACAAGCGTTGGCAAATTCGACAAAAAGGCGATACGATCAACGTATGGGGATGTATTGGAGGGAAAAGAGTAGGAATAGATTTATCTTCCTTGAAATGCATTTACCAGGTTTTTCCTTGACAATTGTAATCCCAACAAACCCTTCCACTCCTCTTTCCAAATAAGCTTCTGTGTAAGGAACACTGTTAAAAAAAGCGCTGTGCCTATGAAATCAGTGTATAGAGAAGGAAGGAGGAGCAAAAATGTAGCAGTACCCATAAAGATCCACTCAATGACATTAGTGCGGTGAAAGAGATAGGCCTCCAAAAATGAGGTAAAGGCGATAAGCCCCAGGGTGGAAAAAACTATGGTCCTGACAACCTCCCAAAAGGGGCCATTCAAGAGAAGAGGCTGATA
>CAZSWT010000122.1:0-6838 GCA_964611035.1 uncultured Desulfobacteraceae bacterium
ACCCAGACATGTTGGATCAACCAGTACGAGGTGCGAGAAGGCGTCATGACAGATATATTACCTCAAAAATAGCCCTTGTAAAGACTTCTCGTTATGCACTTTCAATGCCATTTATTGTGTCTCTACCCTTCTCTTTTCCTCGCTCCGTATCTCACGCCTTAAGAGTTTCCCTACTTTCGACTTGGGCAACATGTCCCTAAATTCAATGTATTGGGGAATCTTATAAGAAACTAGTCTTTCCCTGCACCATCTAATAAGGTCATAGCCAGTAATACCTTTAATATCTTCCTTGAGAACCACAAAGGCCTTGATTCTCTCCCCTACCTTTGGATCTGCCACACCAACAACACACGAGCCCATGACTGCTGGATGTTCCTGTAATATCGCTTCTATCTCACTTGATGATACCCTGTAGCCTTTATGTTTTATGGTATCTACGGTCCTGTCGATAAAATAGAGGTTTCCTTGCTGATCCATGGACATAATGTCAGCCGTCCTATACCACTTATTGCCATCCAGATCAATGAAAGACTCGGCCGTTTCTTCCGGTTTGTTTAGATAAGCAGTAACCATGTGATCAGAAGAAACAAGTAGTTCTCCAGGCTCTCCCATCTTTACAGATTTCAGAGTTACTGGGTCTAAAATTTTAACCTTTTTACTTGCAACAATTTTACCCACACTTTTCGCTGGATTTTCAATATCCACAGGGCACATAGATACCCCGCCACAGGTCTCAGTTGCACCATATCCCTGATAGATGCACTTGCCAAATTTATCATACCAGCGCTTTCCAACCTCTACTGGAAGCACATCTCCTGCACTATACCAGTATTCAACAGAGCTAAGGTCATAGTAGTCAAGGCGATCGTGTTCCAGAATCATCCGATAAAGGGTAGGAACACCAATCATTGTCTTGGCCCTAAATCCCTGTATGGATTCAAATACTGCGTCAAGGTTTACCCGTGGCTGGAGCATTAAAGTCCCTCCTACTAAAATTGTGCTCAGACCACATGTTTGACCCAGTATATGAAAAAGGGGGGCGTTACATAGGATGATATTCTCTTCAACAGGAAAAAATGGCTCACTGACCCTGATCTGCTCATCTGCAGAGATCAAGAAATCGCCGTGGGTAATAGGGACACCCTTGGGAAATTTGGTGGTCCCACCTGTATAGAGTATCTCAGCTAAATCTCCCAGGTTTTGTTTTAGCTCAGGCAATTGATCGGTCTTCCTATATCTGGATAGTAATTTCCTTAATGAATATGTATTCTTGCCAGACGCTATCATTCCCTTTGGTATTACGTCAAAGAGGTAACCAAAATATCTCTTCCACCAGGGTAGAAGATCAGCCATCTTTGTGACAATAATCCTTTTTATCTTGGTTTCACCAAGAACACTAACTACATATCCAAAGTTAGTATCAGCACAAGCAACAGTTTCTGAGCCACTATCGTTTACGATATATTTAAGATCGTAAGGTGTATATATTGGTGTTATTGGTACAGATATCCCGCCTGCTCTTAAGATGCCCAGCCAAACTACAACCCATTGGATACTGTTGGGGATATAAATAATTATTCTATCCCCGTAATTCACCCCAATATCGGATAGGGATGCGGCAAATCTCTCGGACATATCTTTTAGCCTGTTATAAGAGTATTTAGCACCTAAATATATAACAGCAGTTTGCTGCCCCTGTTTCTTTGCCATAGCATCAAAAGAGGCAAATATGTTGTTTGATTTTTTCTCTTCCATGAAATCAGATCCCGAAGTAGGCGGCTTTTATCTCTGGATTTTCCATTAATTCAGCTCCTGTACCTGTCAGGGTAAGCATCCCATTTTCGATTATATATCCCCTATCTATTATTGGCAAAACCGGTCTGGCAAATTGCTCACTTATCAGGATAGTAATCCCGGATTCACTCCTTAAATTCTTAATTGCCCCTACAAGGGCGGTTTGCAGATGTGGACTTAAGCCCAGGAGAGGTTCATCAAGGAGCAGCAGGGCTGGTTTAACAATGAGAGCCATCCCTATTGCAAGCATCTGCTGCTCTCCCCCGCTTAGAAATCCTGCCCTCCGCTTTTTAAGATCAAATAGGGTAGGGAAAAGATGGAAGACATACTCTATCATTTCCCTTAGTTCTGACATTTTCTTCATATGACCGGCTATCTTTAAATTCTCCATGACATCACTCTCTGGAAATATTGGATGTCTTTCCCGGGAAAGAACAATTCCCCTTTTCACCCTATCGTTAGGTTTAGCATTTGTAATATCTTCACCCTGGAAGATTATTTGACCATATATAGTTATTCTCTCTCCGCCTTTCCTTTGCTCTTTTATCTTCATATCTATGATCAAACCAGAAACTGTATTCATCAAAGTGGTTTTACCAGCGCTATTGGAGCCGATAACTCCAACTATTTCACCTTCATTTACCATCATGGAAAGGTCATTTAAGGCCAAAGCATTTTCGAAGAAAACCATGAGATTCTTAATATCAAGCACCTTAATCCTCCTCACTCCCTAAGTAGGCCTTTTTGACCTCATCACTCTCCATAACCTCTTTTGATAATCCATCAGCAATCTTTTCTCCAAAATTAAGTACAATCACCCTGTCAGCGATCCTGAAAAGCTCTTTCAGCCGGTGCTCGATCATAATGATTGTCATCCCACCATAACGTAGTTTTTCAATTATAGGCACAATACTGGCCACTTCAGCCAGACTTAGGCCTGAGAAAAGCTCATCTAATATCAGGAGATCGGGTTGCAATGCGATCCCTTTTGCCAATTCCAGTCTCTTAAGGTATCCCTGGGGAAGAACACTGGCTATCTTATATGCAACAAAAGAGTCTCTCTCAAAACCTACTTCTTCCAGGAGATCTAAGGCAATAGCGTCCCGGTCCCCGTATTTCCCTCCTGCTATCCCTTTGACTCTGGGTGAATACAAGGGGATGATCATATTTTTGAAGGCAGGGAGTTGGTAAAAGGGCCTGACCATTTGAAAAGTCCTCGCAATACCCAGCCTGACTATCTTATATGGGGGCCAACCAGTTATATTTTGGCCCCTATATAAAACCTCTCCATCTGTTGGTTTTACAAAACCACTTATAAGATTAACAACTGTTGTCTTTCCAGAGCCATTGGGCCCAATAAAACCCAAGAGTTCTCCCTGCATAAGCTCAAAACTAAAAGCATTCACTGCCCTCACACCACCAAAATATTTGGAAAGTTTAGACACCTTAAGCAAAGGAAAAGTACTCATTTTTCCACCTCAACCCATCTTTCAAATTGATGATATTTCCTCTGAATATAGTGAAAAATGCCTTCAGGTAATGCAACGATAAATACTACAAGAAATAATCCATATAATACTATTCTTAGTCCACCAAGCCCCCTTAAAACCTCTGATAGAGGTACCAGTATAAAGGCCCCAAACATAGAGCCGGCAAATGTTCCTGCTCCCCCCACAACAGCAGCTGCAATAGGAAGGATAGAATAATCAAGGGCAAAAACAGGCATTCCAACAAACATATAGACATGGGTCATATAGGCACCGGCAAAGGCCCCAACAGAGCCGGCAATAAATAAAGCCTGGGCCTTAAACCAGTAAATATTGATCCCTGCGTTCATAACAGATAGATCATTATCGTTTATGCCCTTTAAAACCAGACCAAAATCTGAACCCATAAGGCGTCTAAATCCAAAAAGGGCAGCCAAAAGGGCGACAATAATGATATATAGTTCAAACCATCTCGATGGAAGAGGGGTTAGACCACTTATCCCCTCTGTTCCCCCAAAGATCTTTGTAGCCTCAATTACACGAACGAGCATAACTGGTAATATCAAAGTAACCATAGCAAAGTAGATTCCTCTCAATCTTAAAACGGGAAGAAGAAGCACAGTACAGAAAATTCCGCCTAAAATAGTAGCCATAGGGATAGTTAGAAACGGAGACAAGCCCCAGTAATGATTCATAATACCAGCTAAATAGGCACCCATACCAAAAAAGAGTGCCTGCCCTAAGGATACCATCCCGCTTTGAGCCAAAAGATCCCAACTGATGGCTAAAAGGGCAATTACAGATACAGAGAGCAATACCTTTTGCCAATAAAGGCTCAAAACGAATGACAACACTAATAAACCTACTATCGGTAATAGTCTTGGGGTAGATAGATAGAGCATCTCTTTCCAGGAGCAAAGGGCAAATATATCCTCTGATCTTACCTTGATGCCTCTATCTATCCTCTCTTTTCTCTTTTTCATCTGTCCGATTTTTCCTTGCTCATGGACCAGCTGCCTATGAGAATTGCGCTTTTTTAGATCAGCAAAGTTACTGACCTACCCACAATCCGCCTTCCCAATTCCTCAATCGGCAATCGAAAATCTAAAATCCACAATTCTTTGGCTATATCCTTTCCTCCAGCTCCTTCTGTTCTCCGAAGAGACCTGATGGTTTGATAACCAATATAGCCAGTATTGCAACTAATGGAACTACCATTACCCAGTGGCTCTCTATGTAGGTTGCTGTAAATGTTTGAGCATAGCCAAGCAGAAAAGAGGCAATTACTACTCCTCCGGTGGAGCCTAAACCGCCAACAATACATACAGCCAGGGCATTTATAAGAACTTCATAACCATGATCCACCGTTATAGTGCCTAAGGGCAAAATAACAATGGCTGCTATTGCTGCATAAGCTGCTCCAAAGGAAACACTCAGAGTAGCTACCAAGTCAGAGTTGATGCCCAGACTCAATGCTGTTCTCTCATCCTGGGCAATACCTCTGAAGCGGAGACCTATCTTGGTATAGTGAGTAAAAAACCAGAGAAAAACTGCCAGAGCAATACCTATAATCACGATAAATATCCTCTGCATATCAATAGTTACCTGGCCAATATCTATGCTGGAATCTATAAAAACTGGTAGGGTATATTCAAAACCAATAAAACCAAGATATTTAAATAATTCCAGGATGGACAGCCCAATGCCAAAGGTAGCTATTACCTCGGATAACACCATACCCCTGATTCTCAACAAGACAAAACGATACATCAGGGCCCCGGCAATGGCTGTTAATAGAACCGAAAAGGGGGCGGCAAGGATATAGGGAAGGCCAACTGAATTGAATAATAACCAGCTTAAAAATCCAGCGAGAATGTACAGGGCACCATATGCAAAATTTGCAACCCCGCTTATTCCAAAGGTTAGGCTAAATCCAAGAGCCACCAGGGCGAGTATTATGCTGTTGACAAAACCGTATATTAAGGTGCCAAGTAACACAGATAAATTAAGAAATTGCGAATTGTGAATTGAGGAATTCTTTCAGCCATGAATCCCTCAATTCCCAAATTCTATTTAACCTTTTTCACCCAGGGGGGCAGCACTATCTCACCCTCAGCCAAGGTCTTGGGGTAGACGATCTTTCTTTTTCCATCTTCCGTCCACTGGAAAAAACATGCAGTTGCTGTTTGGCTTGGATTGGTGCCATAGATTACCTGGTGTCCTTTATCAAACTTGATCCGACCCATGACACCCATCTTGTCAGTCTTCTCTATAGCTGCCACAATAGCGTCTGGGTCAAGTGAGCCTGCCCTCTCAATAGCCTCTTTCAAGATGTAAACAGACTCATATGAAGGCGCAGGACCGTGTCCGGACTGAATCGCTTTTCCGTATCTTTTCTTGTAGGAATCATAGAATTTCTTAGCCGGGGCGTAGTATTCTGAAGGGATGTTTCCAATCTCAAAAATTGCATTCATAAGTCCGCCGATCTTTCCATCAAAGGTCTTCCATGCCACCTCTCCAGCCATAGGAGATATAAACCCGGCAACCAATGCCGGGACCTTCATGCTCTTCCACTGTTTTACCAGGACCCCGCTTTCAGGCATATCGAAGCAGGTAAACAGTACACCGGCACCCTTGCTCTTGGCCTTCATCAACGCTGAAGAGAAATCGGATGATCCTGTAGGATACTGGTCATGACCCAAGACTTCCCAACCGGTTTTCAGGAAAAATCTGTTCTTCATGGCATTAGCAGTACCCCGGGCCCAGAGTATATCCTGGTTCATCAGGTAAACCTTGTTGAAGCCAAATTGATTTTTCAGAGACGCCATTGTTCCCCCTAAAAGTTTGGCCCAGTAAATTACATTGAGGGAAACCCTGAACACATACTTGTACTTTTCAGGATTCTTCTTAATCTTGGCCTCAGAGCCAGGGGTCATAGCGATAGTACCTAACATGGGCATCTTATACTTTGCAATAATATCCATACCTGCTAACAATGCCTCAGAGCGAAAAGGACCGACTACAATGGCTACAGGCTTCTTTTCCAGGATTATCTTTTCGATTCCCAAAAGGGCCTCAGGTACAGGTACACCTGGCGCTGCATCACGGATATCTATTGACTCTATCTTAAACGGTCTTTTCACAGATCCGACCATGACGCCACCTTTGGCATTAATCTCCTCTACAGCCATCTCGACAGCCTTAAGGGACTCCTTGCCTTCCAGAAACCCTATAGAGGTAGGTACCCCGATGACTATAGGTTTGGCAGCTAAGGCATAACTGCCTGGAAAGGCAATAAAAGGGGTAAGAAAAAGTAATAAAATTGAAAAAAAAAGACTCTTTTTCATAATCAACCTCCTCCTTTAAATTACATTAAAGATTTTACTAACTTACAAGATTTCTACCAAAGCTTATTTTTTTAGTCAACTAAATAGAATTCATTTGTCATATTTGTTTAAGTAGAAAGGATGCCTCAAGCTTACCCCTCCCCCAACACCTCCCTTATTGCCTTTGATACCTCCCCTAAAGTAAATGGCTTTTGTATAAACCCATCACAT
>CAZSWT010000123.1:0-6766 GCA_964611035.1 uncultured Desulfobacteraceae bacterium
CCATGTAAGGTAGCGCAAAAAAGACAATCCTCAAATGATTTGGGATGGCGCAGAAAGGAGTACAGGGCAAACGGCATGGATTCATGCACTGCAACTGTTTGACCAAGTTGCTCTAAGGTAAAGAGTGGTACATTCGTGGTGATTAATTCTTTAACAATGAGTAGTTTGTCTCTAATCTCAGGGGTTCTGGAAAAATCAATCAATGTATCCATAAATGTCTTATATGGGAATGCTTCCTTTGGATCAAGTTTCACTGCACAAGAAACAGCCCGTGCCTGGATTGCTGCACCGTCTTTACCCACTGGATGTGCATGGGTGACAGTAGCAGACATGCAAGCCTTTTCATAGAGATCAGTGGAGTCGTGAAAAAACAGCCCTAACGGAACAATCCTCATGGCAGCGCCGTTGCCAAGGGAACCTGTACCTTCAAATAAACTCCTTGCAGCCTCAACATAGGTAATACCTGATTGTTTTACTATTGAGAATATAGTTGGCGGTCCCGAGGCATAGCCCCGCCACGGTTCACGCTCATAGTTGTATCGAAATGTTTCTCCCAGATTGTCTTGATCAAGGCAGCCCTTTTTTATAAGAGATTCTGCAAGGCCAATGGACATCGCAGTATCATCGGTGTAGCGGAGTTTTTTTAATTGGTCCGACTGGATACAAGGGTCCTCTTTGTTCTGATATTGGAATGCGAGTTCACCAATCGCATCTCCGAGAGCACTACCAACCATACCTCCCGAGTACTTTCTTGTGATATCGGTCATCGTATTTCATGTTTAATTGATTTCTCAATTTTTTTCAACAGGCAACGTAGAATGCTATGATATTACACTTCAAGGGATGTGGCATTGCTCAATCCCTCACTAATCCATGTCAACAGTCCAGCAAGCTTCGTCACCTTTGAGTTTTGTCACTCCAACCCTCATAGAATATGATGGGAATATGACAACTATTTGAATAGTTATGAGTGGCACGCACAGAATTGATCCATACATACCTGGTAATATGCTTTTCCTGATACTTATTTACTTATGTCCCACTCACTCTCATTTCCTTGGATTTGTTAGGATTTTCCCCTGTATTGAGCCTTAGATTCTTCATTGACACACAAGTAACTTTCGATTATTTTGTTACTTACAAAAAACAGCTTCTTATGTCATTTTTATGGGTTACGTAGTTTTAAATAAATGGAAAAGAGTGAGTCGACAATGGTGGAACGAGACCTTTGCATAACTCATATTTTCTTACCGAGGCTGGGCTTTTCTTCAGTTCCGAGGCTCTCGGGCTGGTCTTTTCAGCAACTTATCTATGGGGGAGTTTTACCCATCTTCCCGCTTCCGGCGGGATTTCCCCCACTGATAAGTTGCGAAAAAACAGCGCCCTTACGCCAGTCACTTCAGAAAAGTCCACCCTCTTTTCTTGGGTTACAAAGATTGTCAGGTTGTGCAAAGGTCTCGGAACATCAAACAGAAGAAAAAGCAAACATAATATCATGTGGAGGAGCCATGAGAAAGTCGTATATCTTTATAGTACTTTTTTCATTTTTCATCGTGCCTTTTGCTTTTGCGGGGAAGACACTACCATCTCAAATCAAGCAAGTCACACTTTTCTCAGGACAGGCCATGGTCAAAAGGGAGGCTTTTACAACGGTTCAAAAGGGGTTTAATGAACTTCTCCTTGAGATCGAGGCCTTCCGCGTCGATAAGGATTCGATAACAGCAAAGATTTTTGGGGCTGGGGAGATTTTTAGTGTTCAATTCAAGGAAATTCCTATAAAGGAATCACCCCGGGAGAATATAAAAGTCCTGGAGCAAAAGATCAACGAACTGAAAAAGTCAAAAAGAGTGTTAGCTGATAAAAAGGAAGTCCTTAATAAAGAAGAGATGTTTCTCGTTTCACTCATCGATTTTTCTAAGACCCAGATCCCCCAGGAGATCAAAACCAGTTTCCCGGACATGGAAAATTTAACTAAAACCCTGGTATTTTTGAGCTCCAACTTTCAAAAGATTAATGACGAAAAACAGTCTCTTGACGCGTCAATTGAAGAGATAGGAAAGGAAATAAGAGTTCTGGAAGAGGAACTGGGCGGTCTTCGAAGGCCCGTTAGGAAGGTCAGAAAGGTTATTGAAATCTTATTCAACGCAGAAAAAGAGCAGAAAATACGCATTGTAGCCGACTATCTTACAAAAAATGCCAACTGGCGGCCCCTTTATAAGGTTTCTGTTCCTGTGGCGCTATCCGAAATCGATTTGACCATGTTTTCAAAGATCCTGCAGAAGACAGGAGAAGACTGGAACCACGTGGCACTTTCAATCTCAAATGTTATCCCCTTGAGTGGCGTTCGTCTTCCTCGCCTTTCAAGCTGGCTGCTTGATATACCAAGGCCACGGACAAAGTGGATGGGAAAGGCAGGGCATCTTGCTCCCGAGGAGGAGGCAACGGTCACGGATGCGGTGAAAGGAAAAGACTACTCTGGGATACCCAAACAAGAAGCAGCATTTACCACAGCCGTAAAGAGAGAGCTACCTCTTTCCTTTGAATACAGAATTCCTCAACCGATTGATATCGAATCGAGGGATAAAGAGACAATTCTCCCTCTTTTCACCAAAAAGATGCATGGAGATTCTTACTATTATGCTGTTCCAAAGCGTAGTCCTTTGACTTTTCTTGTGTGTAAGACAAAAGCAGATAAAGAGCTGTTAAGTGGGCCGTTGAATGTGTATTTCAGTGGACGGTATATCGGAAAGACCTATCTTAGTGAAAAAAAGGCGGGAGAAGAATTTCATTTGAGCCTTGGTGCAGACAGAGAGGTGATGGTCAAGCGAGAAAAGCTTAAGGATAAGGTCAAAGAAACGTATTTTGGAAAGATCCAAAGAGGTACCATTGTAAGGGAACTGGCCTATAAGATAATGGTTGAGAATTTAAAAGACAAATCCATATTGCTAAAGGTAGTGGATAACATTCCTGTTACAAGAACGGATACAATAGAGGTGAAGGAACTTACAATGAACCCTGCACCTGCGAAAAAGAACTATCTTGATAAAGAAGGGGTTATGTTGTGGGAGTATAAGCTCGACCCTGAGCAAAAACAGGAGATTAACATAGAGTTTGTGGTTACTTATCCCAAAGGTTTATTACCAATGGGCTTATGAGTTTTCCGTAATGGCTAAGATTTGATAAGAAAAATCTTTTTTGGTAACATTTTAGCTCTTTGAAATTACCTGGTGAATGAGCATAGGGATGTCTTTCTCACATTTACATTACCCTTCCGATCTCTTTTTCCTCTTCCTTTCAAGCTCACTAAGCAATATCTTTCTTAAGCGAACAGATTTTGGGGTTACTTCAACATATTCATCTTCTCCAATATATTCCATAGCTTCTTCCAATGAGAACTTTATTGCCGGAGCTATTGACGCTTTTTCATCTGCACCTGAAGCCCGCATATTTGATAGTTTTTTAGTCTTGGTCACATTTATTACCAGATCATGATCCCTTGTACTCTCTCCTATCACCTGTCCTGCATATATCTCTTCATTTGGCTCAATGAAAAATTCACCCCTGTCTTGCAGTTTATCAATTGAATAAGCAATAGATGTTCCTGTTTTCATAGCTATCAAAGCACCATTTCTTTTACTTTGTATTTCACCTTTCCATGGCTCATAATCTTTAAACCGATACGACATCACTGCTTCACCTTCGGTTGCTGTTAATATCGGCTTGGTAAGTCCAATCAAACCTCTGGCCGGTATTTTAAATTCAAGATTTATTCTGTCATTCTTCGCCCCAATATTCAGGATATCTCCTTTACGTCTGGTAACAATTTCTATTACTTTTCCGGAAAACTTTTCAGAAACATTTACATTTAACAGTTCTATCGGTTCATGTTTAAACCCATTTATTTCTTTAATAACCACCTTAGGCTGACCTAATTGAATCTCATACCCTTCTCTCCTCATAGTTTCTACTAAAATAGATAAATGAAGAATACCTCTACCATAAACCAGCAATTTATCAGGTGAATCTGTTTCTTCAACCTTTAATGCCAGATTCTTCTCTGTTTCTTTAAATAATCTTTCTCTGATATGCCTTGATGTAGCATATTTCCCTTCTTTACCAAAAAATGGTGAGTTATTACTGGTGAAAAGCATACTCATAGTAGGTTTATCTACAGAGATTGGTTTTAAAGCTTCAGGTTCTTCAAAATCAGCAATGGTATCTCCAATGTCAAAGTTTTCAAGTCCCATTATGGCTACTATTTCACCGGACTTAACTTCTTTTTTGGTTTTTTCTTTTCCCAGTCCTTCAAAAAGATAAAGTTCTTTAACTACTGATTTACTTATTTGACGATTTCTCTGAACAATAGAAACCTGATCACCCATTTTTATGCTTCCTCTATTTACTCTTCCTATAGCAATTCTCCCTGTATATGACGAGTAATCCAATGAACTAATCTGTAATTGTAAGGTTCCGGGATTATCTTTGGGTGGATCAATATATTCAATAATAGTATCTAATAGATAAGTAACATCATTAGTTGGTGTTTTCCAGTCGGCTCCCATCCATCCCAGTTTTGAAGAACCGTAAACAGTTGGAAAATTCAGTTGTTCTTCTGTTGCATCCAGAGAAAACATCAGTTCAAAAACAAGTTCATTTGCCTCTTCCGGATTACAATTTGGTTTGTCTACTTTATTAATTACAACTATAGGTTTTAAACCCATCTCTAATGCTTTTTGCAAAACAAATCGTGTTTGTGGCATAGGTCCTTCAAAAGCATCAACAAGTAACAGCACGCCATCAGCCATATTTAAAACACGCTCTACTTCTCCTCCAAAATCTGAGTGACCGGGAGTATCTATAATATTTATTTTTGTTCCTTTATATTTTACTGATACATTCTTAGATAAAATAGTTATTCCTCTCTCCTTTTCCAGATCATTTGAATCCAGAATCAAATCCTGCACTTCCTGATTATCCCTGAACAATTTCACCTGATGTAGAATTCTATCGACCATAGTTGTTTTTCCATGATCAACATGTGCAATAATTGCAATATTCCTTATATCCATAATATTCCTAATATTTTGACATTACATGCAAAAGTAGTCATAAAACCGCAATCCCGCCATTAAGGTTGATTATTAGATCATAAAAGTTGAAAAAACCTCGTTGATTCAGTAAGATACGTGGGTTAAAAAACAAATCAACCCATAACCAACGAGGTAATGTTGTAATGATACGACAAACAATACTTCCTTTCAAGGTAAAAATGACAAGAGGTGTTTAAGAGAGCGTGATTTTAGGGACGTTTTTGACTAATTGGACTTATTTTCCACGGTATTTTTTTCTTATGATTATCTATAAAAGTTGGTTCAATCCCAATCATTCGTAGCGGTCTTTCTAATAATTATATTAGTGAATATAGGACAATGGAGAATCTGTGATCACTTCTATAGAGCTGTAATTATATGATCATTAGTATCCTGTGATAGTAACTTCATAACTCAAACATCTATCTTGAATCTTTTCACGGAAAATATGAATTTCACATGTCATATTAAACCATTAATAATACCAAAAAGGTGCACAATAGCATATCGATTTAACATTCCCCCACGATCTTCGCTTTTTCCTTGACATAGTAAGAGGGACTTTCTTAAGATTTCTGTAAAAATAGCGCTGTATTACCAGCACGCATAATCAAAAGATTTTGAGAGCAGATTTAATATATGGTGAAGGATCTGTTAAGTGGTTTAGTGAGAAGACTGCGTTGGTTTCATTACCCAGGACAATGGTGGAGACATTGTCTGAGAGATCAGGCGGTAAAATAGAAAGCCATTGTTTTATAGGAGGCAAAGGAAAATATAATGGATATTCAACGATGTTTAGACATTCTTGAGCTTAAACATGATGCTACCATAGATGAGGCAAAACAGGCCTATAAAGATATGGTCAATATCTGGCATCCGGATCGTTTCTCCAACAATCCTCGCCTAAAACAAAAGACCGAGGATAAATTAAAGGAAATTAATGAGGCCTATGAGATGATGAAATCCTTTTTATCCTCAAAAAAGCCGCAGCATCCAAATGAAGCCCCGTATGTAAAAACTTACCCAGACGCAGAGTTCAGGGCAAACGCAAGCAGTAGGGCAGGGTACCGTATGTCCCAAGCAGAGCCTGGAGTGAAGGATAAAACAGAGACTTTTGTTGAAGCAGGCACAAGTATTGTTTTGAGCTTGTTTTCCTATCTTTCCTCAGCAGTTCGCCGCATAGTAACAGAGGCCAAAACCGAGATAGACCAGGGAAAACCGAACCAGTGGCAAAAAAGTGATGATATGAGAGGAAAAGGCAGAGCTAGAGGCATGGGCGGCGGGAAAAGAATGGGTAGAGGTGGTGGTAGGGGAGGAGGAAGAGGGGGAGGCAGAGGTATGTAAGGGCAAGATATTACCCAATTTATTACACATTTATTCCTTTCAACACAATATCCCCTTCGGTAACGCCAATATCCTTCGCTATGACATAACATTTTGCCTTTAACATAAAAAATATCGGCTTTTTTTCATCAGAAAGCCCCTCATAATTTCCTTGTCCCTTACTTATCACACATTTTGCGTCGTTATATATCTTTCTAAATTTACTGCTACATGTTGTAAGTATGGTACCGGGCGCATTTGTCCCGGATGATACTATCGTTGCAACTTTATCTATTCCTGCCACTGTACGTAACAAAATAATAATTGACTCTTAAAAAGCTAGGGGTCATTAT
>CAZSWT010000124.1:0-6754 GCA_964611035.1 uncultured Desulfobacteraceae bacterium
CGGGCCTCTTTCCCCATTTCATCTAAAGCTTTCGCGTAATCATTATTCAGGGAAAAGAAAAGTCGTTCTTTATCCTCTTCAGTAAGCTTGGCGGCAGCTTCGAGTATTTTTTCATACGTGAGTTCTAAGGCGATTTCCGGCATATGATTTCACCTCCTTTTTTATTAATATTTTAATAGCATAATTGAAGGCATAAGACAATCATGAATTCAAACCATCATTAGACCAGCAGGACTACGTCTTTTCCCATACCCACCTTTTTTACCGATTTCTGCTCAAAGTTTACCCGCCGTCAGGGTGGCGGGTTTACCCGCCCTTATTTTGGCGAGCTGTTTTTGGTAAGCTTCCTGTCTGGAAATGGTTGCTTGAACATAGATGTGCATGATGAGCACGGGGTAAACAGGTGATTGCATGAGTGAGCTTAAAAGGGCTGCCAATATCTTTCCAAAATGATTCTTGCTAAGAATGGCCTTCAAGTATACCATTTCATTAGCAATATGGTGTCACTGATTAATCTATTTCCACAGTTCAATATAATGTGGATTCTGTTCCATAATACCCTAGATATCCTTCCATGAAGCCGATTCCATAGTTTTTTATTTTCGAAATCCCATAACGTAACAATTTGAAATATCAGCATTTTTAAAAAGAAGCGTTCCTTGTTCTTTTGGCATGAATATCGCTTATAGTATAGTAAGAATATTGTTTTACAGCACCATGGTAACAATGGCTTTGCAAGAGTAACGCAGTACCAGAGACAATGAAAACAATCTATGCCATATTTTCACTATCGTTAGGGTTATCGTTAGTCCTTACCCCTCTGGTCGCAAGATTTGCAAAGCAATACCATCTGGTAGATACACCTTCAGCAAGGAAGGTCCATACACACCCAACAGCACGGCCGGGAGGCGTGGCAATTTTCCTGGCCTTTTTTCTATCTCTTGTTCCTTGTTTTGCTTTCAGCACCATCATTTTCGAAAATTTAGCCTTGGATCCTCGGATTATTTACGTTGCTCTTGGTGCTTGTGTAGCCTTTGGGGTAGGCCTATGGGATGATATTCGAAGGTTGGAGCCCAATATGAAACTCGCGGCCCATGGTCTGGCAGGTCTGATTGCATATGTGGGTGGGATTCGGATAGAGACACTGGGCCTACCTGGGATGTCTGTCTTGTACCTGGGGTGGCTTTCCTTGCCTGCTACTGTTCTCTGGATTGTTCTGCTGATAAATGCCATTAATCTTATCGATGGTCTTGATGGGCTGGCTTCAGGGGTGAGCTTTTTAGTATGCATAGTGCTTTTCACGTTATGTATGATCGATGGTAAAGACCCTGCCGTTACAATCGGATTGGCCTCATTAGTGGGTGCAATCCTTGGATTTTTACGATACAACTTTAATCCTGCTTCCATATTTTTGGGTGATAGCGGAAGCTATTTTTTGGGATACATGTTGGCTACGTTGAGCACATTGGGGTCCATGAAGAGTCATACTGCAGTCAGCATCCTGATCCCCATGATCGCCTTGGGGCTTCCCCTTATGGATACTATTTGGTCTACTATCCGCCGTTTTATGCTGGGCCAGAGACTGTTTTATCCTGACAAAGATCATTTTCACCACAGGCTCTTGAAACTTGGTTATTCAAAGCAACGGGCAGTCATGTTCCTCTATGGGATTACGCTCTGCTTGGGAGCCATGGCCTTCGCTGTTGCATATTTTAGAGATATCCGGACATCCTTGATACTCTTGATGCTATTATTAATTGGTGTGTTTTTCATTTTTGGCATCCATAGATTGCGATACCTAGGATATATCAATGGTAAAGAGGTACTCGGCTGGCTTAAGGACATTAGCGATGAAATTGGTATTAGAAGGGAGCGAAGAACTTTCTTGGGAAAGCAGGTGGCGATCTATGAGGCAGATAATCTTTCCGAACTTTGGGACCAGACCATTAAGGCTGCAGAAGAAATTGACCTTAGTGGTATATCTATAGACCTTAATCCAAAATACTTCAACGGCGGTCGCCCCTCCAATTTATCCTGGAAAAACGGAGTTCCAAGTATGTCTCCTGATCTGTATAGGGAAAATTGCCTGGTGGTTGAACTACCTCTTATCTGCAATGGAGAGTGTTGCGGTAGATTAGATTTGAGGAAGGCTCTGAAAGAGGGAAATGGTGATAGAGAGGTATTGAACAGGGCTGAGCACTTACGCCGGTGTGTTGTCAAAGGGTTGGAACATTTTATAGAAAAGGACATTACCCACCCTGAGGTCTTGTAGGTTCATTTCATGAAGCGTGCTTCGCAATTTCACCCCAGTACGATATTTCATGCCTATGGGGCGACATACAAAATAGAAACATTTATGAAGTTTGGTGGATTTGATTCGGATTTTCCCATCGCTATGACTGAGGATACCGAACTTTCCTATCAAATGGCTGCTGCCGGGCACAAGATGGTCTTTAACCCCGAGGCAATTGTCAACCATCATCATCCCACTTCCTTTTTTTATTATCTGAAATGAAAATACCGAGCCGCCTACTGGCGAATGCTGGTTGTGAAGAAAAACAGAGATAAAATAAAAGGAGATACTCATACACCCAATGACATAAAATATCAAATCCTGTCTCTTACGATCACCATTCTTGGCCTTATCGTTCTTTCTGTTTTTGGAAATTACGTCTTACTCTTAATATCAATAGCTCTATTTTTGATGACTTGCTGGCCCTTTGTCATATGCGGAATAAAAAAGGACGCGATGGTCTCAATTATAAGCCCCATGATTATTAGAGTACGAACCATCGTTTATATCATCGGCTTAAGTTTAGGGGTCTGGAGGTTTCTGCTAAAAAATAGCAAGTGGAGGTAAAAAAATGGAGTTCGGAAAAAAGATACTATGCATAGGGGCTGGCTATGTAGGGGGGCCTACTATGGCCATGATTGCCTATAAATGCCCTCAATACAGGGTCACAGTTGTGGATATCAATCCCACACGCATTGCCCAATGGAACTCAGATGATCTTCCCATTTACGAGCCTGGCCTTGAGGAAATTGTCAAAGCATCGAGGGGCAAAAACCTTTTTTTCAGCACTGATATTGAGGGGGGAATCAAAGAGGCGGAGATAATCTTCGTAAGCGTGAATACGCCAACCAAGACTTTCGGCTCCGGTATGGGCATGGCCTCTGATTTGCAATATTGGGATAAGACGGCCAAGCAGATACGACAGTTTGCTGAATCTGACAAAATAATCGTGGAAAAGAGTACGCTTCCAGTCAAAACCGCTTTGGCCATGGAAAGAATTCTGACTGCAACTAACAATGGGGTTCATTTTGAAGTCCTTTCAAATCCTGAATTCTTAGCCGAAGGCACAGGTATCAAGGATTTAGAAGATCCTGATAGAGTCTTGATTGGGTCCAGGGAAACCACAAGTGGTTTAAAAGCCAGGAATAGTCTGGTGGAGGTCTACGCCAATTGGGTACCACAGGATCGTATCATAACCTCTAATATTTGGAGTAGTGAGCTTTCAAAGCTTGTTGCCAACGCCTTTTTGGCCCAGAGAATATCATCGATCAATTCCATCTCAGCCCTTTGTGAAAAAACCGACGCCGACATTACTGAGGTTGCCCGTGCCGTGGGTATGGACAGCCGGCTGGGAAACAAATTCTTAAATGCGAGTGTTGGCTTCGGCGGATCGTGCTTTAAAAAGGATATTCTGAATCTGGTCTATCTTTGCCGCCATTATGGTCTTGAAGAGGTAGCCGATTATTGGCAGGGTGTGGTCACTATAAATGAGTATCAGAAAGAGCGCGTTATTACAAACATGCTCGGCGCTATGTTCAACACATTAGCAGGCAAAAGGATTTGTCTTTTCGGTTTTGCCTTCAAAGCCAATACCGGTGACACCAGAGAGAGCCCTGCTGTAACTATCTCCAAGAGGCTTATAGAGGAAAAGGCCGAATTAGTAATTACAGATCCAAAGGCCTTGGATAATGCAAAAATGGACCTTAATAATATCGATGGGAAGATATCATATGTTGAAGACCCTTATGAGGCCTCAGATGGCTGTGATGCCATTGCTGTTATGACCGAGTGGGAAGCATATAAGAATCTCGATTTTGAAATGATATATCGTTCTATGCCAAAGCCCGCTTTTATCTTTGATGGTAGAAATATTCTCGACCATAAGAGATTGTTTGATATCGGCTTCAATATTTTTCCAATCGGAAAACCGCCGTTGACCCATTTTAAGTAAAAGCTAAGCTTGAGGAGGGAAAAGTAAAAAAATGCAACACTTTCAAAAGAGAATCCTAATAACCGGCGGAGCTGGTTTTTTAGGCTCACACCTTTGTGATCGTCTCGTGGAAGAAGACCATGATGTTTTGTGTCTGGACAATTTTTTCACCGGGAGCAAGAGAAATATTAGCCATCTTCTTGGGAAACCTAATTTTGAATTGATGCGTCATGATTTGGTTCAACCAATCTTCATTGAGGCAGATGAGATATACAATTTGGCCTGCCCAGCCTCACCTATCCATTACCAGTACAACCCTGTTAAAACTGTGAAGACCAGTGTGATGGGATCAATCAACATGCTTGGATTAGCAAAGAGGGTCAAGGCCAAAATCCTGCAGGCTTCTACCAGTGAGATATATGGTAATCCTGCAGTGCACCCACAAAAGGAAGATTACTGGGGTAATGTCAATACCATAGGGCTTAGATCCTGTTATGATGAAGGGAAGCGTTGCGCAGAGACCCTTTTTTTTGATTATCATCGGCAAAATAGGGTCAATATCAGGGTGGTACGGATTTTTAATACCTATGGGCCACGGATGCACCCAAATGATGGGAGAGTTGTAAGCAATTTTATTGTCCAATCTCTGAACAATCAAAAAATAACAGTATATGGAGATGGATCTCAAAGCCGTTCCTTTTGCTATGTGGATGACATGGTAGAAGGTATGATTCGAATGATGAATGGCCCCGATGATCTCATCGGCCCCGTGAATCTGGGAAATCCTGACGAATTCAGCATACTGGAACTCGCGGAAAGGATTATCGAGTTAACAGGCAGTAAATCCGGAATCATCTTTAAACCTCTCCCCCAGGATGATCCTTTGCAACGTAAACCAGATATATCTCTTGCCAGGAAAAAGCTTGATTGGGAACCAACAATAAAGTTGGAAGATGGTCTGAAGAGAACCATTGAATATTTCAAAGGAGTTGTGTGAAGTCACAGGCTTGTCCAAGAAATATGACTAGACTCCATGACTTACGATTCAGTGTATTGCGTGATTAACTGAAATATGTTGGATACACATCCACAGCGGTGGGATGATAGGTTTGGGCCATGGGTGAAGGAATTGGCCTGGCAGAATGTGAAGAATGGGGTAAAGCGAGGTTTTTATGTTAGAAGAATGGTGTAGAAATTAGTGCCTAATCAGACCCAATACGCTGAGTATCTTGTAACCGACCATATCACACATTGTTGTCCACAAGTGAAAGCTCAATTCGTTTTCCGAGTACAGAGGCCGCTTTGCTGATTGTGGTAATGGTTACGTTACACGATTCTTCATTGAGCAGGCGTTCCAGTGATGAGCGGCTTGTTTTCATGCGGGTTGCCATCTCTTTTTTTCGGATACCTTGTTCATGCATCATAGTTTTAATCTGGTAAGCAAGGGTCTTTTTTAAGGCATTTAATTGGACTTCCTCGTAGATGTTTTCTTCCCGGAGAAAATCGTCAAAGCTTTGCCCAATATGTTTTTTACTGACCATCAATTATCCCTCCATTTCCTTTTTTCTCCTTTTGGCGAGTTCAAGATCTCGCCTCGGAGTCTTTTGTGATTTCTTGATGAATCCGTGAAGCAAGTACATTTCCTTAGATTCGATAAAGAAGAGCACCCGCGCCGTACGGCCGGTGGAAATATTGCTCGGTATTTCAAACATTCCACGCTCAAGCGGTTTACACTTAGGAGGACCGACAGGCCAATTGTATTCTGCATTGGCTATATCGCCGCCGATCTCGATCCTATCCTGTTTGTCCAATGACAAAAGCCATTCTCGAACGGGCATTTTCCCTGATGAGGTGGCATAGAAACTCGCCCTTATGACCTTGTGCCTGAGCATAAAAGCATTGTACTATTTATGGTACATTTGTCAAGCGATATTTTAAGCAGAGATCTACGGAATAGTGTAGGCGGCTTTCAGTATGGAATAGGGGACATTAAAACACTAGAACATGCGATTGGATTTAATGAAAAAATATAAACTGATTCTTGCTGCCGGTGCCAGGCCTAACTTAATGAAGATTGCTCCCTTGATGCATGCACTTAAAAATCATCCAACAACTGAACCTATCCTTGTGCATACGGGTCAGCATTATGACGAGAATATGTCTGATCTATTTTTCAGGCAGCTCGATATTACCAAACCTGATATCTTACCGATTTCGGCTCAAAGCCATTTCCGGTAATTTTTCACAACCATTTCCGGTGCAATTTTTGACCATTTCTGCTGAAATCCCCAGTTGAATTGGCTCCACCTTTTCACTTCGTTAACATTTAACCCCAGTTAAATAAGATACTTCATTTAACGGGGCACGGCGGGGTAAACCCTCCAGAGGCGGGTGAACCCCGGTTAAATAGGTTCACTTCATGAACCGTGCTTCGCAATTTAACGGGGTAAAGATTTAGGAGGTAAGGAATTGGTGTTCAGGGTAAACAGTCCAGTTTGTAAGTTTGAGACCTTCTATCCTTTTAAAATGTT
>CAZSWT010000125.1:0-6570 GCA_964611035.1 uncultured Desulfobacteraceae bacterium
GGTATTTTCCATCCGTTTTTTCTACCTAATAATTCAGTCTTGACTTTTATTGCTCTTATGGCATCCTACATAATAAGAATCCCCAAATTGTTAATAGATATCTTTCATAATCTAAACCTTCAGGGGTAATCATGAGAAGAGGACCACTTAAGATGCCAATACGAAGCCTCCAAATGGGTTGTTATATCCCTTTGGGGGCTTTATTTTTGGCGTTACTTATTCCATTTCAACAACCTGAAAATCATAATAAAAGGAGGAGAAAGTCATGGGAAAATATCTATCTCTTTGGGAAATAGACAAAAGCAAAATACCTGTTGATCCTAAAGAACGTGGGGGGGGATGGTCCCTTTTGATGGCGATTGTTAAAGAGAGCCTAGAGAAAGGGGTAACGAAGGATTGGGGAGCATTTGTTGGCGAAACAAGTGGATATAGTATCCTTGAAGGAACAGAGGTAGAAGTTGGCAGTTATCTACAAAAGTTTGTTCCATTTGTCTCTTTCAAGCTATTTCCTATTGCTTCGGTGAGTCAGGTGGAGGAACTCATAAAATCCCTGTCTGGGTAATCAATTGAAATATGCGTACTGGTCAAAACCATCAAATATGAAGGGCAAGGTTGTCAACGACCCTGCTTTTTATTCTATATTCAGGAGGTCCCCCCATGGAGAAACGCCTCAAAATGTGCATGCCATGCTCCTGACAGAGCATTGTTTGTTCTGTTGGGGGCCTAAATAGCCCGTTGAAAGGAGGTGATGGAGAGAAGTTGATGCGAGTGTAGGAAAGAGCTGGGTGATGACTTTTCAAACACACCAGCTAAATCTTAGACGCAAAAAGGAGGGAAGAATCATGGCTATAAAGAAAGACAAAAAGATGACTTTTATAATTTGGGTTCTCGGCGCCATTTTGATGATCTCAGTCTTGGTCCTGATGCCTGTCAAACAGTCCGGGGCGGAGACCCTCATTGGGTCAACCGTGGACAACCGCATTATCGTGGCACTCCGCGTTGGGCAGGCAGAACTTCAGACCTGGTTGCCCGCTCCTTGGCAGGTAAACCCGATCCCAAAGGGGCCGTTAAAAGAGACCAACCTTATGATCCTCTTCGGGGACCGGTTGCTCAACCAGGATGCCCAGGGCAAGCCAGCCGCGGGGGGTACATTCCGCTATGTGGCGCTTGTGGTCCTGGCCCGGCATCCGCAGACGGGGAAGTCAGCTATGTTCGTCATTCGGGCCTACGTTCCTCATGAGGATATTAACCTTTACAATCCCTACAAGGTCTCGGTCCGGGCTACTATCCGTCGTGAATACACGTTCAAAGGCGCGGACCTTGAGCCCGGAACAGTAAGCGACTTATGGGAGCTACGGGACAGTGCGAGGGGAATGCTGAAATTTCGGATAAAGTACCAGCGGGCTGTCCCTTCGCGAGCAAAGCAGGAACTTCAACCCCGCTCCTCGGTTGAACCCACCTTTTTCCGCATCTATAGGGTTGACCAGGGAACGGACTTGATCAAAAGCATCCCGGCTAACATCGACCGAGTGCAAAGCTATAAGCTCCAGGTGACTGTTGCAGAACTCCGTGAGATGTTTGACGGGTCCGAGAAAATCGTTGGTATCCTCGTGAATCCTTGGTACGTTCGGAAAACTTTTCTCCCATAGCCGGTCTGAGAACGATGCAATTCCAAGGTGCTCGTGCGATTGGCATCAACTGGGATTAACGTTGAGTTTCTGAGAAAGCCGGGTTCAGAGTTGATCTTCCTATGCAACACCCTAGCGATAGATTAGACCGAAGGTACAAGGGTCAAACAGACTCTAACCCATGCTCTTTTTGGTCGTATAAAGAAGCCAGCTATGCGGAGTCCTTAGTCAGAGGCAGGGTCAGCATTAGCCCTGCCTTTTTCTCTAGAATGTCCATATCTTGTATATGAGCTCTCTGCCTCAAAAGCTTAGATTTCTGCTAACATAAACCAGGGTAACCCCTGAAAACTTTCCAATACAGTTTACATTAATGAATAAAGCAAACACTTCACTTTATATTTCGCTAAAAATATAAAATAAAGTTTTGACCCCAAATTACAGGAGACAGACACCTTAGAACCTGAGAGACATACACGTCAGACCGCCATCCATCTTACGCACCTCATTTACATCCAGTTCAATTATATCAAATCCTGTGGATTCAAGCTTTTTCATTGTGTTTGGGAATCCCTTGGGAGTGATAAGGCTGTTGTTTATCAGAAGTGTATTTGCTGCATACTCTTCGGTCTTGTCTACAATAATATTATCGTATTGTTTGAATTCGTCGCGGCCTGCTAACCTCTCTGTGATGAGTAATCTATTTTTGCCAATATAAGTGACACTAGATTTCAGGTGTAAGCCTGCTTCCACAAGAACTATTGTCCAGGTATATCCATATTCCTCAAGAATGCAGCCAAGTTGCTTAGCCCCTTCTCTGTTCGTGCGCTCAGAGATTCCGATAAAAAAATGCGGACCGACCATAAGTACATCCCCACCGTCAACATTCCCGGGGGCACGGATTCGAACGGTCTTGCGATACGTGACAAGCGCTTGTTCAATTGTATCCTCTTCCCCTTTTCTATCCTCAACCCCAGGATTTGTGATGATAGCCACATCTGGTGTTACAACAGCAGTATCCTCCACAAAGTATGCATCTGGATAATCCGGCAGGGGGTTTAGCACAATGAGCTGGAGCCCCAAGGATCTCAAGGTTTTAACATAAGCTTCGTGTTGCTTCATCATTAATTCATAGTGTGGTGGCCCGAGATTGGATGTGGTAATACCACGAGCAAAATCATCTCCAGGCTTTCTGACTATGGCGTGTGTAAACATTTCAGACATTTCCCCACTTCTCTTACCCTAATTTTTTCAGGTTTTCATCTACGGTTCCATCCGGCAACACATAATCAGGAGATACATAGCCTTCTTCCTCAAATCTCTTCTTCCTTACACAACCTTTACCCCCATTCCAACAATATTCTTCTATCCATTTTTTGTCTAATAAGCCTTTATCATAGGCTCTCTTCATCCCAGATGTTTCATCATACCATTTGCATACATTTCTATTTTTCATGTTTGCTAATACCTACCGACATTTGGATTTGTTGTAAAATACATTTTTTTGTAAAGAAATACATTTATTTTTAATGCCATGTAAAAAAACGCATTCTCTTAAGTAAAAACACAGTTCTCTTGCAGGAATAGCTGAGAAACACTGTGATTTTTTCCCGGTCTGCTTCGCCATCCATCCGTTTATCTATCCGTCCGACACCTAAAACTACATACAGCAACCGCGACCATTATCACTACGATAGCAAAGACAAAGATAATGATTGAGAAAGATTGGAAATAAAAAGAAGGACAAGAAGGAGGGTTAAGGGATCATATACAATTTTGTATACCATGGAGCCCTTTCATGCCTGTTTTTCTGCCGCTTTGCTAACGGCCGCCATCACCTGATGGCAGAAGCCGCAGGCTGTAACTGGTCAGGTGATGGCGATGGTTAGGCGTTAAATGCATTGAAAATGTGTTTAAAAATACTATCAATGCCACTCCAGTCTACTTCTTTTATAGTTTCCGGATTTAGCTGACACTTGTTCAGCTTTTTAATAAAGTCCACCTTCAGTCTTGCTTTATGCAAGATTTCCCCTTGGTATCTACACAACCTTTCGTCGTAGCCCTTCCATTGGACAGGAGTTAGAATCCCATCTATTTCTAAAACATCTTTACCAAAATAAAGTTCAATACTACATGCCAACCCATTGATATCTTGCTTAACTAAGCCATTTGGCCCAAGCGCAGGATAATCCTTGGACAATTCAATGTCTGGATAGTGCTTAATAATAATATTATTTGGAATATCAATATATTTCAAACTCTCAATGGCAGAAAAGGCCGCTGTATCATTATCAAATAGGGCAATTATTCTATTTTCTATTCCTGCTCCTGCGAAAGATTTCACAGCATTCACCAGGGGGCCAACTCCACCCGGAGGTTTAACACCAAAATCCATGAATGAATAATAATCAAAGAGATGTGGGTATAGAAGTTTAAGCGAGGGTTGTAATATTTGTGTATCAGTTGAACCTTCTGTAATGATGATAATCTTCGAATTGATAGGGTAGTCTGACAGAAGTTCCTGGAGTGCCAAAATGCAGACTTCGTCTTCCTTATTGTAGTAGCCGGCGTTGACAACTTCGGTTAGGTCTTCAACAACAAAGGAATCTTCAGGAGCAATTTCAACTATCGCTCGAAAAAAAGATCTGATATCTAAACAGGGAAATCCCCAATGGAATTCCTCATTTCCGTTTAAAATATACTTAATAAGCTGTGGACTTTCAGGGAACCTCTCCAGGAAATGCACTGTGTGAACGCCACTCGATAGAATTGTTTGAAAGGCCTCAAGGTAATCTTCCAACGAGTTCGATTCTAGAACCGAAATATCATCATCCCATAAATGGTTATCGTCTTCCGCTGACCATTCTCTAAGCTTTTGTGCTTCAGCGACTCTAGCGTTGTTGAACTCTTGCCTAACACGATCAAGCGTGAAACCAAGAACATTGAGCCTATCGCGCACATGTTTTATTGGTGCACGATAATTAACTACAGTTTCTATCTCATTGGCCTCTGCCTCTATGTGATCCCATTCAATTGGATTCCGATCAATTACCTTCCGATCATAGACGGCCTTGTCGGTTTCACGAAAGAGCGTCATCACAACTGGCAAGACGTAACTCTTGGATGAGAAAATAGGGTAATCAGCAATATAGAGGTCGCAATATGAGCCCATGGTTGATACTATTTTTCTTAATATGTTCGCCTAAGCTCACCGTCAGGGAAGCCGCGAGGCTTCCTCTGTCGGGTGAATTGACAGGTTGTATGCAATTTTAAGATTATCGTTTTTGCTTTTTATCCCAAGACTCTAATATGAATGTAGCTATAGTATGCGCAGAATGAATAGCCAATCTTGCGTGGCGTGGTTCAAGGTGGTAAAGTTTTCGTCCTGAACCGTGAGCCGAACTTGTGTGCGTTCTTAAAGCCCCAATTCCTGAGACAATGGAAATTATACCACTCAATATTTCTTTTAGATCTCTATCCTCTACCGAAGATGGATCAAACCCAAGATCCTTTCGTACAATACTCCATACCGGCTGAAGATCCTGTCTTCTTGGCATTTCAAGACCTTCATCCTCAATGTATATTTTGCATGTTGATTCAAGTATATTTGAGGCAGCCGAAACAGCTTCTCTCGGATTAGACTCCACATTTCTAATAGCTCTATCAAATTCATCATGAATTGAAACGAAGTCCTGATCACGGATTATCTTCTCAAGTGTCCGTGAAGGAGCAGCTCCCCCCGCAGTAACAATGCCCCCTTTTATGTACCTCAAGCCAGCCCTTGAAAGATCACGCTCAATTTTGTCTTTTCTTTCTGCATTTTCCTTTCCCCAAGAATCATCTGGGTTACAGTCTGCCTCCATATAACCTTCAATTAATCGACCTAATATTTTTAAAGGCTCAACTGATTCATCCTTATTAATCCTACGAAGCCATTCCTGGACCTTTACGACTTTACTTGCTGGAGGAGGTTCACCAGGAGCATCAGCATACATAAATAAACTGTCCAAGGAGGCATGAGTCTCATGCTGAGGTATTATTTCACTAAGTATAGATATTATTGGGGCAGGTATTAATTGACGCATTGTTTTCGATTTAGAAAGTCGCATGTCAAAGCAGCTATGGTTTTAAGACACCCAACCTTAGATTGTGCTGCCTGTATGCATTTTATACTATTGCCACACAAAATTCAGATTGCAATTATCCAATAAGTAAGATGTGTTGTCCAATAATGAGTGTAATATTTGGAAAGGTATTATATCTGATTCCGATAAAAATGCCACCCAAAAGATTTGCGAGGTTCAGGGGAAACCATACTGACATAAGATTTAGGGATTTTCAGACGGCCATTGTTCCATACCCTTACCACCTGACCTTGAAAAAGAAAAGGCGGCGAAAGATAACACCTTTAACCGCCTTCTACTCTGCTCTAAGAGTTATTGAATTATTTAAGCCCGCCCCCCTTCATTAGGAGCCGCCTTGCTGTCGGTTTCGAAGCGTCTTTTGAATAATCGCAGGATTTCGTGCGCAATGAAATAGGCCGAACACAACTACCTTATCATCTTCGATGCTGAAGTAGATTGCGTACGGAAATCGTCTCAGAAGTGTGCGTCTGAAATCCTTGTAAATCTTGCGGCATAAAAACGGATTCCGTGATATCTCTTGTGCACAGGCGTAAAAAACTCTAAGAAATTCATCACCTAATCCCGCCACTTTTTCCTCATACCATCCATAGCCGCCTATAGCATCCTCTTCAACTTCTGGTCGAAATGACAGAACATAGGTCATTTTCTCGTCTCAATCCGCACCTGGAGCTCTTCAAGTGAGAGAAGTTCACCGGGGGAATTGATGTGTCGCTCAAGTCTTCTGTCCAGCTCTGCTTTGTGGCTTTCAGGTACAGGGATATGAGAGTCATCAGATGCGATACTGTCCCACAAATCCTCAA
>CAZSWT010000126.1:0-6429 GCA_964611035.1 uncultured Desulfobacteraceae bacterium
ACATACGAATCCCGCGAAATCAGATGAACCTGTGCTAACCGGATAGGCATAAAACAAACCACCGATTACCAGGATAAATATAGTAATCGCTTCAATGACCCCAGAAAGGGATTTTATCTTTTCCTTAAAGGTTGTCTTTGGACCGGGTGGACCAAACTCCGGATGGAATCGGCAAATGATAAGGATGGTAAGCACGAACAAAATTCCCAGCAGGATGGCAGGTAAAATTCCGCCAAGGAAAAGTTTGGCTATGGATTGCTCTGTTTGCAAGCCGATAACAATGATAACCACACTGGGAGGCATAACCGTACCCAATGTGCCACCAGTGACAACAGTTCCGCTGCTCAATCTCGTGTCATAATTATATTTTTCCATCTGTGGCAGGGCTACTGCACCCATCGTAGCCGCCGTAGCTGTGTTAGAGCCACAAATAGCAGCAAAGAGCTCGTCGGCACCAATTGTGGCGATAGCCAGGCCACCCGGCCAATGACCCATCCATTTATAAGCAGCATTGTATAGCCTTTCTGCTATACCTGCGTTAAATGCAAGGTAGCCCATAAAGACGAAAAGTGGGATTACAGTGAGACCGTATTTGGAGAATGTAAACCACAGATCAGCACCTATCATGCTGAGGGCTGCCTTGAAGGAAACCACATAACAAAACCCTAAGAATCCCACAACTGCCATAGCAAAGCCAACAGGCATCCCTAAAAAGAATAAAACAAGGAGAAGGATAACTATTCCAATTATTCCAACAAGTGCTAAGTTCATCTATGAGGCTCTTGTTTTTGAATAAGCATTTTCAAAAAATCAACCAACAACACAAAAGAAAGAATTATACAACCAAGTGCAACCCCATAGGTAAAAGGATAGAAGATAATTCTTAGTGTTTCTGTGACTTCTCCTGTTTGCCAGAGGGTTGTGGCCCACTTAGCTATTTGCCAGCCTGCAAGAGAAAAGAAGATCATGCATATTAAATAATTTGCACCATTAAGGATTCTCTGGGCCTTTGCCGAAAATTGATTTACCAGAATATCAATTCCTATATGACCCTTTTTAATCTGCGTATAACCAAGGGCAAGGGCAGTCACGATGGCTCCAAAAAATCCCATGAGTTCAAAAGTGCCCTTGACTGGCATCCAGACAAGGCGCAGGAATATGTTTGCGGAGGTCAAAAGGATCATGACTATAAGAAAGAAGCCTGCTATCCAGACAAATATCTCATTCAAAACACGGCTTATCTTATCCAGAAATTCCATATCCACCTTCCAGTTAATCGGTTGGATGTAACTTCTCAAAAAGTTCTGGTAATATCTATACATTCCCGCCTCCGCGGGAATGACGAAGGTGTGTACACGTCTGTCATTCCTGCGAAAGCAGGAATCTAATGACCGGGCATAAATATAATCTCCCCCAACTTATTGAGAACTTACCGTTGGATCTGTTGAGTGGTTAAGCAGGTAACCCCATTCAACCACTCAACCATTTGACCATTCAGCCAGTCTATAAATTAGAATTGAGTATGATACTCTTTCGCCACTCTTATATCTCGTAAAATAGCTCTGGCTGGCAATCCTTTAGCCTTTGCCTTTGTAATCCATTGATCCTTTAGAGGTCTGAGCAATCTATTCCACTTAGCAAGTTCTTTTTTGGTTAATTTCGTAATCTCAATATTATGATTTTTCTTTGACCATTCAACGGATTTATCTACATGCTTATCCATATATTTACCTGTCCAGAAGGCCTGTTCTACTCCCATACCATCCATAACATCTTGCACATCTTTTGGTAATGAGTTCCATTTGTCCATGTTCATTACAACGGCAAAGGGATATACTGGACCATTAAATATCGTTACATATTTACAAATTTCTGCATATTTAAAATCCATCAGGGTTTCAAGGGATGATGCCGCACCCTTCACGACGCCCTTTTGAAGGGCTTCAGGGGTTGCCGACTGGGGCATCCCGACAGGGGTGGCGCCTAATGCCTTCAAAGCTTGGGCAACGCCTCCGGAGGCTCTCAGTTCCAGCCCTTTAAGGTCTCCCAAATTTTTTACTGGCTTTTTGGCATAGATATTTGCAGGCGCACAGGTAAACATAGTAAGGACCTTTACCTTTGCAAATGCCTTGGGCTTATATTTATTGTAAATGTCCCAGAGGGCTAAACTTGCCACTGTTGCATTTGGAAAGCCTACAGGTAATGCAGTGGCATTAGTCACTAAAAACCTACCTGGCTGATATGCCATGCACAAACAACCAATATCTGCCTGCCCTGCGATAACCCCATCCATCATATTTTTTGCTCCAAGCAATGTTCCACCAGGGAAGGTTTTAATGGCAACTTTTCCGCCGGTCCTTTTCTCAACCTCTTTTTTCCACCTCTCCATTTGAACACACGGAAATGTAGGAGCTGGTGGAAAATTAGCATAATTTAAATTTATAGGGGCAGCCATGGAAGATACCGGAAGCAGGCTGCCAATAAATAATGCTATTACTGCGAGCCCAACAAGTCTCAAAAAAATATTCTTTTTCATGTCTTATACCTCCTTATATTTGGTTAGGGGTGCATTAAATCCTTCCTTAGTGTTTATATAGTTTCACCTCCTTTCCGTATCAATCTGATTTAGAGAAACCTCATTATGAAAATGTTACATAACATTTTAAACTATATAAGATTCCGGTAGTTTGCAATAAGTTTTTGGCAATTTATTTAGTAGTTATTTTCTATCAGGTTTACTGTCTACCTCCATGAGACTCATTTTGAGCGAGGATACCTTGCGCCGATGATGTTGGCAAAAAAGGCTGTTGCCATAGTCCCTGCAGCTGGGCCAGAGTTAACCAGATTGGCGGCATGGGTCTCGCCCCCATCTATCAGAATTACATCGTTGAATGTCCCACCTATGTCAATTCCAATTCTCATCATTTTCCTCGATTCAAGACATTATGCTCTCTATTTTCGAGTCTGCTTTTTCCTTGGATTTCTGAGCCAACAGATATTTCTGGATTTTGCCGGATGCTGTTCTGGGAAGTTCATTAACAAATTCAATATATTTAGGGATTTTGAACTTACCAATCTTTCTACGTAAAAAATCTCCTACCTCTAAGGCACTCATCTTCGTGTTGTCTTGCAAAATTATCAAGACCTTGCCCACTTCACCCCATTTCTCATCGGGGACTCCATAGATAGCAACATCCGATACTTTTGGGTTTGATAAGAGGAGCTTTTCAACCTCAGCCGGATAGACATTCTCTCCTCCACTGATAAACATGTCCTTTTCACGATCGATAATATATATGAAGCCTTCATCGTCGATTGTTGCCAGGTCACCTGTGTGAAACCAGCCATTCCTTATCACCTCTCTTGTGATTTCAGGTTTATTCCAATAACCTGACATTAGGATAGGTCCTTTGACCATAATTTCACCAATCTCCCCTGGTGTTGTTTTTTGCATATCATGATTTACTATCTTTACCTCTCCATGAAACACAGGTTTTCCTATCGAGCCAATCTTCCTAACTGCATCATCGCTTGATAACCAGGTCACGATAGATGTTTCTGTCGTTCCAAATATCTGGCTGAGGGGGATAACCCTCTTGTGATATTCCCGGAGCACAGCTGTTGGAACCCTCTCACCACCGGTAAAACAGGACTTTAAAGATCTCAAATTGTACCGGCTTAAATCGCATTCCTTTAGTATAAAATTTAAAAAAGTAGCCGAGGTTTCAATGATGGTAACATGGTATTTCTCAATTGCCTCTAAATATTCTTGGGGGCTAAAATGCCTTTTGTAGATTACGGTGGCCCCTATATAAAGGGCAGGTGTTGAATCAACCAGCAGACCACCTGAATGAAAAAGAGGGCGAGAAACCAAAAAGATGTCAAGAGGGGTTGATCTATAAAAGATATTGGCATTGAGGGCATTAAAAAAGGTCTTTCTATTGGAAAGGACAGCACCTTTAGGAAAACCGGTTGTGCCGGAAGTGTACAAAATAATATGGGGATCTTCTAAGTCAGGTACCTGAAAGCCAGCAGGTTCATTCGATGCACATGCCTCTATTTTGTGGTAGTTTTCAGCCCAGCGAACATTCTCTTCACCTAAGGAGACATAGTTTCTAACCTGCTCAACATTATCCCTGATGTGAAGAGCAGTGTCTAAGAACTCTTCACCAAAAAAGAGATAGCTTGCCCCACAATCATCGAGGATGTAAGCTGTTTCAGAAGGAGCCATTCGCCAGTTCAGAGGTACTAATATGGCCCCTACCTTGGCCAGGGCAAAATAGATCTCTATATATTCATGGCAATTATGCAAAAGGACCCCAACCCTATCCCCCTTACCAATTCCATTTTGGAGGAGAAAGTTTGCTACCTGATTGCATCTTTGATTGAGCTCCCTATAACTGAACTCATGGCCATCATCAATGACGGCCATCTTTCGTGGTGTGAGCTCACTCCATTTCTTTAGCCAATCACCAATATTCATATTTGTCAGTTACTTTTGTTAAAAGATACTAGGCTCTACAAATTCTCCAAAAATATCTCTAAAGACATTAGTCATCTCCCCAACTGTGGCATATGCCTTACAGCAATCCACGAGATATGGCATAACATTTACTTTATCCTTAGTCGCCTTCTCTAATGCCTTTAGCGTTCCGGTAACATCCTTATTGTTTCTTATTTTTTTCAATTCTTTGAGATTTTTTATCTGCTCTACGGCTGATTCATCGGTATATTCATGAAGCTCTACCTTTCCCTTTTCCCCTCCAGTATATTTGTTGGCACCTATCTTTATTAACTCCCCGCTTTGAACACCTTTTTCGAATTCATAGGCCTGCCTGGCCACTTCTTTCTGGATATACCCTGATGAAATTGCTTTGACCATGCCCCCTATCTTATCAATCTTTACCATCTCTTCAACAATCTTTTCCTCCATCTGTTTGGTAAGGGTCTCGATGAAATATGAACCTGCTAATGGATCAACCGTATCCCTGAGGCCTACCTCATCCATCAGGAGTTGTAGTGTTCTCAAGGAGATCAGGGCAGAATGTGGGGTAGGAATGGTATAGGCCTCGTCATAAGAGCACAAAGCCATTGTTTGAGCACCGCTTAAGGCAGCAGCCAGGGCATAATAGGCGCTTCTTACAATATTATTTTCAGGTTCTTCCTTTGTAAGGCCTCCTCCCCCTCCACCAAATATACCCCGTAAAAACATGGATTTATCGTTTTTTGCGCCATACCGTTCTTTAATATTCTTAGCCCAGAGCTTTCTTGCTGCCCTGAATTTTGCTACCTGTTCCCAGAGGTTTCCGAATACATCAAGGTTAAAGGAGAATCTACCGACAAAGTCATCAATGTCATATCCTCTCGCTAAAACATTATCGATGTATGCGTTTGCAATCTGTATAGCGTATGCAATTTCTTGTACCGGGGTAGCACCCGCTTCCCGTATGTGGTAACCGCATACACTGACTGGATTTGCCCTTGGCATCTCCTTTACGCTGTATTCAATAACATCGCCAATCAGGCGAACAGCTGGCTCTACTGGAAAGATCCATGCCCCCCTGCCGACGATCTCCTTTAAGATATCGTTCTGTGGGGTGGCACTTATCTGTTGTTTAGAGAATCCATATTTTTCTGCCACAGCCTGATACATGGCAACCATGATCGAAGCGACAGCATTTATCGTAAGGCCAGAGCCAATTCTGTCCAAGGCAATGTCCTTAAAGGCAATTTCAAAATCCCTTAGAGAATCCACTGCCATCCCGACCCGACCCACCTCTCCCTCGGCCATAGGGTCATCAGAGTCGTAACCCATCTGGGTGGGCAGATCGAATGCTACATTTAATCCGGTTTGACCTTGAGATATTAAAAGTTTCCAGCGCTCATTCGTCTCTTTTGGGGTACCAAAGCCGGAGTATTGGCGTGTTGTCCATGCCCTGCTCCTGAAGCCCAATTTATGTATCCCTCGTGTAAAGGGATACTCTCCCGGGTTGGCAAGGTCTTTTGTATAGTCAAATTCAATATCTCTTAAGTCATCGCCTGTATAGAGAGGTTTGATATGGATTCCGGATTGTAGGATTACATCCTTAATCCTGTCTTTTTCATCTTTAATATATTTGGCTACTCCCATCTCTAGTTACTCCTGTTTATAGTGTTTGTCGGGTTCCTTGAGTTTTTTAATGTCTTATCCATGAAATAAATACCTTTATTAAATTTCCTTCAGCATGAACTCAACAAACTCAATACACCTCTAATTTCGTACATGTTCTTTTATAAAATTTATAGATTCCTCAAAGGGTGTTCCCCCGGGGAAAACTCCAGCAACTCCGATCTCTTTTAAAACAGGGATATCCTTGTCTGGGATTACCCCACCTACAACAACAATTACCTTATCTAAACCCTCCTTTTTGATCAGATCCATTATCTTCT
>CAZSWT010000127.1:0-6363 GCA_964611035.1 uncultured Desulfobacteraceae bacterium
TGCTCTCAAGGTCTCATTGTAGAGTGTATCACCATCTTCCTCTGCCAAATCCTCTACCACCGCCAAATCCTCTACCACCGCCAAATCCTCTACCACCGCCATACGCACCATAGGGATAGGCTGCATATGGAGTAGAGTAACCGGCTCCGTAAGGTGGTGTATAGCCCATACCATAAGGAGTGCTATAGGGGTATGCTCCTACATACGGTGATCTTGCCCCAGCATACGAGGGATTACAAAATCCCCTGCCTCCTCCGGTCATGGGTCCCATTCCTCGTGGTCCTGTTCCATCAAATCCTGGCATATCATTCACCTCCTTTCTATCTCTTAGTTATGAAAAGTGAGTACCTCTTCTTCTTCTCCCCCCACCTTGCCCATGCCCTCCGCCAGGGCCTTTGCCCCAATAGCTGGCACAACCAGGCATTATAAATCGAGGATCGAATAAATTTCCTGTTAAAAACGCCTGTAATACATCCTCTACCTGTCCGGATATCCAGGGAATCAACTTAATCCCAGCAGTTGTGATCATATAGATAAGGGGTTTTGATATAGCCCCACAAATAAGGGTATCTATTCCCAGCCCTGTAAGTCTCATGGTTTGGCTGGGAAGAAAATGATCACTAATATCTGTCTCGAATCGGGCTACCTCGCTTTCCTCTTTTATCTCCACTACTAACAATCGTGATGCCGTATCAAAAACAGGAGAAACCCTCCCATTCCATGTTGGTATGGCGATTTTCATTGCTGCCTTTATTTTCAATACTGTCCGTTGATTGTTGTTGGTGGTCCGTCGCAAAAAAGGTACAATATATTAACTTATTCAGATATGGGAGGAGAATTTGATCTCAGCTAACTGGTTAAAAATATAAGCACAAATAACTTATGACAACGGACAACTTACAGTAAGTTATTTTTCTTCCAGGTCCTTTATCCGGGATAGAATCGAATTAAGTTGCTCACGCAAGGCCTTTGCATCCGACTTGAGCGCTCCAAGGTCTTGATCAGGGGATGAGGGAGGTGGCGCTTGAGGTGGGGCATATCCTCCTTGCATACCCATGCCTTGGCCCATTCCTCTGCCCATGCCCTGGCCCATTCCTCTCCCCATGCCCATGCCTCTTCCCATTCCTTGGCCCATACCCATACCTCCGCCAGGATAAGAACCTTGACCACCGCCCATGCCGAAGTGATCTGGGACACTTGCTTGATTTGTGGGTGATAGCTCACCTTTCTTGTATCTCTCAATCGCCTCTCTCACTGGACCACTTACGCCAACAATTACATCGAGACCAGCGGCATTCAGGGTTCTACTCGCATTGGGGCCAACATTTCCAGTGATAAGTATCTTAGCCCCTGTGGAAGCGATAAATTGACCTGACTGAATGCCTGCGCCTCCGCCCAGGGACATACTTTCATTTTCAATCGCCTCAAAGGTCATATCATCTGGGTTGACAATGATAAAATATGTACACCTGCCAAACCTTGGATCTATCTCTGAGTCAAGATCTGCACCTATTGAACTCACCGCTATTTTCATAGATTACCTCTCCTTTGGGATTTATACAATTCTTCGTAGCAGTTTAGATTTTAGGTTCTTCTCCAAATTAGTTGGTAGAAAAATGATTTACCAAAATACAACATATTGAAATTAAATGTAATTTCACCATTAACCTTTTTGATTAATTAGGCCATATTGTTAGGTGATAATGTTACTCCAGAAATTAAGTATTAACAGGAAATTACTTTTATAGGCAACTGCTATGATGAGCCTGGTAGGTACCCATTATCGGAGTTGCTTTTAAAAGCTATACCTACTGAAATCATTAATCAAATAAGATTTAAGCCTTAATCTTGACCAACTAATTTGGAGAAGATCCAGATTTTAAAACTACACCTTACAAACAGAAAACCATGCCTTTTTTAGAGTAAGTAGCGTGAAGACACTGAAAAAAGCTATCAATGAGGCTTGAAACCAAAGAAAATGCATCATTCCCTTCACACAAGATAAATTTATTCAAAATCTAAAATGTTACAATTTTTTCTTTCTAATATAAATTACTGCATTTCCTGTGCCACATTAATGCTCGTTTTGTAAATCCGCATAACATATTAATATTTATAGAGTTATTAGATTACTAAAAAAATTACATGAATACATAATTAACATAATGTATCTATTTTGCAACTTATATTTTTATAATGTTCTAATTTTGGAACAATATCACTCCATGGCAGCTCTCTAAGAGGCTGCGTTATTGTGAGTATTGTCCTATCCTCAATATCAGTATTTATTACCAGTTATAACCTTATCCACATTCAGGTTCTTTTTTAGAAAACTCTTCATTGTGAGATTCCCTTCTGGGTCTATGGTTATTGTTAGTGCACCAGTCTGATGTATGTTGAGAGTGGGAAAAGGGGAATGCTGTTTCTTTATTTCTTTGGTTATTATGAAAAACTTTGGCCATTCCTTTCCCACCTCCTTGTTTTTGTTTTCAATCTGCACTTGTCGCTCATAGAAGTGGAAAGACCACCCTCGATAGTTCAACATAATCTCTTTTGCATTGCCTGTTGTAATTTTAACCCCGTTAATTACCATTTCTGTGGATAGGCTAAAAAATACCCCTTTAGGATGAAAATTGTTGATCATAAATTGAAGGTTCTCTGTGGGGTGTGCCTGAGGGCTGCTTAGAAAAAAGTGGTCAATTCTCTGGATTTTTTCATGCCAGAGATAGGGAGCCACAACTATCCTGCCCAGATTAAAGCCGTTTTGACCAAATGCATTATTTGTGATTAGCATTTTCTCTTTGCTTGGGAACTGTATGAGGGATACATTCCCTCTTCCAGCATCCAGAATTGTTACTCTTAGATTGCTATTACAACGTGTTTTGTAGACCCACCACCCAATATCTATAAAAAATACGATTAAAAAGAGTAGTAAAAATATTCGGTAGAATTTTGAGCGTTTGAAATTAAGGCTAAGGAAAAACACACCATATAATAAGACAATCTCCAGCCAATTAGGTCGAATCACCCAGATTGAGCTCCAGGTAATATCTGACCAGAATTGAACTAAAGAGATTGCCAGATCGAGACCAAATTCACCTAAGGAAAGGAGAAATCCTGCCAGAGTAGAAGAAAGGAGCAAGGTAATGGAAGATAGTAATCCAAGGGGGATGACCCACAGCGCTATTATAGGGACTACTGTCAGGTTAGCGGGAAGGGCTACCATAGAAAAGCGATGGAAATGGTGGGCGATCAAGGGTATTGTCATAATTGTAGCAGCAGTTGTTACCGCTATCAGACCCATGGTATACGTAAGAATTGAATGTAGTGTCTGGCCTTTATTAAAAAACTCCTTGTCCTTTTTAAATTTTGCTATTCGAGAAAAGATTAAAGGCGCCAGCCATAGAATGCCAGCCACAGCTACAAAGGATAGCTGAAAGGAAATGGTAAAGAGGGCATCCCCATTAAGGGTAAGTATTATAAGGGCTGCCAGGGAAAGACTGGACCAAACATCCTTTTCCCTGCCTATAATAAAGGACCATAGGAATACCAGAACCATTACCATAGCTCTCTGGGTAGAAATGTGGAGTCCAGTGAGTAAGGCGTAGGCAATCACTGGCACTGTGGTTATAATTGCTGCAAGTTTTCTTATGTCTGTCATAAGAGTTACACGATAGGAGAGAGATAATAGCCATCTTATAGAAACAAAGAAGAGCCAGGCTACCAAACCAAGATGGAGACCTGAAACAGCCATTATATGACTTACGCCTGATCTATTAAATGGCTCCCTTAGTTTAGACGTAAGGCCTTGCCTTTCTCCAAGAATAAGGGCAGTATAAATAGGGCCTGTTGTCTTAGAGAGCCTTTCATGAAAAAATTGTCTCAAAGGGCCTCTGGCCTTCTCCAATATACTTCCTGCAAAACCAAGGTTTCCCTCTCCCATTGGAACAACATATCGTCCATCAGTAACTATGGCTATCAAGGAAAGCCATTGGCTTTTCATATAAAACCGGTAATCAAAATTGCCTGGGTTATTAAAGTTTTCGAATTTTTTTAGTTTAGCAGGAAATCGGATCCGTTCGCCTACCTTTAGATCGCCCCTATATCCATATATCTTTAATAAAAGATTGATTTTTACTCTCCTGACTTTTTTAGTAAAAAAGATTTTTTCTGCATGGATCGGGAAACTCGCCGTATTGAATTGTATCTTCGGCGGCCTATAGACTGTTCCCTCGATAATTACTCTTTCATTCTTGAGGATTATTTGAGATAATTCTGGCAGGGTGTGTCTGCTGATTTGGGTGTTGATACCTATCAACATAAAGATGGCCATCAACCAAACAATGGGAAATTTGAAAGGGATAATAAAGATTATACCCAGACAAAGTAAAATGATCAAAGGGAATAAAACTACAGGGAGGCTAACATTGGTAAGGATATTGTGACCAATGAGGATACCAATAATGGTTGCACACAGTGCAGGAACAAGTGGGCGAGAGAACATAGGTAATTTGTTGGGTTTGCAGTGTTTCTTGAGTTTGTTGGGTTCGTTTTAAAAAAAAGTTTAAGTAGGCATTTACCTTAGGCACTTTAGTCCACTTCGTACATTTCACAAATTTAAAACCCTATGCACACTAAGTCCCTCGATTCATAAATTCGATGACGTATTTATTTACTCGGGACTAAGTGCTGAGTGAGCAATCGCAAAGATTATACTCATTAGAATACGTTATAGCATTTGCGAATCGAAGCACTAAGGATACAATAAACACAACAAACTTGATGAACACAATAAACACTATTGCTTTTCACGCCAAATTTTTGACCCAAGAAGGGACAACTTCAGATCGAGGTCTTGATAACCCCTATCAAGATGATATACCCTTGAGATCTCTGTCCTTCCTTTTGCGACTAGACCGGCAAGAACAAGGGATGCACTTGCCCTTAAATCAGTTGCCATAACCTGGGCTCCTGATAAATTGCTTTTACCCCGAACCAGGGCCTGACCACCATTAATCTCGATATCTGCTCCCATCCTCCTTAATTCACTGACATGCATGAATCTATTTTCAAATATGGTCTCTCTAATTATGCTCCATCCATCGGCAATGCTCATCAGTGTCATAAATTGGGCTTGCATATCTGTAGGAAATCCAGGAAATTGCATGGTTTTTATATCTACACTTTTAATTTTATCATGGCCTATAGCAATAAGACCTTCTCCGTCTTTTTTTATTTCTGTACCTGTTTCAAGAAGTTTTTCTATAATGGCTTCTATATGGTCTTCATTGCAGCCTTTTATCCTTATTTCTCCTTTTGTTATAGCTGCAGCGATTAAAAATGTACCAACCTCAATACGGTCAGGTATAATAGTATATTTAACAGGATGTAATTCCTTTACCCCGGTAATGGTCATGGTATCAGTGCCTGCTCCATTGATTTTTGCTCCCATCGCCTTTAGCATATTAACCAGATCAATAACCTCTGGTTCTTTAGCAGCATTATGTAATGTGGTAACTCCATCTGCTTTAACAGCAGCCATTATTAAGTTTTCGGTTCCAGTAACTGTAGATATATCAAAAAATATATCAGCTCCCCGGAGTTTATCAGCATTGGCAATCACATATCCATGTGCCAAATTGATATTGGCTCCCATTAAAGACAAGCCCTTTAGATGCAAGTCTATTGGTCGAGCACCTATGGCACAACCACCAGGAAGGGAAATCTTTGCCTTTCCCAACCTAGATAAAAGCGGGCCTAACGCAAGTATAGAGGCCCGCATTGTCTTTACTAATGTATAGGGGGCAATATGACTATTAAGGTTATCCGTGTTTACCTTGAGAGATTGACTATTTTCCTCGAAGACAACTCCGAGATTAGAAAGGATTTCCTTTATAGTCCAGATATCTTTTAATTTGGGGATGTTACCTAATGTATGCCACCCGCCTGTCAGGAGACAGGCTGACAGTATTGGTAAAGCGGCATTCTTAGAGCCACTAATTGTTACCTCTCCTTTAAGTGGAAAACCTCCCTCGACAATAATTTTATCCATACGTTTTACTGTTACCTTCTACGCTAGATGTCTCCATAACCTAATATCTTAAAATTTATCCGCCAGACCCGCCTGTCCCGATACAATCGGGTCGGGCAGGGATGCTCCCCTAATTAAAAAGCTCAGTGATTAAATTTCTTCCCCGCTATTTGGAGACAACATCGACCGCTTTTTGAGCCATTACCAGCCGATATTTTTTTCGGTAATCCATACGTCGTTCTTTATAACAAAAAGACTGGGTTAAATCTATATGATCCAATGCTCTTTCTGTCTGATTCGGATCCATTTCTATCAGAAGCCATCCACCAGGT
>CAZSWT010000128.1:0-6007 GCA_964611035.1 uncultured Desulfobacteraceae bacterium
CACTGGACCTGATTTTTCAGGAGGCATGGCAGATTTCACTTTCGCAATACACCACTCGGGTATTTTGTATACCCCCGGCTCAAGGAATTGCCCAACGGATGGTCGGGCCATACATGTATATCTGTGCGATTGCACCCCCACCAGAGGAGGTAATAGGCGAAAAGGCCCAGCGATTTGAGAAGAGAGTGTTCTATGTGTTTGAACATTATGATGAGTTATGGGACAAGTGGCTGACCAAATTCAAGGCCCTTGGTAACGAGATGGAAGCAGTTGAGGTACCAAAAGAACTGCCGAAATTCGTTCCAGAAGACCAGGTCTTGCCTGCACCCACAGGCTATTATGTATCCTATGACATTCTCGAAAGCTTTAACAACCTTGTAAATCAAATCTTTAAGGGCTGGCAATACCACTTTGAGATGCTTAACCTGACATACCTTGCCTACCTCATGTTCGGTGACGTTTGCAGGAAGCTCTTTCCAGGGATTAAAGAGAGCGCCATTGGCAAGATGGTAGCAGGCGCCTATGTGTCTATGTTCCGACCTGAGGAAGAATTATGCAAGCTATCCAGATTAGCCACCTCCTTGAGCAGCGTGGCAAACATCCTTAAGGGCGAGGGAATGGCGGATCAGAAAATAGCAGAGCTTGAAAAGTCAGAGGATGGGAAGAAGTGGCTTGCGGCGTTTGATAAGGCTAAAGACCCATGGTTTTATGTATCGTGTGGGAGCGGCTGGTTCCATTATGAAGGAAGCTGGATCAACAGCTTAGATATCCCTTACAGCTATATCAAGAGTTATGTGGAACGGCTGGAAAATGGAGAAACAATCGAGAGGTCTTTGGATGAGGTCAATAAGGAAAGAGATGAGACTGTTGCAAAATACCGTGAACTTATTCAGAGCGATGAAGACAGAGATGCCTTTAATAACGCCTATAATACTGTCAGGACCATTTACAGGTATGCTGAGGACCATCTCTTCTGGGTGGAGCACTGGTTTCACACGATATGGTTTGCAAAGATAAGGGAGTTCGGAAGTCTCCTGGCGGACAACGGCATGATAAATGAAGTGGATGACATATTTATGTTTAACCGGTACGAGATACCCGAGCTTCTCACTGAAGTAGCCACCGGTTGGGCCTTAGGGGTGGATATACCTGTAAGGGGCGACTATTATAAGGCCAAGGTTGACAAACGGAAAAAGATTCTCAAGGCAGCAAGCGAGTGGAACCCGAGCCCAGCGTTAGGCGTTCCACCAGAAGAAGTGGCAGAACCATTCACCATTATGCTGTGGGGTGTCACCACCGATAAGGTAAAGGAATGGCTCAAGGGTATGGGAGAGGTCAGGCCTGAGGATGTGTCTGAGCTCAAGGGTTTTGCTTCTTCGGCAGGCATTGTTGAAGGCCCGGCAAAGGTACTCAAGCGCCTCAAGGATATCGTGGACCTTAAAGAAGGAGAGATCATGGTTTGTCCTACCACCAATCCTTCCTGGGCCCCGGTTTTTACCAAGATCAAGGCCGCAATTACTGACATCGGCGGGCTTACCAGCCATGCGGCCATTGTGTGCAGGGAATATGGTCTTCCGGCCGTGACCGGTACTGGCGTTGCTACCTCAATAATCAAGACCGGAGATATTCTCAAGGTTGATGGGGATACAGGTGTAGTTACCATTGTTAAACGAGCGAATTAAACGCTGTAGCAGGTTAGGTGGTAAGATACGTTTGGAATGGGGGATGGATTGGAACCACCAACCAAACCCATTCCAAACCCCTTGAAATTGGAGAGAGAGATGGACTACATCCTGGATTTCGAGGAGTTAAACAAGAATTCGCTTCAGATGGTTGGGGGAAAAAATGCAAGCTTAGGCGAAATGATCGGGGCCGGCATACACGTCCCACCAGGATTTGCTGTAACCACTGACAGCTACCTTCGCTTCATAACCGAGACAGGAATAAAGGGTGCAATCTTTCAGGCCCTTTCTGGTTTGAGTGTTGATGATGTTGAGGCCCTCAATAATGCGAGCGCCGAAGTCCAAAATTTGATCAACAATGTCCCAATGTCTGACAATGTTCGGGTGGCCATAGAAGAAGGGTATGCCCAACTTTGCACAAAATGCGTTGTTGAAACAGTCCCCGTGGCGGTACGTTCCAGCGCAACGGCAGAGGATCTGCCAACGGCAAGCTTTGCCGGGCAGCAGGACACATACCTTTGGGTTGAGGGAATAGAAAAGGTTATCGACAGTGTTCAGCGATGCTGGGCCAGCCTGTTTACGCCGCGCGCCATCAGTTATAGAATCAAGAACGACTTCCCCCATGAAAAGGTGTTGATTAGCGTGGGCGTGCAGAAAATGGTTAATTCAAGGACGGCTGGGGTTATGTTTACTATTAATCCGACTGATGGGGACCCATCCAAGGTTGTCATTGAAGGAAGCTGGGGATTGGGAGAGACAGTGGTGTCCGGTTCAGTAAACCCCGACAAGTTCGTTGTTGATAAGGTGTTATTGGAGACCAGCGATAAGACTATATCAACGAAACATATTCAATGTGTGTATGATCCTGACAGGGGAGAGGTTGTAAATGCCGATGTAGAACCAGATATGCAGTCTAAATGCTGCATGGGAGACTATGAGATAAAAGAGCTTGTAAAGATAGGCAAGGAGATTGAAAAACACTATGGCCGTGCCATGGACATAGAATGGGCCATTGATAAGGACTTTTCTTTCCCGGAAAGTGTTTTTATTGTACAGGCCCGTCCGGAGACCGTCTGGAGCCAGCGCAAGAAAGAGTCTGTTATTGGGAAAAAGAGCGGCTACCAATTATTGATGGAACAGGCGATGAAGCGGATCAAGATCCAGGGATGAACAATAAATTCTCTGTGTTTACTGCCCCCATCCTACTCCTTCGTTCTCCGGGACGTAAGCTCTACAAACTGGACGCCACTAAAAGTGAGGGCGATCTGTTCTTCGCACCTTCACCAGACCTGTTGATTCGTCAAATATGCCTTGCAGGCCGTGCGGCAGAGGTTATGTCGGACGTAGGCAATATTGAGGAGGAAATTTGTTTTGGATTTGAGTAGACACGATTCCCTGAGGGTATGCGTGCTACAAGTGAGATATAATTTTAAAATCTAAAAGGGAGGAAGTCATCATGGAAAATGAAAAAAAAATTGGAATCGGACCCACCGGACCCCCTGCCGGTCTTATTCAATTCATTATTTTGGCAGTCATCGGGATTCTCGTCTTCGTCTACTGTATCCCTGTGACGCTTATCGTCATGAAAATCATCCCTGCAACACTACTAATGCTCGTGGCAATTGGCCATCTGGCCCTATTGGGGGATAACTGGCCATTATCACCTCCTGCTGGAAGCTGGGCGCCAGGTAAATCGCGTTTGGTCGCGGGCCTTGGAATGACGATTATCTGGGCTATTTTTACCTTTGCCCTTATACTTTTTATGAGATTTGTCTGTCCCCGATGGGTTGTCGGACCTCTATATCTTTGGTTCGGAGTAATCGCATTCTGGCTCACGTTACTCTTTGGGATTAACTGGAACGGTTGGCCTTTTAAGGGCCGCCTCCATCCATGGGCAACGATGGCAGTGAGTTTCATCATTGTAATGGGTCTCTCCATCTTAATCTGGAACTTCCTGACCAATCTGGATGGAACCCCTTTGGCTGATACACCTTTGAATCATAAGGGCCCTTTCAATGTCAATTGGCTGACAGGTTACCTGGTCTGGGCCATTGCCTGGTTCTTTGTGTTCAATCCTGTCTTCACTACTCAAGGATGGCCTTTTGGCAAATGGGGACACCCTGGCGGAGCAATTGGTCAGACTATCCTTGCCCATATTTTAGCTTACGTCTGCTGGAATGGAAGTTTGGCCCTGGGTCTTAGTCCTACCTTTTCATTTGCTGCGGTGGGTTCATCACTCATATTCTGGCCTCTGGTACATTCATGGCATCTACAGTTCTGGGGGGTCACCAAATATACCCACTTCAAAAGGGCGATTTCGGCATTCATCATCCAGTGTATCATCATCGCCATCTGGATCATCATCTTAAGACTGATCCTTGGGCCTGCGGCCGAGGCGATAGCTGCGGCAAAACTCCCTGCTGATGTAAACATCCTTATCATCTACCTTAACCTCTGTATAATCGCTCCAGCCCTCATCGCACACAATGCCTTCTGGCTGAGATGCCCATTAGCATTACCCACACCACCAGGGACGCCACCCCCTGATCAAACTGCTTAAAGAGTGAGTGATGGGGGAACATCTCCAGGGACTTAGCCACAGAGGGCAAGGGGGAGGGACTTAATTAATCCTCCCCCGACCCTTTTGGCTCATTGGTATACTTTGCAGGGCTGGCGGGAGGGATAAGGTAAGTGGGTAACAATCAATCACCCTGCTTTGTCCCCTTATTTTATCCCTCTCCCCAAGGAGAGGGATCTTGAGGCCCCCCAAGCGGGCGGGGTGCGAGAAATGCTTAATAATAATTTAGCGTAACACTAAGTAGAGAGGAGGAAGTTATTTTTATGAAAGATATCAGGGATTTTATTGAACAGGCAGAAGCAGAGGGAATGCTTCAGCGGATCAAGGCAGAGGTTGATTGGGATCTGGAATTATCTCATATTGCAAAACTCAACGAGGAAAAAAAAGGTCCAGCCCTCCTTTTTGAGAATGTAAAGGATTATAATTCACCGGTGATTACCAGTGTCTGCACAACCACGGAAAGGCTTTCCTTGATTATGGGTATGCCCAGGAAGTCTACTTTAGTGGACATCATGAGGAAATGGGTGGATAAACATGAGAATAAGATTCCCCCTAAGTGGGTTGATAGCGGCCCTTGTAAGGAAAATATTATGATGGGTGATGACGTGGATCTTTTCAATTTTCCCGCACCCAAATATTATCCCTTAGACGGCGGGCGTTTTTTCGGGACAGCCCACTTTGTCATTACCAGAGACCCAGATACAGATTGGGTTAATCTCGGCACTTACAGGCTTCAACTGCTTGATAAGAATCACTTAGGGACCATGTTCATAAAGGGGAAGCACTCCGATATTATGCTCAAGAAATATCAAGCACTTAAGAAACCCATGCCTGTGGCTGTGGTGGTAGGATGTGATCCCCTCCTATTCTTAATGGGCGCGGCACGGCTTTCGGCCTTTGAGTCTGAGTATGATTTTGCCGGCTCTATTCGTGGAGAGGGTATAGAGGTTATCAAGGCCGAAACAAATGACCTGCCCGTACCTGCTACGGCCGAAATTGTGGTTGAAGGAGAAGTAGATGCTGATAAATTTATGGAAGAAGGCCCCTTTGGTGAGTACACTGGTTACTACTCAGGCGTGGGGACAGATCCCAGGAATTTTATAGATGTCAAATGCATAACGCATCGAAACAACCCAATATTCTGGGGGACCACCGTGGGAAGAGCGGTGACAGATACCCACATGACCATGGCCCTTACCTATGGCGCTACCCTGTGGCAGCAGCTTGTAGCCATGAAGATTCCCGGTATAAAGGCCGTGTACTGTCCGCCCGAGGGATCGGGGAGGTTTCTGGCAATCATATCCATGAAGCAGATGTATCCCGGGCATGCCGACCAGGTGCTTACCGCAGCCATCTCAACGGAGATGGGAGCCTATGGCCTCAAAACGGTGATCGTGGTGGATGATGATATAGATCCATGGGATATTCCCCGTGTTATGTATGCGCTGAGCTTCAGATTTCAGCCCAACAGGTCCCAGGTTATCAAACGAGGGAGATCCACGCCGTTAGATCCCTCCCTTCCTATAAGCGAAAGGGAGATAACCGGAAGACTGCTCTTAGATGCAACTATACCCTATGATTGGAAAGAAAAGCCTATACCCATAGAGCTTGATCCGGAAATTGTCAAGAAAGTGGAGGCAAGGTGGTCGGAGTTGGGGCTTTAGGATAAAAAACGCCTTAATTGTTTAAAAATTTGGATCATCTCCAGATTAGTTGATAAAAATAAGGGGAATATGTAGTGATTTCA
>CAZSWT010000129.1:0-5961 GCA_964611035.1 uncultured Desulfobacteraceae bacterium
ATTATTTCAGCTATTTATATGGGATTGACTTTTTACGAGGTCATCAATATTAGAATGCAAATGCAATTTAGATATTTAGGGATTTAGGAATTTAGGAATTTAGGAATTCCTTAAAGCTTTTTTAATCCATAATCCCTTTATTGGCAATCCTTCAATCATCCCCCTTTGGATCGTAATCCCGTAGATATTTTCTAAATCCCTTTATTTGTTTTCTGCATTCAGAAGCAAGTGCATACACATTGGAAAATTCACTCTGGGTGATGTAGTTACAGTCTAAAGCCCTGTATAGCTGAGATTGTACTTCACTGCATGATCTTTGAGAATAACCCAGAAACCGGATAAATTCACGAGTTGAACCATCATCAAAACCTTTTTACCCTGTTAAATAAGATTTGAGCCGTTTCTTCAGAAACATCTTTCCAGGGTACGATTTCAAATATTCTCTCTTCTAATTACATCATTTTTATCAAGGCACGCTTCATGGTAGTCCAGCTTCAGTGGTTTTCCATGTTTGGTTGATTAAACAAGGCCTTTATTGTGCTACTCAAATCTTAGCTTGAGGTCTTCAGTGAATCCTGCATAGAATCCTTCATCTTTCTGACTTTGCAACACATAGGCATAGAACATAGTAACCTCAAGCTATTTAACAGGGCACGCATTATCCATTACTGATCCAGCAGCTCTCCAAATTTGATCTCTCAAACTGTAATCTTTTCTAAACTCTCCTTGATTGATTAAAACGGAGATCGCCTGACATAGTTCTCTTGCCTTATTCCAAATAGGCAATTCCTCAAATCTCTTATAATTCATAATTCCTCAATCCCTTAATACCTTAATTCCTCAATTCCTCAGTTGAATCACCCCAGCACCTCTTCTACCTTTTTTATTAAGGCTAAAGGACTAAAAGGCTTTGAAAAAAAATCATCAGCACCAGCATCAAGGCTTTTTTCTCTGTCAGTCTCAAGGTCTCTGCCGGTGAGCATGATTATTTTGCAGTTTTTTGTCTCTGGATAGTTCTTTAATATTCGAGTTGTTTCTATACCTTCGGTTCCCCAGGGAATTGCTATATCCATTATTATTAGATCTGGTCTCTCCCGCCTGGCGATTTCAATGGCCTTGTGTCCACTTTCGGCCTGGAAAATATCATAATCATCTGATTTAAGAGTCATGTCCACAAGCTCTCTAATCTCCGATTGATCATCCACAATGAGAATCTTCTTCATATATTCACCTGTTGGCATTGGATCGTTTGTGCTTAATACTCTTCTCCTTTTCCTTCATTAAGCCATCTGTCCAGGGATTTCCTTTAAAATCTCTATTTGTTGAGGATCCTTATTGCTTCCATAATAAAAAGCCCGATCGATAGGATATTGTGTGAATATTTTTATCGAAGAGGTGTCTTAAAAAATGGGACATTTCTAAATGAAATGGCCTTTTTAATTTTCAGTAATAAAAACAATCCGATAGCAGTATTTATATAATATTAGGGAGTTAATTACGTAATAGCATCGTTTTTGTCAAGCTTTGAATAATTGTAACATTTTACTCTTTTTATCTTCTTTGCTTACAACAACTTAATATCATGCCATAGCTTTTATGTCTGATGCTGGATTCTGGATTTTTTATCTTATTAAGAGATGCTATGTGCTTTTTTGAAATTTTGCCCTTATCAGAATAATAATCTCAGGTTTTTCAGGATAATTGGTTTTCAGTTTTAACACCCCGCGATAGATCCCCACACTACCAGGTATACTGGTGAAATGAATCCTAAACACCCTTCCTGCTTCAATCTCTTTAATCCTATACGTTACCGTTTTGCTGAGGTTAAAAGAGATTTGTTCAAGTGTTAGGGGTTTTTTTTCATTTGCCTTAACTACAATGGTTCTGTTAATTTTTCTATCAGCAATTCCAGTAAGGTAGACGTATTTATTAGAGAGATAGATTGGGACCTTGACAAAGGCCTTAATTGTTAGGAGTGCAATATTTTTCCGAGGATCGCTGGTGTAAATCTTGGCACTTTTCGAGATCGCGCCCTGGTAACCCCTGGTTTTTATCCTTAATGTAATCTTTCCCTCCCCTCCAGGGGGGATGGTCCTGTCAAAACGGGCCACTGCACAGCCTCAACCAGGCTGAACCTTTTTTATTTCAAGAGGGCGGTCTCCCCTGTTAAACACAGTGAAGGTATGCTCGATAATCTGCCCTTCTTTTACATATTTAGCATCAAAGTGTTTTTCTTTTAGCTCCATTTTTGACCCAGTGGGTTGCTGGGCCCAACCTGCGGTAAGGTTTAAAATGATCCAGGAGATTAGAAAAAATGTTCCATATATTAATTTTTTCATGTGTTCCTCCCTACACTATTTCCCAATTTCTAATATCTTATAATAATTTCTTGGTTTATACAAATGCATCTTTTGTTAAATATTTTTATTGCATCTTGGAAAACCATGTCCTCTGATCGTGGATTGTTTACTTATTAGGTTTTCTCTTGATAACAACCTTTTTAAGGAAACCACGTAACCCCATTGTATCTAATTTATCTAAGTAAAAAAGGAGCTCATGAAATAATCAAAATATTTTTTTATAACTCAAGTGAAAAAGCCATTATTTTTTCTTGACATACAATATATAGCGTTTTATAGTGCTATTTGTCACAATATGTTCTGATATAAGAATAAGTTTGTTTTAATTTTTTGGAGGCTATTATGTTGGCAGAAATGGTGTTAGTGCTAAGAGATGGGAATCTAATCCCAAACGCTGTAAAATGGGATGATGAACTGATTAGCGATATTCTGATTACACACAATAAGATGAACATTGAGCAGGCAAAAGAAATAACACAATCCATGCGAAAAGATATGGAAAAGATGGGTCTCAATGAAATAAAACTTCCCTTATTAGAAAAAATAATAGATGCCAAAATGTTAGAGTATGACATGCCAGAGACAAAACCAATTCATCTGAATCACTTATCTTTTGAAAAGCACAGAAACTTTCCTCTTTCTGATAATGCCCACAAGGTTCTAAAAAAAAGGTATCTCAGAAAGGATGCTAATGGCGATACGGTTGAAACTGCGGATGAGATGTTTAGAAGGGTAGCGCATCATATCGCAATGGCTGAGAAAAATTATACGGGAGAAGAACAAGCCCGAAAAATGGAAGAGGCATTTTATACGGTAATGGCTGAATTAAAATTTTTGCCTAACTCCCCAACCTTAATGAATGCAGGTACAGAATTGGGCCAGTTAGCTGCGTGTTTTGTTCTCCCTGTAGAGGATAGCATGGAGGGTATTTTTGATTCTTTGAAACATGCTGCCCTTATCCATAAGTCTGGCGGGGGAACCGGTTTTTCCTTTTCCCGGCTAAGACCAAAGGATTCTCGAGTAGGGACAACGGGTGGAGTGGCCTCAGGCCCTGTCTCCTTTATGAAAATATTTAATACAGCCACAGAGCAGGTCAAACAGGGTGGAACCAGACGGGGAGCAAATATGGCTATCTTACGGGTTGATCACCCAGATATAATGGAATTTATATATAGTAAAAAGGATGACAAAGAACTCATTAATTTTAATATATCTGTTGCCCTGACCAAAGAGTTTATAGAGGCATTAAAGAATAAAACAACTTATCCACTGATAGACCCTATGAATGGGAAGGAGGTGGGTTATTTAGATGCAGCTGATGTGTATGATAAAATCATACAACAGGCTTGGGAGAACGGGGACCCCGGTGTTATCTTTCTTGATCGAATAAATAGAGATAATCAAACTCCAGAGATTGGCGAGATCGAGTCTACTAATCCATGCGGGGAACAGCCCCTTTTGCCTTATGAGGCATGTAATCTTGGGTCCATAAATCTTGCAAAGTATGTAATCTACGAAGACGGTAATCCAGGAATTGACAAGAAGGCATTAGGTGAAGCAGTTTGGTTAAGCATACGTTTCCTGGATGATGCAATTGATATGTCAAATTATCCCTTGAAGAGGATTTCCGAGATGGCCCGTCACAATAGAAAGATAGGCCTGGGAGTAATGGGATTTGCAGACATGCTCTATCAGATGAGCGTTCCCTATAATAGTGACAGAGCTCTGGCTCTCGCAGAGGACATTATGTCTTTTATACAAAGTGAGTCAAGGAAGGTGAGCATTGAATTGGCCAAAGAGAGGGGAGTGTTTAAAAATTTTGAAAAAAGTATCTTTAAGGATAGGCCTGATTGTCATTATAGAAATGCCACTACAACAACGATTGCCCCAACAGGAACGCTGAGTATCATTGCTGGCTGTTCCAGTGGTATTGAACCACTCTTTGGGCTGAGCTTTATAAGAAATGTTATGGATGATGATGAATTGATAGAGGTGAATCCTTATTTTGAAATGATTTCCAGGGAAAAAGGTTTTTACACGAAGGAATTGATGGAAAGGTTAGCCAAAGAAGGCACTTTAAAACATATAGAAGAGATCCCATCTGATATTAAGGAAGTTTTTGTAACTGCCCACGACATAAGCCCTGAGTGGCATATAAAGATGCAGGCGGCGTTTCAGAAATACACTGATAATGCGGTATCAAAGACGGTTAATCTGCCGCATGATGCTACCCCTGCTGATGTAGCGAATATTTACAATCTGGCCGATGAGCTTGGCTGTAAAGGTGTAACAATTTACAGAGATGGGAGTAAGGATAGGCAAGTATTGAGTTTTGACAAGAAAGATGACAATAATTTCTATAGCGCTATAAAAGATAGGCCTGAAACGGTTGAAGGGTTTACCACCAAGATAAAGACCGGACTGGGCAATCTTTATGTTAATGTAACCGAATATGAAGGAAGACCATTTGAAGTTTTTGCTATAATTGGCAAGTCAGGTAACTCAACTACGGCCAAGACAGAGGCCATTGGCAGGTTGATCTCCCTTGCCCTGAGGTCTGGTATCAGGGTAGAGGACATTGTTGGGCAGTTAAAAGGCATAGGTGGAGAGCATCCAATTTTTCAAAAATCTGGGCTGGTGCTCTCAATACCTGATGCGATAGCCAAGATATTTGAGAAAAGGTATCTCAACGGAGAAGGAAAAAAGGTATCAAGGAAAGCAAAATCTCTCAAGAGAGAAACGTGTCCAGAATGTGGTGAGCCTATTACCTTTGAAGAAGGATGTATGACGTGCCATTTTTGTGGTTATACCAGATGTAATTAAGGCATAAAGGAAATACGCGTAATGGATCTATTTACTATAGAAGAAGAAAAGAAGACTCTTACGATAGTTCACCATTTGATCTCAGAAAAGGTTGAGATAGTAGTCAACATTAAAGGGAGCGATAAGCAATTCACAACCAAGTTGGTAAAGGTACAAAAAGCTAACGAGCATGGTTATCTCATAATTGAGAAGCTTTATCCTGAAGTTGGCAACTCCCTTATCCAATCTTCCCCTGATGTGGTGTTTTCTTTTGCACTTAGTGAAAGCACGGGTGTTTTTCATACAAAATATCGTAGCATAAATACTCAGTATCCTGAGTTTGGGCTTATAGTAAATTTTCCTGCAACTATTCAAATAGAAGACAAGAGAGGGGAGGAGAGGATCGAAAATGATCTAACGAAATTTCTCTCTGCTGAGTTTACATTAGAAGGGGATAACACAGTATACCAATTGAAGGCAATCAACATTAGCTCTCATGGCATTGGCCTAGTTGTAGATAAAAAATATTTTGATCTATTGGATAAGATTAATGTGGGAGACACAATAAAGGATTTGAGATTATTTCTTACTGTCGCAACTTTGACAGTAGATGGCACAGTTATGCATAAGACACCAATGAATCGGGACGAATTAAAAGGAAGCTATATTCTGGGCATTAAATCAGACTTTATTGTGGACATCAAGGAATTGGAAGATGGGTTGAAGAAAGAGGGATAGTAATTTTACCCCTCCTTCCTATAGCATATCAGTCCACACCGTAAACACCTCTCTGACTCAT
>CAZSWT010000130.1:0-5524 GCA_964611035.1 uncultured Desulfobacteraceae bacterium
ATCGAATAGCCCCACCTTTCAATCAATAGCTCCCCGCATTTGTAACAATACGTATTTTCATTTCCCCTTCCAGGCACATTTCCCTCAAAAACATAATGGAGACCGGCCTCTATGCCTATTTCTCTTGCCATATGCAATGTTTCTACTGGTGTGCGTGGTTGTTTTGTTAATTTATATGTTGGATAGAATTGTGAGATGTGCCAGGGAATATCTCTGTCTACATCTCTTATAAACTCGGCTATCTGTTGTAACTCTTCCTTGGTATCATTAAGTGTCGGAATAATCAGGGTTGTTACCTCAACCCATATTCCAAGTTCTTTGGCGAGTTTAATGTTTTCCAGAACCGGCTTCAATCGGCCACCGCATATCTCTTTGTAAAATGTATCGGTAAAGGCCTTTAAATCAATATTAATACCATCAAGGTAAGGTGAAATTTCTCTTAAGGCCTCATCGGTCATAAATCCATTACTCACAAAGATATTTTTAATTCCCTTTTGACGTGCTATCTTTGCTGTGTCATAGGCAAGCTCAAAAAATATAGTAGGTTCTGTATACGTATAGGCAATCGATTTACAACCAGAACTCTCTGCCTCCTTTACTATTTCCTCTGGGGAAATCTTCTCGCCAAAAATGTATCCCTTTTTCTCCCTTGGCAATTGGGATATATCAAAATTCTGGCAATGCTTGCATGTGAAGTTACATCCAACAGTGGCAATGGAATAGGCCTTGGAGCCCGGATAGAATTGGAAGAGGGGTTTTTTTTCAATAGGGTCAATATGTGATGCCACGATCCTGTCATAGACAAGGCTAAAGAGAACTCCATCAATATTTTGCCTCACCCCGCAGATACCATAATTCCCATCCTTTATAGTACACCGGTGGTTGCAAAGATTGCACGTTACCCTATTGTCAGAGAGCTTTTCATAGAGCATTGCATCTTTCATAATTTCTACCTTCTCTTAAATAGTAGCTTTATAAAGAAATCATTCTAAAGCATACAGTAATTTTATTAAAAGGCATAATATTTTCAGGTTACTGTAACAATATAAGGGTGTCAAGACATCCCGTTACTTTTCATTGTTGACGTAGCTTTCCTGAGTTGCTACATCAATAACAATGAGGAGTAATGCTAAAAAAATTATGCTGATAAACTTTTTGGTTTATTTCGCTTTCCGTTCATTTCTGTTGGTAATCTATTTACTGCCATTTCGGTTAGTTGCCTTTTTTGGCGCCTTATTAGGGAAGGCATATTACCTTATTGATAAAACCCGGCACAGATTTGCAAATGCCAATATATCGGTAGTTTTCGGAAGGAAGTTGGATAATAAAAAAAGAGAAATCCTTGGCAGAGAAAGTTGTGAATACCTTGCCATGAATATTTTTGACCTTTTAAAATTAAATAAAATAATTACCCCTGAAAACTATTATAAATATATTGATATTACAGGATCATCACACCTAATAAAATCAATAAAAAAGGGCAAAGGTACAATTGTAGTCATAGGACATTTTGGAAATTTTTACCTTTTTAGATATTTATCTTACCTAAGTATTCCTCCGATTGCTGCTACTATAAGGGAGTTAGATAATCCCTACCTGGAACGTCTTCTCAGCTCCATTTTTCATAAGCTTGGTATAATTATTGAGCGGCCTGATGGGGCCATAAGCAACATGCAGCGCTTGCTACTAAAGAATGCTGTTGCAGTAACCCTTGCCGATCAGAAGGCAGGTGGCAACCCAAGGGTTGGTAGGCATGGAATCGTGGTTGATTTTTTTGGTATTCCATCTCAGACACATATAACAGCTCCACTTCTTGCAAGGCGTACAGGGGCCAGCATAGTACCCTTATTTGTTATAAGAAAGGGACCAGGAAGATATAGGATAGAGATAAATAAACCTCTAAAACTGGTTCGTACGTCTAATGAGGCAAGTGATCTTAAGAAAAATACACGGAAAATAAATCAAATTTTTGAAGATTATATCAGGAAATATCCCCAACATTGGTTTTGGTTGCACAGGAGATGGAAGGATATACCTGGTCTGGAAGATCTCTATAACACCAACAATCCTCTTAGATTGGTAGAGAATTTCAGGCATGATCAGGCTAAAAATTAGATACAAGGAGAAGTTTTTTAATGGGTATAAAAGAATTACAGAAAGAGATAAGACGACTTTTAAAGGAAAAAAATGCCATTCTGTTAGTCCATAATTATGAAAGGCCGGAGATACAGGATATAGCTGATTTAACTGGAGATTCCTTAGGGTTATCGATTGAGGCGTCTAAAACAAAGGCCGAAATAATAGTTTTCTGTGGCGTTCATTTTATGGCAGAGACAGCCTCTATCGTATGCCCAGAAAAGACAGTCCTCCTGCCAGTTATATCGGCTGGCTGTCCTATGGCCGATATGATAACCGCCCAAGCATTAGTCAAGAAAAAAAAGGAGTTACCTGGTATTCCGGTAGTCAGTTATGTCAATTCCCCTGCTTCAGTTAAGGCAGAAAGCGATATCTGCTGCACATCAGCCAATGCTATACAAGTGGTTAAATCCCTTGTTAACAACGATACTATACTTATGACCCCTGATAGGAACCTTGCCCAATATACCCAGAGATACACCGATAAGAAGATAATTTATTGGGAAGGATTCTGTCCTTATCATGATAGGCTGACACCCGAGCAGGTAAAAAAAGTTAAGAATTCCTACCCTGAGGCACTGTTTTTGGCCCATCCTGAGTGTAGACCAGAAGTAATTGATCTTGCAGATGAGGCTAAGAGTACCTCGGGAATGCTTGAGTATGTAAAAAAGTCTCGGCATATGGAGTTTATCATAGGAACAGAAACAGGGATAATTCATACCCTAAAGACTCAGAATCCAGATAAGGTCTTTATTCCTGCTGATGAAAAAATGATCTGTACAGATATGAAAAAGATTCACCTAACAGATATAGTAGATGCCCTTCTACATATATCTCCAGTTATAAAGGTAGCAGAAGGCATAAGGGTAAGGGCAATAAAGGCAATAGAGAGAATGCTTGCCGTTCCAAGGGACTGAAATGATGAGAAGGCTTTTCTGGATAATAATCTTTAGCATATCTATGGCCCTTGTGGAAGCAGGGGTAGTCATATACTTACGGGCCCTTTACTATCCAGAAGGTTTTTCATTCCCTTTGGCGATACTAACAACGAGTCACTTTATTTTTGAGATTGCAAGAGAGACGGCAACCATTTTAATGCTCATCTCGGTAAGTGCACTCATTGGCAAAAGGTTCTGGGAAAAATTCGCCTATTTCCTTATCTTCTTTGGTTTCTGGGACATATTTTATTACATATTGCTCAAGATAGCCATTGGATGGCCGTTATCTCTATTGGATTGGGACATCCTGTTTCTAATACCTCTTCCATGGATTGGCCCTGTAATTGCTCCTGTAACCATTGCCATAATGATGATTTTAGCTGGCCTCTTTATTTTATTTCTTTTCAAAAGAGGGTATGATTTCCGGCCATCATCCTTAGCCTGGGTCATGACAATAATCGGTACCCTTATAATCCTTTATTCTTTTATGAGGGACACTGGGGCCAGTCTTCATCAACATATGCCGTTGCCATACAGATATGAGGCACTAATAGCAGGAGAGATTTTTTATATTTTGGCAATGTTCATTTCCTGGAAAAATACGGTTTATAAATCTATGTAAAAGGAGAATATAGGTGAAAAAGGTTGAATCCAGTTTAGATTATCTTCGTAAACTATTTATTATGCCTGACTCTCCGGATAAATTTATGGAGTTTGGGCATGCCATTTTAGAGATGATTCATGAATTCTTTCAGGAAAAACAGGGTCTTCACAAAAGGACAACACTGCCTGAATTAGCCCAGATCTTTGATCAGGTCTCAACACCTGAAGACCCCCATCTTATCAAGGATGTGCTCCAAGAGATCAAAGACAAGGTTACTGTTCATTCTGTTAAGGTTGGAAGTCCTCACTATATTGGGCATATGACCAGTGCCATCCCCTATTTTATGATACTTTTAGAGATAATTATCGCTGCACTAAACCAGAATCAAGTAAAGATAGAAACTGCAAAGGCCTCCAGTTTTGTAGAAAGAGAGCTTATTTCCTGGATGCACAGGATTATTTTTAATCGTGATGATAAATTTTATCGTAAAAACATTCAAAATCCCAGGATTGCTCTTGGTAACGTTACATCAGGGGGCACGATAAGCAACCTGACAGCGCTGATGGTTGCCAGGGAAAGGGCCTTTCCTGCCGATAAAAACTTTCCTGGCATTAGAATGGCTGGAGTGGAAGGCGCATTGAATTATTATGGTTACTCCAGAATGGTTGTACTTGTTTCCAGAAGAGGCCATTATTCAATTAGAAAGTCAGCAAATCTTCTCGGCCTTGGAGAAAAAAATGTTATTTACGTACCAGTAGATACGTATAATCGGATTAACATCGAAGCCTTGAAAAAAACTATACGAAATATAAAAAGAAGTGATCTGGAAAAAGGCAAAAAAACTAAGATTATGTCCATAATAGGTATTGCTGGCACGACCGAGACAGGTAATATAGATAATCTTATGGAACTTGGTGATATTGCCAGAGAGGAGAATACATTTTTTCATGTAGATGCTGCCTGGGGCGGTTCCGCCTTGATAGTCAATGAATATAGGCCACTTTTTCAGGGAATAGAGAAGGCGGATTCTGTATCGTTAGACACACATAAATTGCTTTACTGCCCCATGTCAATGGGTATTGTCGTTTTCCGCAACGAAAAGGATCTGAATCATCTCAAAACCATTTCTCAGTATGTAAATCGCCCAGATAGCGTTGACACAGGGCGTTTTACTATAGAGGGATCAAGGCCTTTTGCATGCTTAAAACCATGGGCTTCACTGAAAATTATAGGCAGGGATGGATATAGATTGCTTTTTGGACAGGCACAGGAAGCAACATCTACCCTCAAGAGAATATTGGAGGAATCTGGAAACTTTGAGATATTGAACCATCCTGAGCTTTTTATCCTGAACTATCGCCTTGTTCCGAAAAAGATAATGGAGAAATTGATTGAATGGGCAGAAAGAAAAAAAACTCTCTCTAATAACAACGATAGAAAAAATCTTACAAAGAAAATACAAAAAGTAAATAGCGTGCTCAATAACCTAAATATACTATTGCAAAAGTCCATACGCCAGGATGATACTACTTTTGTCTCAAGAACCATCCTGGAGTCAACCCGGTACAGGCCCCAAAGAATAGTAGTGTTAAGGGCTGTATTGATTAACCCATTAATCAATAATAATATTCTTCAAAAGATTGTGTCCACCCAAAACAATATTGCGCTCAGGCTGATGGATCAATTTGACCCAATCATAAAAGAGGCAATCGCTTGATCGTAAACGTTCAGCACACAAATGCCGATTCCTGGCCGCCTTCTATTTTTTTATACAGATAGTGTCATCCATTCAGAAATTACATTTATCATAGCCCAAATAATATCCAATGGGAGATGACTTGATATA
>CAZSWT010000131.1:0-5317 GCA_964611035.1 uncultured Desulfobacteraceae bacterium
TCAATATCACGCCTCAAATGTTTTTTAAGTTGAGTGACGAATATCTTGTCTGCTTCACCATCGTAAAAGGAGGTACCTCTCTTATCAACCGATGACCACCCGCCTAAAGGAATAATCACCTTAACTGGACCCTGAGCCCCGTTCAATTTTTCTCCCATGGTATCCGCCACCTTTATAAGCTCTTCATGGGATAACCTCAAGAATGTGCGGGCAGCATCATAGTCATATTTCTTCCGAGATGCATACTCCGGCTTATACTTGCGCTTGAGAGGAGACCCGAAATTTACGCCACACGGTGCAATAACCTGCGGTATCCCCTTTTTGCCGGCCGCTTCGAGTCGTGTGGGGCCTGCTGCCCGACTGAAACCGAGGAGCTCTTCGCCTACGCCGCCTGGAGCAAGGTCGATTACAGCGCTAAAAATATCCTGGCGTTCTATTATTTCCTCCATAGCCCTGTCACCTATGCCAGCGGCGGAAAAACCAATGACCTGATATCCCTTCTGCTCAAGCTTTTTTCTAATATTTACTGCACACTCCTCACAGGGCCCAAAATGTGTCATTGCTATTATAGGTTTTTCACCTTCAGGGGGAAAAGATACTGGAATGCTAGACGAACCTTCTGCCATTCCACAAATGGCACCGGCAGCCCTGGCTAGCACATTTTTCATCATGGTATTGAGCCCGGCGATCTCCACTACAGAGTGCATCAAAGTTATGTCTGCCGTGCCTATATACCTTGAAGCGAGCCCGGGAAGCGCCGCTGTGCTGGAGACAGCAATTTTTGGGATTCCAAAGGGGAGTGACTTCATAATACTTGTTGCCATCCGAGTGCCTGTAGTACCACCTACACTTATTACCCCACTCAATTCACCATGAGAAAACAATTCCCTGACTTTTTGCCTGGCCCCGTCCACCATGACCGGCATTCGTTTCCCCCTGTCATATATGAGTGCTACCTCCTCAAGGCTCTTACCGCCGGCCAGAATAACTTCTTCGCGGGTAATATCACAGCTCCCCTGAGCCTCACCTAACAAACCCATATCCAGGATCCTGGCCTGATGACCATGTGATTCTATCTGCTGGCTCAGAAACTGAGCCTCTTCCCACTTCTCTTCGGCCATTACCAGAATAATTATCACTTCATTCATCTGTATTATTACAATCCTTTTTTTGCTTTTCTTATCCTTGTATATACTCCACAAACCTGTCCATACTGCTCGATAAGCATTGCTCTATATCGCTGATGTAGGAGACAGGATAGTCATCGGGCCAGATCCAGATCCCTGTTTTCTCGTCAATATCCGGAAGTTTCATGGAATCCCCAATGTCTAAATCTGACTGGTGAGGCCCAAAGGCAAATTCTTTAAAGGTAAATATCCTACCCGATGACTCAGGGTAGATTTGGAGGATTTCATCTCTAATTCGCCGATCTACAGCCAAAATCAATCCTGCCTCCACGACCATATTCTTATTGAGTTGCCTGGATCGGTATAATGAAATATCTATTCCTCTTTGAGCTAGATAGTCTATGGCATAAATATTGGGGCTTTTGCCAAAGTAAGGGTACTCGAATACGAGCCCATGTTCGCTGGCATGCTCAAGATAAGCCCTGGGGAAAATACCGGCAGATCCTATGTCTACCTTGTCTAGCAGTTGAGGACGCGTATCTTTTAGCCTCTGCCGGAGAAGATTTTCTGCTATCACACTCCTTTCCCGGTTGCCGCAACAGACGAACAGAACAGATGGTTTATCTTTACTCCTACTCATATCATTCAACGGCAATTATCCCCACCTGCCGATCATTCTATCTTGCCTTCTTCCTTGAGTTTATCCGTAATCATTTTTATCATTGCTTTGTTATCTATCTTGCCGCTTTCACCCACAAGGGGAAGGGTATCTAAGACCTCCAACCTTTCAGGAAGTTTAAACGCAGCAATTTTCTTACTCTTCAGATATTCAACCATCTCCTCAAAGGTAAATTGCTCTCCCTCTTTAAGAGTGACGAAGGCGCATGCCCGTTCACCCATATCCGGATCAGGCATAGGCACCACAGCTGCGTTGGTCACCTTCCCGTATGCCAGGAGGTAATCTTCAATCTCTTTGGGGTAGATGTTCTGTCCACCACGGATGATGATGTTCTTTTTTCTACCCATAATTTTCAGATAGCCGTCGTCCATAAGGGTGACCAGGTCGCCTGGAGTGGCAAATCCGTTTTCATCGAAGGCCTCAGTCATAGTCTTTTCAAGGTCTTGAAAATAACCGATTGAGTTACCGGGTCCTTTAAACCAAAGAGTACCTACCTCTCCCTGCTTCACCGGCTTCCCTGAATCATCCAATACCTTGACCTCAATTCCTGGATGCAATCTACCAACAGTGGTATATCTTTGCTCCTTAGATGCGGTTATCGGTACACCGGAAATAGAACCTGTATCCTGAGTTCCGTAAGTTCCCAGGACTGGACAGCCGAACTTCTCTTCAGCCTCTTTTGCCAAAGGTGGCGGCAGATAGCCTCCGGCAGTCTTTATAATGCGCAATGAAGACAGGTCATATTTTTCCACAGGGAGCTCTAATAACCTTGCCAGTTGCGTCGGCACAAGGGCAATGAGGCTAACCCTCTCTTTCTCCATAAATGCAAGAGTCTCTTCTCCCCTATACTGATATTCCAACGCAATTTTAGCTCCGGCTACTGGAGCAGTGACATAGGCCGGTGTACCTCCTGCTGCCCCGGAGAGGGGGGCAATCGCAAGGACACAATCATCAGTACCGAGTTCCCAATTCCGGATGTGCGCTTTTGCTGTCCAAATGTCGCGAGCAGCAATCCTATGTTCAATTAGTTTGGGAAGGCCCGTGGTACCGGTCGTGGTGACAAGAAATCCTACCTCCTCTACAGCATCCACTTTTCTGGCCAGAAGATCAATGGGATCATATTCCTGCTCATAAGGGTAGTCCATGATCTTTTGAAGAGAGGTACAATCTTCCGGGACATCATCTCCTGCTACAATAATATATTTCAGGTGCGGCAAATTGCCCTGGAGATCCTTTGCCATTTCGTAGTGGTCGAATTTACGATATTCTCTGGGGATCACAATCCCTGCCGCCTCTGTCCTGGTGGTAATATCTGCTAACTCAGTTTGCCGGAAGGTCGTCATTTCCGGAATCGCTATGACTCCCGCTTTTTGACAGGCAAGACGCACCAGAACCTGTTCCACACAGTTAGGCAGTTGCACCATCAATCTGTCATCCCTTTTCAATTTCAGCTCTTTAACCAGAGCAAAGGCAATTCTGTCTATTTTTTCCTTGGCTTCTTTCCAGGTTAGCCTACTGCCGATAGAATCTACCAGGGCATCATTATCTGGCCATTTTCTGGCGTTTCTATCCCAATAATCAGGAAGAATAGTTTTATCCCAATACCCCTCTTTTAAGTATCTCTGTATTTCTTCCACGTCGTAGCGTACTGGCTTCATATCGAAACACCTCCACACAATATATTAAAGAAATAACATTCATATTATCATTGATCCTTTATCATCTTGATCATGAGATCAGCAGCTGCATCTGCAAAGGCCCTCTCATTAATATGGTAGTCAACTTTAATGACCTCAATATCTGATTTAAGAAATTCTTCTAATGTATCAGAGAAGGCCTTGCTGGACTCTGGATCAAATAAGATGTCTCCTTCTTTATCGGCTTCAGACCATCCCTTTAAAGGGATTAATACCTTTATCGGGTTATGGCTCTGATTCAATTTATAGGCGACTGTCTTTGCCAATATTCGTGACTCATCTGCGGTAAGTCTGATGGCAGACCTGAAGTCATAAAAAAATATCTTTCGATCTTTATATTTTTCCGGGATACTTTTATTATCAAATTCAAGAACAGCAGAGTCAAGTCCACCAGGTATCACCAATCTTGGTGTATTTACACCTTCAGGTGTTTGCAGCCTCTGAGGACCAATTCCTCCACAGTAACCACCAAACATAGCATCGGCCAGCTCATGGGTAGCCAGATCCAAAGCCCCATCAAAAAAGGACTCTCCTATCATCTCGTCCATGGCCATCCCACCTGTGCCATTTGCATGAAAAGGAATTACCTCAAAATGATTTTTTTCCAGGATAGACTTGATGTTTTCGGCAGCCTGGGTAATAAAACCAAACAGGGATAATGCCACACGGGGCAATTCTTTTTCCTCGTTATTATTTGCTGACATCATTCCACAAACAGCCCCTGCCGCTCTTTTCAAAATAAGCCTTGATATGGAATTCAGCCCCAACATATCTACCACGCTATGCATTATAGTGATATCCTTGGTGCCTATTGTCTGAGACATGTCACGGGAAGCCACAGTAGAAACCATAAATTTAGGAACCCCCAAAGGGAGAACCTTCATAATAGAGGTCCCCATAAAAGTTCCTGTCCCACCACCCACCGAGATAATAGCCCCAATTTTCCCTTGATGAGAAAGATCAAGTATGAGTTTTTTCGCCTTCTCAATAATGGCTTCAACCATATTTGATCGTTCCATACCCTTAATATTTATTGATTTGGATACAGAAAAATCCGGTGGGAATTTAGACAAACCAGTGGTTCCAACATCAATAGTAATAGTCAAATACCCTTTTGACTCAATAACCTCTTTTAAGAATAAATGCTCCTCGCCCTTTGAGTCCAGGGTACCAACTATAGCAACCGATTTTTTCATCTTACCTTAAACCAATCGCACTGCTATCGATAAGGCTCACTCTCAAATTGAATTGGTTTTTATAGGTTAAATTCAACGCAGGTTTCAGTGAGATAATTCCTTTTTGTATATTCATATTGGATTCTATGTAATTGCTCAAAATCTAGTGGATTTTAACCCGCCTAGGCGGGTAAAACTGCTTATTCTTTAAGCAGATACGATTTTATTTGAACGAATCAGTTTTCTAGGGCCGATTTTTTTTCCTATCTCTAATGCTGGCCCTAAATCTCTCCCAAAACTCTTTGTTGGTATCCTGCCATGCAGCGCCCCATCTCTTTTCAAAATAAGAGGAAGGTAACCTATTCTGCCAGGGTTCCCAAGGGTTCTTTCCTTTTTCCTGAGCTTCTAAGATATCATTTAAAAAAACTGCAATATTCGTTATTTCTTCCTTGGGTAAATAAGAAACAGCTCCTTCTTTGATAGATTTTACGAGATTATCAGGACTAAATGCATGGGCTGTCAACATGACTGCTGTTACTTTTCTCTGTTTAGCAATGTGTAACAGTCCATAGCCATTAACGCCCATGATATCCAAAATTGCTATATCAAAATTTTGGGATTCCAAAAACCCTTTGGCCT
>CAZSWT010000132.1:0-4870 GCA_964611035.1 uncultured Desulfobacteraceae bacterium
GAAAATTTCTATAAATCCAAGAAAATAAGAGCAGCGAGTTTATGGAATGGTTTACCTTGGCTCTATAATGTTTTTCAGGAGGGAAAAGCATAGACTCGGATCAGTATCCTTAAATTTTTTGGGCTTTCATTTTTGCACAATCAGTAGCAGTAGGTGAAAGCTTTGGGATGAATGGAGCCTATACAATATATGGGGGCTTTCGTAAAAGAGGCAGAGTCATTTTAAACCCTGCCCCTCGTTTTTTGCTAAGGGGTTATTATCTTAAAGTCCTTCTTCAATGTTGATCTTAATTCCTGTGATATTCTTATCTACCAAGAATTTATCCCTATCCCATTGTACTGCAAATTCGAATTTTTTATATGAACCATATGGTTCTACTGGCGCCCCCATATAATCCCTATCGAGCTTCTCATTTTTATTCAAATCCTGAAAAGCAACGAGAAAATAATTACCTTTTGGTATTCCCTCGAACTTAAAAGGAACTCTTTTCGCCTTTCTTTGCTCAGGTGTCAGTTTAATGTATATACCAAAGGGCGGAGGAAGTGGCTCTAACCGATTCGGAAAGCTTTCTCTTGTTACAAGGTTCATATAGATATCTGAATCATGCTGGAAATAAACTGCCCCTGATACGGTGAATTTTTCTTCTGCATAAGCAAAAGCCGACACCATTAAAAGAATCGCCAAAAAAAGCATTGCCTTTTTAACCATGATACACCTCCTTTTCCGGACAAAACTCAACTTTGTTTATTCTCTACAAAATATTTAGATTTTCAAATTAAAGGAAGGGCCACTTGACCCTTCCTTTAATGTTTAGCACCTTATTCTTAATTATGCCTTTATCCGACCCTTATAAAGGATCATTGGGAAGGTAGAGTATAGGTCCCAGTCCACTCATAGTACATAAAGCCCTTGGCTTTATAATCCTTATCCCAGTTCGGTTGCTTGCCGGTCCATGTCCCGCTCCCCTTGATTCCTTCGAAGCGCCCGGTCCCTTTAGCATATTCAAACGTACCCGAATATTCTAAGAACTTACCGCCCGGCACCCAACTTGTAGGTCCTTTCCATGCCAAAACAATTGTGGAACCGTCCTCAAAGGTTAGTGAAGAATACCCCTGAAATCCTTTTTTGGTGTCAAAGGTTCCTCTGCACGACATAGTAGCGATATCGCCGTTTTCAAACATACTCAGACCTTTTCTGTCCATCACGCCGATGTAAACTCCTTCCAAATCGCTGATTTGAACCGTCTCCCTACTTTCGACCATGCTAACAAGTTTAAAATTCATGGTCTCCGCCCCGGCCTGTGTGACGATCGGGCCCAAAGCGACCAAGAGAATGAAGGAAAGTATCGATGCCATAATTATTCTCTTCATAACGCACCTCCTTTTGTCTAAGCGTCAGATGTGTTTAGTAACTCTTGCAGGTTGTAGTTTAGGCTCCCAACTGAGCAATCAATGCTCTGTCAGGAGCAAGGTATGCACATTTTGAGGTGTTTCTCCATAAGGTAAATAGATATTAGAAATTTTGAAATTTGTTATCGTTTATGATGCCACAAGGGAAACAAAAGTCAAGACTGAATTATTAGGTAGAAAAAACGGATGGAAAATACCGATTATTGGAAAAACACCAGGTTGGATCTGATAAGCATATTTTCTGGTTTTCTTTTTTTAAGAGGTGCTGCATTGCTTTATAGGCCAAAGCTACTCATGGGGTTGTAAGAATATATTGTGGGAGGAAAAGGTAAGCGAAAAATTCACTATAGCGTACCTTACTGAGATCTGGATAAATTTCAGTATACATATGGCATTGGAAAGTTCAATATCATTTTAAAACCTGATCGCTAAAATTAAGGCTTCCATAGAAGTCTTATATGATCGAATTTCAAACATCACAATTACAGATTTCAAGATGAAACCCAGTATATAAAGAAAACAAAAAGATGATTATTTGCAATTGAACTATTTCGAATCAGGATTAAGGTGGGATTTTTTGGCTGGCCATTCCTGGTTTCACTCCGCTGGCGGACAAGGGTTCATTCACCGTAGCTTGTTGGAGCTGAGCGGGGCTGTGAGGTAGTTCATTCTCCGTACGAGAAACTCAGCAAGGTGGAAGGATAGTATAATTCGGTGAGAACCAACAGATCATGTCAGTCGCTTATAATCCGAAAAGATAATTGCTATCTTCTCGCTCTTTCTAATACGAGATCTCTCAATCTCGCTGGAGAAGATCTCAATGTAACAGGCCTACGAGACGAGTTTTTCCTTCTCAACTCTGGCTGTCCCCTACTTTGACTCTTCAGTTTTGCTTCTCGGGTTTGAACCGCAAGAATACGAGAATTCTCTCGATTCTCTAGCCTGGGCCGAGATTCATAATCACCCCTCCCAACAGTATGCGGTTTTATCCCCCGCATTTCTTGTCGTTTCTCAACCTGTGCTGGTCGATCCTTAAGTCGCCCATGAATGGTCTCTAAACCTCTTTTCGGTGTGAGTCTCTTGCTACCTCTCGTCTGCTTATACAATCTCACCTTCTGGCTTCGAACACTGCGAGTGTAAGACGGTGCTCGGACTGTCTCTCGAACCAGCCACTGAGAACCCGATATCTTCTTTACCAAAACATGTCGCTCATTGAGCCGCTTACGAAATAGGGACCTTTTTCTTACTGATGGACTATACGGGTCACAATTATAAGCGACTGTGTATCGCCGTGGCCCCCACCATGGATGGTAATAATGAGCACGAACATAAAGGCGAAACCAGGGTCGCCATACGGTCCAATAGAATTCACATGGCCAATCCCACAACTCATAGACCAAAGAAGCCCTCGGCCAATAACTGGGTCCGAAGTAATAGTAATGGTAGACATAACGATGAAGAGGCCATCTATGCCAGTAATCATTGTATGAATGCCGGACTACCTTAATTCTGGCTGGTTTTTCCTCGAGATACTTAACTCGAATGAATTTTACATCAAGGCAGTCTTTCCCCTCAGCCACGATATGGATCTCTAATCTGCTGTCCTCCACATGTCTCCTATAGGGAACATAAATGGTCTCAGAGTTTCGATCAGGTCGTAAAATAAAAGTGTCGCCATAAAAGGGAGCCTCCTCTCTTGGATCTATTTCCCTCTTTGCCTCATTATCCATGGTCTTGATCCAAAGCCGTCCAGCGACCTCATCGTCTTTTGAAACATCTTTATAACTCACGCTGATTTTTAAATAATGAACCCATCCAGGAACAGTAAACTGATAGACAGCGCTGGCTAAGCCAGGCTCAAATTCTTCTCCCTCCTCTACTGCCCAGGCAGTTAATCGAATGCCATCTCGGAACACTGGGCTATCTGTCACTAAAGCTCGGCCCTGTTCAATCCAATCCTCCGCATCCGCCGCATCCCGGTACTTCGCATCCTGGCTACTATAGTAGCCAACCCGGTAATCATCACGAGCCTCAACTGATTGGGTAATTAACAAAAGTCCCAGTATCACAGACCCAACAACAATCAAAATGTTCCTCAACATTTTTTAGCCTCATAAAATAATTGAGAGAATAGGAGAGAAAGTGACTATTTTTCCGCTGAAATAAATGTTTAACGAATTATCTCAACAGACACTTCATCTATTATATTAGACGAAAGTTTTCCATAAAAAGTCGACAGGAGTACGAATATTTTTTGGCATAATGACAGACTTCTCACCGTTCCCTATGTATACGAAGTTGATACAGGCCGATTAATTCGGGAGGAAGGAACTCATTGATTAAGATGCTGAGTGAAACTAAGGCCTTTTTCGGGTAGTCTGGAGATTACAAGATGCAATCGATGATCTTTATGTATGCTCCATTCTATTGATTCCCATTAGAAGTAATCAGAAACGGATGATTCCCAATCCTTATAAATTTGGGTGTGATTAAGAAAATTGCCGGTCATATTTAGATGCTTGTTACTGAATGCTAGCTCAGATACTGGTCACTACAATTTTTTAATGTGAAGGTTTTATATTTTTACTAAAACGCCAGAATTCGCCCGTCTTTTGGGCTGGGGGTGAATGGCGACCTTCTTTGGCCCCACTTGGAAGGGCGGACCAGACCCCAAGAAAAAACATGCATCTTTCTGTGAGGGATTTTAAAGGGGGGAAACCACTTGAAATGAAGTCCATCCGAAGGGCAGGGAGCTGTATGCCCACTTGAGGCTAAAGGATCTTATAATGGACTTTATGGCAGGAGATGAAAAACTCAATAATGATCTTTTTAGACAGCCAGATATCGCTTCTTGACCTCTTCGTTTTGTTCCAATTCTGAAATGCTGCCCTGGTATTTGATGGCACCGTTATCCACGATGTAAGCCCTATCTGCATGTTTGAGGGCAAATTTGGAGTTCTGCTCGGAGAGAAGGACGGTCATTCCCTCTTTTTTGATTACATTGATAAAGTCACCAAGACTTTTTACAATAAGAGGCGCTAATCCCTCAGAGGGTTCATCAAGGAGCAGGAAATCTGGGTCACCCATCAAGGTGCGGGCTATGGTCAGCATCTGCTGCTCTCCTCCACTCAAGGTACCTCCGCCCCGTTGGGCAAACTTCTCTAACAAAGGGAACAGTTGATAGATTCTGTCGAGTGTCCACTTGGTCGGTCTGTCTTTAGAGACCCGTCTCCCTACATCCAGATTTGCATGCACCGTGAGGTCTGGAAATATTCTTCGATCCTCGGGTACAAAGCCCACACCGAGACGGGCTACCTTGTAAGAGGCTAAGCCGGTAATATCTTTCCCCCGATAATTTATCGATCCTGACTTGGGTGAATTGATTCCCATGATACTGATCATGGTGGCATGCCTATCCGGTTGACACAGGTCGGCGTTTTGGGGTATGATCCTACGCATGT
>CAZSWT010000133.1:0-4709 GCA_964611035.1 uncultured Desulfobacteraceae bacterium
CGTCAGTGAGACAAGTTAATATCAATATCGTGGTGATTAAGTGAACAGTATTGTGTTTAAGTAAGGTCGAAATTCAGTTACGCTAAACTGCTGATCTTCCTTGTCTCCATCATTGGTATCAATCATTTGCGTGACCATTAGGTGTAGTTTTTATCGTACCCTAATAGAAGCATTTCATTAATCACGGGTTCGCAATTGCCAAAAGAAAAATAGACAGACAGAAAACTATTAACAGAGACTCTATACTGGAAAAATTCAACAAAAGCAAATAATTTTATATAAATGAGCTATTTTTTAGCAATGAAAACTAATTATGAAAGCAGGATAAAGGAAAAATTATTATATGTTGGCGAGATCTAATTTTTTTTAAGGCAGAGATGTTTTTATTGAGCTCTAAAAAATCTGAATAGGTACGCTTTATATTGGGCCAATAATATCTAATAGTCTTTTATTGGGAGTCCTACCCAATTCATCATCAGCATATTCCGGTTTAATGCAATCTACAAAATACATTTCGAGCTCTTTCCCTTTTTTTGTAGAAACTATCCCACGATATTGGATCATAAAATAAGGTTTAATAGCATTAAATGTAGCCTTGGAAATATTAATTTTACCTGCATCGCCGGAGCTTTCCATAACAGAGGCAGTATTTACTGTGTCCCCCCAGATATCATACCTGAATTTTGTTCTCCCTATGACTCCGGCAACAAGGGGGCCTGTATGGATGCCAATGCGAATATTCCATACTTCTTCACTTACTGCACCTCTGATCTGGTTTAACATCCTATTAAAACTTCGTATTTCTATTGCCATCAAAGCAGCTTGGATTGCATGCATCCTGTTTGCAACAGGAACGCCAGCTACACACATAAAGCTATCGCCTATTGTTTTGATTTTCTCAAGGTGATATTTAGCACAGATGAGTTCAAAGAATTCAAAAGCCCTGTCCAATTCTAATACAACATCTTCTAAATTCATCTTCTCTGCAATCTTAGTGAATCCGACAAAATCAGTAAAGAGTACTGTTGCTGATTCATACACTTGCGGTGTGTACTTATGGTGTATCTTGAGCTCAGCAATGACAGGCTCGGGGAGAATATTTCGAAGCAATTGATCAGATTTTTTTTTCTCCTGTTCAACCATTTTTGATTGGAGAAAAGATTTTTTGTGCAGGTTAAATCCCAATATTGACCAAACAGAAACTATAAGCATTGTTCCGATCAGGAAAAAATTGTTGCCAATGAAAATAGGCCATTGATATTCCTGATAATTACGATCAAAAATAAAAATCAAAGCCAGGTACGTCAACCAGATTACAACAACATTGACAGCAGTTCTTCCGAAGCCCCACGATAAAGCTATTAATTGAGCTAACATAACCATACATAAGCCAGCATAATATGGACTACTTTCACCTCCTGTAAAAATAGTCATAATAATGATGCCTAATGCCATACATTGGAAAAGGGCAAAACCAAGAATATTAACTACATTAATTGCATTACGTGTATAGGTAAGAAAAAGAATCAAAAAAATGGATGGCACAACAATAAAGCGAATGCTGATCAATATTCGATATTGTTCTGGAAAATAGATGTAATCCAAAAAACCAAAAAGGGGATATAAAAATGCTGCTATCCAGCAGATAAAACGGATTGAAAAAATTGAACTTTGCCGAATTTCAACTTCAAATTCCTCCTTGAATTCGGGAGGAAGATAAAAAAAGAAACCTTTAAACTTTTTAAGCTGATTTTCTAACATTTAAAAACATCTGGATCCCGGTTTCATCATAGAAAACAGAGGATTCTGCACCCTGAATATCATTCGAAAGATCAGTAAATGCTTCTTCTGTTCTGTAATAAACCACCCAATCCATCCAGTATTCCATGTAATATCTATTAGGATTATTGATATGAAAGTTTCCAATAAGCAGTTGTCCGCCGGGAAGGAGGAGGTCATATAATTTTTTCAGAACTCTTTTGGCTACAGGGGGAGTAAGATAGTCAAAAAGGCCTATGGAATAGATAAAATGAAACTGTCCCCATCGTTCGAACAATTGCGGGTTTCGAAGCATTGTTCTCACCGATTCATTGAGATAATCAACCTTTGAATGAATTTCTCGGGTCTTAATGATTTGTTCTATGCCCTCTTTTGCCTCATTTAATGCCCTGGCATCTTGATCAAATAAAACACAATGAAAGGCTTCAGAATTTTCAGCGGTCATAAAAACATCCTGCAATTCAGCTGCAGAACCACAGGCAACGGACATAAACTTGAACCCCCACTTGGGTAATCCCGAAAATTCTTTTTGAACCCTACGAAGCACTTGAGGAATGAAAATTCTTCTATTTCGAACGGCATGCCCGGACTCGGTTTCTAAAGGATGCTTATGGATAAGCTTGTTAAAAACGAAATTACCTCGATAATCATTTTCATAACACATAAATATCATCTGCGAATCACCCACATATCCTCGAGGTTTAAGATTGGTACGACGAAGAAATTCGGAGCCAAGGATAAATTCCCAGACTTGCTTTCTAAAATAGAAGCCATGACTTTGATGATCTTTCTTATCAAAATCGGCGATTTCTTCATCCAATTCCTTTAAGGTAGAGTCAAAAAATTGCATAAACCTTCTTCCTTCTTTCTTAATGAGTATTCCTTGTGCTATTTGACGTACTTTTTTTGACTCATTAACATATTTGCGATCTAGATCATCAAAGAAATACTTATATACAGCAAAATCGTAAACAACTTTACTGGTATAGATTTTAAATGAATCCTTAATTTGATCTTTCTGTGAAAGCACCAAAGGGAGATTATGGAAGGAGGTCTGTATATTAATGAATTTTTTGTTAAAGATTATGTTTGTAAAATCATACACATCATCTATGAAAATCAGGAGACCCATAAAACCTTTTTGGGTCCTTTCCGAGTAAAAACGACATTTACAAAATTCAACTTCCTGACCTGATATGTTAAGAATTAGCCTATTGAACTCAGTCCCATCATTAATTTCCTCCCCCCCATTAAAATTGACAAAAAGAGAGAGCCTTGATGCATAAGCAGCAGTTATGGCAATTCTTGTCCCATCTTTTTCCAGATAGCCCTGAAGTTCAATTTCTCGCTCATCCATGAATTCCTCATCTTCCAATAATCTTAATCTTATTATCCTTTAACTCAAATATTTTTAACGCTGAAAAGCTGAGATCCTGCCATTTTAATGATTGCCTATAAACAATGGTAATCCTATAATTTTTTTCGCGTGTCGCCTTATCAAGAACCTTTAAAATCGGAGTAATTGTAGATGAATTCATGTATTCCAATTCCTTAAAATCCAATACAATCTCTTTATTACCACTATCGCTTTGGTGAAGAACATCAGACAAAATCGGAGAGATGAATTTTGAGGGATTACGTTCATTGCTCTTTCCAATAAACCTAATTGTGATTGAGGTATCACCTACGATTTTTTCAAGAGTTAAAAAATGGCTTGCAAATTTTTCCGAATTATTTAACATCTGTTCCTCCTTTTTTCACACCATTAGGATCTTTTATTTCTGGTATACCGCCGACACTGCAAGGATGTTATTCTCATCTACATAGAAATCAACAATTGCCTGTCCTTCATAAGCGATTCTCACTAAACCCAATCCACTCTCTCCTTCTTTTAGTTTTTTTTCTGAAACTTCTTTCAATTTTTCAACATACGCCTGGAATGGATTTTGGTAACCTCTGATCCATTGTATTGTATTGTCCAATTGTTGTAAATTTTCGCTCTTTTCTCCAACCGGATTTTTCACTTCAATGATAATATCACTTTTGCTGACTTCCACTGCTACGCATATCTTATTATCAGCTCTATAAAAGTTGCCATATTTTACAGCATTTTCAAAAAGTTCACAGGCTGTCATAGATAATGCATAGGCTATATCATGAGAAATCCCATTAGCTCTTAAGAAATGATTACTTTCTTCTCTCACCCTATCAGATTCTTCCCATTTGGGTTTAACTTCTAATAGCATTGTGTTTCCTGTTGCTTAGGATTTCATTAGTATACGGTTGGTCTATGTAGTAAAACTATTTATTATTACCATCAGCTGTTCTTATTTTCAATCTAAAAAATCTATACTGTGGATTACACCCTGCAATCTTTTATTGCCTCAATCCATACCTATAGATTGCGACTGCATGAAATTGGCTCAGTTCTGTATATCATCGCTGATTAATGGTTATGTTTTTTCAAGTAACACTTTTAATCTCTTGAGAAACTCGCCTTTTTCTACGAAACCTATAGCCCTTAGCCTCTTTTCTTCAATGCCCTGCCTGTTTATAAACACTGCTGTTGGAATACCCCTGATTTGGTATTTTCTCATGATATCGTCATGAAATGGCTGAGACCTGGTCAGGTCTAAACGCATGGTAATCACATTATGGCTTAGTTTTATCACCTCAGGATCCGTAAACACTTCCCTTTCCATTGCCACACAAGGCCCACACCAGTCAGCATAAAAATCAATGATCATTGGTTCTTTTTGTTCCGCTGTTTTTTCAATAATGGATTGATCGTATGGAATCCATTCAATCTTTCCAACGTGCTGGCTTGTGAGCGCGAGGTAGATGATTCCGCCCACAACTAAGATAATTCCCATGGCCTTTTTGAAATAGGGAAAAATTTTGAGCTTCTTTCCTGTTGTATCAAGCCAACC
>CAZSWT010000134.1:0-4683 GCA_964611035.1 uncultured Desulfobacteraceae bacterium
TCAAAGGAAAAGCTGATTCAGACATCACAGCTATGAGCTTTCAGCTATCAGCTCGATCGGAACGTGTTCCCATCGTTGCAATGACAGCCCATGCCATGAAGGGTGATAGGGAAAAATGTCTTGAGGTAGGCATGGATGACTATATAGCAAAACCAATCAAGAGAGAGGTTGTGTATGAGATGATAAACAAATGGGTGTTTGTAGGTCATGAGGGTTACAATGAATTTTAAGGAATTGGCGGAAAATGTGGGCGTAGAAGAAGAGGAGTATCTGGAACTGATTGAACTTTTTATTGAAACCGGAATGTCTGATCTGGACACACTTTACTCCGCCATTAAGGAGAAAAATGCAGAAAAGGCTGCTAATGCCGCCCATTCTTTGAAAGGCGCTGCGAGTAACCTTGGGCTAATGGAGCTTTACGAGGCAGCCATGAAAATTGAAGAGGGAATCCTTAATAATCACCTGAAAGAAACCGCAGAAGATGCCCAAGCACTAAAGGAAAAGTTGGACATAATCGCAGAGTATACTCGTGGGTAAAAGGTCGAAAATGAAAGAAAGAGAATTGGTGCATCATTTTCCAATACTCGTAGCTGAAGACAATCCGGTCTCACGAAAACTCCTGCAAAAGACACTTGTCAGGGCAGGACATGAAGTTACGTCTGTTGAAAATGGACGCAAGGCCCTGGAACTTTTTAATGAGAGGTTTTTCCCAATCGTCCTGACGGACTGGATGATGCCGGAAATGGACGGCCTCGCACTGTGCCGGGCCATTAGAAAGAATGCCTCCACAGGGTATGTTTTCATTATCCTCCTGACAGCCAAAGATTCTAAAGACGACATTATCACTGGACTGGCGGCTGGTGCTGATGATTACCTGACCAAACCTTTTCATCGTGCTGAATTGATCGCCCGCCTCAACACCGGGACACGCATACTGGAACTGGAACGATCCTTAAAGAGAGCCAATGAAGGGATCAGGATTTTGTCCATAACCGACTCACTTACCGGAAGCTACAATCGCGGGTACCTTACCGAATGTCTTCCCCGTGAGATCAAGAGAGCAAGAAGATACAGGCACCCCCTCTCCCTGGCCTTATGCGATATCGATCATTTCAAAAATGTGAATGATACCTATGGGCACCAGGCCGGGGATTTGATATTGAAAGAATTTGTCCGGTGCATCACAGAATCAATCCGGGACAATGTGGACTGGGTGGCCCGGTACGGGGGTGACGAGTTCTTAATTGTTCTTCCCGAGACAGATATAAAAGGCGCCAGCCACCTGGCTGAAAGACTTCGTAGGGATATTTCGCAAAGGGCCATCGATATGCATAAAAAAGAGATTTACATCACAGCCAGCTTTGGCGTAACCGGTTTTAATCCCGCAATCTCTGATGAGGCAATCCCGCCCGAAGCGATGATCAACCAGGTGGATAAGCACCTGTATCAGGCCAAGCAGGGAGGGAGAAACAGGGTTGAGGGAGGGGAGGCATAGAAAGATCTGAGTCAAAGGGAAGTGGTGACATGGAAAAGATATTGGCAGTGGATATCAAAAATATCTTACTGGATATTACTGCATTGATTCTCTATGGACTGATCGTAAACAAGCTGGTCTCAAATTTCCTGAAATATGTATTTTTAGGTGAAAGAATAAGGAGAGATGACAATCGCTATGCAGGGTATCAATACATCCATGGAGCAATGAGATGAATCTCAAAATGTGGTGGAAAAACGTATCGGTAGAGAAAAAGGACCTTCACCATAAGCTCTATATTGTTTTTGGCCTTTTTTTTCTTGTACCAGTTTTTGGCTTTTTTTATTTCGCTCTCAAGTACAATATACTTGAAGACAAATATATTCCCACATATTTTATTATCCTTTTAGTGTTTTCTTTAATCGGCTTTACCATAATTCGAAAATTATTTGACCAGATCAGAGATATCTCCAAGGATATCTCAGATACGTTTACAAACGAGGTTTCGGGCCTTCAAAAACCGTATGCCACAAATGAATTAGAGGTTATTGCGCAGTCTATTGAAAGCCTTAAGAATGAACTTGGAGTTAATGTAAAAAATCTTGGGAAAAAATTTTTTGAAATTGCCACCCTCAAGGAGCTTTCCGACCTTTGTTATGTAACCTTAGATACAGAAGAACTTTTTTATATCACCTTAGAACGTGCCTTAAAAATAGTGAACGCAGATATTGGATCGGTTCTGATCCTGGAGCGACCTCATAGAAAGGTATTTGTTGTGCAGGGCTGTATTGGGCTTGAAGGGATTACTAAAAAGGGAGACCGGATCGATTATGCAACCAGTATCGCCAAATATGCTGTCATCAATAAATCACCTCTTGTTGTAGAGGATATTGAAAAGGATAGTCGCTTTGGGCATAAATCTCGTCTGCATTACGGAACAAAATCCTTTGTGTGCATGCCTTTAAAGACCATCAATGATATTGTTGGTGTACTTACCATTTCCAGAAAATCTGTTGATATACCGTTTACCCAGGAAGACGTTGAAATCATGACTCCGCTTTTGAGCAATGCAACGTTCACCTATGATAACCTTCGCCTTTTGCAGGAAAACAAACAAGTGAAACGCCGCCTAAGGTCTATGGAAGAAATCTTAAAGGCCATTAACTCGAGTCTCAGAGACAGCGAACTTCTATCTGCCATTTTATATGAAATTCAAAAGTATGTTGTTTTTGATTTGGCTGTTATTCTGGCGTGGGACGAAAATGCCCCCGACCGTGTTTCTATTCTTGACTTTTTGGCTCTTGTGCCAACCAATCTCTCCAAAGGTACCCACTACCCTCATCTGGGTTCTATTATCGATAAAGCACTCAAGCAGGAGGTGAGTATGATTGTGGGCGACATGACTACGCTCTCCCATCAGGTTGAAAAAGAACTTTTCGCAGAGCAGGGCTTTCAGTCGTGTCTTCTGACTCCCTTAAAGCTGGAGGGGCATGTTATTGGATTGCTGGTCCTGTGTTCCAGCCAGCCTGAGGAATTTTATGCCGCTCAAAAATTGATAGATAAGATAGCAGATGGACTTTCGCTCGCCATCGAAAGGAACAGATTATCTACATCGGTAGTTAAACGGAAACAGGAATTAGACAAGCTTAAACAGATTGGGAGCGCTCTGGCTTCTTCCACCTTCGACATCAGTCAGGTATTAAATTATACTATGGATATGATCCGTGTAATGATGGACGCAGAGGCGGGTTCCCTGTCGCTCTTGGATGGTAAGGAACTTGAGTTCAAGACTAGTTTTAATATTGATTGTGAATCCCTTCGTAAACACCGACTCAAACTTGGCCAGGGGATTGCAGGTTATGTGGCATCCGGGGGGGAGGCAGTAATTGTAAATGATGTGAAAGAATCCAGGCATTTTTACCCGGAAGTGGATAAATATACGGGTTTTAAAACAAGGTCTGTGTTGTGTGTGCCGATGATTTCGCAGGGCAATGTGATTGGGGTGATCGAGGTCCTCAATAAAATCAATGGTGACTTTGATGCGAACGATGGGCAGCTTTTACAATCGATCGCTACATCGGTAAGCATTGCCTTGGAGAACGCGAGACTTTATAAAGAAACGCTATCTCGAGCTGAGCATGAACAAGGTATTCGACACATGTTCCAGAAGTTTGTGCCTAAAGAGATTGTGGACAAGATTATCCTCGGCAAAGATACAGAGACAGCAGTAATAGAAGAATCAAAGTCATTGACATTGCTCAATATTGATATGCGGAACTTTTCAACCCTCACCAAAATGATTGGACCCCAAAAGACTGTCTCAACACTAAACTATTTCTTTTCTCATATGGGTAATATTGTCTTTAAGCATCAAGGCATTATTGATAAATACCTGGGTGATGGTTTTCTGGCCATTTTCGGAGCCCCAATTTCAAGCGCCCAGCATGCTGATAATGCTATTACAGCAGCCCTGGACATGAAACAGTCTATTGTGGCCATAAATGACCATATTTTTAGACAAATTGGGGAAAGGGTGTGTATGGGTATCAGCGTTCATACTGGGGAGGTTGTGGTCGGTAACATTGGTTTTGACAGGAAAATGGATTACACAGTTATCGGCGATTCGGTGAATGTTGTTTTCAGGCTGCAGGACCTAACCAAGACCTTTCCTGACAGTATCTTAATTACCGAAACGACTTCTCGGGCCTCTCGGTCTACCCTGGATCTAAAGGAAGTCGGAACATATGACATCGGCTACACTCTGGGTGAGCTAAAGGTCTACGAACTCTCGGGCCAGCAAAGTTTCTGATAGATAAAATCCTAAAATTAGATGGCATCTTCTCATCTCCTTTCTCACATAGTTTACCATTCATAAACAGAAGAAGTGAAATAGCGCAGCGTATTTAACTGGGGTTTACCCCGTGAAATTTTTACCCCGTTAAACCTGCCTTTTCTGCTTGCCCCATGAAACCTTTTTTTCTTTTGTTTCATCGGGGTTTAACTGGGGCATGCCAATGAAGAGCGGAGCTCATTTCACTGGGGCTAAGATCTCTGGTTCTTTCTCAATTGGCCTTATTAGGCCTTGACATTTTCATGCATATGGCATAAAATTTCATGAAAATTAAACTTCAGAGGAGATCAGGAATGTCAAACTTACAAATCAAAGGTATTAAAGAAGAATTATATGCGGAGATAAAAAAACTTGCTTC
>CAZSWT010000135.1:0-4368 GCA_964611035.1 uncultured Desulfobacteraceae bacterium
TGACGAGCTCCGAGCCCAGGAGCAGGACCTCCACGCGGGTCTCTTCCGCCAGCTCGGCATAATGAAGGAGGATCTCACGCCAGTGCTCAAACCATGTAGCGATATCTTTCGGCCTAATCGCTCCTTCCCAGGTTCCGTCGTCGGGGAACAGCGGTGTAAGAAGGATCACTCCCATCCCCATACGGTGGATCTGGGAGATTATATGCCCTAGAGCCTGATCAGTCGGAGTCCTCTCCGGGGCGCGATGAGGATTTGAAGACGTCTTCCTGTCCTGAAAAGTGGCGGCAAACAGACCGATGTAATTTGGGCAAAGCCTTGATTGAATCTGCCGCAGGTCGTCTATTACGCTGGACTGAGAATATCCTTCGTTTTCCCAATCGATATACCATACCGCACGAATGGGTTCTTGCTCTAAATCCGCCAGGTAGTCCCTGCCCTCCGGCAGGGCGAGTAGAGCCTGAAGCGTGTCAACGGCATAGGCATCATCAAATCGAGTAGTAAATGCGCCCCAAACAGGAGATTTCGGATCTTGTTGCTGATAGGGCAGGATCTTCTCCGAAACGAGCGTCTCAGAAAATGAAAAATCTTCAAGCTCTAAGGCAACTTGAGCGATCAGAGCATACACGGCGATGTTCTCCCAACTCACCAGCGGTGTGCCCGTGTCAGGATCGTACCGCCCGAAGATCTTACCCCGAGCTGCATACTCACCTTTGACGAAGGCAAGGAAGTTTCGCGCTGCGTTTAACGCGGCCGCATCACCAAGAATGTGTGCATAAACGGCGAGATGACAGGCAGTCCGGGCCATCTGAATCATGCTGCCATCACCCTTCTCAAGCCTTTTCTCTTTTGGAAGGTAGGAGTGGTAAAACAGCCCGTGATCAGTAGTTCCCGAGAGAGCTATCATAAGGCTCACGAAAAGAGGATTTTCCCAAGATCTATCCTGCCAGGCCAACCCAGCCATGGCTCTAAGGTTGAGTTGGGCCAAGACGACTTTATTGCCATGTCCTGCTGGTTCATGCTCCGAGGTCCAGGAGGCGTAGTAGCGCAGCGTTTCATCTGGAGCGATGTTGTATTTCCTGACACCTTCACCAATCTTGAGCGCTAGCTCCTTATAGGATTCATCCCCCCAGACGTCATACGCTAGGAGGAGGGCCTCCACCGCCCGCAGGCTGTCACCAGGGTCGTTCGAATAAGTTCCCCAGGAGCTTTTTAATGACTGCATCTGGGCATCCAACCTCCAGTGGAGCAACCCGAGCCGTTCTTCCAGGAAATGATCCTCAAGCAGTTTCACTTGCTGGTCGAAAAGCTGACGGTCACTTTGGGAAGCAGCGTAGAGCATCAGCAGGCCATTGTTCTGGAGCAAGATCCCATGCCCCCTCACCAGTTCCTCTTCAGGACTGAGAAGATTCTGATATTGCGTGTAGACGCCTCCTTGTTCGTTCATCATTGCGCTCAGGATGAAGGGAAGGGCCAGGTGCTGGGGGGAGACCTGGGTCATCGCTCTAGGGCTTAGTGCTAACACAAAGGCGAACAGTAGTAGAATGTGGATATGCAATTTCCCTACCTCCATTCTGACACCTCCTCGACAGCGTATCTTTCGGTCTTTACCCAGTGCGGTTTCTGATGCAAGAAGACGCTAAGCCATCCTAGGATGAGCACCGGAATCCAGTGATAGGCATAGATCACAGTCAATGGTACTAGGAGAAGGATTTTCTTGATGGGTACCTTTGCCCACGTCAATCCCAGGACTATCATCGGGACGAAGCTGAAGGAATTGGCCAGAAGAAAGGCGAGACCGAAGCCATTTGTGATCTTCACGCTTCCCACAAGGTGGAGGAGAGAGAGGAGGAAGGAAAAGAGAACGACGAACGGTACAAACCAAAAGCTAAGATAGTAGTGTAGATCTAGCTTCTTGCCCAACGGGATCTTGGCCTTCATGATCTTCCCTGCCAATAGATGTTTCAGGAAGACCTGCAAGGTCCCCCAGGCCCAGCGGTGACGCTGCTTGAAGAGCGCTTTAAAGGACTCTACCCCTTCTTGTTCTATCCATCTGTTTATAAACCTGATTCGTCCGTCACCCAAATGAATACGGATCCCGATATCCAAGTCCTCGGTGAGTGCGCGATCATCCCAGCAACCGCCATCTTGGTTCAGTCGATCGAGGACGGCTGCGCGGATGAATTGTCCGTTGCCTCCCAGGGCCACCGCCCCAGTGGTTTGGTCGCGCACGGTTTGGGTAATAAACGAGAAAGTCGTGAATTCGACGTCCTGGAGAGCAGCTAGTAGGTTATGACCGTTCCTGATCCTTACCCCGCACTGGGACGCGGCAACCGAAGCGTCACGGAATGCTCTCCCGGCCTCGACGAGAAAGTCTTCCTCCACTGGCCTACCATCAGCATCGAAAACCCCGATCACCCATTTCTCCAGGTCTCTTTTGGGAAAGCTGGCGCACAGGTGGGAAAAGCCGTGATTCAGGGCAGCGCCCTTCCCTCGCCGCGAACGATGAAACTCCCTTCGCAGGAGATAGACGTTCTCATACGCAGCGCTCAACCTCTCTGCGATCACTGGTGTGTTATCATCACTGTTGTCATCGATGATCAGGACCTCTAGCTGGCCAGGATAGGGAAGGCCGAGCAGTCTCAGGATCGTCTCTTCCAACACCCTCTCTTCGTTGAGCGCTGGAATCATGACGGTTATTACAGGTGGGTCTTCAACTGAATCTGTGGCAGCCACACCTTTACTGTCCCCATTCCCCTTTCGGCGAAGCAATTGGGTGACGAGAAAGAATGAGCAGAGAAACAGGTTGTAAAGGACACAGTAAAAGAGGAAGAAGAAGGTCAGGAAATTGGTCGAAATAGTCATTGCCCTGACACCTCTTTCAGGGGGGTCGGGGGGCAAGCGCTGGGGATCGCGATGGTTTCTGACAGTTCGTCATCCTTCACTGCCGCGATCTCCTCACCCCTGGCAAGGTGCAACATTGCCCAATTCAGAAGCTCAATGGCGGTCTTCAACACCTCAGTCCGCGAGGAAGCCCCCATCTGTTTCTTCAAGTAATCGAGCTTCTTAACCGTCTGGTCAGGGAAGATGAACTGAACTCTCCGCTTTGCCATGATGTTAGTTCGTACCTCCTCTAAGTAATTTACTTATTGCGCAAGAAATATGAGACTGGTTTGAAGGTCCATCCTTGCTCCTTCAGACCGCCGATGATCGTCCCTATGTTCTCCACCCCGAGGAACGGGTGATAGAAGAACGAAGCGACTGCCCCGTGTGGCAAACCGGATAACAGCCGAGCCAGCTCGAGAATGCGGTTGATATCCTCATGCTGGAAATCGGATCTTACGTAACTCAGGTTTGTCGGTACGTATAGGGGGTCCTCGGTCTCCACCGGGTAAGGTAGTAGGTTTAGATCGAACCCCCAATGGGGGTCCTCATACAACAGTTTAAAGTACTCTTCGAAGACGGCATAGGCCTCCTCACTGGCGGCATAATGAGGTGTCTCCCAACCGACCAAGTGAGGTCGCAACTCGGAGAATTCGATTTCTATTAAGCCGTCGGCCACGCGTTGCTCAGCATATTCTGCGCCGTCGATGGGAGTCCCACTTTTCTCGTCCCAGAACTCGAAGTCCACAGCAGTCTCCCCATCGTATTGGTGGGTGGCTCCATGAAGGACAAACTCCCCTCCATCCAAGAGGGCATTCTTAACCTTCACCCTGAAATCGCTGTTGTAGCTTAGGAGGGTCTTCGTCCCATCTTTGCTCACATATATTGGGATCAAGGCAAGGGTAAAAGGGACCTCCTCGCTTAGCAAAAATCCGGTGATGGAGAGCAACTTCTTGGGGTCTGTGAAGGCGTGAATGTCTTCTAGCCTTACTAAGGCCACCCTCTCGCGGCTGATCCCGTAGACCTCATTTAGGATATCGCAGAAGACGAGGTGAGCGCCAAAAGGGGCCAGGTATGAGGTTGGATGAAAGCCCACGAAGTAGAAGCACTCCTCATTCTCTGAGAAATGAGCATTCTTGGCGCTGACGATGACCGGGGCATCCTCCACGGTAGCTCTAACGCGGGCCAGTTCATCGTCGAGCACCTCAACGCAGATGGGGTCTGGCTGGGACAAGGTGTAACTCACTCCGGAATCAACGTAGAGCAGCTCTTCTGACCGATTCTCTGGCCAGAGCGTTTCACCCCCCAAGCCGTATAGAGGCAGGTACTCTCGAGCCGTGTCTAAGTGGTAGCCTATCCAGACGACCTTCTTGTTCGTTATTCCTTCACCGTCGAAAAGGTCCTCAACTAACTCATGGGGTGGGGGGTGCTGGTAGTCCGTGGCATAATAGATGAGGACATCAAAGTCCTGATAAGAGCCGGTCTGAT
>CAZSWT010000136.1:0-4224 GCA_964611035.1 uncultured Desulfobacteraceae bacterium
GCGGCAGGGCAGATAGGTTCCGAATTGACCATGGCATTGCGCAAGCGATATGGGAATGATGATGTTATCGCTGCCGGTCATAAGACCAAACCAAATAAAAAACTCCTTGAATCAGGCCCTTTTGTATATCTTGATTGCAGAAAATATCAAGACATTGAAAAATTTGTGAAGAAATATAGAGTAGATACAATCTTTCATTTGGCAGCGATATTATCTGCCGCTGCAGAGGCCAATCCACAACTCGCCTGGGACGTGAACATAAACGGTTTTTACAATGTACTGGAAATGTCTCGAGACTACGATTGTGCGCTATTTGCTCCCAGTTCTATTGGCGTGTTTGGCCTTACCACGCCGTTGGATAACACGCCTCAGGATACTATTCAACGTCCGAATACTATGTATGGAGTCACCAAGGTTGCTGGCGAACTGCTTTGTGATTATTATTACCATAGATTCGGAGTGGACACGCGTGGCCTTCGTTATCCCGGTCTGATTTCTTATGAGACTTTACCTGGAGGGGGCACCACAGATTATGCGGTTGAAATCTTCTATGCCGCTATCAAAGAGAAGAAATACACCTGTTTCTTGAAAGAGGGAACATATTTGGATATGATGTATATGCCAGATGCAATAAACTCTGCTATTAAATTGATGGAAGCTGACCCAGAAAAGCTTAAGCATAGAAATGCTTTCAATGTCACGGCTATGAGTTTTGCCCCTGAGCATCTTTATGCTGAGATCAAGAAGATCATTCCGGAGTTCACCATGGACTATAAAGTAGATCCTGTGCGCCAGGCCATCGCTGAATCATGGCCAAATTATATGGATGATAGCATTGCCCGTGAAGAATGGGGGTGGAAACCTGAGTATGATCTATCAGCAATGACCAAGGATATGTTGGAAAAGCTTTCCCGAAAACTTTTAGGATGACTATCAGTCTACCTACATTAAAATTAATGTCAAGCCTGCCCTTCCCGTACCGAGACGGGGAGGGGAAGGCAAAGCGGGCAGGGAGTTTCACTCCTTGGCATACCTCTTTATACCTTCTTGATACAGATCATTTCCTCTCGTGTCATTTATTACGGTTACTGGAAAATCCTCTACCTCTAATATCCGGATTGCTTCGGGTCCTAAATCAGGGTAAGCAACGATTTCGGCCTTTTTAATTCTTTTAGCTATAAGGGCACCTGCCCCCCCAGTGGCGCCAAAATATACGGCCTTGAATTTACTCATAGATTCAATAACCGTCTGAGAGCGATTTCCTTTACCAATCATCCCTTTTAATCCAAGCTCAATCAATTTTGGAGAATAGGGATCCATCCTATAACTGGTTGTGGGCCCGGCAGAGCCAATAGGTTTTCCGGGTTTTGCTGGAGTAGGCCCTACAAAGTAAATTACCTGTCCTTTGATATCAACCGGAAGCTCTTTGCCTTGCTCGATAAGCTCAAACAGCCTTTTATGTGCAGCATCCCTTCCAGTTAACAAAACCCCGTTTAACAATACCTTGTCTCCAATATTTAATTTCTCCACATCTTCATTTGATAATGGAGTTGTCAGTCGTATCTGCTTGGTCATCTTTCCCTCCAACCTATAAATAATGTTACTTGGGTTTATTGGGTTTGTTGTGTTTGTTGGGTTTTATTTATTCACAACAGACAACGGAGAACAAACAACGAATATTAAATAATTGCCTCTTTGTGTCTGGCAGCATGACACTGGATATTCACTGCTACTGGTAAACTTGCAATATGGCACGGTTCGATTTCCAGAAATACATCAAATGAGGTGGTATTTCCTCCATATCCCATTGGGCCAATCCCCAATCTATTGATTCTTGTTAAAATCTCCTTCTCAATTGTTGCCAGTTCTGGATCAGGATTTCTATTTCCTATGTCTCTCAAGATTGCCTTTTTTGCCAAGATTGCAGATCTTTCAAAGGTTCCACCAACTCCAACGCCAATGACAGTTGGTGGGCATGGGTTTGAACCAGATTCTTTCACCCTATTTACTACAAAGTCTTTCACTCCCTCAATGCCAGCTGCCGGGGTAAGCATAGTTACTCTGCTCATATTCTCGGCACCGCCTCCTTTGGGTGCAAAGACGATCTTCATTTTATCTCCTGGTACAATTTGAATGTGAATAATAGCCGGGGTATTATCACCTGTATTTTTTCTGGTAAGAGGATGGCACGCTGATTTCCTTAAATAGCCATCTTTATACCCTTGCCTTACCCCCTCGTTGATTGCCTCCTTTAAATCACCGCCTGTTATATGGACATCCTGACCAATTTCTATAAACACAACAGCAAGCCCACAATCCTGACATATCGGAGCCTTCTCTTCCCGAGCAATCCTGGCATTCTCTTTCAGTTCCTTAAGGACCTCTATTCCTGTTGCTGACTCCTCAGCCTCGATTGCCTTGTCAAAGGCACGAAGGACATCGTTGCCAAGATTATAATTTGCATCTATGCACAAGTCCCTGACTACTTCGATGATCTTTTTAGAAGGAATCTCTCTGATCATAATTTTGACTCCTAACGTTTTGGAGCGGCTGCCATACCTGTCCTCCTTTTTCTCGTCTCTAAACCGGAATATTCCCGTGTTTCTTGGCAGGCCTTGATTCCCTTTTTGTAGTAAGTATCTTCAAGGCATCAATAATCCGAGGCCGTGTATCCCGCGGTAAGATAACTGCATCTACAAATCCCCGGGAGGCAGCGATATATGGATTGGAGAAGAGATTGCGATATTCGGTAATCTTTTCTTCCTTTTTTTCCTTTGGATCAGATGCTGCCATGATTTCTCTTCGATGAATAATCTCAGCCGCTCCTTCAGCTCCCATGACAGCAATCTCCGCGGTAGGCCATGCCAACACATAGTCACCACCCAAATGCTTACTGCACATAGCAAGATATGATCCCCCATAATCTTTTCTTGTTATCACCGTTACCTTTGGCACGGTAGCTTCGCTGTAGCACCATAAAAGCTTGGCACCATGCCGTATAATACCACCCCATTCCTGGTTACTCCCAGGTAGATAACCGGGAACATCCACTAAGGTAAGGAGGGGAATATTAAAGGCATCACAGAATCTGATGAACCTTGTTGCTTTATCTGAGGCATTTACATCAAGACAACCCGCCAGAAATCTTGGTTGATTTGCAATAATCCCTACTGTTTTTCCATCGAATCTGGCAAAACAGATAACCATATTTTTTGCATAATGCTCATGTGGTTCAAAGATCTGGCCATTGTCCACTATGGAGTGAATAACATCTTTCATATCATAAAAGGCTTTTGGATTATCTGGAATGATGGTATCAAGCATGGGATCAGTCCGATTAGGGTCGTCTCCTGACTCCACCACTGGAGGATCTTCCATATTATTTGATGGTAAATAGCCCAGCATCTCTCTAATCCTTTCTATACACTGAGCATCGCTATCGCATGCAAAATGAGCCACCCCACTTTTTGTGTTGTGGGTCATTGCTCCTCCCAGATCCTCAGGACTTATTTCCTCACCAATGGTTGTCTTAATTACCGCTGGACCAGTAATAAACATATAACTGCTTTTCTTTGTCATAAATATCCAGTCGGTCATAGCCGGAGAATACACGGCTCCTCCTGCCGTGGGTCCCATAATAGCCGAGACCTGAGGAATCACTCCAGAGGCACAGGAGTTGCGGTAAAAGATATCTCCATATCCAGCAAGAGAATCTACACCTTCCTGTATCCTCGCCCCTCCTGAATCATTAAAACCAACAATGGGTGCTCCTGTCTTGAGTGCCAGGTCCATAACCTTACATATTTTTTTGGCATGCATTTCTCCCAATGTACCTGCTACAGAGGTAAAATCCTGAGAATATGCATATACTAATTTACCATTTACAATACCGTGTCCAGTAACTACACCTTCTGCAGGAATAAATGTTTCAGGCATATCAAAGTTAGTACAACGATGCCTGACAAACATATCAAGCTCCCGAAAACTATTAGGGTCAAAGAGGAGTTCCAGTCTTTCCCTTGCAGTCAGTTTACCTTTCGCGTGTTGTTTCTCGATCCCTTTGGCTCCCCCCATGGAGAGCTCTTTTTCTTCCCTTTCTTTTAACTCTCTAATTTTATTTTCAGTAGTATCCATTACGCCCCCTTTCCACAAACCCAAATTTCTATTTGTATGATAGCGAAGAATTTTTGAAAAATCAGTTTGTTTTGGAAATATTTTTTTTGG
>CAZSWT010000137.1:0-4203 GCA_964611035.1 uncultured Desulfobacteraceae bacterium
ATTTCCTGTATCCTCAGGGATGTAACCTTTCGATGTTTTAATATATAACGTCCATAAATAAATAACTAAATCAACATTAAGAAAAATTATTTATATAATTATGGATGTCCCCACTTTTCTTTCTTTCCGGGCTACTGCATATCCCGAATTCGCACCTCGATTTCCTTGTCATCTTTGAGCAGATCAACGAGCTTTGAGGTATCAGTTTCGCCGAAGTGATAGGGATAAAGGATCTTGGGATTAAACATCCGTGCCGCATCAGCTACCATCTCCGGTGTCATGGTATAGGGAAGATTCATAGGGAGGAATGCAACGTCAATCCCGGAAAGCTCCTTCATTTCAGGAATATTTTCGGTATCAGCAGCGACATACACCTTTGTATCATTAAAGGTAATTACATAGCCATTACCCACGCCTTTGGGATGAAAGGGGTTGCCCGGGGAACGCATGTGAACGATATTATAAAGGGGTCAAATCTACTCTTGTCTCTTGCTAATTTTTATTGTATTACTATGCTATGTCCAGACCATTAAGAATACAATATCCAGATGCTTGGTATCATGTGATGAATCGTGGTAGGAGAGGAGAAGAGATTTTTACAGGGAAGAATGACTATAATGCATTTATTGAGCTACTCAAGGAACTGGTTGAAGACTATAATGTAAAGATTGCTGCCTATTGTTTAATGACAAATCACTATCATTTATTGGTTCAGACTCCAGATGCCAATATATCCAGATCCATGAGGCATCTCAATGGAGTGTATACACAGCGTTTCAATAGAACACATCTTTGTGATGGCCAACTATTTAGAGGTCGGTATAAGTCTATCATAGTGGATGGAGACAGTTATCTTCTTGAGTTGTTAAGATATATTCATCGGAATCCATTAGAAGCTGGAATAGTGGAGAAGTTGAACAAGTACTCTTGGAGCAGTCATAAGGGATATTTGACTGCTGCCAAGAAATGGGATTGGCTGCATAAAAATTTTATCCTGTCATTATTCTCGAAAATAAAGGCAGAAAGTATCAGGAGATACCAACAATTTGTTTCTAAGGAGACACCTGAAGAGATTAATCAAATATTAGGTAGAAAGAAGTTACCAGCTGCGATAGGTAGTGATCTTTTTGTTGATAAGATAAAAGAGATGTTTTTTTCTAATAAGACCCATGAAGAGGTTCCCGAATCCAGATTTCTTGCCCCAGAGGTAGATAGAATTGTTGAAGAGGTATGTAAATACTATAAAGTGACGAGGGATGATATCCTTGTCTCAAAAAGGGGTCATTTTAATGAACCAAGGAATGTCGCTATTTATCTAATAAGATGCATTCGAAATGATACGCTAAAAGGTGTAGGTAAAGCATTTGGGATCGATAAAAATAGCACAGTTAGAAGCGTTGTAGAAAGAGTAAAGCGCGAGATGGAAAAGAATAAAAATATTAGTAAACGTGTTGAAAACTTGAAGGATATATTAGAAAAGAGCTAAGAGTAGATTTGACCCCTTGATTGACCTTGATGACCCCTTGATGACGGCAAGACAGCTTGGAATCAGTCGCAGCAGCCTCTGGAGAAGATTGAAAACGCCTGGAGTTTAAGCTGGCTCTTATCAGGCAAATCCCCGAGACCCTCCATGCCACAATACCGGTACATCGAAACGCCTCAATTCCAAGATATGGTGGTATCAGTATTCCATCGTAAGGAACTGTAAAGAAATTTTCCCAGCCATCATCAGTGACAACTCCAACATTTTCGATTCTGCAAACACCAACCCCTTTCTCTCCGCACCAGACATGTAGGGCGATACACTGCCCATTTTTCATTGGCTGAGGATTATCAATCGACCATGCCATCTGGCAGCCATAACAAAGTTAGAAAAGAAAACCACATGTTCAACTCTGCTCAAGAAGTACAAAATATTGATGGAAATCAAGATTTGTAAGTTTCACCATAACGGGATGGTTTTGGTTCTTCTATAGGCACTTTAATTTTTCTGATTTCCCGAAGTACTTTAACTATGAAAGGGGGACATCCTCTGAATGAACTTGGCGAATTGGATTAAATTGTAAATTAACGAGGGATTTACTTCCAAACGACGTACGAGGCAAGAAATCTGAAAACAGCAGGGATCAATATGAGCTGGGAGATTCACGTCCGGTTCTGTGAGGACCTGAGGGGGAGGTTCCCGTGGGCTACTCGACTCGCAACTACTTAGCCGAGGCGTTCGGTGTCTAAAATCAAAGCAAAAAAAGGCTTGTTGCTATTTTCCAGAAATGTGCATAGGATACAAAAAATTCAAAAAAATAATGATTAAAAAAGACAATTCATATGAAATCTCTACCGGAAGATCTCAAGACACCCAAGCAAAGTTTAATTGAATTTGCAGATGTTACCAAGAGAGTTTTGGACTATTTGCCAAATATTGTTTCAGAAAGAGTTGAAACAAGAGATTACACAATATTATCTTCCGTAGTAGCTGGTACAACAAAATTTGCTAGGCCGGTTAATAACAATTTGTTTATAAATACAATTGAAGAATTTGAGAAAAGTTACAAATTATTTCTTAAGGTTCTCAGGCAAATCAAGAATAGAAAAAAGATAAAAAGAAAAGATTATTTCACAATAGATGCTGTGGCATATACTATCCAACAATCCATAGGGGTTGGTATGGATTTTCTTTGCAATCCCAACAGCGCCAGGAAACACGTTGGCAATAGATTTGAAGAGTTAATTCGTAATATTGTTTCTCAAGCAGGAATTACAAATGATAAAGTTGTGTTCAAAATTCCTTATCCATCAGAGGAAGGTGAAAAATTATATTCCTGCGAAACAGATATAATTCTGTCTCCTCATGAAAAAGTAAAATCGAATATAAAAACAATAAACGAGGATGAAATTGTCATCTCTTTGAAAACGACATCAAAGGACAGGATGGGGAAAATCTTTCTTGATAAACTTCTTATGCAGAAATTCGCTGAGCATCCTGTAAAAGTGGTTGGAATATTCTTGAATGATGTTCAGAGGAAGGAAACAAAAAAAATCAGTTATACCTTTGTCTCCGGATTGTTTATGGTCTACACGAAATTTTTAACCCGGCTTGAAGGTGTATATTTTGTTGATCCTCCCCCAATCACCAAAGATAGTCCTTACAATGAACACATTTCTCCCTTTTCAAAATTTATTGCCGATGATATGTGGGAGTTATTAGCCCCTTAATTTTTCCCTTCTCTCAATAATATCTGCTTCCTCTTCATCGTTTGCTATTCTTGCAATATGCTTTCTATCCTGTAATCTTCGCTTTATAATATTACAATAATTGGTATCAGTCTCACTGCCTATCCATTTTCGGTTAAAAGCTTCGGCAACTGCATAGGTTGTGCCTGACCCTCCAAAGGGATCAACGACCAACCCGTCTGGGTTTGAGGAAGCGAGAATGCATTTCTTAACCAACTCAATAGGTTTCTGCGTTGGGTGCTTTTCTCTTTCCCATGAATTATTCGTCAAAGTAGGTATTTCAAAAACATCTTTCGGTTTGGCGCCTTTGGGATGAGGGGTCCAAACATATTCTTTGCCATTTCCATATTGCGATGTTTTTGCCTGGGGATGTTTAGGATATTTTAACGTATGAAGATTATATGATATTCTAACATTATCAGCATTAAAAATAATCTTTTTATTTTTTCTAAAATGCAGCAAACTCTCATGTGACCGTCCCCAATCATTAGTTAAATTTGCTTTGTTACGATAGTACCAAACCAACCACTTACAGCCTTTGAAAAGGCTACTGGCTGCCCATTTAATATCAGCTAATATCTCAGAAAATCCGCAAACATATAAACTTCCATGTGGAACAAGAACCCTATGTGTCTCTTTAATCCACTCCATGCTCCATTCAACATATTTCTTTTGGGATTCAAATGTATCCCATTCAGCCTTTTTAATATTGTATGGGGGGTCGGCGAATATAAGTTGAACGGATGAAGTCTCAAGACTTTTAAAAAATTTGATAGCATCTTCATTGTATAATGTACCGAGGCTTGTCTCAAAAAAGGGATCAATTTGATATTGTAGAGAATTAATGTAGTCGGTTAAGTACGCTTGTTCCATTTCTTTAACAACAAATTTAACTTGATCTTCCTTATAAATGCGATAATTATTAATCGGGTGCCTTTGAGAAGGAAATTTTCCTGCTTTATCCCATCTTCT
>CAZSWT010000138.1:0-4144 GCA_964611035.1 uncultured Desulfobacteraceae bacterium
GCTCCTGGATCTCACCCTGTGCCTCAACCGTGATCTTCTGGGAGAGATCCCCCTGGGCAACAGCGGTGGTCACTTGGGCGATGTTTCTGACCTGATCTGTGAGGTTTCCTGCCATCATGTTTACGTTTGCAGTCAACTCCTGCCAGGTGCCGGCTACTCCAGGTACCTCTGCCTGGGCACCGAGCTTACCCTCTACTCCAACCTCTCGGGCAACCCTGGTAACCTCGCTGCCGAACCTATTGAGGCTGTCAACCATGTCGTTGATGGTACCTTTCAGCTCCTGGATCTCACCCTGTGCCTCAACCGTGATCTTCTGGGAGAGATCCCCCTGTGCCACGGCGGTGGTCACCTGGGCAATGTTTCTGACCTGATCTGTAAGGTTGGAGGCCATCATATTCACGTTTGCAGTCAACTCCTGCCAGGTGCCGGCTACTCCAGGCACTTCAGCCTGGCCACCGAGCTTGCCATCTACTCCTACCTCTCGGGCAACCCTGGTAACCTCCCCTGCAAAGGTGCCGAGCTGATCCACCATGGTGTTGATGGCACCTTTCAGCTCCAGGATCTCACCCTGTGCCTCAACCGTGATCTTCTGAGAGAGATCCCCCTGGGCCACGGCGGTGGTCACCTGGGCAATGTTTCTGACCTGACTGGTGAGGTTTCCTGCAAGCATGTTTACATTGTCTGTCAGCTCCTTCCAGGTGCCAGCTACTCCGGGAACTTCCCCCTGAGCTCCGAGCTTGCCATCTACTCCTACCTCTCGGGCAACCCTGGTAACCTCTTCTGCAAAGGTGCCGAGCTGATCCACCATGGTGTTAATGATGTCTTTCAGCCCCAGGATCTCACCCTGTGCCTCCACTGTGATCTTCTGGGAGAGATCCCCCTGGGCCACTGCCGTTGTCACCTGGGCAATATTTCTGACCTGATCTGTAAGGTTGGAGGCCATCATATTCACGTTGGAGGTAAGCTCCTGCCAGACGCCAGCGGCTTCCGATACCTCGGCCTGACCCCCCAATTTCCCTTCAGTGCCCACCTCACGGGCCACCCGCGTCACCTCTGCAGCAAAGATGTTGAGCTGATCCACCATGTTGTTAACCGTTGTACCGGTTCGTAAGAACTCACCCTTAACGGGTCTTCCTTCAATCTCTAATCCCATCTTTTCTGATAAATCGCCTTTGGCAACAGCGGTGATTATGCGCACAACCTCAGTAGTAGGCTTAGCTAAATTATTGATGAGCGCATTAATTGAGTCAATCTGGGTCATCCACGAACCGGTAGCCGCTCCCAGCGAAGCTCGTTCAGTCAACTTTCCTTCTTCGCCAATAATATTGCTAACCCGAACAATCTCATTTGCCATGCTCTCGTTCAACTTGATAACATCATTGAATGTTTCCGTTATTTCGATCATAACGCCATTCATTCCTATTGGCAGTCGTGCTGAAAAATCACCTTTTTTGAGACCCTTCAGTGCGTCCAACAATAACCTCAGTTGCGCTTCCGCATCAGCACTCAGGTCAATTGCCTCCTTGACGACTTCCGGCACATTGTCTTCTTGCGGTCGTTCATCAGCGTCCTGATCTTGAAAAAATACTGAACGGCCCGGCTTGCGTTTCTTTTTCTCTTTTTCCATTTTATGATCTCCTCTTTATATTTTGGATTTTGGAATTGATAGACCAATGAACGGAAATTCCAAATTCCAAAATCTGAACTTAGCCGCCTGCGGCGGAACTTTTCTTGACAGGATTAACAGGATTAACAAGATTTTCTTATATTCTTTATATCCAGAATATCCCGTCTATCCTGTCTAAAAAAGGAAATTCCTATACTATTAAATTATGCATTTCTACACCCTCATTAAGTTCATTTTGCATTCACAATACTCTTGGTGATTTCTGCATATGCCTTCCCCACCTTACTCCCTGGTGCGAAGTGGGATATGGGAATCCCTGCGCGCTGCGCCTCATAGATTTTGACAGAGTCCGGAACGGTAAACACCGAGTTGAACATTTCTTTCAGTGTTGCCTCAACCTCTTGTGATGGGTTGAGTTTGCGAAATATTCTTGAAAATATATTAGGTTTGGCATATCGAATCAAAACCGCTGTGGTTTGATTAATAGAGTGTGTAGTCATCCGCTTGATATCATCAAAAGCTGTTCTGAGGTTATCCAGGGCTTCTAGTGAGAAGATGCTTGGTTCGAGTGGAACGACCACCTGATCGGAGGCACACAGACCATTGATGCTAAACAGACCAGAGCTGGGCGGTAGATCAATGAGGATATAATTGTATAGAGGCTCCACCTCTTCCAGAATCCTGTTCACGATGCTGGTTTTATTCCTGGTATGCTGCATCAAGACCTCTGCCACAGCTAAATCCATTTCCGAGGGCGCAATATGGAGGTTTTCTACATCCGTCTCCAATATTGCCCGGGTAAGGGGCACACCTTCATATCCGTCACACTGGCTTAAGACAACATCGTACATGGAGTAGTGCAGTGACCTCACATCAATACCCAGCCCTGATGTCGCATTGGCCTGGGGATCAAAATCTACCACCAGCACCTTGCTGCCACTTTTCGCCAGGTATCCGGCGATGCTCAGGCACGAGGTGGTTTTACCTGTTCCCCCCTTGTGATTAGCAAAGGCAACGGATTCTGCTCTTTTTGTCATTCTCCCCCGGTTCCTTAATGGTTCAGGGGCCTTCCTGGCCGCCTTTTTTTTCTTCATCCACCCATCTCTTGAGGCTTTCCCTTGAAAATCTCCATTTATTCAAGATCTTTTTACCCGGGATCTCCCTTCCTCTCACAAGTTTGTAAAGGGATCTCCTGCTTAGCTGCAAGAATTTGGCTGCCTCTTCGATGGTAAAGACCTCTTTTTCCATTTTGGACTATCCTCCTTAGATCCTCCAATGTACATATTTTGTGCTCCTTTTGTTTTTTAATGCATTTCTTGTGCCATGAAAGAGGCCAGGGAGTAATGGAGTGCTGGAGCAATGAAAAATGGGTGTCCTCAGTGATTGATGGGGGCATATGCGAATATAGAGATAAAGATATGGCAGTGTGCGAGGAATGTGGCAGAGTCGCGGGAGAGGGGCGTCTTAGCGCCTGTTGGTATGATTGATGTGTTCTTGGGTTTAAAATAATGGCTTAAAACAGGAGTACTTGTTCAAAAGGCAACGCCTTTATTTGAAGACGTATTGAGAGAAATAGGTTGGAATCTCAAGGAAATAGCGAGGATGTATAGAAAAGATTTCATGGAACAATTTCCATAATTTCATGGTCTGAATTCCCAACAGATACAAGAGCTTAGCAAGCAGGTTGGCCTAAGTGCGGTGGGCTTGTCCATAGGAATTATGGATAGCATGTGTCTCCACCTCATAGCCTTTCTTAAATATGAGGCTCATGCTTCTACGTATGCCCTCATCGTCGTCAACGATCAGGATGCTCTGTTTCTTCTCATGGGTTCCTATCCCTCCCAATGCTCTTTGGTATGCTAGTCCGAGGCCTTGTCTTCCGGACAACATCGTTGATATTCATCTTGCGCAGGTTAGGGGGTTTGGTACGAGCAAAGCTGAGGAGACCACTGATGATCCTTTCAGATCTTGTCACGTTCTTCTCAAGGATGGTTAAGGCCTCTTTTACCTCCGGCTCGGGTTTTTCCAGGGCCATGTTGAGAAAGTAAGCGGCGTTCTTGATAGCCCCTAGGGAATTCCCCAGTTCGTGTTTTATGTTGCGAGCGAGTTGCCCTAGCGTATCCAGTTTTCCTGAACTCAAAAGCTGTTCTTGCATTTCTTTATGCTCAGCCTCTGACACCTCCCGTTCAAGAACACCCCGACCCAGCTTTACTAATTCATGTATGATTTGTTGTTTAGTCTTATCTAAATCTATTTCTGTCATTTTTCTTACGTTTTTGTAATTATTCAGCCACAAAGACACCAAGGCACAAACAATTGACAATTGAAAATTGATAATTGGAAGTGGTGGCTACCTGAACAGTTACGCATTTTTTACTTTATAATTAATCGTGGCGTCCGTCTCCTTGCCCCCCGCTCAGCCATCTTTTCATGGTTTCCCTTTCTAATCTCCATTTGTGCAGGATTTTTTAAAAAGCTTCCTAATAATTCACCACGAGAAATGAACGTTGGACCCCA
>CAZSWT010000139.1:0-4132 GCA_964611035.1 uncultured Desulfobacteraceae bacterium
ACCCTATTGTAAGGGCTGTCAGAAAGATAAGCCCTGCTGTGGTCAACATTAGCACGAGCAAATTAGTTGAAAGGGGTGTTAATCCTTTTTTTCTTCAAGAAAATGATGATTTCTTTAACAGATTTTTCAGGGATTTTTTTGAGCCCCAAAAAAGACAGTATGTTAAAAATAGCCTTGGCTCCGGTGTTATCATTGATAGTGCTCACAAGTATATCTTGACAAATCACCATGTTATCGTAAGGGCATCTAAGATAGCTATTACCTTAGCTAACCAGCAGGAATTTAAGGCCAGAGTAGTGGGAACTGACCCGGAATCGGATCTGGCTGTGCTAAAAATTGAGACAGAGACCGCGATACCATCAATTACCATGGGTAAATCAAATGACCTTATGATAGGAGAGACCGTCATCGCCATAGGCAATCCATTTGGTCTCTCTCACACAGTAACAACCGGGGTGATAAGCGCCCTGAACAGATCTGTGAGGACAGAAAGTGGTATCTATAATAATTTTATCCAAATAGATGCCTCTATCAACCCTGGAAACAGTGGTGGTCCTCTCCTTAATATCAATGGCGAACTCATAGGCATCAATACCGCCATCTATTCCGGCGCTGAGGGCATAGGGTTTGCCATACCCATAGACAGGGCAAAGGCAATTGTGAGCGACCTTATAAATTATGGCCGGGTTTATACCGCCTGGCTTGGTATCACCGTTCAGGATCTCAATGAAAACTTAATCGATTATTTCCACGTACCGGTAAAATACGGCGCCCTGATTACAGAAATTCTGGCTGGTTCCCCTGCAAAAGAAAAGGGCCTTAAAAGGGGAGATGTCATTACAGAGATCAAAAAAAACAAGATTAAAACAAGTCGCGATTATTATGACAACTTATCTCAGCATACTGCTAATGAAATAATTCATTTAGGTTTTTTCAGAAATGGAAAAAGACAACAGATACACATAAAAGCTGCTCCGTTCCCACCTGATCTCGCTCTTGATCTGGCATTTGAGCGTCTCGGTTTCAGTGTTGAAGAATTGAATAGGTCCCTTGCCAGTAAATACGGATTGAAAGAGAAAGAGGGCCTGGTTATTGTGGCCATTAAAAAAGACTCCCAAGCACACAGTATTGGCCTGGCACCAGGTGATATTATTAGGGGAATAAATGATCTTTCAGTCAACACAGAGGAAGATTTTAAAAAGGCAGTTATTAGATACAGGCTAAAAGAAAAGATAACTGTGCTTATTCAAAGGGGATGGAGGGTTTATTCCATCTCCTTTAAGATGTAGGCTTGATCTATAGGCCTGGTTCATTCTTGGTTCATTCTGTTTAAGCTTAGTCAATATGTCCCCTTAACTGCTTAGTAAAAATGTCCCCTCTAAGCTGCTGATGCCATATAAATCCATTGCTCTTCAGAAGCTGCACGTGCCTTGGCTTTTCTCCTGGGTTTAGCCCTTATCGGCTCCTTTAAAGGAGTTGGATCTGTATGAGCTATAAGCCTATCTTTATAATACACTCTCCAGCTTCCATCTAAGACCTGACGGACTTCTACCTTTGCCTTTGCATATCCTCTTTTGTAGGGACCTTCTGGTATGTCTATAACCATACCCCCTAGCCTCACGGTATTATCGTTACCTACCACAGCTTGGTAGCGGAAACTTATGATTCTTTCAATATCCACACTCCTGGATGCCTTTCTCCATGCTGGTTGCGCTGTCTCAGGCCTTACGGGAAAGCGGCGGTTGTAGTCGGCAATAAAGTGGCCGGTAAGAAACATATTTGCCTCCTCTATCCCTGTAATGTTCCTGAGTCCCATCTCAGCGATAAGCCGATCCTGGAGTACACCAAAGAGTCTCTCAACCCGTCCCTTGGCCTGAGGAGTAAGTGCAAAGATGGGGGTGATCTCCAAAGACTTCAGGGCACCTCCTACCTGGGTAGGTTCCTGCTCCCCTTTAAGCTGTTCCTCTAGTGTCCAGTTATCATCATTTCTATGTAATGTTGAGTGCCTATCCTGGTAGATAGATGCAGGGATACCATAGGTGTTCACAATACTCTTTAAGAGCTTCAGGTACCCAAAAGAACACTCATAGGGGATAAAGAAGGCCTCACAGAGCCTTCCTGTAGCATCGTCTATGGCAGCCATCAAGCAGCAGGGAGGTGTATCCTTACCGAACCACCGATGAGGACTGCCATCCCCACCATTATTCCTTCTTGGGAACTGCGGTCTCTTCTCTTGAAGTGCCTCTTTGCTCTTCTTTTCCTCTTGGGTTTTATCCCATTGGTACGTCTCAGCCTCCTTACAGTATCCCTGCTTACGATGATACCTTCTTCTTCCCTCAGCTTTTCAGTGAAATGCGTGTCATTGAAGTTGGTGTACGTGGTGAGGGAAAGATCAAGTATCGTTTTGGCAATCTCATGGCTGAGAGCCCTGGGAGACGGTCTTCCTCGATTGCCATGGATGAGACCCCTGGCTCCTTCACTGATCAGTCTCTTTTTCAGGCGTTTTGCCTGTCGGTAGGAGACTCCCATTAGGCTGTCTGTTTCTTTCAAGGTAATCTTACCACCTATTACCATCTTTAACAGATGGTACCTCTGCCGCTCTTTCTGACTCATTGCTATAATGTCCTTTTTCATAATGGGGACATTTTAACACAGCAGTTAGAGGGGACATTTTCATTAAGCTAACACAATTCTTGGTTCATTCTTGACACCCAACCTTGTTTTCCTTATACTCCTTTCTTCAAAAACCAAATACCAATGTAGGACTTGGATTCCTAGAGAAGGAAAAAAGGCGATCTAAATCCGGAGGATATGTTTTGTAACAAGGAGAATTGTTTGTGGAAAGGGAAAGGTCCTTTCACTGGGCGTGGGTCATCTTAGCGACCTGCTTTATCAGCCTCTTTATAAACTATTCTGTTCGTCTTGGATATAGTGTAGTCCTTCCGGAAATGATCCGAACACTAAATTTTAGCCGAACTGCAGGTGGATCTATCTATAATGCGTACCTTTTTTCCTATATCGCTCTAACCCCCCTTACCGGTTACTTGACAGACCGATTTGGAGCCCGTCGTGTGATTACAAGCTGCAGCCTAATCCTTGGCATTGGTGTTCTCTTAATGGGGACTGTACATAACCTCTGGATGGCCTGTCTTTTTTACGCCATCGCCGGAGTTGGAGCCACAGGAATGTGGGCGCCGGTCATTACCGTTGTCCAGCGTTGGTTTTCTCTCAATAGAAGAGGGCTCGCACTTGGCATCCTTTCTACTGGATATGGGCTGGGCTTTGCCACCATGGGAGTGGCCTTCCCATGGATTGTGCACCATTTCACCTGGCGCTATGCATGGTATTTTTTAGGTGCAGGTGCATTGGTAATGACTTTGATAAATGGCCTATTGTTGAGAAGTGATCCAAAAGAGTCAGGATATTTACCATGGGGACAGAAAAATGGATCCTCCCGTAGTAGGGAGACTGATGTGGCTCCTTCTGCAAAAGATATACCCCTTTCCATGGTTTTTAAAAATATAAGATTCTGGCTGATTGGGCTTTCTTACTTTTCAATCGCATACAGTCTTTATGGAATCACCACATTTATGGTGGACTATGCCAAATATCAAATTAGATTACCCTTAGAGAAGGCAAGTCTTCTCGCAACAGTACACGGAGTCTCCCAAGTTGTGGGAGTTTTGACAATCTTACCCCTTTCCGATTATTTAGGCAGAAAAAGGACCATTATCATTTCCAACTCCTTTATCACTGCCTGCCTAATCGGAATCCTATTCACTGGGAATTCCTGGGGAATATTTTTTATCCTTGTGGGATTTATGGCCCTTTTTTATGGTGCAACGTTTCCTCTCTATGGTGCCTGTGCAGGGGACTATTTTCCCAAGGACCTGATGGGAACCGTTATTGGGGCATGGACGCCCATGTATGGCCTTGGCGCTATCCTTGTGCACTGGGTTACCGGGATCTTACGAGATACTACAGGCGTTTATGACTATGCCTTTATAATTAATGCAGGTATGGCTGCAATAGGGATTTTTTTAATGTGCCTGGTTAAAAAAATTGAGGTTGACTAAGGTTGATGACCTCGTAAAAAGTCAATCCCATATAAATAGCTGAAATAATTATAAAT
>CAZSWT010000140.1:0-4129 GCA_964611035.1 uncultured Desulfobacteraceae bacterium
AATATTCAATATCATTTTGATTCATTAAATCAATAATTTCTTGGATTATGTCTTTTTTCCCATTAGTTACCCTATTAAAAAATGATTTCTGATCCATATACCATTCCTCCATTTTATTTTTTGTATAAAGAAGGATGGAATGCACCGTCTGGTGTGAAGCGCCGGCCGAACACCAGTCGGGTGGACTAACAAGTTTTTTTCCCTATATCAACATATATGCTCGGACGAAAAGATCAGTTCTCCTATCTCCTTTTCCAGTTCTAATGTTTCTTTAAGTTTATCCCCACAATCTTCTGAGCACAATGTAAAAAGGAAATCATTGCCGGCCTTTCTTGCATCGGATTCTTCAGGAGGGACTATTGCCCATATTGTTTTGCCTAAAGTAGCCATTTTTATGGGCATAATTTGGCCTTCATATTTTGAAATATTCACTCCCGGACGTTTTTTGCACCCTATCGAGTATATTGGCCCATCGTTTCCGATCTTAAATCCGCACCATGAGCAGGTAGTCAAAACCTGTTTGATTTTTGGCTTTTTCCTTATTAGTTTCATGCTGTTATACTCTACTCCAAAGACTTAATAACATCTGGCTTTTCTTTTTTAAAATGCTTGAAATATAGGCCTTCAATAAATTCAGGCATAGGGGCTTTCCAAGATTGTTGTTTATGATTTGCAATGCCACCAAATTTCTTAGGGCTCATTCCTAACTCACGAGCCATTTGAATATGGATATCATAAAGATGATAACGCCTCTTAGCCTTTTCCCATTCCTATATATTCTTTCCTTTCGACATTTTTTATAGTTTTCCGCGATTATAACGGCAGGCATGAGTGGCTGCGAAAAGCATGCGATAACCTTGGAAACTACACCAAAAGGTTGCTATTTAGACGGCCTGTGCAAAAGAGATAAAAGTTGCCGGATTTTCCCAGTCCATCTCAATGCCTTTGTTCGCTGCTTTTAGGCAACTTCGACTTGGAGATGTTTACCTATCGCTTGAGCATAATTCACCAATGTAGAGAGGCGGATGTCTTCTGCATGATTTTCAATCCGGGAGATGGCGGATTTCTTGGTACGCAATTTATTTGCCACCTGCTCTTGGGTGAGGCCCGCTTCAAGACGAGCCTGCTTCAGGAGAATACCAATTTTGAATTGCTCATATCCTTTGTCAAAATTTTTTGCAAATTGGGGGCTCTGCTTCTTCCTTGTTTCAATATATTTATCCAGATCGTCCATCTGTCTACCTCCTGCTCAAATATTCTTTCTTTCGCTTTTCTGCCAGTCTAATCTCCTTTAAAGGAATTTTCTGGCTCTTCTTTTGGAAGGAGTTGGTCAGTATGATCAACTCTTGACCATGAAAGAAGCCAAGAAGACGGAAGGTGTTTCTTCCCACATCAACTCTGGCTTCTCAAATATCGTTTGTCTTGACCAGCTTCTTGAAGTATTTAGATGGAACCTGATCAATCTCTCGAATCAATTTCAATACCCATGCTATTTTGGTCGCCTGTGTGTCTGTCAGGCTATCCAAGTGTTCTTTAACAGGACATTTGCCTGACGCAGTCCGATAGAATGAGATTGTTTTCATGATTATAAGGTAAACAAATATGTGAACATTGTCAAGAGGTAGATTTCTTTAATTTTCAGACAGCGAACCATTGATTGACAAGCAAATTTGCCTTGCACCAATATCAATCAAACGTAATTTAAAATTTGATCGTTCAATAATTGCTATAAATATGGTCGATCTACTTCAGTTTGATTAAAAAAATTCAAGTTGAAATAAATAATAAACAAAGAATCACTATCTTTTAATTATGTCAATAAGAAAAGGTCGGAAGACATTGGATGAAGTTTGGGATGCGATGCGGCTGCATCATTACTCAATTCATACAGAAAGAGCATATTGCGAATGGATAAAAAAATACGTGCACTAAAACGGCGGAAAACCTCAAACACCTTACCGCATTCTTTGCATTTATAGCCGTAAGTGGGGATAGTTCTTCCTTTCGTTTAGATTATAAGCGTAAATATAATTGATTCCAGGAATCTTACCTCTCCCCGTTCATGGGGATTATCTTTGAGAAAATTTTCGAAGGCAGATGAATCATAAAGAAAAAGTTCTATTGCTATTCTTTGATAGCTCTCCTTATTTCTTCGTCAAATTCAGGGAAATAGCTTCTAATAATTTTCAAATCGAATTTGGAAAGGATAGATTCTTTAGGTTCTCTTTCCAGTAGAAACGTAAAGGACTTTTGTATTAATTCCTCTTTTGAGATCTTACCATGGGTTAAATCTTGATAATAACTATCTCCCAAAGTCACCACGTACTCCTTGCTGGTTCCCCTCTCCTCCAGCTTTATCCTGAATTCTTCCTGATCTTTCTTTGTAACTTCTATCATCATTTATTTTGAACCTCTTCAATAACCTCTTTAAAAAGCTCAAGGTAATAGCCGGGTAATTCTGCCACACTAAAGAATCTTGCATCCTCTGCCTCAGTCCCCGGATTTAATTCTTCATTCGTAACCTTGACCAGATACTTCACTATCAGCATATCACCGTAAATTTCTTTGTCCTCTCGCCTAACTACCCCAACCAACTTCACTATCTCGCCAGAGACCCCTGTTTCTTCCTTTAGCTCTCTTAGACAGGCTTGTTCTGCTGTTTCTCCAATCTCAATAAAACCAGAAGGTGAAGCCCACATACCTTTCTTAGGCGGTATCCCTCTTTTAATTAATAAGAAATCTTTACCCTTTATCGCAATGGCCAATGCAACTGGCAAGGGATTTTTATAATCGACAAAATCACATTGAGGACAATATTTTCTTTCTTTCCCATCAATCATTCCTATTTGAAGCGTCGTTCCACAAATCGGGCAGAAACTATATTCTTTCATCAATTCACTCCCTTGATTCCTTTTGCTCTAAAACTAACTTATTCGTTCACTTGGCCCATCCGTGATCAACACCTCATACCCCTCTTTTTTATTCCCAGGTTTTTTCTTTCAATTTCATAGGCCATTTCGATCCAGTTACATAAAAGCGGTCTTGTATCCCTGGGATCAATGATGTCTTCAATGCCGAAAGCCTCAGCAGTTCGGAAAGGTGATTGAATTGCTCGGTATGTGTCCTGCAAGTCACGGAGATAAGCTTCCGGATCGTCTGCTGCCTCTATTTCTGCCCGATGCGCTGCATAGACGCCTCCTTCTACCGGTATATTGCCCCACACTGCTGAAGGCCAGGCATAACGCCAGCTTAAACGAATGCCGCTTTTCTGTGCTCCTCCAGCCACACCAAAGCATTTCCTTAAATATACCACTGCAAGAGGTATGGTGGCCTGCACAATGGCAAAACTTGCCCTCACACCCTTACGGATAGTTCCATATTCCTCTGCCTGTTTCCCTATGGTAAATCCGGGTTGATCCGAAAGATTTACTATCGGTAGATGAAAGGTATCGCACATATCTATAAATCGGGTAAACTTTTCTGCAACGTCATAATTAAATGAACCTGCCATGAAGTTTGGATCATTTGCCAGTACCCCAACCGGGTATCCATCCAGTCGGGCCAGCGCTGTAACCTGCGATTGCCCCTGGTACTTTCCAATCTCGAAGATGGAACCACGATCCAGTACAAGGTTCAAGATTTTTCGTATGTCGTAAGGTCTCTTAACGTTTTTGGGAATAATGGAAACGAGTTCCTCTTCTCGGCGCTTTGGATCATCACTGCCACCATGCTGGCGTTTCGGCATTTGCCAGACATTTGATGGAAGATACGATAGAAACGTCTTGATTTGCTCGAGAGCATGATTTTCATCTTCAGCCTCGTTATCTACTACACCTGTGAGATGTGTATGTAGTTTGTACCCTCCAAGCTCTTCTTTGCTGATATCTTCTCCAAAGGCAGATTTAACCAAAGGTGGCCCCCCGACAAACACATGTGCCTGTTTCTTTACCATAACAGAAAAATGGCTCTGGACCATATACAGGGCGCCTAAACCTGCTACCGATCCAAAGCCCGCAGAAACTACCGGTACCTCAGACATCACCTCGACACGATTCTGGGTGCATTCATCTCCTGAGCTTGGGAGCTCGGTATATCCTATCTCTAAAATTTCTTTGATTGAACCACCAGC
>CAZSWT010000141.1:0-4095 GCA_964611035.1 uncultured Desulfobacteraceae bacterium
AAGACTCTCCAAATTCTGGTGGGGTGGTTATCGATGCAATAAGATGTTGTAAACTTGCACTTGAAAGGGGCAAAGGGGGCATTCTGTACTCTCCTTCCTCCTATTTTATGAAACATCCTCCAAAACAGTATACAGACGACGAGGCACGCAGGCTCACAGAAGATTTTATTCAAGGAAAAAGAGAGGATTAAGCAGAGTATGAAGTAAAGAGTAAGCAGTAGGCAGGAAGGAGAATACTGCTTACTTTTTTGCATACTATGCTTACTTTTCAACAAGGAGGGTTATATGGATTGGGGTATAGAAAACAGGCTTTCCAGATTAATTAAAGAAGATGGTCGCTGCCAGTTTTTGCCCATAGATCATGGTTATTTCCAGGGTCCAACCAGTTCTTTGGAAAAACCATCTGAGACAATCAAAGGACTTCTTCCCTATGCAGATGGTCTCTTTGTTACAAGGGGTATAGTGCGCTCCTCTGTTCCTCCCAACTGCCAAACTCCTATCATCCTGAGAGTTTCTGGTGGTACCAGTATAATTGGATCAGACTTAGCTAATGAGACCCTCACTACATCAATAGATGAAGTTATCAGGCTGAATGCCACTGCTGTGGGCATCTCTATATTTGTGGGATCTAACTATGAAAAGCAGACATTGACGAGCCTTGCCCAGCTTGTTGATCAATGTGAACCATATGGTATTCCTGTTATGGCCGTAACCGCAGTGGGTAAGGAATTAGAACAAAGAACAGCCAGATATCTTGCCCTAAGCTCTCGAATTGCCGCTGAATTGGGAGCAAGGATTGTAAAAACCTATTATTGCCCGCAAGATTTTGAAAAGGTAACAGAAGGATGCCCCGTTCCTGTTGTTATTGCAGGCGGCCCGAAATGCGAGACAGAACTTGAGGTATTTGAATTTGTTTATGATGGCATCCAAAAGGGTGCGATAGGAATTAATCTGGGGAGAAATGTCTGGCAAAACCCGCATCCAGTTCCTATGATGAGAGCATTAAATAACATCATTCATAAAAATTTAACACCTAAAGAGGCTCAGGAACTTTTCGAGGAATTAAGCAGAAGTCAGTAGTCAGTTGTCAGTGGTTAGTTGTCGAAGACCAACGGACTACGATCAATGGACAATGGACACTATGAAATGCGCAATGTATTACAATAACAGAGATATACGACTGGAAGAAATCCCTGTACCCAAAATCAAAGCAGATGAACTGCTGGTCAAAATGCATGCATGTGGAATCTGTGGCAGTGATGTCCTGGAATGGTATAGAATAAAAAAGGCCCCTATTGTCCTTGGCCATGAGATGACAGGGGAGATAGTTGAAGTGGGAAAAAATGTTAACAAATATAAGGTAGGTGATCGGGTCTTCGTATCTCATCATGTCCCTTGTAACACCTGCCATTATTGTTTAAATGGTCATTATACTGTATGTGACACCTTAAGAAAAACAAACTTTGATCCCGGAGGATTTGCTGAGTTCATCAGGGTTCCTGGAATCAATGTTGACCGGGGGGTATTCCCTTTACCTGATGAGATCTCCTATGAAGAGGGAACATTTATTGAGCCATTAGCCTGTGTTTTAAGAGGCCAAAAAACTACTCACCTACAGCCAGGTCAAACAGTCTTTATAATTGGTGGAGGAATTTCGGGCCTGCTCCATGTTAAACTGGCAAAGGCCTTAGGTGCAAGCTCTGTGGTGGTAACTGACATAAATAAAAAACGGCTGGTATTCGCCGAAAAATTCGGGGCGAAAGCCGGCATTCTGGCTGACAATAACATTCCCGAGCATCTTAAAGAGATCAATAATGGGCGCCTCGCTGAGGTGGTAATAGTTGCTACCGCTGCCTTAGAGGCAATTTCTACAGCCTGGAAAACCGTTGATAGAGGGGGGACTATCCTTATGTTTGCCCCGCCAGAGCCAGGCACCGATATCGCTCTGCCCTTATTTGACATCTGGCACGATGGGATAACAATTACGACATCTTATGCTGGATCTCCCTTAGATATAAGTGAGGCCATTGAGCTGATCAGGTCAAAAACTATTACGGTAAAGAATATGGTAACCCATCGTTTTCCACTTGCAAGGGCAAGTGAAGGATTCTCCCTTGTTGCAAAAGCTCAGGATTCGATAAAGGTAATCATCAAGCCTTAAGCTTCTCATATTTTACCATGGGGGCAAGTAGCACATCCATTACCTTCTTTTTTATTACCATTCCTTTGTCTTTTCGAAGAAGAACCAGCTTCTGTATCCCTCTCTTCTCTCCTACAGGAATAATCATCCTTCCACCATCAGTAAGCTGATCAATAAGTGGTTTTGGAATTTTTTCAAGGCGAGCTATTAAATTTTGTGTAAAAAATAAGTAGCAAAAGGAAATAAAATTATGTTATTTTAACTATGGTAGTCTTAAAATAATAGTATATTATCAAATTATTACCTCCTGCTTAAAGGGAAAGTTTTATTCCATGAGCTACAGTTCATATTTTCGCGTTTATGAAGAGCTGAATGATTATCTTCCTGTGAGTAAGAGAAAAACAATTTTCAGCCTATCTCTAAAAAGTCCAACCACCATTCATGAGGCAATTTGCTCTCTGGGAGTGCCACCTGAAGAGGTTGATCTTGTTCTTGTCAACAGCGTGTCAGTTCCCTTTGACCATACTATTGCTGAAGGAGATAAAATCAGCGTATACCCTATTTTTGAGTCCTTGGATATTAGCAGTGTAACAAGACTTAGAGATAAACCTTTAATTAATAAGACTTAGGCTTATTAAGCCTTTATCTGCCGTCATTCTGGCGGACTTGTCCGCCTGTGGCGGGTTCAAAAAAGTATATATCTTGAAAGGAGTTTAAAATGGCAAGAAAAAAGATTAATGAAACTACAAGGCAAAAGGTTATAAAGGCCCATGCAAATGGACAATCCATGAGAAAAATAGCCAATGAACTTTCAATAGGTCTCGCAAGTGTACATAGAATAGTGAAAGAGAAAGAACCACAAAAAGGCCAAAAAAAAGTAGCAAAAAAGGAGGTCAATATTGAAAGAAAAAAAAGGATACAAGAGCTTGAAAAAAGAATAGCTGAACTTGAGAAAAAGATTACCAACCTCGGAGTCAAAAAAAGGTAATGGAGAAAATAGCAAAAAATCCCACTATTTTTATTCACGGACAAGAAAGCAGTAGCCAGGGTAACAAGGCAGTATTTTTTAGAGACCTTTTTCCGGAGATGATTATCCCAGACTTTGTTGGTGATGTATCAACCAGGATGTCAAAACTGAAAAAAATCCTTATAGATAAAAAGGGGATAATTATGATAGGCTCTTCTTTAGGCGGACTAATGGCTGCCATATATGCCTTCCAAAATCAGGATAGAATGAAAAAGCTTATCCTCCTTGCCCCAGCAATCAACCTTTCTGATTTCAGCCCATATCTATCGAAAAAACTCACGCTTTCTGTTTATATCTTTCATGGGGAGAATGACGAGATTATTCCTCTAAAGCCTATACAGGCAATTGCTGAAAAGGTTTTTCCTGATTTAACATTCACCGTGATGGAAGATGACCACCGCCTATCCAGAACATTTACCTCGATTGACTGGCCACAACTCATAGGAAATGACTAAAGTTATAAGTACTTAAAGTGCCTAAAGTTTATGATTGATGAAGCAGAATTTACTAATGAACTTAAAAAGCGGACTAAAGGGTTTACTGTGTAGATTATTCATCTTTAACTATAGCTCACTTTTACCCGCCAGACCCGCCTGTCGTCCGGCGGGCAGGCTTACGGCGGGTTAAACTTTAGGCACTTGTTTACTTATTCCTCCAACTCCACATTCCAATAAATATAGTCCCTCCATGACTGGGGCGTATTCTTAAAGTGTAATGTGACCTTTAAAATAGGCAACCATTCAGGTATGCTTGGTTTCTTGATCAAGACCATTGAAGCTTCTGAGGGAACCCTTCCCCCTTTCTTTCTGTTGCACTTAATGCAACAGGTAACAACATTTTTCCACTCTGTCTTACCTCCATGTGCCCTAGGCAACACATGATCCCACGTAAGCTCATCCGGAGTGAGTCTCTTGCCACAGTACTGACA
>CAZSWT010000142.1:0-4074 GCA_964611035.1 uncultured Desulfobacteraceae bacterium
TGTGCTTTGGCATCTTGTAATTTCCAAATTTCTTTCATAATCCCTCCTTGTTATACCTAGTCAGACTAGTCTAAATATGAATAATTGTCAACACTTTTTTTTAAGGATTTCATTTAAGAATTAAAAGCGAACCGTTTTTATTGGATTTACAATTTAAAAGTGAACACCTATAAACGAGATCATACAAATTTCTTAAAGTAATCTGTCTTTAATCTTCCTGCATTTCTGGTGAATCTTTTTAGAGGTCAAGGGAAGTGGAATTGGTGGGAACATTACTGACCTGGACAGCCTCACCCAGGATTACCTTCTCGGTGTGCCCTATGTGTTTGGAAGTAACATCATGAAATAGACTGGCTTAAGTGCAGCCAGCCATATCTTGATCTGCGTTTGACACAAATGAACTTAGCCCCGACATGTCGGGGAAGTTTTTTGACAGGCCCGCCCTGGCGCGATGTGATCGAAAAAGTCTGTTGGCGCTGTAATACTTTATAGGCGAAAGTTTGGGAAAATCAATCTCTCTTAATCAGGTCTGGGCCAGGGATTAACACGATTAACAAGATTTTCTTTATATCGTGAACATCTCGTCTATCCTGTCTAAAAAATGATGTTTCCTATACTATCAAGATATGGGCTTATATTTTGGTTCCTTTATCAGTGGAATCTTTGCGTGAGAGGGGCCCGCGAGTTGATCTTTTTTTCGATAAGATTACTCGGTTGCAAGACCACCCCTCCTTCAACTTTGAAGCTCAGGTAGATTTTCATAAAAATCCAGCGATTCTGGATTTTTCAGGGCATCCCTGTTTAGCACTGCCCTGCCATGAATAGTATTAGTAACAGCGCCTTCAACCTTTTTCATATTAAGGGTATAGGGTATGTCAGGTGTTTCAATGATCTTGGCTGGAACATGTCGTGGAGAGGCATTTGCACGAAGGGTCTTTTTTATCTTATTTTTTAACTCATCTGTGAGAGTATGACCCTCAGCAAGTAAAACAAAGAGGATAACCCTTTGATCTCCTTGCCACTGTTGCCCTATTGCTAGACTGTCAGCAATTTCTTCCATTTGTTCCACCTGATTATATATTTCGGCTGTACCTATACGTACTCCAGATGGCTTTAGCACTGCGTCAGAACGGCCGTAGAAAGTTATACCACCCGTTTCACTATTCATCGTAATATAGTCCCCGTGGCGCCATATATTGGGATAGACATTAAAATAGGCATCGTTATATCTCTTGTTGCCCGGATCATTCCAGAAGTAAAGGGGCATAGAAGGGGCAGGCGCTTCACACACAAGTTCCCCCTCCTGGTCGACTACAGGATTTCCATTTTCATCATATGTATTTATCTTCATAGCCAGGGCAGGAAACTGTAGTTCTCCTGCATATACAGGGCTTGTAGGGCTTCCAGTGCAAAAGCAGCCGTTAATATCTGTACCCCCTGCAGAGGAGTTGAACCAGAGGTCTTTTTTGATCTCATCATATACATACTCAAAGCCTTCAGGTGAAAGGGGTGAGCCTGTTTGCCATATTTCTTTTAATGATGAGAGATCGTAATTCTTCCCGGGCTTGAGACCTTGGCTTTTGATAAAGTTGATATAGCTTGCGCTGGTTCCAAACATGGTGACCTTTTCATTTTGAATGAGCTTCCACACAGCATCGAGGTCTGGATAGTTGGGATTACCATCATATAAAATAAGTGTGTTTCCTGTAGCAAGGGAGGTTAGCATCCAATTCCACATCATCCAGCTACAGGTGGTGATAAAGAATTGAATATCATCTCGTTTCAGATCGGTTTGCAATATCAATTCCTTTAGTTGATTAATAAGGATTCCCCCTGCTCCCTGGACCAGACACTTTGGCTTTCCGGTTGTGCCGGATGAGAACATGATAAATAAGGGATGATCAAAAGGTAATTGTTCGAACTGAATTTCAAGTCCGCTTTCTTTAGCTAAAAAATCGTTAAAATATACGGAGTTCGGGATAGCGCTGATGTCAGGATGCTCTTCCGTATATGAGGTTACGATAACCTTTTCAATTGAAGGTATTCCCTTTGCAATCTCAGCTGCATTACCAAGAGAATTAAAGGCCTTAGCCTTATAAAAATATCCATCGACAGTGAACAATACCTTGGGTTCGATCTGACCAAGGCGATCTATGGCTGCGCCTGAGCCGATGTCAGTGGCACAGGAGGCCCATGTAGCACCGATACTTGTAGCAGTAAGCATTGCAATAGCCGTCTCCATCATATTAGGCATGTAAGCAGCAACACGATCTCCTGGGGAAACTCCCATCTGACGGAGTGATTTTGCAAGGCGCGCCACAGTATCGTAAAGTTCTGCATAGCTCATTTTAGCTGATTTTTGGGTTTCACCTCTGAATATAAAGGCTGTATGATCATCTCTGTATCTTAGGAGGTTCTCAGCAAAGTTTAACCTTGCACCTTCAAACCATTTCGTCCCTGGCATCTTAGTTAGATCATCTACTATCGAATCATAAGGCTTCGAGTATTTTATATCTGCAAAATCCCAAAAAGATGCCCAAAATTCAGGAATATTTTCAATCGACCATTGATATAAAGGACGATATTCCGTAAAGTTAGTCCCGTATCTGTTGTTAATAAATTGGATAAATTTGTACATATTGGAATTCTTGATCCTCTCCTCTGATGGTTTCCATAACAGCTTTGCCATATACTACCTCCTTTGAAAGATGTTTTTTTAGTTTTACCGGAAAGCAAAAACGTGACACTATAGTTAAGAAATTATTATCTTAACATGTTGATTTTTTAATCTTTTTCTTTTGTCTTGACTAAAAAACATAATTAGATTAAACGTAACCACCTATAAAATAAAAAGTGTGATTAATCAAGGAAAGATTCATTTTTTCAGCTCTTCATGTGGATGAAGAAATCAGAAAATCCGATGGCTTTTGTTTTTACTGCAACTTGCCAGTCTAAAGGTTTGATGTTTACGATTTTTTCAATGAAAGGAATGTTTTATTAATGGATGAGTCAAGTGGAGTTATCAAAGACATAAAGAAGAAGATTAAGGATCTACGGGAAAAGGGATTTAACCTTTATCCATCGGGCTTCAAAAGGGATATAACAATAGAGGAAGTGGTACGCCGTTTTGGTACAATGGATAATGATGAACTTAAGGAGATATCTGATAGCTTTACCCTGGCCGGCAGGATTATGTCTATTAGGGATTTTGGTAAGGCAGTTTTCATCCATATCAAAGATGGAACTGGTCAACTCCAGGCATATATACGGAAAGATAGAGTTGGAGAGGAGAATTTTAAGATCTTTTCATTTATAGATATTGGCGATCACTTAGGACTAAAAGGGCAGTTTTTTAGGACAAAGACAAATGAATTGACACTCTTGGCATCTTCCGTTGCTCTTCTCACAAAGGCTCAAAGTCCATTGCCTGAAAAATATCACGGTTTAGTAGATATAGAAACCAGATATCGCCAAAGATATCTCGATCTTATTGTTAATGATAATGTTAAGTACACTTTTATCCTGAGAAGTAAAATAATCCAGGCTATACGGGAATTTTTTGATAAACAAGGCTTTATAGAAGTTGAGACCCCTATGATGCAATCGATCCCAGGGGGCGCGACAGCCAAGCCGTTTAAAACATATCACCAATCGTTAGGCATAGATCTTTATTTGAGAGTAGCCCCGGAGCTTTATTTAAAAAGACTTGTGGTAGGAGGTTTGGAGAGGATCTATGAATTAAACAGAAATTTTCGAAATGAGGGGATTTCAACTAACCATAATCCGGAATTTACCATGCTCGAATTTTATGTTGCCTATGCAACATATGAAGACCTGATGGATTTAACAGAAAAACTTCTCCTCCATCTCCTCACAAAGCTCTTTAACAAGTTGACTATTACCTATCAGGGCGATCTGATAGATTTTACTACCCCATGGCAGAGGATCTCACTCATTGATTCTCTGAGAGACATTGGTGGTATAGAAGAGCGTGTCCTTTTTGATAGCAAGACCTTAAGAGATGTTGCCAAATCAAAGGGTGTTGAGTTAGAGGAAAATGAAGAAGATGGAAGG
>CAZSWT010000143.1:0-4066 GCA_964611035.1 uncultured Desulfobacteraceae bacterium
TAAACTACATAGTTATTATACTATCTCATCCACACAAACAAAATGTTGGAGGTGATACCATGAATAAGATTTTGGTTTTACTGTTGAACATTTTAGTGTTGCTGGCAGTTGTCGCGTCAGGATGCAGCAGGCAAGATGAAGTTGGCAAAGGTCCAATAGTAGTTGGGTCAAAGATTGACACCGAGGGAGCGCTGCTATCACAGATGGTTATCCTTATGCTCAGGGGCAAGGGATTTGAGGTTGTTGACAAATCTCAGTTCGGCCCAACTTCGGTAGTGCGCAAGGCGATTATCAGCGGTGAGCTTGATATGTATCCTGAATATACCGGTAACGGCGCTTTCTTTTTTGACGAAGCTGACTCCCCTGTCTGGAAAAGCGCCAAACAGGGATACGAGCGGGTCAAGGAGCTTGATAAGGCGCAGAACAACATCGTCTGGCTTACCCCAGCGCCAGCCAACAACACCTGGGCAATCGCCGTACCGAAAACCCTGACAGATAAAGAGAACCTCGCTTCTTTGGATGACTTCGCCGCCTATGTCAACAGAGGCGGCTATGTCAAGCTGATTGGCTCGGAGGAGTTTGTCACCAGCCCGGCAGCATTACCAGCCTTTCAGCAGGACTATGGCTTCACACTGAAGCAGTCCCAGCTACTGGTAGTATCGAGCGGTGACACGGCGCAGACGGAGAGAGCAGCAGCTCAAGGCACCGACAGCGTCAATGCCGCAATGGCCTATGGCACAGATGGTTCGCTCAGTGCCTTTAACCTGGTTGTTCTCTCGGACCCGAAGGGTGTTCAACCGGTATATCAACCGGCGCCGATCATCCGCGGTGAGGTTTACGACAAGTATCCTGAAATCGGCGTGATACTGAGACCTGTCTTTGAGAGCCTTGACCTGGTAACCCTCCAGACGCTGAATGGCAAGATTACCGTTGAGGGGCAGAACGCAGCTGATGTAGCCAGGGATTACCTAGCCAAGAAAGGGTTCGTGAAGTAGCATCAGCCAGGATAATTAAAAAGGTGATGGGTAATGCGGCGAATGATTAGCCCTGACCGTGTAGCTCTTACTGGCACCATCTTAGGTCTCTCTGCGCTGCTACTCAGCTGGCTGATATTGAAGCCCAACCGCCTTGCGGTTGGTACCAGCCTGAACCTTTGGGAGAGCCTTGGCGGGGGTGCGGCTGTTGCTATAGTCTTGTTATGGCTGGTTTGCCTTGTTCTCAGCCTGGGAGAAGTAAAGCGATCACACGGGATAGCGGTGGGCGTCAGCGCTAACCTTATACTTATCCTCACCTTCATTCTGGTGGGGCTGGCCAGCAACCGGCTCCTTCAGGGAGAGGCCGCCATAGCCAGAGTATCGCTTGGCACCGGCTTTTGGGTTACCCTAGCTGGGGCATACACAGTGATATTCGCCGCTCGCCGGCATCTGGATGACCGGCGTACGTGGCGGAAACTAGTCTCCTGGAGTGGGCTGTCAGTTTTCGCCATTCTTCTCTCTATCGGGTGGCTGAATAAAGTCTCCGTAATGGAGGAGTTCAGCGGCTATCAGCAGCGCTTCGTGCAGGAGTTGCTACAGCATATACGCTTATTTGGCATCAGTGGTGCTATAGGTACTGTAATCGGCATTCCAATGGGTATTTGGGCAACTCGAAACAAGTATGCCGAAAAACCCGTGTTCTTTATTACGAGCATGGTGCAGACCATACCCAGCCTGGCACTTTTCGGCCTTCTGATAGCGCTACTTTCAGCGCTGTCTTTTGCTTTTCCTGTATTGCGGGATATTGGTATCAGGGGTGTTGGTGTAGCCCCGGCTATCATCGCTCTAACCATTTATTCACTGCTCCCGATAGTACGGAACACCTATGTCGGCATACGGAAGGTGGACCCGGCGGCAATAGATGCCGGACTGGGCATGGGGATGAGCCGCTGGCAGGTCTTTCGCAGGGTAGAGGTACCTCTCGCTGCTCCTCTGGTTTTAGAAGGTGTCAGGACAGCATTTGTACAGGCGGTGGGGCTTACTACGGTAGCGGCTTTAATTGGCGCTGGCGGGTTGGGCTGGTTTGTCTTCCGGGGAATCGGCCAGGCAGCCCCTGACCTAATTATCCTCGGTGCTATACCCGTAATTATTCTGGCTGTGCTAGTGGATGGCATAATGCGGACGGCCGTCAGATTGGGTACGCCTAAAGGATTGGGTGTGGAAAACCGGTGATACGTCTACATCAAATAACCAGACGCTATGAAGAGACCATAGCCGTGAACGGGCTTTCTCTCGAAATCGAAAAGGGACAAATCTGCGTGCTCATCGGGCGATCGGGTTGTGGAAAGACAACAACACTGCGGATGATAAACCGTCTCATCGAGCCGACGTCCGGGCGGATTTTCATCGATGGACGTGACACGGCCAGTATTGATGCGGAGAAACTGCGACTGTCAATCGGCTATGCCATTCAGAGTGTTGGCCTGTTCCCGCACATGACCGTGTTTGACAACATCGCGGTGGTTCCGCAACTCCTCCACTGGGAGAAAAAACGTATTGCCAGACGTGTTGAAGAGCTGCTGGAACTTGTCGGCCTTAAACCAGCCGAGTATGCCAGGAAATACCCGAGTAAACTCTCCGGCGGGGAAGCGCAGCGTATCGGGGTGGCTCGTGCCCTGGCCGCCGACCCGCCCATCATGCTTATGGACGAACCCTTTGGCGCGGTCGATCCTCTCACTCGCGAGAGACTGCAGGCCCAGTTCATCCATATTCAACAAGAAGTGAAAAAGACCATTCTCCTGGTAACTCATGACCTCGACGAGGCCATCCGCCTGTCTGACCGCATTGCTATTATGGAATCGGGCAGGTTGGTGCAGTATGACTCACCGGAGGTGATGCTTTCCAGACCAAGAAACAAGTTTGTCCGCGATTTTGTCGGTGCTGACCGCGCCCTGAAGCGCCTTTCTCGAATCGGAATCAAGAACTTCATCAAGCCAGCAGCCACTGTGAACGTCAACAGGCCAGTAAAACAGGTAATAGCCTCTGCCGGAAGTTACCGCTGGCTATGGGTGGTAGATGACAACCAGAGGCTCATTGGCTGGGTTGATAGAAGCACTCTGGCTCAGTCCGCTTCCATTAAAGAAGCCATGGACGAAGGAGACACCGGTGAAATTTCCCTATCGGACAGCGCTACCCTCAGGGAAGCTCTGTCACGTATGCTGGGACTCGGCTTCAAGTGTATTCCCGTAATTGATGACGGGCAACGACTCGTCGGCGAAGTGGCACTGGGAGATATAGAAGCAGCAACGACAGAGGAGGAGGACAGACAGTGAGCCGTCAAAGGACCAGACGGTGGATTTTGCTTGGCGTGGCGCTGGGAGCTTTCTTGGTTCTCATTGCCAACACCGGGTGGTGGGAGACAGTCCTCCGTTCACTCTTTCCCGGAGAGACAACAGTAATACACCCGCGCGCCAGCTTGCTTGTTCTTGTCTGGGAGCACATCCAGTTGGTCGCCATCTCCAGCGGCATTACTATTATCATTGGCATTCCATTAGGGATATGGGTAACTCGGCCCAGCGGCCGAGACTTCTTACCGATAGTCACTGATATCACCTCCTTCGGCCAGACTTTCCCGCCAGTAGCTGTTCTGGCCCTGGCTGTACCTGTCCTCGGTTTCGGCCTGATGCCCACCATAATCGCCCTTTTCCTCTATGGCCTTCTTCCCGTTGTCCGCAATACCATTGCTGGCCTGCGCGCGGTCCCCCCCCATCTTCTTGATGCTGCCTATGGCATGGGCATGAGTCGACTGCAGGCATTGTTCAGGGTGGAACTCCCACTCTCAGCGCAGGTTATTCTGGTCGGGGTACGGATATCGGTCATCATCAATATCGGGACGGCTATGATAGGTGCCGTTATCGGCGCCGGTGGACTTGGCTCGCCCATCATCGCCGGACTGGTGCGGGACAACCTCGCCTTTATCATCGAAGGGGCGCTGCCAGCAGCTTTGCTGGCTATCCTCGCTGACCAGTTTCTGGCTAATTTAGAAAGTAGTTTCGCCTATATCAGCGACAAAGTTTAGCCAGATGAAAGGC
>CAZSWT010000144.1:0-4040 GCA_964611035.1 uncultured Desulfobacteraceae bacterium
ATCATTCAAACTCTTGCGAGACCTGAACGCGCTTTCCCAGTTAAGCTACCTCCCCTTGCTCTTCCTATCATTCCAGCTGGTGCCCGGCACGCATTCCATCAAGGTCACAGAAAATTGTCTTGGGTTGGCATGGATAATTTACCGAAAACAGCCTTAAGCTGAAATCGGTAAGTATGTAATGGGCAAATGAATGAATAAGTTACCGAAAACAGCCTTAAGCTGAAATCGGTAAAGAAATGAGCCAGCCAGACTGACGGCGGGTAAACCCGCCAGACTAAAAGCGGGTAAACCTTGAGCTGAAATCGGTAAAGGAGATGTTTGTAAGATGGGGAAGCTGGAGCTGATATGTCTAATACTCCGCGAGTATTCCGGCTAATTGGCAATAAAGGTATAGACTTATTATACCTAAAACTCGGAGGGTAAAGCAGTTATTCAGCCTTCATAGTTATTTATATATTTATGGACGTCCCTATCTTCACATGAGTTGTTTGTATATTAATGGACTCCACCCTTTTCATTTTCATTCACTTTCTGGACATCCCCATCTTCACCATCTTCATTATTTGTTTTCATCAAGCAGATATCTCCGGCCAGTCTTCACAATACTGGCCAAAAAAGTCCTTTTATCCAATTCCCTATATTCTTTAGCACTAAACGGTATAGCCTCTATTAATGTATTATAGTTCGCTGCAGCACGAGAAAGATATTGCATGCTTTCTATGCGAGACTTACCCCAAAACCAATCGGAGATTATTGCCAAATCAATATCGCTATGCTCTTTTGGGTTTCCATGAGCATAGGAACCAAACAAGATAACATCTTCAACAGGAATGTCACTTGCAAGTCTCGAAACAAAGCCTCTAATGATTTTATCTAATCTATCTCTCGATATAGCCATTTAAAGATCTCCTGCGTCTTCTCATAAATTTCTTTAGCCTTTTTCTCATTGATAATTTCTGACAAACTTTCCTTATAATCCCCGTAACGAGCTTCAATGCAGTAAGGTGTCAATTCTGCCAAGAAGTTAAACTGTTCACTGTTCAAATGATTTTTAATTTCAGCAATTTCTGCGAGACGACTCAAATTGTGTATAGGTAAATTTTCCTTGTTTTGCTGAGCGATTATCGCTTTCAAAAGTTTTTCAGCTGCTTGTTGGCACATATAGCCAACGTAAAGATAGCGCCCCGTGTCCAACATCGCTTTGGCAGTTCCCAGGTCATATTCTGCCCGTTCTACCCAATGTGCCACAATTTTATCCATGCAGTCTTATTGGCTCTCCCTTTTTCTTACTAATTTATCACTACGCACCATTCAGGTCAAGCACAATAGGCCCAGAGGTTAGCAAGCTTACCCTTCCAGACACACTGGCATCTCAAGTGATGCCTTCTATCTCCCTGATCATCATAGATAATATTAGCTTTGAACTATAATCTATGAGCTATTTGTTATCTCTCTGACGGGGTCCACATAAGCAATCTTTGCCCCCTTAAATAGCACCACCAGGCTACTAAGATAGAAGCATTTATTATAAGAAAATACATCGGGATTTTTACGAAAACCTTTGAGATCCCAGTTTCATACTTCCATCCCCAAATGGCTAAGCCATAAAATATTAATATTATCATGGTAAGGCATCAAAGTCACAGAAAATTGTCCTGGATTGGCATAGGTAATTTACCGAAAACAGCCTTAAGCTGGAATCGGTAAATTAGTGGTAGTTAAATCAATACATAATTTACCGAAAAGTGTTTACCCCGTTAAATTTTTCGTAGAAAAGGAGCGGAGCGGACTTGTCCGCCGGAATTATGGCGGATTTAACTGGGGCCCTCCAAACTGACGGCGGGTAAGCCCTCCAGAGGCGCCTTGACCTGAAATCGGTAAAGGAGATGTTTGTAAGATGGGGAAGCTGGAGCTGATATGTGTAGTATTCAGGGAGTATTCAGGTTAATTGGCAATCAAATACTCCGCCGCAAGCGGTCGGAGTATGAAAAGGAATAATACTATTTTTACCCCCTCACCCTACCCCTCTCCCCAGGAAGAGGGAACTAGTGGAAACCCTACCGCAAGCGGGTGGGGTATTAAAAACATAATAAAGTGATAAGTGATAAGGCTCTGGATTTTAATAACTAAAATTCGGAGTGCAAGATGGTCATTCAGTCTTCTGAGTTATTTATATATTTATGGACGCCCCTCAGATTTCACTACGTTGTCTTAGAACCAACCTCCCCTGCTACATTAACTGTCCATTCCGGGTCTGGAACACTTATTGTTGTCATTAATGTATCTGGCTCAAAGGTAATTTCGGTTGCCAACATTTCTTGAGCCCCAATCCTTAATGACTCAATGAGCTCTGTCTTTGTCTTTTCCTGAGCATTAACACCAGGCAAATCCACCAACCATCCAATCCACCAGTCATCTGTCTTTTTTATAATGGCTCTATATTTCATAGCTTTTACCTCATAAATGGAATACCAAGGTCTTTACAAATTTTTCGTGCAAGTTCATCTACGATTTCATTATGCCTTGGAATTTCTGACTTGAAGTGGCCCTTTTGGTAGATACTATGCTTACTACCTTCACGTAATAATGATGCCCCATGTCTTTTCAGATGTTTCAACAATTGATTTCTTTTCATTTTATAAAAAATACTACTCCAAAATCAAGATAATAGTGCTGAATTACAGAGGTGGAATACAAATTAATGACAGATAAGTGATAAGACCAGGAATCTTAATACCTCTAAGGCTCGGAGGGCAAGATAGTTATTCAGCCTTCTGAGTTATTTATATATTTATGGACGTCCCTATCTTCACATCGGATATTGAGCAATTACTTTTTTTAATCCTTATATCGGGATTTCAGGGACTCTATGTTTTCCTTGACATTAAGTTATGGCGGCATTAATATGTATATGGATGTAGAGATAAGGAGTTTGCTATGAGACGTACAACTATTATGATACCCGAAGACTTAAAAATCCGTGCTGCGAGACGGGCAAACTCGTCGGGTTTATCCCTGGGGGCTTTCATTCGGGAAGCTCTTGAAAGAGCTTTGAGGTCCTCTTCCGCCGGGACGCTTGATGATCCCTTTTTGACCGATAACGCCGTATATGAAGGCGACACAGAGGTCGATCTGGCACAAAATCATGACATATATTTATATGGAAATTAACTATGATCTATATTGATACCGGCGCATTCCTGGCGCGTTATCTCTTAAAGGATCAGTATCATGGCGAGGCCTATGCTTTCTGGGACACGATTCGAAGAAAAAGCGAAACATGCGTGACGAGCAATTTTGTACTGGATGAAACATTTACCTTACTTGGGCGCCGCACCGGTTACGGTTTTGCGGCTCAAAGAGCAAAAAATATTTATGCTTCTGAATCGCTTAATATTCTCCGTCCCAGCCTAGAAGATGAATTGAAGGCACTCGGTTTTTTCGAAAAATATTCAGATCAGCGTCTTAGCTTTACAGATTGTGTTTCATTCGTTCTCATGAAAAGCCAAAATATTAAAAGGGTATTCACATTTGATCAACATTTTCAGATAGCAGGTTTTCAAATGTTTCCAAAAAGATAACTAAAGTAGCTTCGCAAAATTTAATTCACAAGGATGTCCCCCAATACTTTCCTATAATTCCAGCTGCTGCCTCAAGAGCTGTGGTCCTTGCCCATTGCGTTTTACGTGTAGTTATTTATATACTTATGGACGTCCCTTAGATTCATATCTTACTGGGCCATTTAGCTAAAACCCGCAGGAAGAATGAGTTACTTATTTACAAATGGACGTCCCCCATATCACACACCATTCTAAATTGTTATTTGTGGAATATAGGATCTATTACACCGTTTCTTGGATTCTGTCAAGGATGAAGACCTGACCCCTCTGCTTTCGCTTTCGTAGGTGCAACTATTTCGTAGGTATCGATTTGCACAGACAGGTCGTGGAAATAGGCGGAGATGAAACTCCCGTCGCCAACAACAATCATCTGGCGACGCCCCTTTTCCCAGTCGATGCCGATGCGACGAGCATCATCTA
>CAZSWT010000145.1:0-4030 GCA_964611035.1 uncultured Desulfobacteraceae bacterium
TCTCCATCCTCGTTCAAGTCTACTTCTAAACCGAGACTCTGCAGTTCTTTTACCAAAACATTGAAGGACTCTGGTAGTCCTGCTTCTAAAAAATTGTTTCCTTTTACAATCTTTTCATACATCCGTGTCCGGCCAGCGACGTCATCCGATTTGACAGTCAAAAACTCTTGTAAAGAATATGCCGCTCCGTAAGATTCCATTGCCCAGACCTCCATCTCGCCCAAGCGCTGACCTCCAAACTGGGCCTTACCACCAAGAGGCTGCTGAGTAACTAAAGAATAGGGGCCAATGGAACGAGCATGGATTTTATCATCTACCAAATGATGAAGTTTCATCATATACATTATACCTACCGTTACATGCTGATCAAAAAGTTCACCTGTTCTACCATCATACAAAACCACTTGCCCGCTCACAGGTAAACCTGCCTCACGTAAACATTCAATTATTTCCTCTTCTTGTGCCCCATCAAAAACAGGTGTAGCCATATGTACACCATCCTGTATGTAAGCAAGTTTGGCCTTGATCTCTTCATCCGAGACACCAGCAAAAATCTGATCATATTCTTTAGAATAGATTTTCTTCAATTTATCTCTTACTACGCTTTTACCTTTAATGTTTTCCATCAATACTCGTATCTGTTTACCAAGCTCATACGCAGACCAACCAAGATGTGCCTCTAAAACCTGTCCCACATTCATCCTGGAAGGAACACCAAGAGGATTCAAAACTATATCTACTGGTGTACCATCAGCAAAATAAGGCATATCTTCTACAGGAAGTATTACGGAAATCACGCCCTTATTTCCATGGCGACCGGCCATCTTGTCACCGACAGATAGTTTTCGCTTGACAGCCACAAATACCTTTACCAGCTTAATTACCCCGGGCGATAATTCATCGCCAATATCTAATCTCTTTATCCTCTCTTTAAAAAGCTCATCCAATTTTTCTATCTGCTGTTGATACATTAATACTACTGATTCCATGTTCTCAATCACTTCCATGTCGGCCTTGATATTGGCTCCTTGCCAAGAATCTACAGGAACGTTCTGTAAACATTCATGATCAATAACCTGACCTCTTGCTAATAAAATCTTACCTGTCCCTGTATGCCTTAAATCTGATTTAAGATGTTTTCCTTCTAACAGAGAAGCCAATTTCTCCAGAGCATTTCTTTCTATAACCTCGATTTCATCCTTTTTGTCCTTTGATAATTGACTGATCTCTTCAGCTTGAATGGCTTTTGTCCTTTCATCTTTCTCCACGCCTTTACGAGAGAATACCTTCGCATCGATTACGATACCTTCTACACCAGGCGGAACTCGTAACGAACTATCTTTCACATCACCTGCCTTTTCACCAAAAATAGCACGGAGGAGCTTCTCTTCTGGCGACAATTGAGTCTCTCCCTTAGGAGTAATTTTTCCAACCAAAACATCGCCAGGCCTTACTTCAGCACCTAACCGGATAATGCCACTTTCATCAAGACCCTCAAGGGCCTCCTCTCCTGCGTTCGGTATATCCCGAGTAATTTCTTCTTGTCCGAGTTTAGTGTCTCTTGCCAAAACAGAAAACTCTTCTATATGAATAGAGGTAAATACATCTTCCCGTACTAATCTTTCGCTTACTAAAATTGCATCTTCAAAATTATAGCCACCCCAGGAAAGAAATGCTACTGTGACATTCCTTCCTAAAGCAAGTTCACCTTTCTCCATGGCAGGACCATCTGCAATAATTTGTCCCTTTCTAACTCTATCCCCTTTTTTTACAATTGGCTTCTGATTATAACAGGTGCTCTGATTCGAGCGTCGAAATTTTAATAACTTGTAAATCTCAACACCATCCTTCTCTCTCTCTGGTCGAATAACTATACGAGAGGCACTCACGCTTTCAACAGTTCCATCTTTCCTAGCTATCGCAGCTACACCTGAGTGCTTTCCTATAACTTTTTCAATTCCTGTTCCAATAAGTGGAGACTTAGCTTGCAAAAGTGGCACGCCCTGCCTCTGCATATTGGAACCCATCAGGGCCCTATTCGCATCATCATGCTCTAAGAAAGGAATTAATGATGCAGCGATACTTACTAACTGGTTTGGAGAAACATCCATATATTTCACTTCGTTAGCAGAGACTAAACACGCTTCACCAGACCTTCTGGCAGCTACAATATCCCTCACAAAATGACTTTCTGAATCAAGTGGCTCATTAGCTTGAGCGATAGGGTATTCCTTTTCATCCATAGCTGTTAAATACTCTATGTTCGCTGAAACAACACCATCTTCAACTTTCCTGTAGGGTGTTTCAATAAAACCAAAATCGTTTACATGAGCAAAGGTGCTTAAAGAAACAATCAAGCCAATATTTGGCCCTTCAGGAGTTTCAATAGGGCATATTCGACCATAATGACTTGGATGTACATCTCTCACCTCAAATCCGGCCCTCTCCCTGGTTAATCCTCCAGGGCCAAGTGCACTCAAGCGCCTTTTATGAGTTATCTCTGACAGCGGATTAGTTTGGTCCATAAACTGGGACAACTGACTCGATCCAAAAAATTCATTGATAACAGCTGAAACAGGCTTAGAATTAATTAAATCACGCGGCATCAATGCATCAACATCCTGGAGGCTCATTCTCTCTTTAATTGCCCTTTGCATCCTAATCAGTCCAACCCTATATCCTTCTTCTAATAATTCCCCTACTGACCTCACTCTACGATTTCCCAGATGATCTATATCATCAACTGCACCTTCTTTCACATTCAAGTTTACCAGTTCTTTAACTGTCTCTATTATATCCTCTTTTCTTAGTGTGCATACCTCAAGGGGAACATCTTGGTTGAGTCTGTAATTCATTTTTAAGCGGCCTACTTGAGAAAGATCATAGGTAGAAGGATTAAAAAAGAGGTTATTAAAATAGGTATTGGCCATCTCTTGTGTTGGTGGGCTCGTGGGCCTTAACTTTCGATAAATATCCAAAATAGCATCATCGGTGGTTACGACTTTGTCTAAAAGCATCGAGTTTCTTATTGATGTGCTGACCTCCTGCGAATCTAAAATTAATAAGTCAATCTCTCTAATACCCTTATTCTGTATAAGCTCTAAGCTCTCTTGTTCAAAGGCTTGACTTGTTCTTACTAATACTTCCCCTGTCTGGGGGTCAACTATATCATGGGCAGCGATCCTTCCCTGAAGGTAATTTGAATTTGCCGGTATTTCTTTTAAACCGATATCAACAAGTTTCTTGTACAGTTTTTTACTAAATCTCTCACCTTTTTTCCCTATAACCTCTCCGGTTTTTTGGTCAATAATATCTTCGGGTATCTTTTGGCCTTGAAGGGTATTGAGGTCTAAGATGCAGCTAAAGGAGTCTTTATCAACTAAGATCTTCTCTATCTTATAAAAATTGTGTAAAATTTCTTCTTCACTATAGCCAAAGGCCTTAAGAAGGATGGTCGCCGGAAATTTTCTTCTCCTATCAATTCTCACAAAAAGTATGTCCTTGGCATCAAATTCGAAGTCAATCCAGGAACCCCGCAAGGGAATAATTCTGGCAGAATAAAGGGGTTTCCCGCTTGGGTGTGTTTTTCCCTTATCATTGTCAAAAAAGACACCTGGAGACCTGTGAAGCTGACTCACAACCACCCTCTCTACACCATTAATAATAAAGGTTCCTCTCTCAGTCATCATTGGTAAGGTACCAAAATAGATCTCCTGCTCCTTAATATCCCGAATATTTTTGCTGCCAGTAATTTCATCAAAATCAAATACCAATAGTTGAACAACTATCTTAGTCGGTGCTTCATAGGTCATTCCCTTTTTGAGGCATTCCTCCTCATTGTATTTGATATCTTCAAAAAAATATCTCACAAATTCCAAGGAACATGTCTTATTCAAATCTTGAATTGGAAACACATTCTTGAATGCCCCTTGAAGTCCAATATTTTTGCGCTTTTCAGATGGAATATTCTGTTGTAAAAAACGTTCATAGGAATCTCTTTGCACATCTATAAGATCGGGTATATCAAGAA
>CAZSWT010000146.1:0-4014 GCA_964611035.1 uncultured Desulfobacteraceae bacterium
TTTTTTATCTATTTTTTTAACAAAATTTGCAATTATTTACAAAAGCAATCCAGAACAAAGCCAAAAAACATTTTCTCCCAGCTACCATTTTTTGCTATTCTGAATAATAATGATAGGCACCCATTAAAGGGCAAGTCAAGTAAAGAGGTCATAAAATTGAATAATCTGTTTTTTACTTTTCACAAAAAAGGGAAGGATTATGCAAAAGAAAAATTCCAGAGATGAATTATTAAATACGATCGAGGAGACAGCCCACGACTATGAAAAGTCATTTCATGGTTGCTCCAGATGTGTATTCAAGGCCTTACAGGATTATTTAGATTTAGGAGATGGCCCCAGTTTAAAGGCATCTACTCCATTAGCTGCTGGTGTGGCTATGAGAGGAGAGACATGCGGTGCTCTTTTAGGGGGATTGCTTGCAGTTGGTATTGTGACGGCAAAGGAAGACCTCAAAGATTCAAATGCCCTGAACAACACCCTGGCAGCAGGATTTAGATTAGCAAGAAAAGTTGAAAAGGAGTTTGGAACCACAAACTGCACCAAGATTCAGTCAGATAGATTAGGGAGATTTTATAGCCTTGCTGACCCTGAACAATACAAGGCATTCATTGAAGCAGGAGGTTATGAAGAATGCCCTAAAGTGGTTGGTAAGATTGCTCGAATGACTGCTGAATTTATTCTCGATTACTTAGAGAAAAAGGAAGCGTAGTCTGTGAATATGGGGTCAAACCCCAGTTAAATACGCTACGCTTGTTTTCTTCGAAAAATTTAACGGGGTAAACCTTAACTATTAACTACAATGTGAGATCAAACTCAGTAGACGGACGTCGAAAAAGGAGGAAGTAGGATGTTTATCGAGGTCAACAAAAATCGGCTAAATACCGTCTCTTTTGGAAAGGGCCGGCGAGTTTTCCTCACCCATGGTGGATGGGTAGGTAATTGGGAGGTGTGGCAGCAGCTTTTCGAACTCATGAGCGAATCCTGGCGTTGTGTGAGCTACGACCATCGAGGTGCAGGCGAGAGTCCGGTACCGCCCGACACTATAAGGCCAGAGGCGCTTGTCGACGACTTATTTGCTGTTATGGATGCGCTTGAGGTCGAGCGCTGTGTCTTGGGGGGAGAGTCAGCAGGCGGTTTCATTGCTCTTATGGCTGCTTTGCGCCAACCCAATCGGTTTGAGGGCCTTGTCCTTGTCGGCGCTACATCGGCCATAACCGTTGAGACAGCTAAACCACTCGTGGATGGTTGTCGTAGAGACTACCCCGCAACCGTCAAGGCCTTTGTCAACGCCTGTGTGCCCGAGCCCAATAGCGAGCACATCCGACGCTGGGGGCGTGACATCCTTCTTCGGGCCGATCCAGAGGCAGCGGCTCGCATGCTTGAGAGTGCCTACGAGCGTGAATTCAACCTTGCCCTCACCGATATAACCCTTCCGACACTTGTGATTCACGGCAGTAAGGATGTCATTATACCAATGGATGTGGGTAAGCATATAGCAAATGCTATTCCCGATGCTGAATTGCTGATCCTTGAGGGGGTGGGACATGTTCCTACGATGACTCGGCCGCGAGAGGTGGTGGCTGCCATCGAGCGCCGCTTCCCTTACCGAAAACTGCTTTGAGCAGAAATCGGTAAATTTTTTTGAGATCAGGGTGTGAATTGTGACTTTGGGGAATTTGTTTACTAATTGTACAAATCTAAAGAGCACGTTCCTAAACAAATAACCCTTTTCATTCGGAAGAAATGGGCAAACAAATCAATGAACGACAGCCGATTGGTTTATTCAACAGAAACAGGACGAATCTGCCCTGAATGCGGCAAGCCGGTTTCCGCATGCTCCTGCAAAAAAAAGAAGGCTGTTAAAGCCGATAAGCAGCCAACAGGCTATCCCAACGACGGCACAATCAGGATACAACGGGAAGTCAAAGGGCGTAAAGGTAAAATTGTCACAGCCGTTTTCGGTGTCCCGCTTGAAAACGTCGAACTACACAAATTTGCCAAAACATTAAAGCGCCGCTGTGGTGCCGGTAGATCCATTAAGGACGGAGTTATTGTAATCCAGGGGGATCACCGGCAAACACTATTGGATGGGATCAAGAAACACGGATACACCGCAAAACTCGCCGGCGGTTAAAACGCGAGTAAAGGGGGAGGTCCATAAAAATACAAGATACTTATATATCGATGGAGTATTTTAGTAGCTTATGGACGTCCCGGTATTCCTCGATTTCCTTGCGAAGATGCTTTCCCTGAAGAGAAGTAACTCCTTCCGGGAACGGAAGCGGGGCTGACGGCGGAATCGGCACTGAATCATTAAACTTATAGGCAATACAAATGAATGGAATCGTCCGGGCAGACATCAAACCGGGAATGCGTGTTAAGGTTGTACAGAAACAGGATCAGCGATCCGAAAAACTTACGGAAGGTATCGTCAAGGATATTCTCACGAAATCCGCCACACATCCACATGGGATCAAGGTTCGTTTGGAAAGCGGCATTGTAGGGCGCGTCAAAAAGCTCATTCCCTAAAAGGGATCCTTGGTTCTAAAACAACTTAAAAATGTGCATTGGTCTGAATCTGCGGCTCAAATTTTTATCCCTACCTTAATCCCCTCCCCTCTTATAGCTAATAAATTATTGCAACAGTACTCAGGCGAGTTTTCCTCTTCCATAATCCTTCCACCAACCAGATAATGCTCAATCTCTATATCTTGAGGCAGCCTTTCAATTGACACACAAATGCCTCTATCTTATACTGCTCCAAGCCAAAAGCGAATTATTACCCATACATATTATCGTTGGTATTGGTTGTATTTCTATTAAAAAAAGGAGGCGCATATGAGGAAGCTTTTAATTATTTTTGTGGTTGCCGGTTTGATGGGTTTTCTACCTTTCAAATATGCATTTGCTGAAGGTGAAGATGGAGGCACTGCTTTTATAAAACTTAAGTACTCATTACAACAGAAGGGTATTTCAGAAAATGACATTACCTTAGTCCAAAAACCGATTAACAACATGCTCAAGCAAGGGGCAACTGGGAAGGATATTGAAAGGGTTATTATCGATTTGTCAGAGGAAGGAATGAAGGGGCAAAACTTAAGAAATACCCTTATCAGTATGAACGACTTGATTAACAACGGCGAAAACCCTAAAAATGCAGGCAATATTGTCTCTCGCGCAGCCCATGAAGCTCATGCGCAGGGATTAAAAGGAAGAGATTTGGCAGATAAAGTGCATGAAACTATTCAACAGAGAAAAAAAGAGCGCAATCGCCTGAAACAATTAAAGAAAGAACAGAAACAAGAACAAAAACAATGGAAGATAAAAGGTGGGAGAAAGGGGAAAAGGAAATAATAAATAAAGTAAATGGCTTATAAAGGGGATCAATCTTTTTTTGACAATTGTTAACCAGTAAATCGTTCCGGGAAGTACGAAATGAAAGGTTTTGGCCCGACCGCATAAAGCCACGGCTTTAGTCCCGACCTTTTGTGGTCGGGATTACGGTCGGGATGTCGTGCTCCATCGGCATCACGGATAATGATTGGTGTGGTTTTTTCTATTGGCAACCTTTGCCTATTTCAGCTCAAGGTTTATCCGCCTTCTTTGTGGCGGGTCTGTCCACGGTTTTCATGGTGGACTTTTTTGGTAAATGGAGCTTGGATGGATCGGTTTTTATCCAGTTTACATTCCTGCCTTAATTCTGCTAACCAATAAAATAACTCTTGCAAATTAGAAATTTATTTCTATAATGTAAGATATGATAAAGCGAAAATTAAAGAATACAATCATATCGCACCTTAGAAAATTTCCTGCCGTTGCCCTGTTAGGCCCAAGGCAGTCGGGAAAGACCACGCTGGCAAAGACCTTTTCCACGAGCTATTACGACCTGGAAGTTGAGCAGGAAAAGCTTAGGCTTGACTTACAATGGGATGAGATTACTCAATCCGATCACCTTATTATTCTGGATGAGGCTCAAAGTTATCCTGAAGTCTTTCCCAGAATAAGAAGTGCCAT
>CAZSWT010000147.1:0-3621 GCA_964611035.1 uncultured Desulfobacteraceae bacterium
TATATCAACACCGCCTCTTTATCAATCAAAGGAGAGAGGAGCTTACACGCCACGGGATTTATCGAATCTGCAAAAAATATCTCACTATGGCCCTTCCGCCTAAAAGACTAAAGGCTATCAATCCTGTTCACAGCTTCCGCCATTCATGCGCGGTGAATATGCTTTACTCCGGTTACTCGCTCTCAGAGATCAGAAATCACTTGGGTCATGAAGATATCCAATCCACAAGCATCTATCTTCATCTGGATCTGAATCGCAAAAGAGAGATACAGAAGAAATTTATCGAATATATGCAATCGGTTCTAATCCGTGATCCGAAGATAGAAGAGCTACTTGACTGGGAAAACAAGGAGGACATTATCACCTGGTTAGATAGCCTCTAAAGGCCGAGGTGGAGGGACTGGCCGGATAAGGAGACGTATGGGAAAGCAAAGATTGTTATGTTGTGCGTTTCTTCTACAATTTTGTAATATCTTTGATAAGGTATTGTTATTAATATGGATTTAGGTTTCCAGAGCTCAAAGCCGATAATCACGTATTTTCAGTGGGTTAGGTGTACTCGCAACATAGTAGCAGAATACAAAAGCGAAGTGATAGACAGTCCCTCTACAATATATGGGATTTCCAAAAAAAGCAGGACATCGCTGGCCCTGCTTTACCACTTAAAAGGGGTATCCGCAAAACCACCTTACATTTCAATCTTAATTCCGGTAATGTCTTTCTCTAAATCAAATTTAACTATCACCCAAGGTGGAATACGATGGACAGTTTCCTTATAACTACCCCAGGGTTCATTAAAATCGTAACCTTTTCTGTCCACTTCTCCATTCATATTGACATCCCAATACGTAAAAACGCAATAGGTTCCTTTCGGTATGTTATCAAACGTAAACGATACTTTTCCTGCTTTTTTCAGATCGGTATTCATTTTTATAACCTTGCATGGTGATTCTGATAGTTCATGCCCTGGGATAAGTAAAACTCGAAGTTCTTCCATAGTAAGGAGACATATATATATATCTCCATCATAATCATATTGAATAGTCACTTCTCCTGATATTGTATATTTTTCTTCTGCATAAACAAAAGCCGAGGCCAACAAAAAAGATGCTAAAAAAAGCATTGCTTTTTTAAACATGATACACCTCCTTTTTTTGAAAAAACTCAAGCTTGTTGATTTTCTTAATCAGAAGAGAAGATACTTTAAGGTCCCAATAAAACGAACAACGTCCTATAGGGACCGAGGTAAGCAAAATTTGAGGTTTTTCCTCATGAGGATAACCTTCAAATGAAGGTTAAATGATTCAAAGAAAAGTCTTCATTAAATGGAACGACAAAAAGTCACTCAAGTCAAGAAAAATCGCCTTTCCCAATCGCCTCAGAATCAACGACTTTGGCTTGACGAAGTGTAGGGTAAATTCCATATATTGTGGCCCGCTCCGGCACCTTCAGACTTATGACTTCGTGCCATAGTCAGTGCTTGTTATCACTTAAATTTTATTGTGGACTTCATACTGTAATCATAAGCTTTTAGTTTAGAAGGCATGGCCGCCAAACATTTTAGAGCATCGAAGACCTTCTCCTGGCTCAACTTGAGGACAAAAAATCAACTGCAAGTTGGTTGAATTTCTGCGACTGTTCATCATGCGGACAGTGCCCGGCGTTCTCAAAGATCTCTAGTCGAGAACCTCTTAAGATATTGTGCATCTCTTTTCCACGCTCAAGGGGAACAGCTTTATCCTGGCGACCAAATATGATGAGGATAGGCACATCCATCTCTCCCAACCTATGGATCTCATCGGGCAACGTGTGAAAAAACTGCTTTCGTAAGATTTTGAGTAAGACTTCAGTTGTGCCTTTAATCTTGTGAAAGCGTGTTACATTCTCAAAGTAGCTTTCAGTAATAACCCCTTTATCATGGATGAAGGTGGTGCTCAGGACCATCTTGCGGTAGAAATCGCTTTTCATCCCGAGCAGAAACTCCCCTACCTTTGGTAAATTTGTTATCTTGCCTAATATAGGCAAAGGGTTAGGCATTCCTGCTGGGTCAACCAAAATAAGCTTGTTGACTCTATCTCTATGGTTGACAGAAAAGAAGATACTGGTTCCACCACCCATAGACTGCCCTATCAGAGAAGCCTTCTGAATATCCAGGGCATCCATAAATTTAAGGAGTTGGTCAGTATATAGCTGATAGCCATAGTCCATAGGATCTCGTGTGCTGTAGCCAAATCCCCAGAGATCAAGGGCATAAACCTTAAATTTATCTGCCAAAGCATCTATATTTTTATTCCACAGATATGAATTAAAGAAAAATCCATGAATAAGGATAACCGGTTCTCCCGCTCCCTTCTCGATATAATGGGTAGAATGGCCATCAAGCGTAATAAATTTTCCCGTAGCATATTTCTTGGCCCACTCATCCAGTGGCTGACGATTCCATGGTATAAATTCTGCCATAATTAAACTCCTTCATAAAAATTAAACAATGAATTTCCCTAGCTTATCTGTAGCGCATATTACAAAATTGAAGCCCCCAAAGATGTAGAGCAAACCACTGGAGGCTGCGTATCGGCACCTTCAGAGGACCTCTTCTCATGATTTCCTCCTATAAGGTTTAGATTATGAAAGATACCTATTAACAATTTGGGGATTCTTATTGTCTAGGATGCCAGAAGTGCCTCAAAAGTCAATATTGAATTATTAAGTATAAAATGAGTAGGGAATTTACTTATGGATGTAAGGACAAGAGGTGGGATCTAAGGTTTACCTTCTTATTCTTTATGCCGAGTTTCATTCTGATATTTCGCCTGTGGGTTTTTATCGTTTTACTGGACAGACTAAACAACTCTGCTATCTCTTTGGTGGTTTTGCCCTCCTTTATGAGATTTGCTACCTGGATTTGTGTGGGAGTAAGGTTTACATATTTAGCAGATAGGTTTCGCATAAATGGGGAGATAATGTCATTGAGATTTGACTCAAGGATATCTATGTAGGCCACTTGTTTGGGATCCAATGGGGTCTTCTTCACCTTTTCAAGAAAAGGAACGACCAGTTCCTTCACGTTGGCCAACACCTTTTCTTCAAGCTCTATCTTATCTTCATCCCTTCTTTTAAGCAAAACCCTCAAGGCGATATTTACTTCCTCAAGACTCATCGTTTTAATCTTTAACTCCTTCTCTCTTTCTCTTATTGTCTGCACATCACGTTTGTGCTCAACGGCTTCCTTTTCTAACTCCTTAACCCTTTGCTGTAGTTCTTCATAGGATGGTTTTTTAGTCATTAGAGTGTCCTCCTTGTAGACCATGTGAAAAATGACTATGAAAAGATTTGGAGATTGTTATTAATTAGAATGCCACAAGAGCAATAAAAGTCAAGACTGAATTATTAGGTAGAAAAAATGGATAGAAAATACCAATTGTTAGAAAATCAACAGGTGGGATCTGATAAGGGTTATTTTCTGGTTTTCTTTTTTTAAGAGGTGCTGCATTGATTTATAGGCCAAAGTTACCCATGGGATTGTAACAATATATTGTGGGAGAAAAAGGTAAGTGAAAAATTCAGGTTAGCGTGCCACTGTACGTAACAAAATAATAATTGACTCTTAAAAAGCTAGGGGTC
>CAZSWT010000148.1:0-3568 GCA_964611035.1 uncultured Desulfobacteraceae bacterium
GAAATGCAGTTTGTCAAATAGATTTTAGGGAAAAAGTGGGGATTTTTTGGGGGCATTTGGAATAGAATAATATATGCGGTTAAACAAAGAGGGGGTAGATCTTATTTCTCTAAAACCTTTACATCTGAAGGAGGAGAGAAAGAAAAAAATCCTTTTTTAAATGGCCCTTTTTCTTTCCATCTGTTGAAAAGGAATCTGGTCAGTCCACCTATATTGTTATAGATATCGATCCGTTTAATAGAAAAATCTCGTTTAAGCATAATCAGCTCCAGGTGATCAATCTCTTGCCATGGCGGTTCTGGCCTAAGGATAAGATGGTGTGAAGTGGTTTCAGGGCCTGTCTTAAGAGTGATTTGAAAATCGTTTCTTATACCTTTTAGGCCTTGAAAAATATCACTGAGAAGGGCTAATTCCTTTCCAAATTCTTTGGCAGAGTACTTGTAGGCCTGCTTTTTAAGGGGAATATACCACCACAGTGTCTGCCCGTCTGTCAGAAGTAGTTCCTCTTGGGGGGAAGCCTGTTCAAGGCGGAGAAAGTGTTGAGGCTTAAAATAAAGGCTTCCTTTTGCAAGATCATGCCTCTCTGCTGTTTCTAACATAGCCATCGTCTTACTAATGGCTTCCCTCGTATACTCAGCTTTCCATCCTTTAGCATTTCCATATTTATCTCCCATGCCACTGATGATTTTTGAAAGTTGATCATCAGGCAATGCCCTTGCCAATGGGATGGATCCAAAAAGGAAAAGAAAAAAAATGAAAACTATGCGGTAGGATTTGGCGATCAAAATCGTTCCCTTTTTCTCAAAACTTCTCGAGGCCTGCTCCCGTCAGATGGCCCCACAATTCCTTGTTTTTCCATAGCCTCAATCATCCTGGCAGCCCTGTTATACCCAACCCTGAGCTTTCGCTGAACAAACGAAATTGATGCCTGCCCTGTTTGCAAAACCAATTCGACTGCATCTTGATATTTTTCATCTTTATCCCCATCTTCCTCTTCTGTCTCTTCCTCTGCACTTATTTCATCAGCTATAGAGCTGTCATAGTCTGGTTTCATATGCTTTTTTAGAAAAGAGGTAACCCTTTTGACCTCCTCTTCTGAGACATATGCGCCATGGATTCTGGTAAGTCTGGCCACACCAGGCGGTAAAAACAACATATCCCCATCTCCTAAAAGATGTTCGGCCCCCATACTGTCAAGGATTGTCCTCGAGTCCACTCTGGATGATACCTGAAAAGAAATCCTTGTAGGGAAATTGGCCTTAATAATGCCTGTTAGAACATCCACTGATGGTCTCTGGGTGGCAAGTATCAGGTGTATCCCTGCAGCCCTTGCCATCTGCGCCAATCTTGTCAGAGATTCCTCCACCTCCCTGCTTGAGACCATCATGAGATCTGCCAGCTCATCAATTATGATAACAATATAGGGAAGATGCTCATCTATCTTTTTACTCACATCAGGCTCAACTATACCTTTCTCTTTTCTCACCTTCCGGTTGTAGGCATCTATATTCCTTACACCTTTGTCAGACAGAAGCGTGTATCGCCTCTCCATCTCATCAACAGCCCATCTGAGGGCCTTGGTTGCCTCTTTTGGATAGGTTACTACTGGATGTAAGAGGTGGGGAATGTCCTGATAAGGCGCAAGCTCTATTCTTTTTGGATCAATCATAACAAAGCGGACCGCTTCTGGAGAGGCCTTGAATAGAATACTGTTTATCATGGCATTGATAGATACACTTTTCCCTGTTCCTGTAGCACCGGCAACTAAGAGATGCGGCATTTTAGTTAGATCTGTGATTACTGGTTGCCCTATTATGTCCATCCCTAAGGCAATTGTAAGTTTATAGGAAGAATCCAAAAAAAGCTGGCTTGATAAAATTTCTTTTAAGGTAACAAGGCTTCTTTTATTGTTCGGTATCTCTATACCTATAGCTGATTTTCCCGGTATAGGTGCTACGATCCTGATGTTTGACGCCCTTAGGTTGAGTGCAAGATCGTCTGCCAAGGATGACACCTTGCTTATCTTTACACCTGGTGCTGGCTTGAATTCATACATTGTTATTACTGGACCTGGTATGATCTCAACCACCTCGCCCTCAACACCAAAATCTCTTAGCTTCCCCTCAACCCGTAGTGCATTCATTCTCAGGCTTTCTTTTTGGATTTCCTTATCCAATGATTTCGGGATTTCATCCAAAAGATCTAAAGGTGGGAGCTTGAAATCACCAGCTGTACTCATAAAGGGAAAAAATTCTTGTGCTGGTCTAGCCGGTTTCTGTAAAGGGGTCTCTACAATAGTCATCTTCCTCTCTGTGGCCTTATTAGCTTTTTTGACTATTTTTTTTCTTTGTTTTGCCCTTCTCCTTCGTTCCATGTATTTAAGCCATTTTTCTTTTATATAGAGGGCAATATTAGAAAACACCAACCATATTCTTTTAAACAGGTTACCGAAGGAGAACCGTGTTATGACCATAAAGGAGATAATAAAGATGGTGAGAAAAAGTGCATATGCTCCGAAATAGTTAAATATCTTAATAGCCAAAGTAGCAGTATGCAACCCAACCAATCCCCCGCTGATCATTGCACCCCTATAATGTAATCCATCAGGGAGGTAAAGGCATAGTAAAGCAGAGAAAGAGATAAGCAAAAGAACGAGATTTATAGATAGCCAGATTACCCTAAAAGGGAACCTTTCCCTGAAAAAGGAAAACGATAGAAAAAGGAGAATAGCTATAAGCCAAAATGATGAAAGGCCAAGGATCAGAAAGAGACTACCACCCAGATGAGCACCAACAGTTCCAAATAGGTTTTTTGCCTGGAGCCCAGCCCCGGCCACCCTTCCCCAGAAAAGAGGATCTTTGGGATAGTATGTTAAGAGACTGCCGCCAAAGATAAGGGTTAAAAGTAAAAAAATTACTCCCCATATCTCTTTTTTTACGGGATGCTTTGATGATGCTTTAGACATGGTATCCTTTTTTAGCGTGACTTTATTAAGAAGGTCAGAAAATCATATATTATATCATTGATCTTGTTATAAAATTATATTTTGGGCTTGTACACACTAATAATTATATATCAATTAATATCATATATATTTAATTAATAAGTATGCCAATGTCAAGATAATTGATACGGGCTTATTAAGTAGATACTTAAAACTACCAGGTTTTGTCTATAATAACAATATGTTAAAGAATTTTAGGGGAATTTTTTTATAAATTCACTCTAGAGGAATAATGATAGATTACAATCGGTATACTGAAAAATGCCGGCTTTTCAAAAGTCAACAAGTATAGCGGCAATAAAACGGAGAGGTTGGATTATTTGAAACGAAAATAAACAGAATGGGGCATCGGTAAAACCTGTTGAATTTATCTTGAAATAAGTATTTGTTATGGTTGAGATTTGATCATATAAGACTTCGATGGAGGTCTTTATCTTGGCGGATAGGTTTCAAAATAATATTGAAGTTTCCACTACCATATGTATACTGAAATTTATCCCGATTTGAGTATATGGCACGCTATACGTAACATATCCTGCTTTATCTAGTTATATTGATGGGTTA
>CAZSWT010000149.1:0-3563 GCA_964611035.1 uncultured Desulfobacteraceae bacterium
CAAAAGCCATTTACTTTAGGGGAGGTATCAAAGGCAATACGGGCGGTGTTGGGGGGTTAGAGTGTATAGGAGGTCAAATGAATATAGGGCCAACTGAAGATACATGTGATGTGGCAGCAGAAGCGTTTAAAAAATATTCAAAAGCTTTGAGAAAACTGTTTTTAAGTTTATAACACGGCTAATCAATAGGGCAACTTGGTAAATTAGCGAATTTTTTTGGTTGCTTTTGCCAGCTCATAGGTCTAACCGTAACCCCATTTGTGAAGTTTTTCGAGGCCCAAAATACTACTCCTGCAGAGGTATCTTCAGTGGTTCTCAGTATGAGTATTTTCCCAAGAATAGTGGGGGGCAGTGCAACTGTCTCTTTTGTTAGTGGTTCAGAAGTGGATTCTCTTTCTTGTATAGCCTCAAAGATGTTGCCTTTCTGAATATTTTTTTTAGAACCAGCATCAATATAGACCACGGAATACTGCCCGAGGAGTTCTAATTTGTCTTTTGCGGCCACAATATGGGCAGCAATATCATCCTTATATGGAATTGGGAGTATACAAGAGGAAACCGGATGATAGGGTATAAGGAGATCATTTTTGTAAATAGTTTTGAATGATTCACTTATTTTCGCAATATGGTAACCTTTCTGAGCTTTTCCCATCTCCAGTATTCCTTTAAAGGAATAGATATGGCCAAATGGTCGTCTGGTGAAGGGATGTTTAATAGTATCTGAGATACTGTAAATGGTAAATTTGTCTCCGGGCTTGATGTTTTCTTTATACATTTTTACATAAACTGTATCACCTTCACTAAGCAGTATCTTTTCGGTCTTAAAGTCAAATATCTTACCCCATGGCACAATCATTTCATGCAGAAGAAGGCCGAGGGCGTTCACATTGGTAAAGCTTGAAACATCTACTCCCATTAATTTTCTTATTGTCACAGGCTGTTTTTTTTGCTTAACTACCTTCTTCACAGGCGGTAATTTTATTTCTTTATGCTCGAGAAGTTTTATGATATCACCAGGGCTAATCCAGTGAGGGTTAGTAACGAATTGATTCATTTCCCATAATTCAGGCCAGAGATACGGATCACCATAGTATTTTTCACAGATTGACCAAAGAGTATCCCCCTTGTTAACTGTATGCGTTAGTTTTTTTCCTGCTGATATTGATGGAGACAGGCCTAAAAAAAGAGTAAAAAACAAAGAAATACCAATATAAAGAGCCTTAGGTTTCAATTGTCCCCTCCTTAATAAAGGTTGATTATCAATGAATGATAACATAAAAAATTACTTACGATTTTTTTTCTATGGTTGTCAAGAAATTTCCTGATCTTGACCAAACTGATTTATTACATGGCTCGAGGAATAAATTCTTTTATTAGAATATGAAAGAAGGAGATTGATGAGTAAAAAAGGATTCATTGTCGTTGATATGCTAAAAGATTTTATGGAAGAAAAGGGCGCACTGTTTTGCGGTAATGAATGCAGGAAGATAATTCCATTTATTTCGGAAACCTTAGAGCATATGAGAAATGAAGGGGCCACTGTTATCTTTCTGGGTGATTGTCATGATAAGGATGACAAAGAGTTCACCCTTTTCCCCCCTCACTGTATTATTAATACTGAGGGAGCGGAATTGATTGATGAGCTTACATTGATGCCAGGGGACTATTTTATAACAAAGACACGGTATAGCGGATTTTATGGTACAAACTTAGATGAAGTTCTTACCTATGAGAAGGTGGAGCATGTCTATCTTGCTGGTGTCTGTACATCTATTTGTGTCATGGAAACTGTGGCAGGCTTAAGAAACAGAGATTATCCTACATTTATTTTTCGCAGGGGTGTGGCTGATATTGATCAAGAGGCCCATAGCTTTGCCTTAAAGAGGATGGAAAAAATCCTCGGTGCAACTATAGTTGATTGAATTAAAAGCTTGCGTGTCTATTTCTTTGAAAAATATATTTCTCCGAAATAGCTCTCGGCTCTGCTTTTTGAATGCTGGGAGTTGATATATAGAGATATGAGTTTTGCTTTCGGTGGTTCTTTTTCAAAGAGGTCTTTATAATCATTATAGATATTTCTTTTTTCACAAACCCATTTCCCTATTTTTTCAGGCCCACTTTCCAGAACAATTAAGCGAGTTTTGCTCCAGGCAGGACTAACGCCAGTTATTAATTTAGGCGCCTTGTTTTCCCACAAATAGCCTACTATTTTGGCAGTTAGCTTGAACGTGCCAAAGGCGATATAGATCTGGGCAGCCTGATCATCTGTTTCCTTTTTCCTGAAATCTCCATTTCTGGGTAGCTCTATTACCTTCCATCTGAAATTAATATAAGGATATTCTTTGATATCTATATTTACCTTTTTTGTTAAGCCAAAGGAGCTCTTCTCACTTGTAAGATGTAAAACATATATATCTTCTTCCTTTTCCAGTCTAATGATAGGAGTACCCTCTTTTTCTTTAAGCTCCCAGTTAAGGGGGACTCCTTTTTTGTCCACACCCTTAGAAAAACTCTCAATGATTAACCGGTCATTATCAGCTTTGGCAGGCAAAAACAGGGAAAATAATATAATCAATATAATTAATGATATCTGGCTTCTGATACCTTTCATTATGACTCGTGTAGAATAAGGATAATAGACAAATGTCTCTGCATCGATCTAAACTTAATAACAAATATAGCAACATTAAGCAATGGGGAGGTAGTTTTTTTTTCAATGAATGTGGTATAGTGGTCTGTCAAGGTAGGCAGGAGTCCATAGAAATAAAAGGCTTGAGATTTTTTTATTGATGTAGATAATTTAGCATAGGTTATGAACTTTTTTGTATTTTGGATAATTGGAGGATTTTTTGATGGCCAAAAAACCAACCTACGAAGAATTGGAGCAAAGGGTTAGTGAGTTAAAAAAAGAAGTCTCTAAGCTCAAGCAAACAGAGAAGGTGCTTGAGCAGAGTGAAGAAAAATACCGAGGCTTGGTAGAGAATAGTTTCGACGGTATTTTTGTCCAAAAAGGCCCTACGATTATATTTACCAACCAGCGTTTAAACGAGATGCTTGGCTATGATGAAGGCGAGCTATTGGGCTTAGATCATTGGCTGGTATACCACCCTGATTACCAGGAGATAACAAGAACGCGTGCACAGGCCCGTATGCGAGGGGAAAAGACAACAAGCCAATACGAAGTCAAATTGCAGCGCAAAGATGGATCATGGCTTTATGGGGAGATCAATGCCCGGGATATCAGTTTCGAAGAAGAAACCGGAGTACAAGTCTGGGTTAGAGACATTACGAAATGGAAGCAGGCTGAAGATACATTGAAAGAAAGCGAGGAAAAATACCGAACCATCCTTGAAAGCATTGATGATGGCTATTTCGAGGTTGAACTCACAGGGAATCTCACCTTTTTTAATGACGCATTGTGTAAAATAACTGGCTACAAGCGTGATGAGCTATTTGGTATGAACAACCGTGAGTATACCACTCCGGAAACAGCAAAAAAAATGTACCGAATATTTAATCAAGTTTATCGGACAGGAAAGCCCTTACGTATAATGGACTATGAA
>CAZSWT010000150.1:0-3531 GCA_964611035.1 uncultured Desulfobacteraceae bacterium
TTAGCTTCGGCACAGCAGGGATCAATACCCGCTACACCTAGTTCCCATCGTTTACAGCGTGGACTACCAGGGTATCTAATCCTGTTTGCTCCCCACGCTTTCGCGTCTCAGCGTCAGTATCGATCCAGAAAGTCGCCTTCGCCACAGGTGTTCCTCCCAATATCTACGAATTTCACCTCTACACTGGGAATTCCACTTTCCTCTCTCGTACTCAAGTTGGGCAGTTTCAGACGTACTTCTTCTGTTGAGCAGAAGGCTTTCACATCTGACTATCCCAACCGCCTACACGCTCTTTACGCCCAATAAATCCGAATAACGCTTGCACCCTCCGTATTACCGCGGCTGCTGGCACGGAGTTAGCCGGTGCTTCCTTTAGTGGTACCTTCAAATCCCTCGGGTATTCACCTCGGGACTTTATTCCCACTTGACAGAGCTTTACGACCCGAAGGCCTTCTTCACTCACGCGGCGTCGCTGCGTCAGGGTTTCCCCCATTGCGCAAGATTCCTCACTGCTGCCTCCCGTAGGAGTCTGGACCGTGTTTCAGTTCCAGTGTGGCTGGCCATCTTCTCAGACCAGCTAACCATCGTAGCCTTGGTAGGCCATTACCCTACCAACAAGCTAATGGTACGCGAGCCCCTCATTAAACGCCAACTTTCATGAAGAGGTCAGCTTTCATCCAAAGAACCTTGGTTCTCAGGACTGTATTTGGTATTAGGCCACCTTTCGGTGGATTATCCCAAATTTAAGGACAGGTTACCCACGCGTTACTCACCCGTGCGCCACTTTACTCTCCCGAGCAAGCTCGAGATTTCTCGTTCGACTTGCATGTGTTAAGCGCGCCCCCAGCGTTCATTCTGAGCCAGGATCAAACTCTCAAATTAACCATAATAAAGTACTAACCTTACTATTAAACATAAGGCCCATAATCGGTATTCACTATTTAGTTTTCAAAGAACAAACTTTTCTTAATACTAACTATCTTCTTTTTTCCTGTCAAGTTATTTATTTCAGATTTTATTATAAAAAAATATTTTTTTAGTATAAAGCATAATTAGCATCGCAACATTAAAAAAAGATACCTATATTGCTATTTCATGCAATTTTTTGCAGCCATCTTCTACCGGCGTCTCTGACAGCTCTTATAGTGCGTTCACCAAAAACTCTGTGCGGGTAATTTCTTTTCTCTTCATCGGTAATCTCTTGGGGACAATAACGCATTTTAAGTTTAATTACAGCTTTAAAATCATCGTCTATGAATTTTTTATAAATTATTGTAAAAGGGTAAAGAAAAAATTCTCTCTCTAAGATAGCCGCAGCCCAGTCTATTAGGTGTGGATTTCCACACTCATCAATCAATATGTTAGATGACCTCTTTAAATCACAATGTGCTACACCATGTCTGTGACACTTTTGAATGAGTCTAATAAGTTTCTGAAAAAACTCAAGGTTTAGGCTTTCTACTTCTGAAAGATGTTCTAAATCTTTACCCGGGGCCTTGGAAACTACCAAAGCCAGACCACTAATTTTCCTATAAAAAGCAGGAATCCCTTTAATTCCTTCTAATCTTTGATATACGCAGCTCTCTCTCCATAAAAGAAATCGTCCAATAAGGTTACGATATATGAAACCATTGACACTAAAATCCTTAACAACCCCTTGAACACCATTATTTTCAACCAAACGAATGATAGGCCTTGTGTTGGTTGGCTGGCGTAAAATACCTATCTGCTTTTCGGGTAAATTTTTTATTGTTAACCATCTAAACATGCATCTAATACCTTATGTATCAAGCCAACTTTTTTCTTTTTACTATATTACAATATTTTTCTGCAATTTGATAGTAAAGGTGGCAAGAAATGGTGGATATTTCTCCCTAAGAGAGATAACAAATAAGCACTCAATAAAAGCCCACCCACTCAATTAAGAGGTGTAGCTTTTTTATTTTTGAATACGTTGACTGATTAAAACTGTCTCTTAGATCAATAAATATCGTAACAGGTTCGAAGTTCCAGGTTCACGCCTGTCCCGATACAATCGGGGCGGGCAGGCTTGAACCTGACAACCTGGGTAGTTACTAAATATCTCTAATCATATTATATTAGCCCATCATATGGATATCGAAAATTTTTACTTGACAGAGATTCCTGGTTCAATTAGATTTTTTTTCTGTATTTTTTAGTTCTTTCCAGTGTATTACAATGACTTGATTGTATCTGAAACTAAAACCATTACGATTAGCTATGATTAAAAAATGTGATTATTTTTTATTGACAAGATAGAATAAAAATAATAGTTACATTATAGCTAAAATGTAATCACATATTCCTTTTCTATAAGGAGTAACGTTAATTTCCTGATATTGTAAAGAAATAAATTTCTTATCTGTCTTTTGTGCGGAGAGTGAACGTTTAACCTCTCCTAAGTAAACCATTTAAAAAAATCTAATTTTTATAGATTTTCAAAAAGGAGGAAAAAAAGTGGCATTTGAGATTCCCAAAATAAATTATACGGGTAAAGTAAAGGAAATAACTATAGGTGCTGGCAATAAAACAGCTACGGTAGGCGGCAGAGACTGTTATCCCTTTCACCTGTTTGAGGGAAGTATGCCCCACCCGCCAATTATTGCAATGGAGATATGGGATATGGAGCCGGATACCTGGCCAGAAGCTGCCATTGAGCCATTTAAGGATGTCATTTCTGATCCACCAGCATGGGCTAAGAAATGTGTCGAGGCATATGGGGCGAAGATAATCGTTGTTCAGCTAAAAAGCACTGATCCAAATGATAAAGATAGGCCAGCTGATGAGGCAGCGGAGATGGCTAAAAAGATTGTTGATGCAGTGCCAGTGCCAGTTGTCTTCTGGGGAACTGCCGTTAACGAAAAGGATGAACAGGTTCTCAAGAAGATAGCAGAGGTGTGTGAGGGAGAAAACCTTAGTCTCTCCCCAGTGGAAGAACCTATTCACAAGGGTGTAGGCGCAAGTGCCCTTGGATATAAGCACACAGTGGTAGCTTCAACGCCAATTGACGTTAACCTGGCCAAGCAGCTCAATATTTTACTTGGCAACCTTGGTGTACCTGATGGCCAACTGCTTAATGATCCTACTACAGGTGGACTTGGCTATGGTATCGAGTATGCCTATTCTGTTTCAGAGAGAATCTGTCAGGCAGGCCTGACCCAGGAGGACGAAAAGCTTCAAATCCCTATGATCAATAACCTTGGAAATGAGATCTGGAAATGTAAAGAGGCAGGCCAGCCAGAAGAAGAAGTGCCTAATATGGGTGAGCCCGGCAGAAGGGCCATTCTGATGGAGGCTGTAGGTGCGGTTTGCTATCTACTTGCAGGATCTGATATCCTTATTTTGAGGCATCCTGAATCGATAAAGCTGGCCCAGGAGATGATAAGTGATCTAATGTCAGAGAATTAATATTTTTATTAACTTTAAAAGAATAGATCAAGAAGGTCTAACGTATTTATCCTAAGAAGGAGGAAAAAATGGCAGAAGAAGAGAAAGAAGTAAAAAAAGAAG
>CAZSWT010000151.1:0-3478 GCA_964611035.1 uncultured Desulfobacteraceae bacterium
TTTTACTCTTTTAGGGTCACCTTTTATTCCACCCCTTTTAGGGGTGGTTGTTAAACAATTAGGATATAAAAGGCACATCATGGTGGTAGCAATAAAACCTTATTTCTGTCAAACTTTAGGCACGTTAAACTTTATATAAGGAGGTGGTTCTATGAAAAAGCTGGCAATTATCAGCATAGTTATTTTTCTTTCATTATTTTTTATTATCCCTTGGGAGGCTCGTGCCCAAAATGCTGTTGAGAGCTTTGAAAATGGGAAGATAGATTGGACAACAGGTGTTGCATCGGCAATAGGTATAGGTGCCCCACCAGCAAAACCCGTAAATATGGCCCAGGCGAGGGCCATGGCAAAAAGGGCAGCTGTGATTGTAGCCAGAAGAAACCTTTTGGAAATTATTAAGGGTGTCAGGGTTGACTCACTGACTCTGGTTAAGGATTTTGTCGTGCAGAGCGACATCATACGCAATCAGGTTGATGGCTATCTTGACAGATCTCAAGTAGTTGATATCGCGTATATGTCCGATGGATCTGTTGAGGCTACTGTAGCAATGAACCTCAGGGGCGGATTTTCCAACCTGATGTTACCCAAGTCAATACAGTCTATTCCGGCCATTAGACAGCCTCAAGTTTCTCCTAGCGCGCAAGGTGAAGCCTATACAGGGTTGGTAGTGGATACCAGGGGATTTCAGGTAAAGCCTGCTATGTCACTAAAGGTCGTGGATGAGGATGGCAACGAGGTGTATGGTTCATCATATGTTAGCCGTGATTATGCCATAAACCAGGGAATGGCTGGATATGCAAAAGATCTTACATCTGCCCAGACAAATGATAGGGTTACAAACAATCCCTTAACTGTAAAAGGGATAAAGACAGCAGATACTGGAGACTCTGATATTGTTATTAGTAATGCAGATGCGGCCAGGATTAAAGGTTCAGCTGACAATTTGACCTTTCTACAAAAGTGTAGGGTGATGGTTGTGTTAGATTAGGGTCACTGACAGTCATCACTTAACTGTTTTATTAATAGTTTTATAAGAGGAGGTTAAGGCTTATGAAATTTTTTAACTATAGATATACCTTTTTTGTCGTTTTAGCCTTTATTTCTTTAATTCTGGCAATAGGTGGGTGCGCTCCTAAGCTAAGGGCCCCGGTAAGTACTCTCGACACCTCGGAGCACCATGTTTTTACCGGCATGAAATTGCTGGAAACGGGCAAGCTATCAGATGCCGAAAGGGAATTTAATCTGGCCAAAGAACTTGACCACAAATATGCACCGGTTTACCGGGGATTAGGTTTAGTCTTTGCGTATAAAGGGGAGTTTAAACCAGCATTGAAAAATATGTCCAAAGCAAAGAAGCTGGCCAAGAGCAAGGAAGAAGAAGTACGAGTTTATGTAGGGTATATGCGCTTGTATACACTGCAGAGGGATAAAGACTGGTTAGACGATGTGGAGGATAACTTTAGAAAGGCAAACAAGATTCTTAAAAAGATACACAAAGAGTGGCCTGATCCCTATTTCTATATGGGTTTAGCCTATAAAGAGGCCTATAAATTTAGAGATGCAGCAGATCAGTTCAAAAAAGTCCTGGAGATCAGCACAACTTTTGTAGACAAGGCAGATTATGAATTGAAACTCGTTCAAAAGATAGAAAGGGCGATGCCAGGAACATCAATAGGGAATAAGGTCGCCCTCCTGAAAAAGGTAAAAAGGGTCGATGTTGCCGCCCTTTTCATTCAGGAAATGAAGCTGGATAAAATCTATGAAAAGTTCCGGCCAAAAAAGTTTGATACATCCTTTAAATCACCAGGGCAGAGTTCTTCAGCATATCAGATGCCAGTTCCAGCTGATGTAGTTGATCATCCACTCAGGACTGATGTTCAGACAGTGGTTGCCTTAAAAATCAAGGGGTTGAGTGCTTTTCCAAATGGAACGTTTGCCCCGAATGAATTTATTACCAGGGCAAGCTATGCTATGATGATTGCAGATGTTATCGGCACCATTTCTAATGACCCCTCTTTAGACACCAAGTATATAGGAAGTGTGTCCCCGTTTGCTGATGTTAGGAATGATTTACCATACTTTAATGCAATCATGGTATGCACTACCAGAGGTATTATTGAGGCAGAAAGGGGTCTTAGACAAAATATTTTTAATCCTATGGGTAGTGTTTCAGGTGCAGATGCCTTGTTAATTATAAGAAGAGTGAAGGAGGATCTAACAATCTTTTAAGGGCTTCCCCTAAGGATATGGTAACCGTTTATGGGATTCCGCCGATTTATCGGGAGATTCTGGCCCGCCCCGATATAATCGGGGTTAACGCTTACAGGATATGTTATGAATCTGATTAAGAATACTAAAAAAACAGGGGGGCGTGATAGACCGCCCTATTTTTTTAATACTATGCTACGTTATTTATGCCTCTGTCTTTTTTTGTCTCTTCTGTCTCTGCCTATAAATTTCTTTGTTAAGGATTCTTTAGCCCAAGAGACACAAGACACGATGATTGATGAGAGAATAGTAACAGGAACAGGAATAATTGTTAATAAAAATATCGCCCTTGCTCGAAATGAGGCCATATCCCAAGCCTTTTTAAAGGCGATTGAGGAATATGTCATTCAAAGACTGAGATCCCAGGATATGGCAAATAGTTTTCAACGATTGGATGAGGAAATTCTATCAAAAACAAAGGAGGAGATACAGGATTATCAAATAATTTCTGAATTTAGCACTGATAGATACGTTAGGATATTAATGAAGGTTCGGGTAAATAAAGCGATATTGGAGAGAAAGCTCGAAAAAATAGAATTGCGCGACGTTGATGCTACGCAGATTGATGTTCTTTTACTCGTTTCAGAGAAGAGAGAAGGCTCTTCAGCTATCTATTGGTGGGGTGACCCTACTAATCAAACGTCGCTTACCCAGACGGAGTTATTTCTCAGTCAGGTCTTTGAAAATAAAGGCTTCAGGGTTATCAACAGATCTTTTTTCCCTCCTGAAGAAAGTTACGATGAGAGCATGCTACATTTAAACTTGACCAATGAAGCAGCAGTCAAATGGGGTCAACTTTTATCTGCCCAGGTAGTAATAGCAGGTGAAGCAAATCTGTATAGCAAACCAAAGGCATCAGTATTTTTCAAGGCTATAAAGGTTATAGATGGTACAGTACTTGCTCAGGGTTATAGGGAAAGGACACTGAACGGTAGCATCACAGATGATCAGAGTGCGATAGAGTTAGCTATTAGTAGTTGGGCAAATGATATGATCTCCTATATAATTGAGGCCGCTCAGCCCACTCAAGAGGCTCTTAATCAAATTATTATAACAATAAAGGGTTTCAAGGACTTTAGAGATTTTCTAAATTTTAAAGAATTCTTGAAAACAAATTTTCCCGAAATAAAATCAGTATTAGAAAGAAGGTTGGAGAAAGGCTTAGTAAAGTTATTTGTAGAGGTAAAGGGAGATCCAAAGGGATTGGCCA
>CAZSWT010000152.1:0-3417 GCA_964611035.1 uncultured Desulfobacteraceae bacterium
TAAAAACTTTTGGCTTGACTGATATAAGTGGCTTAAGTATTCTTCTCCAAGAATAATTTAAGACAATAGTGGTAGATTATCTTAAAACAAAGGAGCCTATATGGACTTTTCATTATCAATGGAACATGAAATCTTAAGAAAATCTGTGAGGGATTTTGCTGAAAATGAAATAAAGCCTGTTGCCAGGGAACTGGACGAGAAAGAGGAATTTTCTTATGGTACCATGAAGGCCATGGCTGAGCTTGGTCTTTTTGGTATGTTTGTGAGTGAAGAATACGGGGGCCAGGGAATGGATTATGTCTCCTATATTATCGCTACCGAAGAAATAGCCAGGGTTGATGGCTCTCATGCTGCTACCGTCGCTGCTGCTAATTCCCTGGGTATAGGACCACTTTATTATTACGGAAATGAGGAACAGAAAAAAAAGTATCTCCCAAAGGCATGTAGCGGTGAAACTCTCTGGGCCTTTGGACTGACTGAGCCAAATGCCGGATCGGATGCTGGAAATTCACAGACAACTGCTGTTCTTGATGGGGACGAATGGGTTATAAATGGGAGTAAGATATTTATTACCAATGGTTCATCTGACATTACTGCTGGCGTTATACCATTGACGAAGACGGGTTTCAGAAAAGATGGAAAACGAGAACTCACTTCAATCATCGTAGAGACAGGCACCCCGGGCTTTGAGGCAAGGACTATGCATGGTAAGCTAATGTGGCGGGCATCCAATACGGCTGAACTATATTTTGAGGACTGCAGAGTACCAAAAGAAAACCTTCTGGGTCCCATAGGCGATGGTTTTCATCAAATGCTTGGAACCCTGGATGGAGGCAGACTTTCCATCGCCGCAATGGGCTTAGGAGGGGCACAGGGAGCCTTTGATTTGGCCCTAAAATATTCTAAGGAGAGGGTTCAGTTCGGTAAGCCAATATCGACATTTCAGGTTAATGCCTTTAAATTGGCAGATATGGCTACAGAGATAGAATGTGCAAGGCTACTGCTCTATAAGGCCTGCTGGCTAAGAGACAATGAGAAGCCATTTGCAAAAATTGCTGCCATGGCTAAATTATACTGCTCTGAGGTTATGAGTAGGTGCGTTGATCAATCTGTCCAGCTACATGGTGGGTATGGACTGATGAAAGAATATGATGTTGAGAGATTTTATCGCGATCAAAAGCTGTTAGAAATCGGTGAAGGAACCAGTGAGGTTCAGAGGATCGTGATTTCGCGATATATTGATGCAGTTTAAGAGCTCTTCTTTGTTTAGCAAAGCAGGGCAATGGAGAGATGGAAAAATGGAGAGATGGAGGAATGGACATATGGAAAAGACTAAATTCTGCTTAGGGCGTAAACAATACTCCATTACTTCAACACTCCAATTTCCCACCTTTGATAAATGTTAGATAAAATTCTCGGCAAGGATATTGCTACCTATGTGAAGGCCCATCGGGGATTGATAATATTGGCAATTATCCTGAGTGCCATGTCATCCTTATTTATTTTAATCCCTGCCTACCTCCTTAAACCCCTTGTTGATGAAGGAATGAAAAGGGCAAGCGATCATGTTAACTGGACAATTCCCTGGCTCACATTCCACTACCCATTATCATTCAAAAAAACAGAATTGACTATAGTAGAGGGAATCTCACCAAATCACTTGCTTGGCCTCCTTGCTGGTATTGCCTTCATTTCAGTAATCTTTAAATCTATTACCCGTTATTTAAGTGAACTTGCAGGAGCGGCCTTCTCAAATAGAGCAATTAAATCTTTAAGGATTGAGCTTGCGGAAAAGTTCATCACACTACCCTTAACTTTTTATCATAAACGCAAGAGTGGTGAACTTATTGCACGGGCTACGGCAGACCTGACAGTAATGCAGGGCTATATAAGCAATATTATTATTGGTCTGGTACAACATCCTTTAACAGTAATAATCTTTATCGCCTATCTCATTTTGATGAATTATAAACTTACACTATTGGTTATTATTTCTGGCCCTTTAATTGTTGGTCTGGTCAGGATTTTTGGCCGTAAGGTCAAAAAACATTCTACCAGGGTGCAGGATGCAACGGCCGAGGTAACATCAAGCTATCAGGAAATTCTCTTGCTACTCAAAGTCATAAAGGGGTTCTGCAGGGGTAAATATGAATCCGCTATGTTTAGAAAGCTTGCTGATAATCTGTATAAAAATGTTATGCACTGGAATAGGTGGCAGCTCGGTATTGGTCCTATGATGGATGCAAGTGTTTTTTTGATTGTTCCAGGCATCTTGCTGATAGGAAAAATTTACTTCAATCATACCTTAGGGGAACTTATTTCGATGCTTTATGCCTTCTCAGCAACATACGCCCCTATTAAAAAACTGGTCGCGATAAATATCAACTTGAGGACACTTCAGGGTGCAACCAGAAGGGTCTTTGATATAATGCATACTGTGCCAAGTATACAGGATAAGCCAGATGCAAGGGTGATGCCGAGACTAAAGGATACAATAGAATTCTCTCATGTTGATTTTTGCTACGAACCAGGAAAATTTATCCTGCGTAATATCTCTTTTACAGTTAATGCAGGGAAGATGGTAGCCTTTGTTGGTTCAACCGGGGCAGGGAAAAGCACTCTCTTGGATCTCATTCCCCGTTTCTATGATGTTCACTCTGGATCTATAACCATTGATGGAATGGATATTAAGGATGCAACACTGGAATCTTTGCGAGGCCAAATTGCTACAGTAAGCCAAGAGAGTCTCCTTTTTCATGAAACCATTGCCAATAATATCAATTATAATGGAGATCATTATAAAAAAGAACAAATTCAAAATGCAGCCAAAACAGCCCAGGCCCATGATTTTATCATGTCCTTTCCAGAGAAGTATGAAACAATTGTCGGTGATAGAGGAACACTCCTTTCTGGGGGACAGAGACAGAGAATCGCCATAGCCAGGGCTATGCTTAAGGATCCAGCTATTATAATACTTGATGAGCCTGCCTCAGCGCTTGATCCAGAAAGTGAGCTTCTTATCCAGGAGGCCATAGAAAATCTTCTTGGACAGAGGACTGTTTTTATTGTTTCCCATCGTCTGAATACAATCAGAAGGGCTGATATGATCTATGTTCTGGAGGGGGGCAAAATTGTTGAATCAGGCACTCATAAAAAACTTATTGCCGCAAACGGCAGATACAGGAACCTCTATGATATCCAGTTCAGGCGGTAATTCCCATAGCGCTTAATAGTTGTTCCCATGCTTCAATGATTGGCATTGTTATCTCTTGCCTTTAAGGGCTTTTTTAATATCCAGATAAGTGTCCTTGATCCAGCGTGACACCTTCTCAACAACCGTCCTGTTGAAATACTCTCTGTCCTGTTCGAGTATATTCTCATACCTGCCATCATATTTCAACTTTATCCAGGCGTTGA
>CAZSWT010000153.1:0-3248 GCA_964611035.1 uncultured Desulfobacteraceae bacterium
GACATCCTGAACACGTGTATCACCTGTAATGCGTGTAATGATTACTGCCCGACCGGAGCTGACCCCTCTAACCTTATCTACAAGATGCAGGAAAAAATAGGTACCTGCCCCATAGTAGAAACTTTTGCACCTGTCCTAAATGAAATGGCCAATGGACTCGAAGGCCGAGGAAAGCCTGGCCAGCTGATAGAGGGTGACCCTGATAAGCCGGTTCTGTCATTCGACTTTTTCGAGTTTCGACAGTTCCCTGAGGGTACCCTTGAAAGTATGCTGTTTAAGGGCATGACCGTGGTGAGAGGGAGTGAGTATAATTCCCTCGTTGGCCTTGTACATATGGGTGGGGAGAGCTTTGTTGAGAAGTATATCCAGAATGTTATCGATAGGCTGGCAAGCCTGCGTAAGGAGATCGTATATATCCACAATGAGGGTTTCGTCCTGGCGCACCTGAAGGCCAAGGAGTATGGCATTACCGTTCCCTTCAAATACATGCACCTGTTCGAGCACCTGCGCAACTATCTAAGGGACCACCAGAGTAGCATCACCACTCTGGGCAAGAAGGTCGCATACCATGCCAACTGTGCCACCAGATGGCTACCGGAACAAGATGCTTTCTTGGACGAGATCTTCGAGCTCATTGGGGTAGAGCGACCACCCAGGAGGTATGAGCGATTGAACGCCGTCTGCTGCACCGCACCAATTATCCAAACCAACAGAGAGCTGGCCATTGATATTCAGCAGAAAAACGTTAAGGACGCTATCGAATGCGGCGCCGATGCCCTCATAACTATCTGTCCAATATGTGACGCAGTGTTGCGCCGACCCACCTCGCAGCTTGGTCTGCCCAAAATTTTTATCACAGACCTTTGTCGTATTGCCCTCGGTGAGAAGTCATGGCCAGATGCATGAAGCGCTCTGGGCCCCCGAGGCAGAGCTTTTTTACTATAGACTTAAATCACACTATGTAACACCTTCTCCTTTACAGAAAGAAAACAGAAAGAAAGCCTTGACAATTGCATTTTTCCTATAGAAATTCACCGTAGACTATTCTAAGATAATATTTGGCATATTTTCTTATCTCTTTGATCCCTCATTTGAGAAAATGATATATGCTAAATATTATAAGTAAGCCCGCATCAGAATTAATTATTTCGTCCTGGTAAATGTAGTTATGGCAATTGGAGGGCTTTCCATGGCCGAGAAAACGAGCTATAAAGAATTCAATGAAAGAATTAAGGAGATATAAAATGAAAGTAGGAATTGGATACTGCAATGAAAAAGATGCCCTCTTGTCAGGCAAAAAAGTAGCTGAAAATGCAATAGTAAAGGGCACAATAGATAGACCAGATTTTATAATTTCTTTTTGCAGCGGGCAACTCGATCATAATAGATTCTTTAAAGGACTGCAATCAGTTGTAGGGAATGAGATACCAATAATTGGCGGCTCAACTATTGGCCTCATCACTAATGATTGTTTGTCACATGAAGGCTATCCTGCCGGTGCTGCAGTAATGCAGTTAGAAACAATACGAACGAAAGTAGCGGTAGTCAATAATTTAGATAGAGATGAAAGATTAGCAGGAATACAATTAGCACACGCATTAGCAAAGGAACCAGAAGCCAGTCTTTTATTTATATTGTATGATTCAATAAAAATCCCTGCAATAAATAATACACCTCCGACTTTAAATGCCTCATCACCGTTACTTGAGGGGATCACACAAGAACTCCGCTCAAATGTGCCTATTATAGGTGCAGGTGTTATAGGAGACTATGACCTGAGCCCCCCGAAACAGTTTTGCGGTAGCTATGTTGGTAACCAAAGTGTTGTTGGGACGTTATTGACTGGGGATTTCAAACCCTACTTCCGGATCATGCATGGCTGTAGCCCATTAGATGGTGTGTATCATAGGATTACAAAAATACAGGGTTCATACATTTATGAATTGGATGGAAAACCAATTGTTGAAATGATTGATGAGTTATTTGGCAATCAGGACTGGCGAAATCAGCACCCTGTCGATCTCTTAACAATAGGCAAAAACTTTGGGGAAAGATTTGGGGAACCGAAAGAAGCTAATTATGTGAATAGGCTGATTACAGGCGTTTTACCTAACGGAGAAGGTATTGGTATTTTTGAACCAGACTTTGAAGAAGGTACAGAAATACAATTTATGTTACGAGATACCACAAAAATGATAGAATCAGCAAAGAGTAATTCAACAGAGCTAATAGAGCAAATAAAAGCAGAGGGAAGAAAAGCTCTTTTCGGGATGTATATCGACTGTGCTGGACGGACGGCAAAATACTTAAATACAAAAATTGAAGAAGCTTCAGAGATACAGGAAGTGCTCAATCACTATAATATTCCACTATTAGGTTTTTATTCTGGTGTTGAAATTGCCCCCCTTCTTAAGAAGAGTAGAGGGTTAGACTGGACAGGAGTCTTGCTGATTTTAGCTGAGCAATGAAAGTATGGTTAAAGAACATAAAAAATTTAAAGAAGGTGTTGAGGAAGCGATGCAAGAGTCCAGGTATTATAAGAGGATAGCGGAAGAGACTGGAAGGACGCGATTAAAAGAAATTAATCAGTTATCAAGACTCATCACTGAGCTTAGACGGAGGAAGGAGGATGTTAAATACTCTGAAGAAAAATACCGCACAATCCTTGAAAGTATTGAAGAAGGCTATTATGAGCTTGATATTGCTGGCAACTTTACCTTCTTCAATGATTCCATATGCAACACCTTTGGATATACCAATGACGAATTAATGGGTATGAATAACCGAGAGTACACAGAGAAGGAGACTGCTAAAAGACTATTCCAAACCTTCAACAGAGTGTATGAAACAGGAAAACCTACCAGGATATTTGATTTCGAGATTATTAGAAAAGACACAACCAAAAGATATGTAGAGGCCTCAGTATCTCTCATAAAGGATACAGAAGGTCAGAGAAAAGGATTTCGAGGTATTGTACGAGATATCACAGAAAAAAAGAACCTCGAATCCCAACTTCTCCAGGCCCAGAAGATGGAGGCTATTGGTACTTTAGCAGGAGGCATTGCCCATAACTTCAATAACCTCCTTATGTCTATCCAGGGAAATACCTCCTTGATGCTCTTAGATACCAACCCCAATCATCCACACTATGAACGATTAACAAACATTGAAAAATCAGTACAGAGTGGCTCAAAGCTCACATCTCAGCTCCTTGGCTATGCAAGAGGAGGAAGATATGAGGTAAAACC
>CAZSWT010000154.1:0-3031 GCA_964611035.1 uncultured Desulfobacteraceae bacterium
AATTATTTTTGGAACAAGTCTGAGTGAGTTCCTGTGCGTTCAAAAACGATACGATCCGCTTCAGCCTTGTAAATGAGAAGCCAGTTAGATTCAATATGGCATTCTCGGAGCCCCTGCCAATTACCGATCAATTTATGATCCCGATGGATAGGGTCTAATTGCCCTTCCACCAGCAGGGACTGTATGATAATTTTGAGCTTCTCTAGGTTCTTTCCCTGTTTCTGCATCCGTTTAACGTCTCGATCAAACTGTCGGGTGTATATTGGAGTAAGCATCAGATGCCTAATTTTTTGAACATATCTTCCGCGTCCTCGCATACGACTAAATTACGACCAGCGTCCGTATCGCTAAAAGTGCGGCGTGTAGTCTCATTTGGTATGACGACGTCGAAGGGAAGGCCGTTTTGCAGTTCGACCTGCCTGTAAAAAAGGGTGATCGCTTGAGTGGTACTCAACCCGAGATCACGGAACACTTGCTCCGCTTTATTTTTCAGCTCAGGTTTGATTCTGGCTCTTACTGTCGAAGTTTTATCCATGATTCACCTCCATTGAACCAGATTGTAGCACAAATGGGGAACGATGTCAAAATTTTAATGAACTCCCAGGCACCCCAACCATTAAGTGACCGGAATTAATTCCATTATATTAAACAATTATGCAAAAAATTCCAAAATATAAAAAGAACCATAATTTCAATTCTTTGCCGTGCTTATTGAGAAATAAAACCGTATCAACATAGAACTCGGGGTTTGATCCTGAGCTTTTTTCTCAATGATATTTTTTAAATGAGTCAAACAAAGACTTGACCCCTTTAACAACAGCGGCTGCCACTGCACCACAACCAAACAACATTCCACCCTTTGTGTGATATTTATGGAAATATGCCACCCCCACAATTGCTAAAGCTGGTAAGGAAATGAAGGTATACCAAATGCCTAAGGCTTTTATTATAAGTTGATTATCCATGATGATTGCTATCTATATGTTTAACAATGAGTGATCGGAATTAATTCGATTACCGTGCTTATTGAGAAATAAAACCCATATCAACATAGAACCTAAGGTTTGACCCCGCACTTTTTTCTCAATGATATTTGTTAAATGAGTCAAGAGCAGATCTGACACCAATTATATCCAAACATTTTCTTCCGTTGTCAGTTCGCCACCTGCATCACCCGTGTTTATTGTGCCAGCGGGTTCAACAAGCATGATCTTGCATTCCTCTTTGGCGAATGGTTTGTGTTCCACTCCCCTCGGGACGACAAACATTTCTCCTGCCTTCAAGTCAACTTTACCGTTACGGAATTCGATGCTCATTTCGCCATCAAGAGCGATGAAGACCTCGTCGGTATCAGCATGACTGTGCCAAACAAAGTCGCCTTGGAATTTAACCAATTTGAAATGGTAATTATTCATCTGAGCGATGATCTTCGGCGACCAATGCTCTGAAAACTTATCGAGCTTTTCTTCCAAGTTAATCGGTGAATACTTCATGTAGCTCTCCTGAAATTTCAGCAGTAATTACTATACAGAAAATCTTCTGCATATCATGTGTACTAGCCAAGAGATAGAATCAACTCCTATTATCCTCTCCAATCCTCCACCTTGATGATTTTTCTATCAGGCTGGTTTTTCCAGAGTCTTATAATAGTCTCTTTGATGTATTGATTTAAAACCTAAGATTTGACCCTGACCTTTTTTCTCAATGATATTCTTTAAATATGCTAAGAGTAGGTTTGAGCCCTTTATCACCATTAATTCGATAGGTTGAGCTAAGATGTAAAAAATTAGGATGGATTAAATCACAGATCAAGATGTGGCCCCAATTCACCTTGCTGTCCACTCCAGTAAATTGTTCACAAGTTTTTCTCTTTATTTCTTTCTTTTGTCTTTTAAATAAACTGCCTTTGAGGGGCCATCGCCTACTGTTCTTTCTTCTATCTGGAATAGCTTTGTTGCTGCCAAAAGTTCACCTAACTTTTTGTATCCATAGTTTCGCGGGTCAAACTCTGGGGACTGCTTGGCAATGGTGCTTCCCATCGGTGCAAGATGAGCCCATCCACTATCATCTGATGATGCCTCGACGGCATTCCTTAATAGATTGACCAGCTTCGTATCCTGCTTTAGCGCATTAGCAGATTTTCGTTTTATGGATAGAGTGTCATCTTCTTTGAATGTCAAAACCTCTGTATATATAAATTTGTCACAAGCGGAAACAAAAGGTCCTGGCGTTTTTTTCTCTCCAAACCCATACACGACAAGACCCGATTCTCTTATTCTTGAGGCCAATTTGGTAAAATCGCTATCGCTTGAAACAATACAAAAACCATCAAATTTATTTGTATAGAGCAAATCCATTGCATCAATTATCATAGCGGCATCTGTAGCATTTTTCCCTACTGTATAACGAAATTGTTGTATTGGCTGAATTGAAAGAAGCAGCAAAACTTCTTTCCAGCTCCTTAACTGAGATCCGGTCCAGTCTCCATAGATCCTCTTGACGTTTGCGGTTCCATATTTCGCTATTTCTGCCAACAATCCCTCTACGATTGAGGGTTGGGCATTGTCTGCGTCAATCAATACTGCTAATTTTTGTGTCGGCTCGTTAGTCATAATTTCTCCTTATTCTTCTAACATTAATACAAGATGTCTTATAAGACGTAGTATATTACGCCTTTAAAAAATACAAAGGCTATAAAAAAAGCGCATTAGTTTAAAATCTGGGGTTTGACTCTGGTCTTTTTCTCAATGATGTTATTTAAATGGGCGAAGAGCAGGTTTGATCCCTTTTTGTTGTGCCTCTATATGTTTGATGAATACCTTTATTTATGCGCAAATCCCCATGAAAAGGACAACCCGAACTCTTCTTTTCCATCTATTCGAACCGCAGAAAGAAACGCAGAGGCTAACCATTTACGCATGTCGGCCTTGATAACAAGATCACTGTAAAATGTTTCGTCTACCCGTTTTCTTTCAATATCATTTCCCGGCTCACCGTACCCATAGCACAGGTCATGTGGCAAACAGCATTT
>CAZSWT010000155.1:0-3026 GCA_964611035.1 uncultured Desulfobacteraceae bacterium
TACTTAAACAGCATTATTCATTCCTGGTTAAAAATTCTTCTTATTCTCGGCGCTATCTTTTTCCCCCTTTTTTTTCTCCTCGACTATTTTATGATGCCAAAAGAATTATTGTTACGGTTTGGTATCTATCGATTTGTTGCGACTCTAGCCTTTATTATTCAATATATTTTTCTTCGCCGTACCATGGCTGAAAAGCCTCCCTACTATCATGGTTATATATTCGCCATTATTGGTGGTGGCATGATTGTTTTAATGACTGTTAACCTCGGTGGATTTAATTCCAGTTATTATGCGGGGCTTAACCTTGTTATCATTGCTGTTAATATTCTTCTTCCATGGCAAGCAGTTCATTCCGCAATAAACGGTAGCCTCATTGTTCTCATGTATATTATTGCTAATTCTATTTGGGGAGGACCTTTTGATCAAGCAATGTTGGTTAACAATCTATACTTTACCATTACAACAGTTATTGTTGCAGTCAGCATCACTCATGTTAGACATGAGCTAATCAAAAGGGAGTTTTTCTTGCGTGTAGAATTAATCGAATCGAATAAAGACCTGGCTCAGTCCAGAGAAGAATTGGAAGAAGCGCGTGATGCTCTCTGGGGTGAAATGGAGATTGCAAAACGAATTCAGACATCCCTTTTGCCAAGAGAAAATAAAATGATAGGATATTATAGAATTGCTGCAATGATGGAGCCAGCAGAGGAAGTAGGAGGTGACTATTACGATCTTATACCAAAGAAAACAGGAGAGCTCTGGGTTACCATTGGGGATGTTTCAGGCCATGGTGTTGAAGCTGGATTAATTATGATGATGACTCAAACAAGTGTTTCTTCATTAGTAAAAAACAAACGTAGCCTCAAGCCCTCTTCCATTCTTAGTTCTGTTAACTCTATTATCAAAGAGAATATTTCAAGGCTAGGCTCGGATCACTATATGACGATTTCCTTAATACGTTTAGATAAACTAGGGATAATGTCTATAACTGGAAAACATCAGGATATTATGATCCATCGAGCTAATTTAGGAAAAACAGAAATTATTCCTACTGAAGGTACATGGATAGGAATTTTTCAGGATATTAGAAAATATCTGAAAGATGTTTTGGTGCCAATTAATAAAGGAGATATTATTCTATTATTTACAGATGGTGTTACAGAAGCTGCCAATAAGGAGGGAGAGTTATACGGACAAGAGCGTTTAGAACAGGCGCTGAACAGATATTCTCACTTAGAATTAGAACTTATTCTAAAAAACATACTAAAAGAAGTGAGGGATTTCCAAGAGACACAAAATGATGATATTACATTATTGCTTATCAAGAAAGTCCTATAATATAGAATTTTAGCCAAAATTATCAGCCATAATCTTTCTCAATTTTTTAAAAAATAACACCATTACTCCCCTATATATTGTGCTGAATTTCACTTGACGCACAAGCTTAGTTATTATTATACTCTCTCAGTAAAAAGGAGCTGCATCAACAAATTATGTAGTATTAGCATCGGGGCATGAAAAACATTGAAGGACCCTTATGGAAAAAAATATAGATGAAAGAAGGAAATATATAAGGGTTAAAAGCAATTTTAACATTAAAATTGATATTGATGCTAAAACAAAACGTCATTTCTTTTCTAAAGTTGGCAAATCAATTGATATTAGTGGGAACGGTGTTTTATTTAGATATAATCAATTAGTTGAACTGGGCACTATTATAAAAATCACCTTTTTGATGCCGGGCTCTTTTGATTTTTTTGAAGGTAAGGCGACGGTCGTAAGAACTGAGATAAATCCTGATAATAAAACCTATGACATTGGTATTGTATTCATAGATCTTAATGAAGATGATAAGGACACCCTTAACTACTATGTGACTAGAGAAGAAGGCTTTTAACAAAAACGGTATTTCTTTTTTTTATTTTTCATTGACTCGACTACATTCTGCCTATTCCCTTCTTGGATCTCTGAGGCTAAACTCTATTCCATGTATTTCTTAGGCCTCCATCATGCTAAAGAAGTGTATCCGCTTCGATCCTTTCGACTTGCATTTTTTTCACGTAATTGGTTAAGACGAAAATAAATATTTCCCAAGGCCATCAGTTCCTTATGGGTACCCTGCTCAACAATATGCCCGTGATGCATAACAAGAATTCTGTCCGCATGCTGAATGGTTGATGGTCTGTGGGCAACAATAAGGGTAGTTTGCCTTCTTGAAAGGGTAAAAATAGAGTCTTGAATCAAACGCTCTGTTTCAGGATCAACACTGGAGGTGGCCTCATCCAAAATTAGAAGAGTTGGATTATAGGCCAATGCCCTGCTCAGGGCCAGGAGCTGTCTTTGACCACCGGAGAGGGTCACACCCCCTTCTTTTACCTCATGATCAAAACCCTCTGAAAGACGCATTATGTAGTTATAGGCATTTGCCTGCCTGGAAACCTCTTCCAGGACTTCTTTTGGTATCTTTTTATCTCCCAGGGATATGTTTTCTGCAATACTGCCGGCAAAGATAAACACATCCTGCATAACGAGGCCTATTTGGGAACGTAGCTCCTCTATCTTCCACTCTCTGATATCAAGGCTATCTAAAAGGATGTTTCCTGTTTCAAATTCATAAAATCTCTCAATAAGATTAATTATTGTCGTCTTTCCTGACCCTGTTATCCCAACCAGGGCAACCACCTGACCTGGCTTAATCTCGAAGGAAACGTCGGTGAGGACCGGGAAGCCCTTCTCATAGGCAAAAGAGAGGTTTTTTAGCTGAAGATGGCCTTCAGCCTTCACCGGTCTCTTAGGCATCTCTGGTTCCTGAATTATCTCCTTTTGATCCATAAGCGCGAATATTCGCTCCATCGAGGCCATGGCAGATTGCATTATATTGTATTTTTCTGAAATATCCCTTATGGGCTTAAAAAACATCTGGATATAACCGATAAAGGCTACAAGAGCGCCCAGAGTGAGCTGTTCTGATATAACTTTTCCACCTCCATACCAGAGCAGGAGACCTATACCCACAGAGGAAAAAA
>CAZSWT010000156.1:0-2991 GCA_964611035.1 uncultured Desulfobacteraceae bacterium
ACACTCAATCTTCCACACACTGATTTTCCCATGAAGGCAAATCTTGTCAAAAAAGAGCCTGAAATATTAAAAAAATGGGAGCAAGAGGATATTTATTCTATAATACGGAAAACATCTCAAGGAAGACCCAAGTATATTCTGCACGATGGCCCGCCTTATGCAAATGGCAATATTCATATGGGGACTGCATTTAATAAGATTTTAAAGGATATAATTATTAAATCAAAGCAGATGGATGGATATGATGTTCCCTATGTACCTGGATGGGATTGTCATGGTCTTCCTATAGAATGGCAGGTAGACCATGAACTTGGAGATAAAAAGCTTGAGATGACCCAGTCAGAGGTCAGAAAAAGGTGTCGAGATTTTGCTGGTCATTTCATAAAGATTCAAAGGGACGAATTTAAGAGACTTGGAGTTTTAGGTGAGTGGGATAATCCTTACTTGACTATGAACTATATATATGAGGCCACTATTGTGAGGGAGTTTGGCAAGTTTGCACTTAATGGCAGCCTTCTTAAAAGCAAAAAACCTGTCTACTGGTGTAATTCTTGTAGTACTGCCCTGGCAGAAGCAGAGGTTGAATACGAGGATGATACATCTTCCTCTATCTTTGTAAGATTTCCCTTTGTTTCTGATTTAACAGAAAAATATTCTTCCCTTGCTGGAAAAGATATTTTCATCGCTATATGGACTACAACCCCTTGGACTATACCGGCTAATCTGGCAGTGGCCCTTCATCCTGATTTGGAATATGTTGCGGTTGATACGGAGAAATATGGTGTTTTGATATTGGCTGAAGGCCTTTTAGAGTCTTTCTTAAAGAAAGTGGGTATTGAAGAGTACACTCTTCTGGAACGGTTTGGTGCCCGTGAGTTAGAAGGTCTTAAGGCCAAGCATCCTATTTATGATAGAGAGTCAGTAATTATTCTCGCCGATTACGTTACCCTTGATGCGGGCACTGGCTGTGTTCACACTGCACCCGGGCACGGGCAGGAGGACTATGAAAGCGGCCTAAAATATAATCTTGAAATATATTCCCCTGTTGACGCGAGAGGGAGATTTACAGAAGATGTTGAATTTTTCGCTGGTCAAGAGGTCTTTGAGGCCAATAGAAACGTTATTGAGAAGTTGAATGAGTTAGGGGCATTGCTTAAAGAAGAAACGATTACCCATTCATACCCCCACTGCTGGAGATGTAAAAAGCCTGTTATATTTAGGGCCACAGAGCAATGGTTTATCTCAATGGACAAGAAGGATTTAAGAGAAAAATCCCTTAAGGCCATAAGGGCTGTGGATTGGATCCCAAGCTGGGGGGGGGAGAGGATTTTTGGTCTGGTTAAGAATAGACCTGATTGGTGTATCTCCAGGCAGCGTTTGTGGGGTGTACCGATAACTATTTTTTACTGCCTCACATGCGGAAATTACGTAATCACACAGGAGATCGTTAATCATGTAGCAGACCTTGTAGAAAAACATGGCACAGATATCTGGTTTGATTTGCCTGCTCATGAGCTTTTACCAGAAGGGACAACCTGCCCTCTCTGCCACGGGGATACGTTCAGGAAGGAAACAGATATCCTGGATGTCTGGTTTGACTCTGGTGTAAGCTTTACTGTTCTTGAGCGTAGGGCGGACTATCTGAGGTATCCTGCCGATTTATATTTGGAGGGAAGTGATCAGCATAGAGGCTGGTTCCACAGTTCTCTTTTATGTTCAGTGGGTACAAGGGATAAAGCCCCCTTTAAATCTGTCCTAACACATGGATTTGTGGTTGACGGAAACGGAAGAAAGATGTCCAAATCTCGGGGTAATGTTATCTCTCCGGAAGAGGTCATTAATAAATATGGTGCTGAGATATTAAGGCTCTGGGTAGCCTCTGAGGACTATAGGGGTGATATACGCCTATCGCAGGAAATTTTAGACAGGTTGACAGAGGCGTACCGAAGGCTTAGAAATACCTTCAGGTATTTGCTTGGGAATCTTTATGATTTTGATCCCTTAAAAGATGCCGTCCCTTATCAGGATTTACTCGAACTTGATAGATGGGCCCTTCACCAACTTCAGGAATTAACGGAAAAGGTAATAGGATCATACCAAAGATTTGAGTATCATTCTATATACCAGGCCGTCTATAATTTCTGTGTTCTTACCCTTTCTTCCTTTTACCTGGATATATTAAAAGACAGGCTTTATACGACTCCTTTTAATTCAAAAGAGAGAAGATCTGCGCAGACAGCCTTGAATGAAATCTTAGAATGTCTTGTCAGGCTTGTGGCCCCCATCATCCCCTTTACAGCTGATGAGGTATGGGGATATACTCATAATAAAGAGAAGTCAATCAGCATCCATACAGATTTATTTATACCCGCCAGAGAGGAGTTTAAAGATAACGCACTGATCGAGCGCTGGGAGGTAATATTAAATGTTCGTAAGGAGATTACCAAGGCACTGGAGCTCGCCAGAAATGAAAAGATTATTGGTCATTCCCTGGATGCAGCGGTAAGTTTGGCTCTTCCCCACAATCTTTTACAGGGATTGAAAGATTACAGGGAGGAATTGAGGTCTATCTGTATTATCTCTGCTGTTGAATTTGTAGGTGAAGGAAAAATTGAGGGAGGTTACGAAAGCCAGGAATACCCTGGTTTAGTAATCAAGGTAATGCCATCCCCTTTTAATAAATGCGAGAGGTGCTGGAGCCATGATTCTACGGTAGGACATGATAAAGATCACCCTACATTATGTAAAAGATGCGTGCAGGCTATTAAATTAAGCACTAAAAATGCCTAAAATACTTAAAGTTAAGGAATTGTAACTTGATAGTATAGGAAATACCATTTTTTGACAGGATAGACAGGATAGTCAGGATAAATAAAAAATCATGTAAATCCAGTTAATCCTGTCGAAAAAAAGCTCCGCCGCAGGCGGCTAAGTTCATAGCATGCCTATCCGGTTGACACAGGTCGGCGTTTTGGGGTATGATCCTACGCA
>CAZSWT010000157.1:0-2802 GCA_964611035.1 uncultured Desulfobacteraceae bacterium
GAAATTTGTAACTATTCAGCCACTAAGACCCCAAGGCACCAAGATTAACAATTTACAATTTAAAATTAGCAATTTAAAATTGATAATTGATAGTTTTTCATTGACCATTTAATACCCTTTGTGTCTTTGTGACTTGGTGGCTACGTGAACAGTTAATGAAATTTTATATAGAGCTTTCTTGATCGAGGTCCATCAAACTCACAAAAGAAAATCCCCTGCCATGTACCCAATTTTAGATGGCCGGATTCAACAAAAACCATTACTGAATTCCCTATTAAACTACTTTTAATATGAGCAGCAGAATTTCCTTCCAGATGCCTGTAAGATTCTTCCCAGGGGATAAGTTTATTAAGCATTGCCTGGATATCTGTTGCAACACTTGGATCAGCACTTTCATTAATTGTTATTCCGGCTGTAGTATGTGGTACAAAAAGAAAGCACAGCCCATCTTTTAGCCCTGATTTTTTCAACTCCTCCTCTACCTTGGAGGTTATGTCTATCATCTCAGATCGGTTCCTTGTAGTAACAGATAGTGTTAGAATCATGAAATATCCCCTCCTATAAATTATCCTCTTTTTCCTCTACTACAACCTGGTCATGAGGTCCATTTTCCTTCAAATAGACATTAACAGTAGCGTTTCCAGAGGTCTGCCATTCCTTAGCTACATAATTAGCCATTATAGGTAGTTCCCTTTGCTCCTCTCCTCTGTCTATTAGCACAGCCAGCTCAATCTTTTTCGGCCTACCAAAATCTATCAGTGCATCCATTGCTGCTCTTATTGTCCTGCCTGTATACAGCACATCGTCTACTAAAATAATCATTTTATCGTCTATGGAAAAGGCAATCTCTGTACTTCCCAATTTTGGGTTGGGGCCTATCCTCGTCCAATCATCACGGTATAAATTAATATCCAGCACACCAGTTGGAGGTTTTTCCTCATCTTTTTTAGAAATCTCATCTCGTAGACGATAAGCCAAAAAAGCTCCTCCCGTCCTAATTCCAATTAAAACAATATCTTTCAAAGATTTATGCTTAGAAATTATCTGTTGCGCAATTTTTTTAAGTGCTTGCTTTATATCCTTCTGATCAAGAATGACTTTTCTGTCTTTTTTTAGTTTCATTGCTATTGCCCTAATTTAAAGAAGTTCCTTTTATATCAAATAAAAATTAAAGGTCAAATATTTTTATTCGCATTATTTACTTTTCGCTCTGAATTTGAAAATTAACATTATCGTACTACACATGTTAAAGAAAAAATATCATTTACGGTATCCATTATTGATCGTCTTGACTTTAAGGGATATTAATTTTAGTATGCCTCGATAATGAAAGATAATAAAGAGTAAATATAAAACAATCCATTTGAACTTTACAGGGAGGATAGAAGCACAGTTCGATAAAGCAATCAACTACTAAATGAAAAAGGGGCTGGGAGCAATCTCAGCCCTATTTTTTTGTTTAAATGAATCGTGATTCTTTGTAAGTTATTGTTTCCTATATGTTTTTAGAGATGGCCTCCTTTTAAAAAGTAGGTATATGGCATACTCATTTCCTACCCACTAAAATCACCCTTGATTTTTTTAAGAAATGGAGTAGAATTAATTAGTTATTCCTATTAACATATACCTGTTCAGTACGAATAGAGTAATACTTTTTTCCGTATTACATCTCAGACTTGATCCAGCAGTTTCATATCACATACTCAGTTTCAGTATTTTTCAATTTCAATATTATACTCAATATCAGGCAACACATTTCATTTATTGTATAATTTCAATATAGATTTTGTTTTGCAGTAATATAAGGCTGCATATAGGCAGTATAATCCGAGGTTGATGTGAAAATTAAAAAAGGAGATAATTATGATGGAAGAAAAGCTAAAACATTTAGAATTCATCCAAAATGTAATAACAAGGATGAATACTAATTCTTTCCAACTAAAAGAATGGGCAATAGTTATAATATCAGCCGTTTTAGCATTATATGCTTCTACAAAGAATCCCTGCTTTATCATCATAGGTGTTTTTCCAGCATTTATTTTCTGGGCACTGGATGCATATTATTTAATGCAAGAAAGAAAATTTCGAGGTTTGTATAACGATGTGGCAGGTGTAACAGAAAAACCAAAAGACATAAAACCTTTTGAGATGAGACCTGATTTATATATAAAAGGAAAATACTCATATTTAAGAGTGTTATTTTCAAAAACAATTTGGATACTATATCTACCAATAATTATTATTTTGATATGTGGATATTTATATATGAACAATTTTAATTAGAAAGGAGATATGTTATGGCAAGAAGAGTTTTTTTTAGTTTTAAATATAAGCAAGACGTTTCAAGAGCGTGGGTTGTTAGAAACAGCTGGGTTACTCAAGGAAAGGAAGCGGCTGGTTTCATTGATGCGGCAGATTTTGAAGAGTTAAAAAGACAAGGTGATACGGCAATAAAAAACTGGATAAACAAGCAGCTTGAAGGAACATCTGTAACGGTTGTGTTAGTAGGTGAAAAAACATGTAATAGCCGATGGGTAAAATATGAAATTGAAAAGAGCGAAGAAACAGGAAACGGCCTTTTGGGTATAGATATAAGTAAAATAGAAGACCTCCAAGGTAATACTTCAGACCGATGCGGGAAAATTCCAAAAGGCTACGAATTTTATCTTTGGAACAATGACAAGGGGTATGAAAATATGGGGGATTGGATTGAGAAAGCAGCGAAAGATGCTGGAAGATAATACGCATAACACTTATAAGGCCTCCGGCTGTCAATAGAAAAACTACTCCATTACGAAAAAT
>CAZSWT010000158.1:0-2678 GCA_964611035.1 uncultured Desulfobacteraceae bacterium
TGCCTGTGGCGGTGTCCATGCTTCTGGATACCCCTAAAAAGGGACAGTTGCCTAAGAACCGTATCAAAAGGATATTATTGACTAGGATGGCGCTTATCATAAGGAGGATAAAGTCGGTCATTATCTCCCACCTCCCTTTCGTGCCTGCACCTGGGTGATGAGATTCATGGCTGCAAGCAATATCCCAAGGGCAACAAAGGCACCCGGGGGTTTTAACATAAAGGTAAAGGGCTCAAAGCTGGACCACATAACAGGGATCTCTAAGAGGGTGCCGCTGCCCAAAAGCTCCCGTATACAGCCCAACACAAAGAGTGATATGGTAAAGCCAAGACCGATACCCAGGCCATCTGCAAGAGAGGCAATGGGGCCATTCTTTGATGCAAAGGCCTCTGCCCTGCCAAGGATGATACAGTTGACCACGATCAGTGGAATAAATATCCCCAGGATCTTAAACAGGGGGTAAAAATAGGCCTGCATCACAAGCTCGACGATCACCACAAATGAGGCGATGATAACAATGAATGAGGCGATCCGCACCTGGCTGGGGATAAACCGTCTGAGCAGTGAGACAAAGAGATTGGAAAATACCAATACAAATGTGGTGGCCAGTCCCATTCCCATACCATTGAGGCCGGTTGTGGTAGTAGCCAGTGTCGGACACAGCCCCAGGACCAATCGAAAGGGTGGAATGGTCTGCCATAATCCCTTGGTAAACTCATCCTTGATAGACATTAAAAGATCTCCTTGCTAAATTTATTTACATACACGAGTGCCTGGTTGACTGCACTCATCACACCCTTGCTTGAATAGGTTGCACCACTTATGCCATCCACTGTGACCCCCGGCCTTGCAGGCAGTCCCTGAAACTTGTTGGTGAATGAGGGCTTGGTTACCCTTGATCCTACGCCCGGGGTCTCTGAATGAGAGGTGATACCAATGTCAAGCAGTTTCCCTTCCTTGCTCACTCCAACCATCACCCCGATGAGGCCATGGAATCCCTTTCCTTTTCCCTCAAGGGCAACCGCAAAGGTAGCTCCTGTCTTTTTTGCAGGAAATATGATGAGTTCAATGGGTTTGCCCATCTCATCTTCCCCGATTATTATCTTCTTTCTATCAGCGATCGGGTCGTTGTCATAGCCGGTGAGTACCTTTTTTACTGCCGGTTCTTTTACAAACTTGATGGTCTGGTACTCAATGGGTGCCTTTGTACCCTCATACACGAGGGAAAGGGCCAGGCCTGATACCGCACCAATGATCGTTAACACAATAATCATCTTTATTATATCACGCACGTTTCACTCTCCCATATTCCTTTGGTTTGAGATAGTTAAAGAGGGGTGTGGCAGCATTCATGATAAGGATTGCATAAAAGGTGCCGTCAGGATAGGCGCCCCACATTCGAATGATCATGGTGAGTATGCCTGCCAAAAGCCCAAACAGCAGCATGCCTTTGGGGGTGACCGGGGATGTGACTGGCTCAGGGGCAATAAAAAAGGCCCCTAAAAGCAGCCCCCCACTGAGAAGGTGAAAGATCACAGGAGGATAGACGTCAGGGTTGATTACGTGAAGGATACCAGCAAAGAGCCCAACACCAAAGAGAAAGGCAATAGGTATATGCCAGCGTATCACCCCTCGATACAGGATAAAGGCTGCCCCAATGAGCACTGCCAGGGCACAGACAGTTCCGATAGGGCCTGCCTTGTTCCCTAAAAAGAGGTCAATCATATCATAGGAGTAAAAAAGTGAGGGGTCTTCTTTGAGTGCCATCAGTGGGGTTAATACCTGGCTGTGTGTGTGGGGTTCAAAGAACAGACTCATTCGCTCAGGCCAGGAGAGTTTTAATACCACCCAGGCAACAAGCGGTGGGTTAAAGGGGTAGTTGCCCAGGCCACCAAACACGAGTTTTCCCAATATTATGGCTACAGATGCCCCTACCACTGGTATCCACCAGGGGACAGAGGGAGGCAGTATAAGGGCAAGCATGAAGCCAATGAGAAGCGCATGGCAGTCTTTATAGGTGAGCTTCTGGTTGGTGAGTCTTTCTATGACTGTTTCAACAATCACCGCAGTTGCCATAGAGAGCACCATAATGATCAGGCTTCGTATCCCAAACAGATAGAGCGCCATCACCGCAGCAGGGATGAGACCGATGATAAAGGTACGCATCATCCACTCTATAGAGTGTGTCCCCCTGAGATGCGGTGACATGGACACGATCAGGTTATTGTTTTCCATGATTATTCCTTGGATGAGTTATTTGTTATAGGTTTCCGGTTTCCCCGCTTCCTCTTCGCTCCGACAAGTTTCCCCGCATCCGGCGGGATCTCCGCTACGCTCCGACAAGTTTCCAGTTTCAAGCCCGCCCTGGCGCGACATCGCAGGAAAATAATCCTGATTTGTAAAATTATAAAATTTATAGCTAGAAAATATACCCTTGCATGCCAGGTCTGGGCCAGGGTTTCAAGCCTCCATCAACTGATGCTTTGCATGCCGAAAGAGATGCACCATGGGCCTTCGTGAAGGGCATACATAGTCACAACACCCGCATTCAATGCAATTAAAAAGGCCTTGTGTCTCTGCCATATCAAATTGGTCTTTTGCACAGTACATAGACAGCATCCCTGGCAGTAAGTTCACCGGACATACCTTGACACAGAGACCACAGTTAATACACTGCC
>CAZSWT010000159.1:0-2569 GCA_964611035.1 uncultured Desulfobacteraceae bacterium
CGGCCAATCCCAATCCATGACCCCTGACAGTGTAAGAATCTGTGACATCCATCTGAAAATAGCTCTCAAAAATCTTTTTATGGTAGATTGAAGGTATACCCTCACCATCATCCTTGACAGAAAAAACAAGATGAACATCCTTTTTATTGACCTCTAATTCCACCCGGCTTTTTCTATATTTTAAGGCATTATTCAAGAGATTCCTGAGGATCTGTCTTATCTTTGCTTCATCTAAATAAACTTCCTGACACCAAAGAGCTTCTTCTATAAGGAGTATGAGACCTTTTTTTTCTAATGTCTGCCTCAGTTCAGGTAGGTCAGTGCAGATTCTTATCCTTTCCGATGTGTTGCGGTCAACCAAATCAAAGATTTCTATCAAGGCCTGCTCTATTAGATCTGAAAATTTTAAACTCTTTAAGCCAACTATCCCTTCCCTGGATCTTCCCAATTCCAGGATATCATTTACCAAGGATCGGATGACCTTTGTATTTCTCTGTGCTCTCGCTAAGACCTTTTCCTGCTTTTCAGTAAGGAGCCCGTATTTTTCTCGTCTCTGTAGTAACGAAGTGAGCCCTGTTTCGACAACTGCCAGGGGAACTTTAAGGTCATGAATCAGAAGGTCAATCTTAATCCTTTCTCTGTGCATACGCTTTCCTCCTAACCCTGCTTATTATCTGTATAGCTTAGTCCCTCGATTCATAAATTCGATGACGTATTTATTTACTCCATTCGGCCCGAGCTCATGGTCGAAGACAATCGCAAAGATTATAACCATTAGAATACGTTATAGTATTTGCGAATCGAAGCACTTAGCTTTAATTCGAGTTTATCCTTGGTCTTTTTAAAGGTCTTCTAAAAATTATATTAATTTGTTAGAAAACACTTAACCATAACAAGCCATTTACAAAAAATCAAACTGAGTGTCTCGATTCATAAATATATTGCCATATTTTTATGCACTTAATCATTACTATTTTTGCTTTTGAAAAATATATTATGCATGAAATCCAAAATCAACACAGCATCTTTCTACCAAAGGTATCCACAAAGTCCAGGCAAGAAGCTATAAGAATCAATAGTATGTTTCACTACGATGTTGCCTATTTTCCGGTTAATGTGCTTGAAGGTGAAACAAATTTCGGGTATATGAAACCTATGATGGCATACACATTTTTAGAGGGCTTTACTACAAAACTATAGCAAGGCGCAGAACAAAGGTAGTCTTAATAAAACAGGAGGAAAAGATGAAAATTACCTTGATCTATGACAATGATGTTTACAAAGAGGGCCTTCAGGCTGATTGGGGATTTTCCTGTTTGGTTGAAATAGAAAATACCCCAACAATCCTTTTTGATACTGGAACAAACGGATCCATACTGCTTTCCAACATGGAAAAGCTTAACATTGATCCAACCTCTATTGATGAGGTCTTTATTTCTCATGCCCATTTTGACCATGTAGGCGGCCTTTCAGCCTTTCTTAATGTGAAAAGCGATGTTACCGTTTATGTTCCTCCTTCACTCAGAGGGGTTCGTGGTGTAAAGGAGGTAGTTTCGGTGAGTGAACCTTTAAAGATACATGAGAATGTTTTCTCTACCGGAGAACTTGACCATATAGAACAATCCATGGCGGTCAAAATAGACAAAGGGATAGTTGTAATTGTAGGGTGCTCGCATCCAAGGATGGCGCATATTCTTAAAGCAGCTTCGCAGTTTGGCCAGCTCTATGCAATTATCGGTGGTTTACATGGGTTCAATGAATATGATTTATTTAAAGACTTACAACTTATTTGTCCAACCCATTGCACCCAGCATAAAGCAGAGATAAAGTCTCTATATCCGGAGAAATACACTGATGGTGGAGCGGGGAAAATAATCGAATTCTGAAAAATATGATGATATCGCATAGCTTGAGAAGTGTGAATAGAGCACAGCAAAATGAGCATCCATATCCAAGCTGTTGTTCGGTACGGATAATTGAATTAGGATGCTCTAAGTAAGGATTTTTCAACTGTTTGAGGAACTTGGATAGGTACAAAATAGGAGGAAGGGTATAAATAGTCCTCTCCACTCTCATCAATAATACGGATGTCAGCCTCCTCTGTAGCATCTTTATCAACAAGTACACGATAAATTTTATGCAGCTCTAACGATGCAGGATAATCTGAATTATTGATGCAAACCACAAATTCCGGCAAATTTTGTTTTGATTCTTGCATAGTTTACTCTAAATACCTTTTACGTTTTATTTCTTTTTTACCAATACCATGAGCCTCGTACCAATGGAGCTCGGCTAATTTGATCTTTCCAGATGAAAGTCGGATATGAGCAATACCTTTCATTTTCTTCCAGTTCCCAAAACCGTAAAATTTTCTCAAACGATTAAGTTCCCAAATCTTTGAACCTTTAGCAATCGTTTCAATCTCGGTAATTTTATCAATTATATCAAAATTCATCAATACAATCCATTATTTATTATTTTATATATTGAGACATCAACATTTCCTATAAGTGCTGAACTGCCCCATTAAATACCAAATAAAAATGAAATCGAATCCTTCACAAGCAGG
>CAZSWT010000160.1:0-2529 GCA_964611035.1 uncultured Desulfobacteraceae bacterium
CTTCTTTTTTTACTTCTTTCTCTTCTTCTGCCATTTTTTCCTCCTTCTTAGGATATTATTCTGACAATTTTTTCCCAATCTCTCGTCCGTAATCCTGGGCCATTTGTTTTCCGCCTTCTAGCCCGGTTGACTTTAATCGTAATGGACCACTCACCATATCCATTTTGAATATATTCTCCATGGTCTCGTTGATACGGTACGATGCCTCTCCGCTCCAGCCAAATGCGCCGAATGAACCTCCTGGCCTGCCTTCAAGATTTATTTTCTCAGCAAGAAAGAGAAGTTTTTTCATTCCCTGCATCATCTCCCCGTGGTAGGTAGCAGATCCAAACACATAGGCATCATAACCCTCAAAATCGGTCTCATTCTTAATTTCATTGGCATTCATTACTTGTGCTTCAGCATCAGTGAAACGAATGCCTTCAGCAATGAGCTCAGCAATATTTTTAGTAGATCCAGCCCTGGTTGCATATATAATAAGCGCTTTAGACATTTTCTTTGACCTCCCTAATTACAATTTCTGGATCTTCTCCAAATTAGTTGGTCAAGATTAAGGCTTAAATCTTATTTGATTAATGATTTCAGTAGGTATAGCTTTTAAAAGCAACTCCGATAATGGGTACCTACCAGGCTCATCATAGCAGTTGCCTATAAAAGTAATTTCCTGTTAATACTTAATTTCTGGAGTAACATTATCACCTAACAATATGGCCTAATTAATCAAAAAGGTTAATGGTGAAATTACATTTAATTTCAATATGTTGTATTTTGGTAAATCATTTTTCTACCAACTAATTTGGAGAAGAACCCAATTTCTTTACTTTTTCCTGAAAAATATTTTCTTTTTCCCCGCATTTTGGACATATCCCGATAAACTCAAGTTTATGACCTATTATAATATAGTCGCTTTTCTCGCGAATAGCATTCTCTAATTCATCAACTGTTTCAATAGGAGCATCCTCTACTTTACCACAATAAATACAACGAAGGTGATAGTGGTTTTTTGTAATGCCATCAAACCGCATCTGGCTGGATACGGGTCCAATTTTTTGTATCAAACCGCATGTGGATAAAATTTCAAGGTTACGATAAACAGTTCCCAGGCTTATACGTGGTAGCCTTTTGCGCACCATTTCATAAACTTCATCTGCTGTAGGATGAGTATTGACCTTCCGGATTTCTTCCAGAATAACCTGGCGCTGGTTGGTCATTCTGTATTTCTGGTTGGATCCTAAGAAATCCTCTGAGTTCATAGTCTATTTCTCCAGCCTTTCAAGCTCATTTACCAGGACCTCAAGCCGAGGTCTCTTATTGATATCCCCCACACCAATATATCGAATGATCCCCTCTTTATCAATTACAAAGATTGCCCTTTCTGATAGCCCATCAGAACGTAAGACGCCAAATCTGTCAGCTACGGCACCGTGGGGCCAGAAGTCGGAAAGAACAGGAAACCACAACTTGCCCATCTGATTGGTCCACGCAAACAGGGTCGGGATGTTATCTACTGTAATACCAAGAAGTATGGCATCATTCTTATCGAAAATATCTTCTACGATGTTGTACCCTGGCCATTGATCTGAGCAGACGGGCGTCCATGCCGCAGGAACAAAGGAGAGAACCACATTCTTTTTCCCTCGGTACTTGCCAAGTGAAATCTTTCCACCAGATACCACTGGAAGAGAAAAGTCAGGTGCGATATCCCCCACCTTTACTTTCAGAACACTATCAGTTGGCTTTAGAAGCCCAGTGTTATAGATATTATTCTTGAACGCATCCGAAAGGCAAAAAGCCGTTGCGCTATACAGAAAAATGGATATTACGCTCAATGTTACAATAAATTTAGCATGTTTTTTCATGTTACTTCTCCTGCTTTAATCCGGATATTTGAAGCATGAATTCCAGAAATGGCTCTGCCCCTTTGAATTTACCGAGCTGTGAATAGAAGATCCGATGTGTTCCATCATCGTTGATTTTAACACCCAGAAAGTATGGCGTTCTGACTTCCCCAATGCACTTGTGGATGGAAAAATTTTCATCTGGAAAAAGGGGGAAGGGGACATTATATTTCTTTTTGTATACCTCAACCTCAAAGGATGAATTTCCAGCGCCTATCCCTATCAATTTGATTTTGTCTTTCAGATCCGCATTACCTTCTATAATGCTATACAGCCGATTAATCTCTGGTGCCTCCTTTTGGCAATAGGGGCAGTACATGCTGAAAATCTCAATGATAACTATCGTGGCTTTAATCTGAGGTATTTTAAAAAACCCACTCCTTTCCAAGCCGAGATAACTTCTATCAGTAGCATTTTGAGGCACTGTAATTTTTATCTCCGGCAACACATCTCCCTTTACAGGGGTCACATTGCTTCCAAACGCCAGGGAATAATGTAAAAGCGTAAGGAAGATGGCAATAGTTGCCAGCGTAATAGGAATTTTCTTAACTGTATCATACATGATATTACCTCCCTCTCTCCAACATCTCCTGTGGCACCTCTGCCTTTTCTGGCCATCCATCTGGTATCA
>CAZSWT010000161.1:0-2428 GCA_964611035.1 uncultured Desulfobacteraceae bacterium
CCCAATCCTTCAAGGACCCTGGACTCATATAGGACATACCATCAAGGGCATATCTAGCCCGCAACTGATCTTTTAGATATTTTCTTACATCAGTCAAGGCTACATTTCCAATTATATCAAGATAATACTTTTTTAATAAATCATTGCATGCTCTTGCCTTTTCTTCCAGTCTATTGCCAATGGTAACAACATATGGAAAAATCCGCTCCACGGTATGAAGATTCTTACGCAAGACACGACTCTTCAAACAGGTCCCATCTATCGTTATGGCATCTTCATGTTTTGACGTGATATAGCAAACCTTATAAACTGCCTTTGCTGATATTAGGGATCGGGTTTCATTAATCAGGGTTTGAACTTGACTCCAATCCCCCCTCTTTTCCATATGGAGCCCCCTCTTAATTTCCTCCAGGTCCAGGTTCACATGTATGTATTCCAGTATCTCCATAGTATTATAAACACTCTTGATAAAAATTCCCTTTCAGACGGAAAACTATAAAATAAAATCGCTTGCATTGTGTGTCAAATGTATCAGCATGGCAAGATAACGCAGTTGATTTTAAAATCATATAAAAAGGATTATCTTTAAGCTATTGATAGTCATTGAAGGAGCAGGTTTGTTAGAATGAAATTCCTGAAAAGATGTGGGATGTTTACTTGCCATAACAATTAATGCCTAAAAAATTCTTTCTGTAAGACTCTAATAAAGGTGTAAGTTTTCTTTCTGGCGCTTTGACATTCTTTAATCTCTCTTTAATCTCCTTATCGCTTAATTGTACAGCTAACTTTCTGTTTGGAATATCTATCTCTATAATATCCCCATCTTGTATTGCCCCGATTGCTCCGCCATTATATGCCTCCATTTCAATATGCCCAATGCATGGCCCTGTGGTTGCGCCTGAGAACCTGCCATCAGTGAGTAACGCTACTTTTTTATATCCAGCTCCTTTTATTGCATCAGTCGGCGTTAACATCTCAGGCATTCCTGGCGCTCCTGCCGGGCCCTGGAAAGGCAGCACAAGAACATCTCCTTCGGCGATTTTCTTCGCTTCAATTGCATCGAGTAACTCCTTTTCTGTATAAAAAACCTTAGCAGGCCCTGAATGAAGCATCATTTCCTTTTCAACAGCAGTTTGCTTTATTATGCCGCTATCAGCAATATTTCCTTTTAATACTGCTATACCACCTTCAGAATGGTATGGATTATCTACAGACCTAATAACGGTATCATCCAATACCTTCCCCTCCTCTGCTATCTGTTTTATTGATTTCCCGTTTACTGTTGGATAATCTTTTATCATATCCTTCAAGCGGTAAAGAACTGCGGGAATGCCCCCTGCTTTATCAATATCTGCCATCTCATCAGGTCCAGAAGGGATTATGGAACATAAATTCGGAGTCTCTCGTGATATTTCATCAAATAGATTTGCATCAATATCAATGCCAGCTTCTCTGGCTATTGCCGGAATGTGCAAAACTGTATTAGTGGAGCCACCCATCGCCATATCTACTCTGATAGCGTTTTCAAAGGCCTCCTTTTTCATTATGTCCCTGGGCTTAATATCCTCTTTAACCAACGCCACAATTCTTTTGCCGGATTCATAGGCCTGTTTTCTCTTGAGTGGATCTATTGCCAGAGTTGTTGCACATTTGGTCACTGACATGCCCAACACCTCAGTAACAACCGCCATGGTATTTGCCGTATAAAGACCAACGCAGGATCCCGCTCCGCAGACCATATCAGAAAGCAGTTTTTCAGCCTCCTCAATTGTCATCTTACCACTTTTGACCTGGCCAACAATACCAAACCCTTCTATGGGATGGTGTTTCTTTCCATCTATGACATTTGCCTTCATCGGGCCGCCTGTAAGTATAATTGCTGGAATGTTTAGCCTTCCTGCCGCCATTAACATCCCTGGAGTAATCTTATCGCAGTCTGTTACGCCAACCCAGCCATCTAAGGAATGCGATAAGGTCATAATTTCAACGTTATCAGCAATATTCTCTCTGCTTGGAAGGCTGAGTCTCATCTCCACAAACATAGCAACGCCATCGCAAACACCGGGAACTCCCCATTCCAATGGGACTCCTCCGGCATCTCTGATGCCTCGTTTTACCTCCTGGGTTAGTTCATTCAGGTGGATATGACCGGGAATAATATCGTTGTAACTGTTTGCAATACCAATAAAGGGTTTATTCAGGTCAAAATCCTCCTTTTTTAGACCTGAAGACATTAATAATGCTCGGTGCGGAAGGGTTTCAATACCTTTCTTTAGTATGTCTGATCTCATTATAAATACCTCCTAATAAAATAATTTTATCCGCTACCTTTCTGCAATTGAGGAATCAGAAACCTCTATTTTATCATTAGGTTGGGCAGCCACAGGGCAAGTTGGGGAAAGATAGCGAGTAAAGCAACGCCGACCAA
>CAZSWT010000162.1:0-2317 GCA_964611035.1 uncultured Desulfobacteraceae bacterium
GGAGTGAGCTTGCACAGTTACCAATACCCACGATAGCGATTTTGATTGTGTCCATTTATAACCTCCTTAGTTAAATAGCCCTAAAGACTCAGGTCAGGGATCTGGAAATCCTGAATAAAAACTAAACTTTTACTATTTCGCTAAGGTGGGTTGCCTTTTGCTAAAGGGTTTCTTTTATATATTAATAAGTAAATGATCATGTTTTAGGTAACATTTTAAAGGAAGGGTAAAAAAATTTAACATATATATATAAATAAAAAGATTATTCTTTGCAAGAATTTTATTAAACATTGTGTTAGCTTAATGAAAATGTCCCCTCTAACTGCTGTGTTAAAATGTCCCCATTATGAAAAAGGACATTATAGCAATGAGTCAGAAAGAGCGGCAGAGGTACCATCTGTTAAAGATGGTAATAGGTGGTAAGATTACCTTAAAACTTGGGACAGCATGCCTGGGTTAAAGCCAAGATAAGGATTGTTTTAATAGTGGGAACCAGGTTTTTTGAATTTCTGAAGATTAGATGATATGCGCTTGTTAGATTTTTGTATTACAGATCTACATGAAAGAGCTGTCCCTGCCCTTGTTTTTTGCTGTCTAAATCTTTAACTTTATTGTTTGCCTGAGCAGAGGAGTCTCCCTTAAAAAAATATCGCTGGAATAACTTATTAAAGGCTGTCCATGAACCCTCTTGCCTGTCATCCTTCAAGAGCCTGCTTAATCCATTGATCTTGGCATCCATATCATCAATGAGATGAAGGGCAAAGGCCTCTAAAAATTTAGGTCTTTTTGGTGATCCAAAGTCAAATTCACCATGATGGCTCAGGATAAGGTGTTTAAGGCGAAGCGCAAGTTCAGGGGGGAAATTTTTTAGAGACTTCAATTTTTCCTCAACCATCATCACACCTAAAACAATATGCCCCAAGAGCCTTCCCTTATTCGAGTATTCTATGTTTGGTTCAAAGGTAAGCTCTTCAGTTTTACCTATATCATGAAGTATCGCCCCGGATAAAAGAAGGTCACAATCGAGGTCAGGATAATGATCGCTCACTAGTACTGCCATTTGAGAGACAGAGAGAGTATGTTCAAGAAGCCCTCCAAGATAACTATGATGGAAATTTTTTGCTGCTGGTGCTTTTTTAAATTGTGTGACAAAGCGATGATCAGCCATAAAGGCATCTATTAGTGTTTTGAGGTGCCTGTTTTGAATGTGGTTGGCCAATGTTTTTAGATCTGAAAGCATGTGTGGTATATCTTTAGGGGTAGATTCCTGGAATATTGTAGGATCGACGGGGGATTTATTCTGTGTTAGTTCATGTATCTGTATTTGGATCTGGTTTCTATAGGTGTTTGCCTGTCCAGTTATGGTAACAATATTACCTTCTTTGAATTGGGTTGATATCTCCTCGACCCTATCCCAGACCCTGGCCTCAATCTTTCCTGTCTTATCACCTAAGGAGAGGGTGAGAAATGAATTTCCCTGCCGTGTTTGACCAATTGTCTTGCTTTTAACCAGATAATTTCCTTCAATCTTCGCATTTTCCTTAATGTCTTTAATCCAGAGATGTTGCATTTATTTGCCTATATCCACTTTCGTAAATGATATTTCTTTACATGATGTACGCTACAATTGAGCAGATTTTCCAAGATTTGTTGAATAGCAGAGAAATGTATCTTTGTCCAGGTCCCTGCTGAGTAGTTCATTTTAACTCAATTGTCACTCTCCTGCTTTTTTACCCGTATTTATTCCATATACCATGTGCGTAGAATTATTGTGCCTACCCCTTTTTTTGTCTTTTGGCTTCATAGAGGTGTTCGTCTGCTTTATTTAGAAGAGCTTCAGGGCTCTTGATTTCTGGATCTTCGGTAGATGCTATTCCGCAGCTAAAGGAAACAGGGATAATAGAATCTTGGTATTGTAACGGGTTTTTATGAAAAAAGCTACGGAGTCGCTCTGAAACTTTCATTGCTTCATTTGAGGTCTGATTTGGCAGAATAATAACAAACTCATCACCGCCAGGTCTGAAAGCTATATCGTCTTTTCGGATTATCCCTATTATTTGATTTGCTAAGTACTGGAGCAAGGCATCTCCGCAGCTATGACCATAAGAATCATTCACGATTTTAAAACCATCACAATCAATGAATAACAAGGATAAAGGAGTGCCGTAGCGAGTAGCCCGGCTTAGTTCTCGTTCCAATAGGTTTTCCATTTCCCTTCGGTTAAAAAGACCGGTAAGGGCGTCTCTTGTTGCAAGGTAATTGAGCTTTTCCCGGGCGGTGACGTTTGAAAGACAAATGGAGATCTTCACAGAGATTT
>CAZSWT010000163.1:0-2291 GCA_964611035.1 uncultured Desulfobacteraceae bacterium
ATTTTTTAATACCGTGGTCAATAAAATCCCAGGGAAGTTGTTCATTGAGGTCTTTAGGCCTATAGACAAAAAAATCTGGATTGACATCTGAGGATCTAAGGGCAAACCTCCAGTCGCCTGTCTCTTTTGTCAATGAATATCTTTCTTCTTTCTATTCCTCACCCCATCACATGGTGCAGAACATTAGGGGCCTGCCCGCCAACTGTGAGCTAGCCAAATTGAAGATCTTATCCAATATCCAGTAACCAGCATTTTGTATCCAGGGACTTACCAATGACCATTGACAAATGACAAACGTTTCACATGATATTACCGGCTAGATGAAGTGGCCGAATACTTCACCGTTTCGGCGAGAACCATCTACCGTCTCATTGACGAGGGCAAGTTGAGGCGGACCAACATCAGGGGTTGTTTGAGGATTATAATATCAGACATTGAAAGGTACAAAAAGGAATAGCTAAAACAGATGGACGAAATTTGACACTCATCTATGGTTTAAAAACTGTCGTATTTAAAGACTCTGAGTTAGGAAATATGGCTTTTTTTAAACTAATCCTTGATTTTGGTTTAAAAATATGATTATTTGACGACTATGAGTAAGGAAATAAAAACAAAAATAAACCGTTTAATCAGTCAATGGCCAAGAGGTACGGTCAGTGCAGCATCCTATCTGAATACATTGGGTTTTGGCCATGATCTCCTGATAAGATACAAAAAAAGCGGCTGGATCCAGTCCTTTGGGAGAGGCTCCTATATCCTCTATGGAGACAAAGTGGAATGGCCCGGTGCCCTTTATCCACTTCAAAACCAACTGGGCCTAAATGTACACCCAGGAGGAAAGACGGCCCTTGAGCTAAGAGGATACGCTCATTACCTACCCTCTGGTAAAAAAAAAGTATTTCTGTACGGAACACAAGGTAAGGTTTTGCCGAACTGGTTCAAAAGGGAGCGTCTGGGTGTAGATATTGTCATGACACGGACAAATCTTTTCCCTGGGGACAGCCAGGAGGGTTTTTCTGAATTCAGAGAAAAGGACTTTTCCATAAAGATATCTGCCCCCGAAAGGGCGGCGATGGAGATGCTTCATCTTGTTCCGGGAAAGATCAGTTTTGAAGAAGCCCTTTTGATCATGGAAAATCTCGTTAGCCTGCGGCCAGATATGGTGCAGAGATTGATGGGTATGTGCCGGTCCATCAAGGTCAAAAGGCTCTTTATGTACATGGCGGAAAGGCAGGATCATTCCTGGGTATCTAATCTTGACATTTCAAAAATCGATATAGGCAAAGGGAAGCGGATGATCGTCCCGAACGGAAAGTATGACAGGAAATATCTTATCACTGTTCCCCGGGATAGCCTTGCAGAGGCCTCTGGATGAAAGACACGGTCTTTTTCAGACAGGCAGAACTGCTCCTCAGAATGCTGCCTCTGATATACAGGGAAGACATGTTTGCCCTGAAGGGTGGTACGGCGATCAATTTTTTTATCCGGGACCTTCCCCGTCTTTCAGTGGACATAGATCTCACCTACCTTCCTGTAAACGAGAGGAACTTTGCACTGGATGATATCAGCCATGCCTTAATTCGTGTCTCTGAAGAGATCAAAAGGAGAATTCCAGGGACGCGAATCGTTCTGAAAAACATCCACGGTACCAATACCATAAAAGGCATGGTCGTCGACCAGGAGGGAGCAACGGTAAAGATAGAGCCCAATCTCGTTTTGAGGGGCTCCATGTATCCGCCCGAGATAAAAACACTATCCAAAAAGGCTCAAGACCTCTTTGAGCTTTCGGTACAAAGCAGAATACTCTCTATGGATGAACTGTATGCAGGAAAAATCTGTGCAGCCCTTGACCGTCAACATCCGAGGGATCTCTTTGATGTCCACTTCCTATTCAAAAGTGAAGGCCTAACAGCCAAAATACGGAGAGCATTTATAGTATATCTCATCAGTCATCCCCGGCCGATGATTGAGATCCTTAATCCCCAGCCGAAAGATATGCGAGATGTCTTCGAGAAAGAATTCAAAGCCATGATCGCTGAAGATGTGACATGTGAAGACCTGCATACAACGAGAGATGATCTGGTCTCAATGCTTCGAAGTGAGTTGACCATCGAGGAAAGGACGTTCATTGTTTCAGTGAAGGAGGATCACCCCAGGTGGGACCTCCTCCCCCTTGAAGGGATCGAAAATTTGCCTGCTGTTAGATGGAAACTGGTGAATATCGGGAAGATGGATCCTTCAAAACATCAAAAGGCAGTTCACAAACTAAGAGATTATCTGGGTGTGTAAAA
>CAZSWT010000164.1:0-2274 GCA_964611035.1 uncultured Desulfobacteraceae bacterium
GTTTTGCCAAAAAGCTCCACCAACTTAGTGTTAGTGGAGCTTTTTTACGTCTATTCGTGTGGAGCCCCACGGGAAATCCCGTGGCGCCACTTGGTTCCGCAGATTCGCTTCGCGAACTGCTGGACTTAGTGGCACGACATCCCGCCCGCCTCGCCTGAGCGAGAGCGATGGCGGGCAGGCCCGGCCATAAAAGCATTCATCCACGGCTAAAGCCAGGCTTTCTGCGGTCGGGGTAAATGACACGTGGTGTTAAGCAAGCAAAACAGAACGTGAGTCAAACGAAGATTTGATCCGTTGACTACATCAATATTGATGTTGACTTCCCATGGAATTTACTATAGAATTTTATGAAACAAGTGCAGGCAGATGCCCTGTCTGTGAATTTCTTGACGAGCTAAAGAAATCCAATCCTTATGATTTTGCAGCGGTCCTGGCAGGCCTCGCAAAGCTCAAAAACAGGGAATATCATCGGCCACCCCTTTCGAAGCCTATAGGAGACGATCTTTTTGAGTTACGACACGTGGGCAAACTGAATACCAGGGTATTGTATTTCTTTATAAAAGGCCAACGAATCATCCTTGTCCATGGCATCAGGAAAAAGACGAGAGTGCTCCTCGCACGGGATCGACAGGTTGCCCTGGAAAGAAAGAGTGATTGGCTTACGAGTAATCTCACATGAGAAAACAAACAAACTTTGATCGATATCTTGGTGAACAGTTGAAGGACCCCACCTTTGTAGCGCGGTTTAAAGAAGCGGGTGAGGCCTGGGACGTGGCTATGCAGCTTGCTGCACTGCGTAAGGAATCCGGTTTGTCTCAAAAAGAACTTGCTCAACGCGCGGGAACTTCTCAGCAGCAGATAAGCCGCCTGGAGTCTCCGGGTTATAAGGGCCATTCCCTGAGCATGCTCCGTAGGGTGGCTGAAGTGCTGGGAGGCTCGGTACGAGTCCAAATTCAACGGGGTAAACGGGCAAGACCATCAGGGGTTGCCGAGGATACGGAAACTTACAAAACCAGGCCGAGCTGATATGGGACTTGAGCCTATCAAAAAAGAACAACAGTCAAACGAAGATTTGTGACCCTTTGATAAAAAGAAACGCCCCCGCAATTAAGCAAGGGCGTCAAGCTAACGATGCTATCGTTAGCGCTGTTATCAGTTATTAAATATAATAAAGTTTATAAACTTTAAAGTCAACTAAAAATTTGGATGGAAAGAATAATTACATATATTGATGGGTTTAACTTATATTTCGGTTTAAAAACAAAAGGCTGGAAAAGATATTATTGGCTCGATCTTCAGAAGTTGGCAATGAACCTGCTAAAGGACAATCAAAAACTGATTACGACAAAATATTTCACATCCAGGGTTTCAGGGCCACCCGATAAAACCAAAAGACAGGGAACATTTCTTGAGGCCCTGGAGACTCTGGATAACTTTCATATTTTTTACGGTCATTATCTTACCAACACAATAGAGTGCCAAAAATGTGGTGCTGTTTTCGCTAAGCCCAATGAGAAAATGACAGATGTGAATATTGCGGTCGAGATGCTGACTGATGCGTTTCAGAATGAATTCGATACAGGCATTTTGATTTCTGCAGATAGCGACCTTATGGCTCCCATAAAAAAAGTGAAACAACTATTTGCCGGCAAGAAAATAGTGGTAGCCTTCCCTCCGGCCAGATCTTCATTTGCATTAAAGAAAATTGCCAATGCTTCTTTCGTTATCGGCAGGAAAATGCTGGCAAAAAGTGTTTTTCCAGAAGAAGTTGCTAAACTCGATGGCTTTATCCTAAAAAGGCCCGAGCGTTGGAGATAGATAAGCTTTACTCAGTTATTGCACTGACGATTGAAAATGATGTAAATAGGAGTGAGGCTCCGTTTGATTTATGTGAATACTAAGGATCAAGACATGGAATACGACAAGGATAAGGTTGACGAACTGGTGCTCGCCCTGCTTTACCTGACCACTCATGAACAAGGAACCAGGGCGTGGAAGGGCATGGACTGGGCAGCAATGAACCGCCTCTATGAAAAGGGCTATATCGGCAACCCAAAGAGCAAGGCCAAGTCAGTTATGCTGACACAAGAAGGTGCACAATTATCCGAAGAGCTTTTCAAGAAACACTTCGGACTATCTTCTTAATCCTTATAGGCTACGGCGAAGTTGCTTGATGGGATGGGAGGTTAAGAGTCAAGAGCAGATGTGACCCCTTTACTGTGAGATAGAGCCCACGTCTGATCCGAAGGAGACGCCCGGTCTTTGTATAATGGC
>CAZSWT010000165.1:0-2274 GCA_964611035.1 uncultured Desulfobacteraceae bacterium
TATCATTTCCCGGCTCACCGTACCCATAGCACAGGTCATGTGGCAAACAGCATTTGTACGTGATGTCTTTCCAATCACATCCGGTGAACAACCCCATCACTTCATCCGGCAACCCTGAACATCCATCAAAGGGCCAATCCTTGTAGTGGTCCGGATTCCAGTTAATTCGTTCAACCAGATAATCCAGACCGAAATGTGCGCACAGCTCTAATGCTTTTTGTGTGGTAATTATATCCCCGATTTCAGGTAACTTCATGTTCCCCCGTTTCGTCTTATCTCTTATGCTATGCAAAGGTACTGATTTATCAATGGACGTCCCCTACTTCATGGAAAAATGGTATATTACCCTTAATAAAGGAATTAGCCAAATACCAAGCAAAAAATAGAAGATCGCAAAGTCCCCAAAATCGAATTATTTTATATGATTTAATAAAGTTCAACATGTTTTGAAAAAAGTGATAACTTATTTTTGCTTATGATTAAGTGATCGGAATTAATTCCATTATTACTGTGCTTATTGAGAAATAAAACCCATATCAACTCAGAACCTGGGGTTTGACCCTGGTCTTTTTCAATAGTATCCTTTAAGTGGGCTAAAAACAGATCTGACCCGTTCTCAATGCAGAATTATCCTGCCTGTGCCATTACGTGTCATGAAACAGGCAAATACTTATTAAATATGCAGTATATGTAGTCAGTTACAGCAAGCCTGGCATGGCACAGGTCAGGTTGAATGACAGGTTCTGCCAATTACTTCAATCTATCTTTCCAGTACTGAGGGTCCCTATGCAGGTGCATGACAGCAAGAACGAAGAGAACATCTTCGTCGATTGCATAGATAATGCCATAGGGGAAACGGTTAGTCTGACAGCGCCGGATATCGTCTTCTAGTATAGGCCAAGCTTTTGGAAAACTGAGGACATTCTCGAGGGTGGAATTTACTTCAATGGCGAAATCGTAACCGAGACCTGGCTCACAATCTTCATAATAGTCTATAGCGGCGACAAACTCGACCTCGGCTTCAGGGTGAAAAACGTATTTCATTTAGCAAACCGTTCATGAAGTCTATCAAATAACTCGTTACCTGGAATCGGTTTGACTTTTCCTGAACGAATTTCCCCAAGCCGCCGTTTAGCTATCTCTATCCATTTTTTATCAATGGCAGGATCTGGCATGTTAAGGCTTTTCAATAAGGAATCTGCGATAAGCACCCGCTCTTCGACGGGAAGAGAAAGGGCTTCATCGATAAGTTTTTTAGTGGCAGGCATGATGTACCCCCATATTCTAAAATTGTTTATTCAATGTGACAACAATATTATAGTAAACAACAGGCTCAATCGCAATACAATATTCCAAGCAGAACATTTAATATATAGATTATAAATATGACAATAATTCTGAACTCTGCAATAATACAATACCCGCTATCAAGCTACCAAATCGCATCCTATCTTTAAGTATTCTGTTTCCAATCTTCCAGCGTGATGATCTTACTATCCAAGCGATAGAGACTCCATATCCTGGTAATGGTTTCTTTCATGTATCAACACACCACTTTGCTTTGGCCCTACAATTTTTTCCAATGATATTCTTTAAATGAGTCAAGAGCAGGTTGACCGCTTTTCATATTCAGTTACGTTGCATATCATCCTTATAGGATGAGATAAAGCCCTTTTCAGAGTAAAGTAAAACAATTTCTGCACGAACCCTTTTATGTTTTTGAATTATCTAAGGACGTCCCTCTTCATGCACATAACTTCATCCGGCAACCCTGAACATCCATCAAAGGGCCAATCCTTGTAGTGGTCCGGATTCCAGTTAATTCGTTCAACCAGATAATCCAGACCGAAATGTGCACACAGCTCTAATGCTTTTTGTGTGGTAATGATATCGCCGATTTCAGGTAACTTCATATTCCCCCGTTTTGCATTATCTATTATGCTATGCGAAGTTACTGATTTACCAATGGACGTCCCCTACTTCACTACTTCATTTGTTTAGACATGTTTCGGTAATATGACAGTATTAGTGAGAACCTTTTTCAACATGATACAATAGTCTTTTGGGCTTGTTCAGGATAGGCATTCCCATTGAAATAGGCCGAAGAAAACCATTCATCATCTGTATCCAACACTTTTATGAAGACTGTTTTATTTTCCATACACGATTACCCAACAATTAACTCACGAGCCAGCGTTAGCTGGTCACGTGGAGTGATGTGATACTATTTAAGGCCTCCCCCTAAAGCATGTTAATATGGTTCAACCTATAAAC
>CAZSWT010000166.1:0-2213 GCA_964611035.1 uncultured Desulfobacteraceae bacterium
TACCTTTCTGTATCAATGTCAAATCTAAAAGAAGAGGTTTTCAAGGTTATTTATCTGAATAGTGCAAATGTAGTCCTGGCTGCGGAAGATTTATTTAAGGGCACTGTCGATCAATCCGCTGTTTACCCGAGGGAGATCATAAAAATTGCCTTTGAATTGAATGCCTCGGGACTCATTTTTGTTCACAATCACCCTTCTGGCAATTTAAAGCCTAGCAAACATGATCTGTCACTCAATGACAAATTGGTCAAGGCCTGTCGCGCTGTTGACCTTACACCTCTCGATCACATCATAATAGGTCCTACCGGCTATATCTCCTTAAAAGAAAAAGGGTTATTTCAAAAATAAAATAATCACCAATATTATAGTTTGACTTCAAATTTTATGAAGATAAACTATAATATAAAATAAAATCTTGACTTTATTCTATTCATAATATATTTTCCTTTGTACACATTACTTTTACATAATTTTATTTCAGGAGTTGAGTGCCATGGACAAAATAGATTTGAATACATTGAAATCATATCTCTGGGAGTCAGCCAATATTCTTAGAGGCAATATCGATGCCTCAGACTACAAGAACTACATCTTTGGCCTTCTGTTCCTGAAACGCCTCTCTGATGTTTTTGACGAGGAACGAGATGGGCTAAAAATAAAAGACCATGTGGACCTTAATGATCCGGATAATTATACCTTTGATGTACCTGAGAAAGCCCATTGGTCATATTTAAAAACATTGACCCAGAATCTTGGTGAAGCAATAAATAAAGCGGATGAAGCCCTGGAAGAGGCCAATCCAGAAACGCTGGAAGGTGTGCTTTCTGCCGTGGATTTCAACGATAAAGACCGTCTGCCAGATGTTACATTATCCGCTTTAATTGCCCATTTCTCAAAGATTCCTCTGGCTAACAAAAATCTGGAAAATCCCGACATCCTCGGGGATGCCTACGAATACCTGATTGCACAATTTGCAGATGATGCAGGGAAGAAGGGCGGTGAATTTTATACCCCAAAAGAGGTTGTAACTCTTTTGGTCGAAATCTTAGATCCCCATGAAAAAATGCGCATCTGTGATCCTGCTTGTGGGTCAGGAGGCATGTTGGTCCAATCGGTCTATCATCTTAGAGAGATAGGGCAAAATACCAGAAACATCTCCCTTTTTGGCCAGGAGAAAAATATAGGCACATGGGCTATTTGTAAAATGAATATGTTACTCCATGGGTTATCCAGTGCCAGGTTAGAAAAAGGAGATACACTGAGAAATCCTAAAATAATTGGAGAAAACGGGAGACTCATGGAGTTCGATATTGTGATTGCCAATCCACCCTTCTCTCTTAAGAATTGGGGCTATGAAGAAGCACAGCATGATCCTTATCGCCGCTTCCGATTCGGGATTCCCCCGAAGGGCTATGGAGATTATGCCTTTATACAGCACATGATCGCAGCCCTGAACCCTAAAGGTCGGGTTGGAGTGGTGCTTCCCCATGGGGTTTTGTTCCGGGGGGGAACTGAGGGAAAAATAAGGAAGGGAATCTTGGAAGAGGATTTGTTAGAGGCGGTCATTGGGCTTCCAAGCAATTTATTTTTCGGGGCCGGCATCCCTGCCTGCCTTTTTATCGTTAATAAAAATAAACCTACAGAGCGTAAAGGGAAGGTTTTCTTTCTTTATGGTGCGAATGATTTCCTGGAAGGAAAGAACCAGAATAAGCTCAGGAAAGAAGATATTGAAAAGATAGTCAATGCATATAGGGGATACAGATCCATTGAAAAATATTGCAGGCCTGTATCTTTGGATGAGATCCGCGCTAATGACTACAATCTGAACATTACCAGATATATCGATATAACCGAAGAGGAAGAGCCAATCGATGTTCAGGATGTCCTCAATCAATTGAAGGTGCTTAAGAGGGAGCGATCTGGTGTTGAGGAAAAGATGAATCGTTTTCTAAAGGAATTGGGTCTTCAGGTTTAGACATGTTTCGTGACCAAAAAGATATTGAGACCATATTGAGTGCCTTGGGAGAACAATTAGAAAGTTCATCGGGGGAACCTGTTGAACTTTTAGTATGCGGAGGATCGGCCTTGATCTTTTTGGGCCTGGCTCAACGGACCACAAAGGATGTAGATATCCTTGCTTCTGTCAAACAGACCGAGTCAGGAGATACCTCATTTATCAAAGCAACGCCATTAAAAGAGGAATTCATTGCAGC
>CAZSWT010000167.1:0-2189 GCA_964611035.1 uncultured Desulfobacteraceae bacterium
CCTCCATGTAAGTTCAGACAGGCGAGACGCCTGTCCTACTGATCCATATCTATTCTTCATATTCATTTCCCTTTTTCCATACAACTTTTGACATTACCAATATTGCCTTCACAAAACTTGATCAACATCCAGCCTCCACCAATCTTTTCTTTAAAGATTCTAATATATTTTTAATGCTTCCATCGATTAATGTATCGCCAATCCTGGCCCTAAATCCCCCTACGATAGAGGGGTCTGTCCGGGTATCTATAACAACTTCATGCCCAACCATTTCCGCAAATCGAGTTGAAAGGCTTTTCTTTATTTCATCATCCAGGGGCACAGCAGCTACTACCTCTGCATGTTCAATGCCATAATGGGCATCTAATAACTGTCCATAGTGCTGTGAAATATTACCAATAATCTTCAATTTTCCCCTGCTCATAAGAAGACAGGCTAAATTGAGGACTAAGGGGTCTACTTTACCAAGCCGTTCTTTCAAAAGACTTTTCTTAGTATCAAAAGGTAGTTTCGGGTTTTCCAATAAACCCATAATCTTTATATCTGTTACTATACCAGTAACTTTACTCAAGCCAACCTGCCAGCTTTCCGGTTCACCCTTCTCCAATGCCAATTCAAAGAAAGCTTGAGCATACCGTTTGCCAGAACTTACTTGGGGCATTGTTAACCCTCGTTTCTCCTTAAGGCAGCACTTTCCTCTAATGTCTTCTCAATTAAGCTGCGGTGTTTTTCTTTATCTAACGTTTCGCTGATTACCTTCTCAGCAGCGAGGATAGCTGTGTCAACAAATTCCTTGCGTAATTCATTGATAGCCTTATCACGCTCACGCTCTAATTCTTCCCGAGTCCTGTCAACAATAGCCTGGGCCTCTTTTCGGGCCTCTTGTCGTGCTTCTTCTTTGATCCTTTCTCCTGCCTGTTCTGATTGCCCAACTATTGATTGCCCGTCATCTCGCGCCTTGCTGATCTGCTTTTCTACTTCCGCTTGTGCACGCTCATATTCCTGCTTTGTTGCCTCAGCTTGCTCCATGCTCTTCTTTATCCTATTAGCACGCTCATCGAGCATTCTACGAATCGGCTTATACCCAAAAAATGTAAGCAGCCCCAGCAAGATAAGAAAGTTGATTAGCTGGCCGATAAAACTCGGCAAGGTTAATCCCAAGAAACCTTCCATAAGCCTATCCTTCCATTATTAAAACTGGAATATTATGCTACGAATATAAGCAAAATAGCTACTACTAAGGCGTAAATCGCCACTGCCTCAGCAAAGGCAATGCCTAAGATCATGTTGGTCATTATTGCTCCTCTGGCCTCAGGATTGCGTCCTAATGCATTCATGGCACCCATGCCAAGTAGGCCAATCCCAACCCCTGGTCCAATAGCACCCAGACCCATAGCAAGCCCTGCACCTATTAATTTAGCCACAGTTGTCCATGTTTCCATCAGTTCTACCTCCTTATTGCCCTGAGGGCAAAATCGAATTGTATTTTATTGTCACATCTTGCTTCAGAGTAATTCACCCTTATTCTTCTTCCATAACTGCGGCACACGCAAATCCCAGGGTCAATCCACCAAATATCATGGCCTGAACAAAGCCAAAGAATGCCTCCATACCGTAGAATAATGAAGGAAGCACCCAGGGAACAAGGAAGATCATTATCATGACAAGTATCATCCCTGCTGTCATGTTGCCAAAAAGACGGAAGGTGAAGCTGACCATACGGATCAGGTGACTGAGTATTTCTAACAGGCCAGCGAAAACAGATATTAAACCATTCAAAAGACTACCTGCTCCAGCCTTGAAGTTTCCGGTAAATATCAGTTTAAGTGCTTGCCACAGAGGGCCAAAGTGAAAGAACGTCTTAAGATAAGAAATTCCTTTAGCCTTGAATCCCCAATATTCGACATAACAAAAGGAGACCACAGCAAGTGCTGCCGGGATATTAAGATCTGTGTTAGCGCTGCGAAATAAAGGCTCCCCGTTTATACGGATGGTCTCAAACCCTGGTATGAGGCTCACCCATGCATTGGCCACAATAAAGAGAAAAATGGTAGTGCAAACGGGAAAGAACCATGTTCCATGTTTCTTGCCTGCCGGGTCTTCAATAAAATTCGCTGCTACTTCAACTATCAGTTCTAAGAAATTTTGTAATCCAGTGGGGACAAGTTTCATATTGCGGGTGCCAATAA
>CAZSWT010000168.1:0-2168 GCA_964611035.1 uncultured Desulfobacteraceae bacterium
AATTATGACTGGTATTATTGGTAATATTTGAAGGTCCAAAATCCAAGACTGCTATATGAATACTGAAATAAAGTCAGATTTATAGTGGTACCCCAATTTGGCACGAAATCTTTTGTTCGACAGGGAAGCCTTCTGTCCGATAAACTGTTAGTGAGCTTCCGATATCTGTCGGATCAAGTCTAGGTAACTACATCTAATTTTCCATTCTTCGGTCAAGCTTCCTGTCCCTCCTGAGGTGATGAAGAAAATCCTTTCTTTGTTTGAACTGATAGCACGGTTAATAGTTAGGAACTATAGTCTTTCTAATATTCCCGCCTTCAGATCTTCAAGTAGGTGCAGCGCCTCTTCGAAATCAATACTCTCAACTCCCCTACCCATCATATTCTCAACAAGTCTATACTGATTCTGCTCTCCGGTCTCCTTATCTAATATTTTGACAACAGCCTCCTTAATATCCGGGCTCAAAATTGTAGCGATATCTCGGCCTAGCAGTCTCGAGCCTGCACGTACATAATCGAAATCTTCTCCTATCAAATCTCCCTCTTCGTTCCACAAACGGTTTTGGTTTCCTGCGTCTAAGTATGTGCGCATTAGCAATAACAGGTCATGTGCATCTTTGTTGCTTCGAAGTTGATTGTCATTCCAAGAAATTATCTTGAGAAGCGCCAATCCGGGTAAGGACACAAACTGTATGTCGAGAACGGGTTCTGGCCGCATCCTCACAGCAATCGAATTATAGTACGCCTCCTCAAATCCAAGGGTACTCATTGTCGTATCGTGTTCGGTTGGCCAAGACAAACAGTCATCCGGTTCTGCAATTGCTCCGAATGGAATCACATCAATTGCGAACAGCTCCTCGTATAGAAGCCTTTGAGCTTGCTTTTTGTCGAGCCTAAATTTTCCCGTTCTAACTAAACCGGCTTTTAGCTGCTCGTAGCCAGACCAGTCTGGCACCTGTACCCCCAAATCAATATCCTTCGTGGCTCGCCCGACCTTTATCCCATAGCCCTCTGACAAGATTATGTCTCTGGCCGTTGCTCCGACAACAAAAAAGGGCACGTTGAACGATTCAGCGGCCTTAGCGATTGTCTCAAAGAGCCTTACTCTGAAGCCATCAATTTTCCCGGATAAATCGATTAAGCTCTCTTTCATAGATAATCTCTGCAGTTTCTATATTCCTTGTATCCCCTGTTGCCAGTAAGTCGGCATAAATAAGAATCGGGTGGACTAAATTGGGAAATTGCCAGTCAAACTCAAAATTCCAGAATGCTTTAAGAATCTCAATGTTTCCATTGGGGTTTTTCATAATTTTGTGCTTCAGAAGCAATCTACCGGGTTTTACCTTCACATAAATTGTTATGACTTGAGGTTTCAAGTATTTTGTCAGCTTGGCTGCTGCAATTTCCCCTCCCCAATAGGCCCTAAAGTTGGTCAGTTCTTCATCCTTCCACCATTCAACATCGGTAGTCTCGTAGCGTCCTACTAGATTTTTCGGTCTTAGCTGCTCGGGATACATCGTCACCCATCGTTCTAACAGTTCTTTTTTCCTAAGTAAGTGGCGACCTCGTTTCCCCCTGTCAAGCAAATGACCTATGTTTTTTAAATCTCTTATGACCCAGGCGACGGTCCCCAACGCGGCATTAGCCACTTTTGCGATCTTGCGAAATGGCTCATTTTCCAGACCTGGATTACACAGGAGGGCAAAAACGACCTGGAGTCCCGTAGGTCGGAATGCTCGGGTTGGGCGCTCTATGGGGTACCTGTCAACAGGTCTGTTACCTTTGATGAAAATAAATAGGGGAGGCTCGTTGATGTAGGCATTACCCGCTGTATCGATGAATTGAATCCCCATTTCCTTCATTCGATCAGCCATTTGCGGTGTAACGTACCATGTAACAAGGAGCTTTTTTTGTTCTTGTGGGAAAACGCGTAGTTGCCGGACAAATGCTCCAAGGGTGGCAGGTGTAACTCTATTTTTGACCTCTACAGCAAAATCCCATTCCATTTCATTCAGCCCGATTCGTAATCTTGCGTCGAAATCATAATTGCCATGCTGAACCTGAGCATTCAGATTGGCTGTCTTTCGGAGACCTTCCAAGGCCTTCTGCAGGATTTCTCGCTCTTTGTCTTTAGTTTCCATCGAGTTGAATTTCCGTCAATTTGTATAT
>CAZSWT010000169.1:0-2135 GCA_964611035.1 uncultured Desulfobacteraceae bacterium
AAAGTCATTAAAACCGGTGAACCAGTCATTGTTCCAGATACCTCCAAAGATCCGAATTTCTATTCCTTTGTAGATAAACAACTTGGATATGATTCCCGTGATATGCTGGATGTGCCTTTGAGAAGTAGTGATCGCATTGTAGGGGTTTTATGTGCCATTAATAAAAAAGAAGGGATTTTTGATAATACAGATGTTGATCTATTGAGCATGATAGCGGGAACCGTTGCCCTTTCTGTTGAAAACGCCAGAGTTTCTAATGAGCTAAAAAAAGCATATCAGGAAGTTACAAGCCTGAACAGGGCAAAAGACAATGTTATCAATCATCTGTCCCATGAATTAAAGACACCCGTTGCAATCCTGGCGAGCTCTTTAAATATAATGACAAAGAAATTGGTAGCTCTTCCTGAAGAGACCTGGAAGCCAGCTATAGAAAGGGCACAAAGGAATCTGGAACGTATAAAGGATATTGAGTATGAGGTGGAAGATATCATGCGGGATAAACAACACAAGACCTATGGCCTCCTTTCCCTGATACTCGATCAGTACATCGATGAATTGGAGAGCCTTATCGCTGAGGAGGTTGGTGAGGTTCCCTTAGCTAAAAGTATTAGAAAACGTGTTGAAGAAATATTTGGCCCCAAAGAGATAGTGCCGGAAGAAGTTCTTCTCGATGAATATGTCAAAGAAAGACTTAAGTATTGTAAACCAATATTTTCACACCGTCAGGTTGAAATTATACGCAACCTTGTTTCTACACCACCCATATATATGCCTTTGGATCCTTTACAAAAGGTGATTGATGGTTTGATAAAAAATGCCGTGGAAAATACTCCTGATGAGGGGAAGATAGAAATCACTGTCCGAAAAAAGGGGAAAGGTTCCGAGTTGGTGGTTCATGACTATGGGGTCGGCATTATAGAAGAAGCTCAGAGACGGATATTTGAAGGTTTCTTTACAACACAGGATGCAATGGTCTATTCCTCAAAAAGACCGTATGATTTTAATGCCGGGGGGAAAGGGGCGGACTTGTTACGTATGAAAATCTTCTCCGAACGGTATAATTTCAAGATAGATATGGCATCAATAAGGTGTCGATATATACCCAAAGGAAGTGATATTTGTCCTGGGAGGATCAGCATTTGCACATTTTGCAAAAAGAAGGAAGATTGTTATCATTCAGGTGGGACTATTTTCTCTCTGTATTTCCCACCAGCTCCGAGACGGGCCCGGTCCGCAAGGGCTTATGACTAAATTAGCTCAAAGCTGATAGCTACTAAACTTACTATTGTATTATTTGCTCCTTCAAAAGAATAGAGTTAGGTGTATAATTGTTATGGCAGGCATTGATTAAAATGGAGGTTGTTCCATGAAATATCGTGAACTGATCGTTGAAAGAGAGGGACCTCTGGTCACGGTGACTTTGAACGGACCGAAATCATTAAACACCCTATCTGTGCGTATGCTCAAAGAGCTCAGAGAGGTCGCTTTGAGTTTTCAGGATGATCCAGGTATACGTGTTGTTATTCTGACAGGAGCTTCAGGGGTTTTCAGTGCAGGTTTGGACCTTAAGGACCCAGAGGTACAGAAAATGGTAAAGGGGACTATGGATGAACGGAGAGAACGAGTCATATTGGGACCGCGTGCCTGTCGTGCCTGGGAAGAGATGGAGCCGGTTACCATTGCAGCTGTCGAGGGATTTTGTGTGGGAGGTGGAGTTTCACTCGTAATTTCCTGTGATTTTCGCATCATGGGACAGTCTGCATTCATGCGTATACCTGAGATTGAACTGGGATTAAATTATAGCTGGGGCTCCATCCCTCGATTGCTCCATCTTATAGGGCCTGCTAAGACCAAGCAAATGATTCTATTAGGCGAGCAGGTACCAGCAAAAAAATGTTTGACATGGGGTCTTGCTGAAGAGGTAGTTTCGGATAGATCAACTATGGAAACTGCGATTGCTTTAGGTGAGAAGATTCTCAAAAAACCACATATACCCGTTTCTATGACAAAACAGGCCATAACCAGTATAACTGCTGCTCTTGATAGAGCAGGTATTTATATGGATGCAGATCAGTTTCTTCTTACTACCTATTCAGAGGATCACGAAAAGGGGCTTGCCGCTTTTCTGAATAAAA
>CAZSWT010000170.1:0-2133 GCA_964611035.1 uncultured Desulfobacteraceae bacterium
TCCCCCTTTATATCCCCGGATGCCATGGCAGTAAATCAAAGGCCTCACCTTATATAGCTTCCTGCGTTTATATCTATTGTATTTCCTGTAACATGATCCATCATCCCGCTGGCTAAAAAAACTATTGCAGGTGCTACATCTTCCGGCTCAGTCAGTTTTTTTAAAGAGAGTTCGTCGATAATAGATTTTTTCCCGTGAATCTGAATAAATTCTTTAACCATTTTTGTTTTCACAAATCCAGGAGCTACTATAAATGCTTTTATATTATTCTTTCCATAGGCCCTGGCAATGGTTCGTGTCAGGGAGACCAACCCTCCTTTGGATGCTGCATACGCTAAATATTCATCCGTATCTCCCCGAAACGCCGCACGTGAGGCGATATTAATAATTCTGCCACCTCCCTGTCTTTTAAAAACAGGGATAGCCAATTTACATAACAACCCGGCAGATGTTAAATTGATTGTCAAGGTTCTATGCCAGGATTCTAACCATTCTGTTGTTTGCTTATCTAATGGAGAACGGAGGTAAACACCGGCATTATTGATTAAAGTGTCAAGTTTACCATAATTTGATATCACTGCTTCAAAACATTTTTCTGCTTCGTTTGTATTACTGAGGTCTGCCTGAAATATCTTAGAATAATTGCCTGTTTTCTTTTGAAGAGCTTTTGCTCCTCTTTCATTTGTATTATAATGAAGAGCAACTGCTGCACCTGCCTGAGATAAAAGATGGGCAGCTGAAACACCAATACCGCTTGTAGCTCCGGTCAGGAAAACAATTTGTCCCCTAAGATCAATTTGCATATTACTTCCCCAAAATTGCAGTTAATGCATCTATAAGACGTATGGTTTCATCCATGGTGTTATAATGAGCGAAACTTAATCTAAGAACACCATCATCGATATCTATCCCTAATTTTTTTATTAATCTATACGCATAGAAATGATTATTATTGGCTGCTATACCTTTTTTGGCCAGTAACGAAGAAAGTTCTTTTGATGAACAGGTGGATGAAAGCAGAGAGATATTAGCTTCACGCCCTTCAATACTCGATTTCCCTATAATACGAACCGGCAATAAAGCTATCTTTTCGAGTAATATTTTACACAAAGAGGTTTCGTGTTGATTCATAAGGTTTGATATTTCTCCAGCCTTTTGGTGTAATGGTTTATCAGTCTCGCCAAAATGGTGGCAGTGTAATGTCTGAAAATATTCGCCTAAACCTGCAAGTGCTGCAATTGAAGCATGATCCGGGCCTGCTCCGTCTAAACGGGCCCACGATTTTTTTTCATTAAAAAAATGGCATTGAGGTGTTAGTTGTTCCATAAAATCCGGGGCTACATACATTATACCTAAATGAGTACCATAAGTTTTATAAGTACTAAAACAATAGACATCCGGGCTATTTGTAGTTAAGTTCGGCCATTGATGCGGAGCATAAGAAACACCGTCAATTATCACTTTTGCTCCGTAATCATGCCCTAAACGGATAATTTCCTGAATAGGATTAACCGTCCCGATAATGTTGGAACTATGTGTCACACAAACAATTTTTGTATGCTTGTTCAATAATTTTTCAAGTTCGGCAAGATCAAGTTCACCATTTTTTACATCGGCGTTCCAAAAATTTAATGTTGCCCCTGATAACCTGGCAGTTCTCTCCCAACCGCCAATATTCGCTTCGTGGTCTTGTTCAGAGACAATGATTTCATCCCCCTCATTAAGAAAATTAATACAGGCGATACTGAGTGTGTTAAAATTCTGGGTAGTAGACGGCCCGATTGTAAGAGTGTTTATCGGTACGCCTAATAATTGTGCCATGACTCTGCGGCCATTATCCATCTGCTCCCCGGCTGCTGCGGAAAGTGCATTATACCCATATGGCTGAACTTTGTTCATTCGATAAAAATAAGTCAATTTATCAACCACAGGACCGCATGGAAATGTTCCACCTGCATTATCGAAAAATGCCCATTTTTTTGACTCTTCTAATTCGAAAAAAGGAAATTGCCTACGCACAAAATCTACATCAAATCTGTTCTGATTTTTTTTATTCTCCATCGATACCCCCTGATTTATTTTTTATCTATTTTTTTAACAAAATTTGCAATTATTTACAAAAGCAATCCAGAA
>CAZSWT010000171.1:0-2057 GCA_964611035.1 uncultured Desulfobacteraceae bacterium
GCCGCCTCTAACTCACGTCGTGCAGCCATATCAAAGAGCACCCTCTCCCTTGCCTTGTCGATACCAAGGGCTGCTCTCTTCTTATCTATATGTGCAATCATCTTCTGGGCATGTTTTACTGGATCTGCCTCAAAGTCCCACATTCCGCCATACATCTCTTCAAATTCCTTAAAGAGATAATCCTGAAAAACTGGCGCTCCGCTTGTAGGAAATGTTACACCAAATACCGTATACACACCTGAGGCAACAAAGTAGTGACCTATACTTATTGCCTTTTCACTCATCCACTCAGGGGCAGATCCGGCTGCAGGAAGGTCGCTTATGTCATCTCCCAGTCCTCCCGCCTTGACCACCTCGGTGGCTGCCATCAGAATCCTGCTGTTATCAACACAGGAACCCATATGGAGTACTGGTGGAATCCCCACAGTCTCACATACCTCTGCCAGCCCTGGGCCACAAAAGACCTTTGCTGACTCCGGTGTTAAAAGGCCTGCCATGCCTGCGGCAATGGCATTACACCCGGTGGTGAGCACTAATACATCATTTTTAATAAGTTCTTTTAAAACAGTAATATGATCATTGTTGTGAACAGTCCTGGCATTGTTACAGCCAACTACACCAGCTATCCCTCGTATTCTTCCATTGATTATATTTTGATTAAGAGGCGTATAAGAACCCCTGAATGATCCTCCAAGGTGATAGTTGACCGCCTCATAAGAAAATCCAGCAATGAGGTCCGATTTTTCATCCGGTATCATTACCGGAGTTTTTTTACTTCTATTAGGGAAATTCTCTATTGCAGTCTTTACAATTTTCTTGGCGGTCTCCATGGCATCTTCTTCATGGAATTCCATATGGATAACATTTTCCTCTTCCATCTTGGCAATCGACATAGTTGTAATCAACTTGGTATGAAAACAGGCGGCTACATTGGCCACGTTTTCCATGATACATTGGATATCAACTACCATGGCATCAACCGCTCCGGTAATAATAGCAAGCTCCTGCATCAGAAAGTTTCCTGCTATAGGAACGCCGTGTCTCTGAACAACCTCATTTGCTGTACAACAGATCCCAGACAATTGAATTCCATTTGCGCCTACCTTCTTGGCCAGCTCCTGCATCTCTGGCAGCTCCGCCGCCACCACAATCATCTCAGAGAGAAGCGGCTCATGGCCATGGATGACAAGATTTACCATATCTTCCTTGAGCACACCCAGATTTGCCTGACTCTTTATGGGATATGGGGTGCCAAATAGAATGTCTTGAAGATCAGTGGCAATCATGGAGCCACCCCAACCATCGGCAATGGCTGCCCTGGAGCCCTGAACCATAAGATTTTTATAATCCTGATCAACACCGATATGGGTGCGGTGCATAATCTCAACTATTTCTCTATCAATGCCTCTGGGAAATACGCCAAGTTTCCTCCACTGCTCAACCCTATTTTTCGGTGCCCTTCGGGCGGTAAGGAGCTCACCTTCCTGCTGACCAAACTGCGCCAGCGCCTTTTCTCCAACCTCAACAGCGATATCATCTATCTTCCGTGGTTTTTCCTTATCCCCTTTTCCCGTAGTCAATGTCACCCCAAAATCAGGGGCAATCTCCAAGAGCTTCTTGGTATCTTTGATTACATAATCCTTTGTCTCTTTTTTAGCAGCCGCTAAAAAGGTCTCAGCCACACCCCTTCCATGATCTGAGTGGGCTGCTGCACCGCCAGCTATCATTCGGATAAAGTTCCTGGCCGCTATTGTATTTGCCGTAGCACCACACAGACCTCTTCTCTCATCTTTTCCCTCGATTCCGCCTCTGGGCAATGGGAGTCTACATGGTCCTTGGCTGCAATTTTTGCAGCATGTCCCCTCGGCGCCTATAGGGCATGGCTTCATCTTGTCTGCCCTGTCAAAGATGGTCTCGATCTCAAGCTCCTCAGCACGGGCAATCATCTTTAAGCTTGCCGGATCTATACTCTTTGGTCCGGTCTTCTTTTTCTTTTTTACAACTTCTTTTTTTACTTCTTTCTCTTCTTCTGCCATTTTTTCCTCCTTCTTAGGATA
>CAZSWT010000172.1:0-2005 GCA_964611035.1 uncultured Desulfobacteraceae bacterium
TGGTATGAGCATTTTATTTTAGCACCTTTCTATCTTTTTGGCTTTCTTCAGATATCTCTTGTACCTCGGTAATTGTAGCACAGTAAATCGGGGTAGCTTCGGAATAACTTCGAGTTCGAGCCACGGTTCTCTATATTCCTTTATCACCTAAGGCGCCAGGTAATTAATCCATGTGAGGGATCATAGGGGGAGACCTTTACCTGGACTCGATCCCCTTTTATCACCTTAATCCTCCTCTTTTTCATCCGTCCGCAAAGAACACCCCTGACAATGACATTATCCTCGCATTCAACTTCCATGGTCCCGTAACCCAGAACCCTGCCCACTACGCCTTCCAGTTGGATTAAATCCTCTCGACTCAAGATACTCCTTTCACGGTATCACAGAGTAGGTTTCTATTTTTATGGTATCAACCCTTTCAGTCAAATAGGTTGTAGGAGTTTTTGGGATTTAAAAATGTCCTCTATCAGGAGGCTTTGATCCTTAACCCTCTAGAAGGGAATCAAAGGGTAAGCCACAAACATAAAGAAGCGGAGACGGCAAGTTTGGCTGAGCAAAAGTATCCGCTCAGCGCTTACTCTGATTTATTTTTCTTAAAAAATGGTTCAAACAGATCGATTGGAATCGGAAACAGTGTAGTTGAATTGCTCTCAGCTGAAACCTCCCTTAGTGTTTGAAGGTATCGTAACTGTAGAGCAACCGGAAAATCCTGAATGGTCTTAGCAGCCTCTGCCAATTTGCCAGCAGCCTGATTTTCGCCTTCGGCATTAATAACCTTTGCCCTTCTCTCTCTTTCAGCCTCTGCCTGCTTGGCCATAGCCCTTTGCATCTCTTGAGGAAGATCAATATGTTTTACCTCTACATTAGAGACCTTGATCCCCCATGGATCAGTATGTTTATCAAGTATGGATTGCAACCTGGTATTTATCTTATCCCTCTCTGCTAAAAGCTCGTCTAATTCCACCTGTCCGCACACACTTCTCAGTGTTGTCTGGGCAAGCTGGGATGTTGCAAACAGGTAATTTTCCACCTCAATTATGGCATTGTTTGGGTCCATGACCCTAAAATAGATAACCGCATTCACCTTAAGGGAGACATTATCCTTTGTGATTACATCCTGGGGAGGGACATCCATGGCCACGAGGCGAAGACTAACCCTAACCAATTTATCAACAATGGGGATAATGATAACAAGACCGGGTCCCTTTTCCCTCTTTAATACCCTTCCTAACCTAAAGACAACACCTCTCTCATACTCTCTCAGGATCTTGATGGCTGCGCTCAGAAAGAGTATAAGCAATACTAGTGCAAGAATATAAAACATAATAGTCTCCTTTGTTATTTATTACACGAGGGAATCTATCTGCTGCAAAAGACTGGGCATAAGTAACTATCCCTAGTAGTCCAGTCAAACCCTAGGGGCCGCTATCCTATCAGAATCAGATCTCTAAGCCCTGCTTTACTCAGCTACTCTAAAATCTCCAGGACAGATCTCTTTTTCAACTTCATCGAGGCAGCACCAAGTATAGTTCTCATCGCCCTGGCTGTTCTTCCTTGCTTGCCAATTACCTTTCCAAGATCTTCCTTAGCTACTTTCAGCTCAATCACAGAGGTCTGCTCTCCCTCAATTTCAGTTACACTCACTTCTTCCGGATTGTCAACAAGTAACTTTGCAATGTATTCAATCAGCTCTTTCATCTCAACTCACCTCCATGTTTGATTTCACCACCACGTTAGTTCAATTTACCGTTGAAGGAAGTTTCACCAACCCCTACTTTTTTCCTGCAACCGTAGGAGGCCCAGTGATGGAAACTTCCTTTTGGTTGAGGTTACTATAGGATAAAGGCGCTTGTAGGTCAATGGAAAGGCATTTCAGGCCCGTATCCGAAATGTTCAATTGAGAGATGGGAGTTTTGGCACTATCACTGTTCACTCTCACCAATACACGTTCTTACCAGTGAGGCAAGTTCTTTATCTTGGTAATCGAACTCGGCCACAAGCCCTC
>CAZSWT010000173.1:0-1971 GCA_964611035.1 uncultured Desulfobacteraceae bacterium
AAACACTCATTTCTATGGGCCTCCTTATCTCTGTGGCACTCTTTATCAGCAGAATTATCGGTGTATAATATGTCTAAAAGGGGTTTAATCTTTACATCAGCGCTATTAATTATTATCCTTTTCTCATTCATGGCCCTTTACTTCGGGTATTTCTTGGTAAACCCTGCAGGCATTGATAAAAAAGAGACGATCTTTATAGTAAAAAAGGGGGCCGGACTCAGGACAGTTGCGAATGAACTCCGAAGAAAAAGGCTTATCAAAAGCAAAGATTTGTTTATTCTCTGTGCTATCCTGAAAGGAGGAACAAAAGATATAAAGGCAGGAGAATACAGCCTCAACCAGTCGATGTCCCCGGTAAGAATATTTAATATTCTGTCAACCGGTGCAATCAAGACCTACACGTTAACAATACCTGAAGGGCTTACCGCTAAACAAATAGCTGATTTATTGGCTACAAAGAACCTAGTTAACATACGTGAATTTATTTCCTTAGTTATGGATAAAACCCTTGCAGCCTCCTACAATATTGATGGAACAAACTTAGAGGGTTATCTTTTTCCTGACACCTATGTAATAAGCAGGGATACAGGCGCACGGGAATTAATTGACCTTATGATTAAGCGTTTCCAGAAAATCTTTTATGCCCTGATAAAAGATCAGGAATCCACCACAGGTAGACTGCTGCCAACAAAAGATATCGTCACTCTTGCCTCAATTGTTGAAAAAGAAGGTGGTCTTGCCGAGGAAAAGCCAATTATTGCATCAGTTTTTCTTAACCGACTTAAAAGGAGGATGAGGCTTGAAAGTGATCCAACGGTTATCTACGGCCTTAAAAATTTTGATGGAAACCTGAAAAAAAAGGATCTTCGCACCCCCGGTTCTTACAATACATATCTTAATTACGGGCTCCCTCCTGGACCTATTGCCAATCCTGGCAGAGAGTCCTTAATGGCAGTCGTACACCCGGCAGAGACAGATTACCTTTACTTTGTCGCCAAAAATGATGGAAGTCATCATTTCTCTGCTTCCCTATCAGAACATAATAAGGCGGTTTACCGGTATCAAAAGAGGCGCCGTTCTATATCAAAAAAAGGTAATTAGTGCCCGACCGAAAACTCCCCCCCTGGCGGGAGGGGTTGGGGGAGGGGGATATGGAAATGTTTTCTTTCTGATATATCAATGCCTTAACACCCCCACCCTAACCCTCCCCCATCGAGGGGGAGGGAATTGAGGGGTTTTCGTTCAGACACTAATTAGTTAAAATATTATGTGTTTTACGTCACTGGGCTTTTAAAAATATACAAAGAAATAATAATCTTTAAAAGGAGGGTACAATGGAACATAATTTTAAAAAAGCATTAACAATCATTTCTCTTCTCATTTTATCGAGCGTCTTTTTGACTTCAGGATGTTCAGAAGCAATCAAAACCCTTGATCAGGGAATAAAGGGGCCACAAATTATTGTTAATCCCGGCACTGTTCGCCTGGGTGTTGCTAAGATGAAGGGCACAAAGATTGTCTTCAGCGGTTCGGGTTTTGAGCCAGGTGATAGTATATTTATAAAACTCCTGAACGTCCCAGTTAATGGAAAAAAGGTTGATCTATCAGTAGCAGCTGCTGATGTAGAAAAAAATGGGACATTTAATGCTAAGGTAGGAATATTGACCAAGATTTCTGATTTCCTGAGGGCCAAACTTGGATCAAATGAAAAGATGGAAAACATCATAATTATAACAGGGCCACCTATGCCTGCCGGTGCATACACTGCTCGGGCAGTAAGCATGCTTTCAGATAAAAAGGCTGAATGCACCCTGAACGTAAAGGGTCCCTCACTGATAGATAGATTAAAAGACTGGCTCGGCACACTGCTTGGAAAGATTGTTAAAAAGTAGATACCCACGGGCTCACGCCCGGGTTCCTCTGCAAATTTTGATAGAGAACATGAATGTAATATTGACCGCAGACCCACAC
>CAZSWT010000174.1:0-1951 GCA_964611035.1 uncultured Desulfobacteraceae bacterium
TCTTTTTCCGGAAAAGATAAATGGAAAGTATGTGATGTTTCACCGCCCCATGACAACTCCTCGCAGCATCTGGATCGCCTTTTCGGAAGATCTTGCCGAATGGCACGATTCCAAAATGGTGATGGCGCCTGCTGAAGGAAGGTGGGATGGAGTCGGGATCGGAGCCGCAAGCCCACCTGTAAAGACTGCAAAAGGCTGGTTGCTCATATACCATGGTATCGATGAGGAATCTGTTTACAGGCTGGGGGTTGCCCTTTTCAATCTGGAGAACCCATCTTCTCTCGTAAGTAGATATTCTGAACCGATTCTCGAGCCAGAAGAAGACTATGAACTTCATGGAGAGGTCAAAGAGGTGGTGTTTGCAACCGGAATTTGCGCGATTGAAGAAACATATTATATTTACTATGGCGCGGCAGACAAGGTGATTTGTGGCGCAACCGTTGAAAAAGATGCCCTTTTAAGCCTGTTCTAAAATGACGGCTTGCATAGCAGAGTAAAAGAATGATGAGGAGTCTACGATGAAGATCGTGATGATGAGTCGCTGGAATATTCCATGCGGGGTATCTCTCCATGCAGAGCTTATTGGAAGAGAATGGGTAAAGATGGGCCATGACTTGCAGGTCTTGGCCCCTGTAGAACTTGAAGGCTACAGGTGTGATGAGGATGAACCCTATGTGAAGAGATGCTATGCCCTTCGGAACAAGCCAGGCTATTTCTTTGATCCTAAACCATTTCTGAAGGAAGACTGTGACGTCTTTGTGGTACAAAACCTGGAGATTCTTCCCATGGAGGATCTACTCAAGATATACCCTGCAATTAGGGAGAAAGCCAAGACCGTTTTCGTAGTTCATGAAGGGAAGCCTCCCCGAGATAACATATTCTATGAATTTGACTTTGATGCAGTCGTTTGTTTCGATGAAAGATACAAGAAATTCCTTAAGGATATCTATGGTGGAAACAAAATCAGAATCATTCCCTATCCCTGTCATCCTGTTTTACACGGTGATAATGTCAAGGCACGTAAAAGGCTGGATCTTCCGCTCGATAAGAAGATCGTGTTCAATTACGGAATAGGTATATATCGTCACCTTCATCTTCTGCCTATTCTGGAACGCTTAAACCAAGACTATCCTTTAATCCTTCTGACCTTAACACATATTCAAGAATGGTATGACCTCTTCGAAGCAGCAAGAGGAAGATACCAATTCATCGAACTAAGAAAGGGCGACATTCCCATCAGGGAACTCTACAATTATCTTCATGCCTCAGATGCCCTTTTGGTTCATAAAGATTCTGCAGAGGCCATCGTGGTTCCATCCACAGTAAATCTATGCTTGGGATCGGGTTGTCCTATATTGGCGTATAACACAAACTTTTTCGAGACCTTCGACAAGGAAATCATTAAATATTCTGGACTGGGAGAGGCACTCGTGGATTTGTTTGAAGAGAGCGAAAAGGTCAAGATGACCTTGCGTATTGCAGAGCAGTATGTTAGAGAGAACTCATCCTATAAAGTTGCGAAAAGGTTTGTTGAATTATTCGAATCTTTGCCGGAAATGACAGAAAAAAGGGCTTTGGCTTAAGGTTGGGAAGTAAAATTTTTTCTCCAAGAACTCTGTTTTGTGATATAATTTAATGATATGAAGGTCGCTGCATGATCATTTGGAGTAGCAGATGAGATACATCCTTGTTGTTTCAACAGAACAAGAGGTTTTCCGAACAATATACACATGCTTTCGGCACGGGCACAGGGTTGATGAGGCACCTAATAAAGATGCCGCTATGGAGATGCTTAGGAAAAAACGGTACGATTTCCTCTTTATTGATGTGGAAATTCTAAGAGAAACAGCGCCTGGTAATGGATACAAGTCGTCCCTGCAGCTATTCTGGCATGTGTATCCCACTATTGAAATCATTGTCATGTCATCTCAAGAGATGATCAGAGAGGCCG
>CAZSWT010000175.1:0-1910 GCA_964611035.1 uncultured Desulfobacteraceae bacterium
GGTTGCATTTACTGGCAGAGTAGTCTGAAGAGGAATGTCATTTGTAAGAAAGAAAGTGCCTATTCAGCCACCAAGGCACAAAGACCCAAAGAGGAGATAAATATAAATTGAATAACGGAGTTTTCTCATTAATAAGCCTTAGGCTTATTAATTTCAATCCCGATTTATCGGGGTTAAAAAGGCTATAATAAAGAATAATTCTATACCCTTGGTGTCTTGGTGCCTTTGTGGCAAGATACCTGAGTAGATACGAAAGAAAAAGAAATATCAATGACACGTGATAAGCGACGAGTAAAAAATGACAGAAAAGGGGGTTGGTGAGCATGGAGGAATTGATTGTAGGCCTTGACATTGGCACAAGTAAAATATGTGCAGTAGTTGGGGATGTGAGGCCTGATGGGATGGTTGATATTATAGGAATGGGATCTCATGCGTCCATCGGGCTTAGGAAGGGCATGGTGATCAACATCGAAAACACAGTAAATAGCATTAAAGAAGCCATAGAAGAGGCGGAGACTATGGCTGGCTGTGAGATCAGTTCTGTCTTTGCTGGAATTGCTGGAGGTCATATAAAGGGCTTTAACAGTCATGGGGTCATAGCCTTGAAGAATAGGGAGGTTACCAAGCTGGACATTGAGAGGGTAATTGATGCAGCGAGGGCAGTTGCAATTCCTATGGATAGGGAAGTTATCCATGCCATCCCTCAAGAATTTATTGTTGATGATCAGGCTGGCATTAGTGATCCTGGAGGAATGGCAGGTGTCCGTCTTGAGGTTAAGATTCATATAGTAACTGGAGCGGTCACATCGGCCCAAAATATCATTAAGTGTGCAAACAGGGCAGGCCTTGATGTTTACGATATTATCCTTGAATCCCTTGCCTCCAGTGAGGCGATCCTGACCGATGAGGAAAGAGATCTGGGAGTTGCAATAATAGATTTTGGAGGAGGTACTACGGATTTAGCGATATTTTCACGAGAGTCAATTGCACATACCTCTGTATTAACATTAGGTGGTGATAATTTGACCAATGATATTGCTATTGGAATCAGGACCCCCTTTAAGGAAGCTGAAAAGATAAAAATAAAATATGGATGTGGCCTTACCTCTCTTATCGGTGAGGATGAAATTATTGAGGTTCCAAGTGTGGGCGGTAGGAAAGAAAGGACTATCAGCAGAAAATTGCTGGGAGAAATTTTAGAACCACGGGTGGAAGAAATCTTTAACCTTATTTATCAGGAAATGATTAGGTCTGGTTATGATGATATGATCACATCTGGAATTGTTGTCACGGGCGGTTCTTCTCTTCTACCAGGAGTACCGGAGATTGTAGAGCAGGTTTTTAATATGCCGGCGAGGGTCGGTTATCCTGACAATATTGGGGGATTAAAAGAGATTGTGAATAGCCCCATGTATGCAACAGCAGTAGGTCTTGTGTTGTACGGAGCTCACTCAAAACAGAGAAAGAAAAAATTCAGGATAAGGGATACAAATATATTTAACCGGATCACATCCAGGATGAAGAGATGGTTTATGGAAGGGAAATAAAGAACTTAGGGCTTCGCCCTAATTGGGCTATTGGCCCGCCCTGGTGCGACTTGCCCGGAACAAAATGCTGTAGTTGTATTACTAGAAGTGTGAGCCATAAAACTTAGTGATTGCAAACCCGGTCTGGGCCAGGGAGCAATGGAGTACTGGAATAATGGATTCAGAGGAGCAACAAAATAATTTTTTTTCTTTTACTACCCAATACTCCAGTATTCCAACATTCCAGTATTCCACGTTTCTGGCATAAATCGGGTAATGGTAAAAACAATGCAAGTCTAATAAGTTATAGAAATTACGAAATATAAATTAGGAAAGGAGAGTAATCATGAGATATGAATTTGTTGAAGAGAGCCCAAGCGCCAA
>CAZSWT010000176.1:0-1904 GCA_964611035.1 uncultured Desulfobacteraceae bacterium
GGAAGCGGAGAATTCGGAAATGGGTGATATGTCCCCCGATATCCGACAGACCAGCATCCGGGGGGGCATAGGCCGGAACTGCCCTCGAACTCAATGCGGCTTCCCAAGTGGAGAATATGCCAATGGTAGACCCCAAGCACTCCGGCACTGGGGCTTCGCAGTCAGCCGGTGGGTCGAGGAGCTGGTAGAAATCCTAAGAATGAAGGTCTGCGCCTGAGCTTCTCAACACAAGCAGCGGTATAATTGGGAGATCCTATGGCAAACAACGACTGGACCAACAGGAGGCTCAAATTAGCTCTAGAAGTGGACAACCACGGGGGCTGGTCACAGTACGGTGATGATCCAAACGGTCCAATGGAGGATGACAGCAGATGATTACTAAACCGACCGTATTGATTCTCGGTGCTGGAGCAAGCATGCCTTTTGGGTTTCCCTCGGGTGAGAATTTGGTTTCCCGCATTCTCACGGTGCTTGAGAAAGAAGATCCTGCCAGAACTATCAAGACCACCCTTGAACGGGCGATGGGGATAGAAGGGACGCCCCGAGCTATCCTGGCCCAAGCTCTTCAGTCTCACTCCCTCGAGCCTGAGATTCTAATCGACAGATTCCGCCAGGGGCTGCTCCGCTGTGGCCGTCAGTCAATTGACACGTTTCTCGAGCACAACCCTCAGTTTCTTACAGTGGGCAGGATGGCCATTGCCTGTGTTCTGGTTCCGCTGGAAAAGGAGGAGAAGCTATTCACCGTCACGTCAAACTGGTATAAGCTCCTCCTCGCCCACCTGAACACCGAGTTCGAAGAGTTCGCAGAGAACAAGCTTTCGATTCTGACCTACAATTACGACAGATCACTCGAGCAGTTCCTCTTGACTTCACTACGATTCGGGTATCCGGACAAGGAGGACGAATACGACCAGTGTTGGGAGCAATTGTCGAAGATCCCCATCATTCACCTACATGGCTCTCTAGGGGGCTTTCCTCACAGCGGTCCCGATACGCTGAATCATCTGGAGCGCGTGTATGAGCCGTACGTTACTGTCAGGGATCTTATTGTCTGCGCTAAGACGATTCGCGTGATATCCGAGGACGTTGCGCATCAACAGTATCAGGAAGCCCACAACCTCCTTCGTAGCGCAGATGTGATTTGTTTCCTAGGGTTCGGGTGGGATCCGACGAATCTCTCTCGACTGGAAATGAACACGCCTGGGAACTGGAATAGATCCACGAAGCGCTACGGTACAATCTACAACAAAGGAAACGCCGAGCGAGATAGGATCAGAGACTATTTCGCAAACGCTGGAGGAATCAAGTTGGGGAACCACGCTCAGAAGATCGACGATTTCTTGGGTGACTTCCCAGTTCTGTTTTGAGGAAACCCCGGGCGACGTCTTGTGAGAATCGTGGGGTCAAGAATCGTGGGGGAGAATCCCAGTGACACAAACCCTATTTCCCAAGGAACACGCACTGATGGATATCGACAAGCAGATTGACTTCTCGTTCGTGACGGGATTCGGGAGCTCACACGGTCTTTCGGCTTTCGAGGTAGCCTTGCAGGATGAGCACGGCAGCCAGGCTGTCCTTCAGAGTTTTTCGGCGCTTACGCGATAGATCCGCTTGTACGAGGACCCGTTCCGCTTCGGTGGTTGTCAGCCGTTCATCAAAGGTATCGACCGGAAGGCCGCTCTTCTCGTGCAGCGTCTCGGCAAAGGAAAGCACCTCTTCAGCCATCTCACCGCGGGATCCGTCCATGTTTAGCGGCAGACCGAGGACGATCCGCTCCACCTCCCTCTCTGCAATGAGTCGAATGAGGAAGTCAAGATCGCGTTCGAGCCCGTGACTCTTGTAGACAAGGAGAGGGCTTGCCAGGGTTTCCCCCTCGTCGCTTAAGGCAATTCCGAGGCGACGGT
>CAZSWT010000177.1:0-1893 GCA_964611035.1 uncultured Desulfobacteraceae bacterium
GCTGTGCGAATCAAAGAGGCGCATGGTGGAAAGGTAACTGTGGTCACCTTAGGAGACGAGGATAGTGAGGATGTGTTAAGAACAGCCCTGGCAATGGGAGCAGACAAGGCTATCCTCATTAACGAGGAAGGATTTGAGTTATCCGACGCAGCAGGCATTGCACAGGGTATTTATCGTGCAGTCAGGGATTTGTCCTTTGATTTGCTTTTAACTGGTGCTCAGTGTTCTGATGATGGGTGGGCCCAGGTGGGCGTTATCCTTGCGGAATTTTTAGGTCTTCCCTATGCCTCTCTTGTTGTTGGAGTTGAGATCAATGAAGGCACAATGATAGTACGCAGGGAGCTGGAGTCTAATACCGAGGAGAAGCTGGAAATACCAATGCCAGCAGTCCTTACTATCCAAACAGGTATAAATAATCCACGGTATGTCTCTATTATGGGGATCCAAAAGGTGCGAAAAATTGAGATCAGGGAAACCGATTCAGAAGAGCTTGGGCTATCCGAAGAGGAGATTGGATTAAAGGGCTCCAGTGTGGCTTCGCAGAAACTTTCGCTTCCTCCAGTTGGTGAAGGGGCCGAAATCTTAGAAGGGAGCCTTGATGAAATCTGTGAAAAGACGGCTCAAATTGTCCGAGATAAGGGGGTGATATAAATGGATGAAATTATGGTACTCGCTGAACATAGAGGTGGAGAGCTTCGAGATATCACCTTTGAAATGCTTACCATGGCCAACAAGCTTGGCAAAGAAAATGACATGGCAGTTACCGCTCTCTTTTTGGGGCATGAGGCATTTGATTTGTCAGAAAGATTGAAAGGTGCATGCGATACGATCCTTTTAATGGAGGATTCTGAACTGGCTAATTATAATGCAGATCAGTATCTTATGGCCATGGAAACGGTCATAAAAACCCGCAATCCCACCTTAACCCTGATTGGTCATACAGCAATGGGCATGGACCTGGCACCTTCCATGGCAGCACGCCTGTCTCTTCCGCTGGCAAGTGATTGCGTGGAGATAAACTTAACAGAAAGAAGGCTTGATGTTCTTAGGCAGATTTATGGTGGCAAGATCAACGCCTGGTTAACCATGAAACCGTCTGATCAATATCTGATAACGGTAAGAACAGGCTCCTTTGATGCTGAAGTGGAACAGGGTAAATCTGCTGATGTACAAACTGTTCCTGCACCTTCCTGGACGAACATAAAGGGGCGACAATTCTTGGGCTACTTGGAAGCTGCACTCGAGGATGTGGATATCTCCGCTGCTGATATCCTCGTTTCCATAGGGAGAGGAATAGGAAAACCGGAGAATATCCCTCTTGCGCAGGAATTTGCTGATTCAATAGGGGCAACCCTTTCTTGTTCTCGTCCGGTTGCCGATGAGGAATGGCTTCCAAAAAGCAGGCAGGTGGGAACATCAGGAAAGACAGTCAGGCCAAAAATATATATCGCTTTTGGCATTAGTGGGGCATATCAACACCAGGCTGGCATGAAAAATGCTGACACAATTATCGCTGTCAACACAGACCCAAGGGCTCCCATCTTTACTATTGCCCATTATGGTATTGTGGAAGATATGTTCCAGGTATTGTCTTTGTTGACCGAAAAATTTGCGAAAAAGTAAGTAGGCCTTTAGAAATCAGCAGTCGGCTTTCAGATATAAAGCTGAACTTTTAGAGAACACTTTGTTTCTATAGGAGTAGATCATGGATTTTACACTCAGTAAGGAACAACGAGATATAGTGAAGGCTTCCCGAAAATTCGCACTGGGAGAGTTTCCTGATCGGGCGCTTGAATTTGATCGTGAAGAGACCTTTGACCTGGAATTATGGCGTAAGGCATGTGAGCTGGGTTTTGTTGGCGTCTTTATATCCCCGGATTATGGTGGTGCAGG
>CAZSWT010000178.1:0-1864 GCA_964611035.1 uncultured Desulfobacteraceae bacterium
CGGCAAAAAGAATCCGTTTAATGAGGCATCGTGGCAATCGTCCAATAGAATCTCTTTAGACCTTACCTATCTATTTGACACCCCAGGAGATTCACTATCTATCACTCTTGAAGATATTAAAGATATTGCACCGCAGGTGATGAAGGCCCATAGAATGTTAAAAAAAGATCAAGGAGATATATGTGATGATGGGATACCCATGACTGGCTGGCAAAATCTCCCAGAAGAAATTACCCTCACTCATTTAGAGGAGATAAAATCTGCAGCCCAGAGCCTTAGTGGCCGAATTGATGCATTTGTCTCTTTAGGAATAGGAGGATCATATTTAGGCATCGAGGCCACATGGAGGGCATTGACTCATACCTATTTCAACCAGTTGAGCCGAGATGAAAGAGGTAATGCACCAGAAATTTATTTTCTGGGTCAAAATATGGACCCTGACTATGTAAGAGACACCCTCGATATGCTACGAGGCAAAGTGGTAGGAATAAATGTTATATCCAAATCAGGGACAACAACAGAAACTGCAATTGCCTTTAGAATCCTGCGTAATGTACTGGAGAAAAACTGGGGTCACGATGCCAAAGATTTAATATATGTGACTACTGATGCTACAAAAGGAGCCCTTAAGAATTTATCAAAGGAGAAGGGATATAAAACCTTTCCTATTCCTGATAATATCGGTGGTCGTTTTTCAGTATTGACTGATGTTGGATTGCTGGGGCTTGCTATAGCCAATATTGATATTGATGAGTTCGCCGCAGGATTTAAATATATGAGAAATATCACGATGGCAGACAATTTCTGGAAAAACCCAAGTCTTCTTCATGCAGCAGCTCGCCATGCAGCATGGTTAAAGGGTAAAAAGATAGAGATAGTAGCCACAAATTCAGTACCTTTATATGGCGTAGCCAGGTGGATGGAACAGTTATTTCCAGAAAGTGAAGGACATTCTGGGCATGGTATGTGGGTATCTCCTTCTCTTTACTCAGAAAAACTGCATGCTAATGGCCAGATGGTTCAACAGGGCGAACGAAATATTTTAGAGACCTTTATTATGTTACAAGAGCATGATAACACAGTAACTATTCCCCACGATAAAGACAACATTGATAGATTGAATTATTTAGTCAATAAAGGTCAAGACATGAATAGCATAAACAGAAAGGTAATCGAAGGACCTGCATATGCCCATTATTTAGGTGATGTTCCTAACATGATAATTGAAATACCAAGAAGAAACGCATTTAGTTTGGGTGAAATCTACTATATGATGGAAAGATCCGTAGCCATAAGCGGCTACCTCTTGGATCACAATCCATTTATACAGCCAGGCGTAGAAGATTATAAAAAAGCAATGTTTGCTCTGCTCGATAAACCTGGCTTTGAGGAAAAAGGAAAAGAGATCAAGGATCAGATCAGCAAGATGAAGAGAATGAAAATATGATACAATAATTAAGAGAACCATTAGATTTAGTCTGAACTTATAACCAAGGCGTTTGAAAAATCTAGAACTTAGACGCCTTCGGCGGAACTTTTTTGACAAGATTGACAGGATTAACAAGATTTTTTTATATTCTTTATATCCAGAACATCCAGTCTATCCTGTCTAAAAAAAGGAAATTCCTATACTATAAATTTAGCTGGACATTTAATGATTACACACGATTACCCCTCTGGAAATAAATGCGAGTAAACCGTAATTGAATTGTAGCCATGTTAAAAAAATTAGAAATTGCACTGGGAGGAACAGCCAGAAATCCAGCAGACATCGAAGTCTTATATAATCTAAAACTGGAATTTGCTGAAATCCCTATATCTAATGTAATAAAGTTCAAAAATAACATTAACGAATACTTAAAAG
>CAZSWT010000179.1:0-1864 GCA_964611035.1 uncultured Desulfobacteraceae bacterium
TTACAATGCCCATTCGAATGGTCAGCTGCCTTTTGCAGGGAAAGGGGCGCGCAGCGAGCGCAGAATTATCCAGGTTTCTGATAAACAGCACTGTGGGAGTCCTTGGATTTGGAAACCCTGCCAGAAGATGGTCTGAGTTGAATCCTAGCGAGGAAGACCTGGGACAGACCCTTGGAAGTTATGGGATCGGCAATGGGTTTTATATAGTGTGGCCTATTCTGGGCCCCTCTACTTTGCGTGACTCCATGGGGATGGTCGGAGATTGGTTCTTGAATCCTGTTTCATATGTGGAGCCCACTGAAACATACCTCGAAATTAGGGCTGTTGAGACTGTAAACGAGACTTCATTTAAGATCGGGGATTACGAATCTCTCAAGGAAGCTGCGATCGACCCTTACGTGGCATTACGCAATGCATATATCCAGCACCGTAAAAAGAAGGTGGAAGAGTAGGTTATGGAAATTTCGAGATCTTTATTTCGAGGTCATGGTATAAACCACATTCCAGTCAGCGGGTAGCGGATTTTTATGAGGTCAAAACATCGTTTAATGTAAACTTGTGCCGCATTAAGATTGGGATCCATAGCAGTGATATTTTTAAAGATATGGATTGCTTTATCTTATTTTTCGTTTAATGATAACAGGTTTGTTTGCATCTCATGGTATCCCTTTTCCATCAAGGGCTTAAGATCATAAATATAAGTGGTGTTATCCAGGATAAAAAAATCCAATGTGTTTTCAACTTTGTTTTGCCTTTTTTAGTAACCTTTTTGCTATGGAAATATTGTAATCCTTTTCATAAGCTTTATTTATAATACGTTCAATCATTTCTTTATTCAATACGCCTATCCTGTCCAGGGCCTTTAAAGCGTACTGCCTAACCTGAGGTTTCTCATCCTCCAACAACCCTTCCAATGACTCAACAGCATTGTAGACTTCAGGCTTAAACCGCGCAAGCCTTCCTAAAGCAGAAGCCGCTAATCTACGTTCATTACCATTTGAACTCGTGGTAAACTTTATTATTTCAGAGATCACGGTTGGGTCATTTGATTTGCCGAGCGCTACCACCCTATTAACACCTTTAACATCTCCAGAATCTTCTCCTTTGATGTGAGGGGCTTTACTAATATCTACTTTTTTCTTATGTGCTGTCGAGGGAATAGAGTTAAAAAAACTTTTCACATCTTCAACATTATGGACGATATTTATCTCAGGCAGTGAGGAGACAATGGTATTGCCATATGAACGTGTAACAAGTCGTGTATCAAGTATAGCAACCACACCATATTCGTTACGCCCTCTAATGAGCCGTCCAAACCCCTGCCTCAATACCAAAATTGCGGATGGGAGGGCAAGCTCGCCAAACCATCTGTCTCTCAGCCTCTTGCATCTTTCCTGGTATACCGGATCTCCCGGGGATGTAAAAGGTAGCCTTGCAATAATCACCAGGCTTAAATTTTCCCCTTTTATATCAATTCCCTGCCAGAAAGTAGCGGTTGCCAGAAGCACGGAATGCGAAGTATCTTTAAACCACTGAATGAGTCTTGCAGGGGGCATGTCACCCTGGGATTTGAAAGGGTAGTCTATCTTGATATTATTTGACACAAAATAGAGATGTTTATAAGAGGTAAATAGCACTAATGCCCTGCCATGGGACGCATTGATAAGCCCCTCTATTACCTTAAGGCTCTCTTCCTGAAATATTTCATTGTTTTCTTTGTCAGGCAGCGGCAGGTTTTTATCAACATAGAGGAGGGCCTGTTTTTTGTAATCAAAGGGAGAGCCAATTATCCTTTCTTTAAAGTCTTCAATGCCTAACCTATTCTTTAAAAAAATAAAATCTCCTCCTGATGCCAAGGTAGCTG
>CAZSWT010000180.1:0-1843 GCA_964611035.1 uncultured Desulfobacteraceae bacterium
CTTACCAGTGAGGCAAGTTCTTTATCTTGGTAATCGAACTCGGCCACAAGCCCTCTCAGGTTATTGGGTAGCCTCCTGTACCCCCACAAGCACCTCCTTTTTGTCTCTTCTACGCCATTTCGGATAAAGTAATGGGGCAGATTTACATGGAAAAATGAGATGCTGTCTGCATCTCTTAAAATGTCGGCATGTCTGGTGCCTCCTGTTTCATGATGGAAGACCAGAAAAAAGCTATCATCGGCCAATTTTTTACTTATTGAGCACTCTCTCATTATTTCTGCCAGGATCTTAGCACTGTTTGAAGCATGGGCTGCTTTAAACTCATCGTAATTTTGATAAGCTTCCCTTCTTACTTTACGCTCATCAACGGCCCTTTCTATATCATGACCCAGGGCAGCTATTTGCAGGGCCTCGTCAGCATCAGGATTTAGCCGGAGCAGCCACTCCAGGGTATTTTTTGAGTGGATTGGGTCTTCAGGAACCGGAGATTTTTTAATAATTTTTTCAATCCTCTTTTTTACACAATCAATATTATCCATTTTTGTGTAGAACCACTATCCTCCTGGCATTCTCTGCATTCATTAAAAGGGCGATTAAGGCAAGGACTGAGAGAGGCTGATTGAGTAAAGCCCCCAGAAATATGATAAACATTCTAACATCACGCCCCATTCTGAAATAGTACTTTCCAGGCGCAAGCCTTCTCTTCATCAAACCGTCATACTTGTCTGCCGTATAGCTATTCATGAAGGCGCCTATGATTGCCAGAAAGCCAATGAAAGGGGTAAAGATATCCCTATTGGCAGCATAGACATAATAGGTCAAACCAAAGAGAAGAAAGGCATCGGCATAGCGGTCTAAGACAGCGTCAAACCATCCACCAAATTCTGTAACCTGGAATTTCAACCGCGCTATCTCCCCGTCACAGCCATCAATAACAGATGCTATCTGTGCCAGTAGTGCCCCGATAACCAGATTACTATATCCCCCCAAAAAGAAAAAAAGGGCGCCCACCATAGCAAGCATAAAGGAAAAGAAGGAAACAGAGTTTGGGGTAATATCTGTTCTTAGAAGATGCCTTGTAATCCTGGTTGATAGGGGTCTGTTTAAGTGCCTTGATATAGGTCCGTCAGAGGTCTTTTTCAAGGTATCTAAAAGCTTCTCTTCCGCTTTTTTAAATGTCCGCTCATTATCCACATCAATCCAGTAGGCATCTTGAATATCAAAGGCCTTCGCCTTTCCCTTTCTGGCCAGAGCTCGTATCCCCCCTGAAAGGGAGCTATCGCCATTGTGTAAACTTTGTTCGATGGCTCTAAACAGTGCCGGGGAACAAAGAAAAATGCCTGTATCATAGGCGTTATAGTTCTTGATATTCTTTCCTATATCTAAGATCCTGCTGTCTTTGACAAGAACTTTGGTAGCATCATTAACATCAACAAGCTTATTTTCATTAATGTTATAATCTACAGTTAGCATAACCTCGCCATCGGCTATTCTTTCATGACGGAGTTTAACCAGTATCGTTTCGTCAAAGATATGGTCTGTCATCAACAGGATGAAATTCTCATTTAATAGATTCTTTGCCTTAAGCACAGATATTCCATTTTCCTTTTCCCATTCGTTATTTTTGATATGGCTTATAGGTATATTTCTCCTCTGGCTAAATATGTCAATATACTCTCTTACCTCTTCTCCATTGTATCCAGTTACAACATAAAAATCAGTTAAACCTGCATTCCTTGCGGTTAATATCACCCGTTCAATAAGGGGTAATCCAAGGAGCGGAACCAGGGGCTTTGAATCTCCTCTGCTTGATAGCCTGATTCCCCGTCCTGCAGCGATGATG
>CAZSWT010000181.1:0-1812 GCA_964611035.1 uncultured Desulfobacteraceae bacterium
CCAACCCTGGGGATATCCCGCTCAATAAAGGTGCGAACAAAGTTTTCCTGCCATCTTTGCCATTTTGTTATTTTCTTTTCTCTAATCGCATCAGGATAGCCGCCTTTCAACCAGTAGTCAGGGAAGTCGATTTTCATATCGGCGGTTTCTGCAAAAAGGAATGGGGTTAACTCGACCATGCCCACCCGTCCGGCAAGGCTTTCAGATATGCGTTTAATCAGGGAAGGATTGACCGAACCTAGCAAATAAAAGCGACCACTTTGATGTCTCCTCTCATCGATCAGCGAGCGAAGAATAGGAAATAGATCTGGCAGGGTCTGGGCTTCATCAATGATCAGAGGTCCATCAAATCGACGCAGAGCAAGTTCTATATCCCCCAAAAAAATCTGTAGATCAGAAGGCTTTTCCAGGTCAAAATATTCGCCCTTCAGAAAATGCCGCGCCAGTGTTGTTTTACCGCATTGCCTAGGTCCAAGGATAAGAATGGCGGGAAATTGTCGGGCTAATTCATGCACCAAGGATTCTAACAATCGTTTAATCATGGTGTAATATTAGCAGAATTACTTCTATAATTCAATGTATTTTATAATAAAAAACTGATTAGTGCCTGAAACATTGACTAAATCAAAATCAGGATTGACAGACACACGCCTTTCTTCTACACTCGATCTTACAAAAAAGATGATTTGTATTTTCAAAAGGTATACCAGTAGAGTAACTTAAGATGAAAATTCTTGACGAGTTAATTTCCAGTCTGAAGGAAGACAGCATAGTGCGTGAGGTAAATGTCTGTGTCTTCTGGACAGCAGTGCTCAGCAAAAATTGTGGTCTGGCCTCCACCCTTCATGAAGGACACCCGTATCATAAAATAGTACGAGAGCCAGGAAAATTCAGGGGCAAGTCAGCATTGGAGCTCGCGGAATACGCCAAATCGGATAGGCTTCTCGAGGCATCTATTGGCATGGCAGCTATCAATTCGCTGATAGATATTGATGAGACGAGATGTATCAAGAAAAATGCATTTGATATTTTAGCTGAGAAAGGGACTGGCAGAAATATCGCCATAGTGGGGCATTTTCCGTGGATACCAAAACTTAAAAAAATAGCCCGCAATTTCTTTGTTATTGAACAAAATCCTCGAGAGGGAGACTTACCTGCTGAAGCAGCAGAAGAGATCCTGCCGCAAGCTGATGTGGTTGGCCTTACTGGAACCGCATTTACAAATCACACTATAGAAAAATTGCTGAACCTCAGTAAGGGTAAATTTATCGTTATGGTGGGGCCAACGAGCCCTTTATCACCCATCTTATTTGACTACGGTGTGGATGTTATTGGCGGGTCAAAAGTAGTTGATCCTGAAAAAACAATCCGGTTTATTAGCGAGGGAGCCACCTTTCAACAGGTAGAGGGAGTAAAACACCTCAATATGTTCAGAGAAGAGAAAATATCAGCTTAGGATCACCCTTTATCAAACAATATTATTTACGTTACCTTAAATTAAGGCTCAGTTGTGTATCTTCACCTTTTTTTCTCGCCCTTTGAAACGCCGCTCTTGTTCGCACATTATGATGCGAAATGAATCTCCACGCACTTTTAATCAGTTGAATATCTTCCTCAGAAAAATCGTTATAGTAAAGGCTCTCTCTTTTAATTTTCTTAGGTTTAACATAGCCAGCACGGACAAAATAGGTAAGTTTATCACAGGTAAGGCCATTAATCCGCTTTAAAACACCACCAGCATACATAACAGAAAACCTCTAGGAGCCTGTCCGAAAATAGCATTATTCCCTCAAAAAATTGCGATAGTATTCT
>CAZSWT010000182.1:0-1767 GCA_964611035.1 uncultured Desulfobacteraceae bacterium
CTGACTGTGGGACCTGCCATGTATCACAGGGAGATAAATCACGGGGCACTCATTGTAGCTACCGGTGCCCTTGAGTATACGCCTAAGGAGTATCTGTATGGAGAATCAGAGGCAGTCAAAACCCAGGTAGAATTAGAGGATATTTTATTAAGCGATGAACAAAGGATAAAAGGTTGGAAAAACGTGGTTATGATCCAGTGCGTGGGATCTCGGAATAAAGAAAATCCTAATTGTAGCCGTGTCTGTTGCCAGCAGGCTATAAAAAATGCCATTACCATAAAAGAAATTAGTCCTGATACCAATATCTTTATACTACACAGGGATATCAGGACCTATGCTTTCTTAGAAGATTATTATCGAAATGCACGAGAGATGGGTATTCACTTCATGAGATACAAAGAGGATGAAGAACCCAAAGTAGAACAAGCAGAAGGAAAAATTCAAGTTACTGTGAAAGACCTTACCCTGGGAAGAGAAATAACAATTAGACCTGATCAGGTTATCTTAAGTGCAGGAGTTGTTGCAGGAGATACAGAGGAGCTGGCAAAAATACTCAAGGTTCCTTTAACCAGCGACCGTTTCTTCTTGGAGGCCCATGTTAAGCTACGGCCGGTTGACACCCAGTCAGATGGTATCTTTATTTGTGGTATGGCCCATTCGCCACGGTTAATTGATGAAAGTATCTCCCAGGCCCTTGCTGCCTCTTCACGGGCAGGTTGCCTGCTTTCTCAGGATTCCATAGAGGCAGGAGGTGTTGTTGCCAAAGTAGATCCCGATCTCTGTGCTGCATGTCTCATTTGCGTCAGGGCATGCCCTTATGAGGTACCATTTATTAATGAGGATGGAGTTTCAGAGATTGATATTTCCAAATGTCATGGATGCGGTGTGTGTGCGGCTGAATGTCCGGCCAAGGCCATTACACTCTTGCATTTTGAAGATACGCAAATATTAGCACAGATCGATGCACTGATGGAGGCGGGATAGTAAGAAGTGCCTAAAGTTATAAGTGCCTAAAGTTGGCGGTTTATCCCAGACTGATTTGTTAAAATAAGATCAAGGTATCTCAGAGATAAGATAATAAATGGAAGAGTTTAAACCGATTATTGTTGCATTCTGCTGTCACTTCTGAGGCTATGAAGCAGCGGACCTGGCAGGTACCATGCGACTATCGTATCCTGATAGCATCAGGATTATAAGACTACCCTGCACCGGTAAGGTGGATGTTATCCATATAATGGAGGCCTTCCAAAAGGGTGCAGACGGGGTGTATGTTGCAGGGTGTTTAGAGGGTGAGTGTCACTTCCTTACAGGAAATTTAAGGGCCAGAAAGAAGGTCGAATATGCAAAAAAGCTTTTGGATGAGATTGGTATCGGCGGAGAAAGGCTGGAAATGTATAATATAGCGGCCTCTGATGGTCCTCGATTTGCAGAGGTAGCTAGAGAGATGCACGAAAAGATTAAAGCCCTGGGCCCCAGCCCGATAAGGGAAGCGCTCCAAAAGAAAAAGGCTGTCGGATAAAGGTAGGTGTCTGTTGATAGTTGTCCGTAGTCCGTTGTTTATTTGTTTTGAGGTAATGAACGATACCTATCCCTGTTGATTACAAGAGGCTCAATTATATCTTGGTGTAAAAAAATCTTTTTTTCGCCACTGACTACTGACAACAGACAACTGACGTCACGCAGTGATAAACCTTACATGAAAGGTCGTGGAGTATGATCGTAGCAGAAAGAAAACCAATTGAGGAAATTATAGGATTTGTTAAGGAT
>CAZSWT010000183.1:0-1754 GCA_964611035.1 uncultured Desulfobacteraceae bacterium
CAAAGGCTGTTCGCTCTGTTATGGGCCATTTCCACCATCTGCACCCCAGGTATTGCGCCGATGACCTCTCGGGGGGCATCATAAACTTGATTGTGCCGGCCCAGATAACAGGGATCATGATAGGTCACTTTTACATTAAGGGACCTTTCAAATTTCAGAGAACCTGATGCAATAAGATCTCTTAAAAGCTGTGTATAGTGACGAACACGGAACTCCACCTGCTCATCAGGAGGCTTTAAGGTCTGAAACGGCGGGTATTCATTCCGAAAGGTATGAAAGCAATGGGGAGATGAAACAACTATATTATGGATTTTATAACGTTGGAATAATTCTACACAATCCTCCATCTGCTTCTCAAAAAGCCCATCTTCTCCTGCACGGCGGGCGATGTCTCCACAGCATGGCTCCTTTTTACCCAAAGTACCAAAGGGAATTCGCGCATACATCAATATCCTTGCAAATGAGCGGGCCAATTCCTGGGCCCGAATATCCATTGAGGTCGTGCACCCCACAAAATAACAAAGCCCTTCTATCTCCTCACTCTGGCTGATGTCTGGTATCTCCAGATCTCCTGACCATTGTGCACGCTTTTTCTTTGTGGCCTCCCAGGGATTATTGTATTTATAAAGATTTTTCAAGGTTTGGGTCAAAAGTGGGGATACCTGGGTACCCTCTTCCACCAATTTGCTTCTAGCCTGTCGAATAATACCCGGTATGTCTACATATATAGGGCACACATCAAGACAGGCCCTACAGGTGGTACAATGCCAGACTTTTTGTGGCTCGAATACCTGCTCCTTAGTATACCTATGGCTAATCCAGCCTTTAAACCAGTTAAAATAGTTTAAGGGATGATACTTCATCAAGAGATTATTCCTGGCCCAGGCAATAAAATCTCTGGGAGAAAAAGGTTCTCCAGCACCAGTTGAAGGGCATACCTCCACACAACGACCGCAACGGCTACAGGCGCCAAAAGAGATCATATCCCGGTAGGAAAAAACTTCATCATCCGGGGATCGCGTCTCCACCGGGATTGCCTGAAGAGGTTGGTTCTCCAGGTAAATGCTGGCCGGTGCAGCCAGAATATGGAAAAGCTTACAGAAAGGAATATATGCGATGAGACTCAGGCTCAGAAGTGCGTGGACCCACCATAAATAAGGGTAGATAGACTGAGCGCTCTGCGGTTGAGTGAAAAGAATACTCACCCAATGACCTGCAAATGACCACCTGGCCCACTCGGGTCTTTGGCCAGCAAGCCGGACTCCTTCTACTACAAATCCTGAAAGGGCTACTACAAAAAGCCAGATTACCACAGTGAGGTCTTCAACACGCCTTTCCATCCGTGGCACACGCTGAAGATATCGGCGGATCAGCGACCAAACGAGACCTATTATTAACATCAATCCCGCAAACTCAAGGGATGTTGAGTACCAGATATAAACAGATCCGCTAAGAAAATGAAACAACCAATAATCCACAGAGATGAGCACAGTGCCCACAAAAAGGATGAAAAACCCCCACATGATGAGGATATGCATGGTCCCGGCAGCAATATCTCCCTTAAAAATACGTCGGCCGAATACACCGTCTAAAAAAAGATTTGAAATGCCACGCCACGAGAAGGGTATTTTTTGACGCTTGATGCCCCTTATCCACACAGATACATGGATAACGACCCCAAAGAGAAATATGCCCGCTGCCAGGCACGCTAAAAGATAGAAAACCCAGACATGTTGGATCAACCAGTACGAGGT
>CAZSWT010000184.1:0-1736 GCA_964611035.1 uncultured Desulfobacteraceae bacterium
AAGGGATACCATATCACGTTACTCCCTAATATTTCAGCAAAACATGAACCAATTGTAATAGCTCAATAAAAAGGGGTAAAGTCCCTGGATTCCCGCCTGCGCGGGAATGACGAAATGACCTAACCCCATGTCATTCCTGCGAAAGCAGGAATCCAGAAAGGTGGTGTACGAAAATGTTGCCCCTATTTATTGAGCTATTACACCAATTGCAACCGTTCACGGGTTCACCGTTATCCCAGATATATCGGGGTGAACTGCTAACGGTGAACACTCAGCACCAGTTTTTCTAAAATAAGGATAATTTATTATATATTGACTTTTTGGTTGGGCTTTTTTAAAACTCAACTTAGCTTTTAACTGTTCAGGTAGCCACCAAGACACAAAGGATAGATATGGCTTTTACCCCTTTGTCTAAAAAGGAAGAAAGCATTGCAAGAAAGATAGTAAATGCGGCCTATGCTGTGCATAAAACATTAGGTCCAGGTTTGCTTGAAAAAGTATATGAAGTTTGTTTTTGTCATGAGCTTTTTAAGCGGGGGTTAAAATATCAAAGGCAAGTAGATATCCCAATAATATATGATGGAATAACCTTTAACGAAGGCTTACGATTGGATGTCTTGGTAGAAGAACTCATTATTTGTGAACTGAAAGCGGTGGACGAGATGAATCCTGTATGGGAAGCACAGATTCTCAGCCACTTAAAATTGACGGGCAAGCGACTCGGTTTTCTTATTAACTTCAACGCGCCCCTCATCAAAAAGGGTATTAAAAGAATAATTCTTTAACCTTAGTGACTTTGTGTCTTAGTGGCTTAGTAGTTACTTAGCTTTAGGATAACAAAGAAATGTACTGCGCACTTCAGTAGTGAAGGAAAAAATAAGAAATGAAAATTATTATCATAGGCGCTGGGGAAGTAGGTTTTCATATTGCCCAGAGACTATCAGAAGAAAATCAAGATGTAGTTTTAATTGAAAAAGACCCTATTAAAATCAGGGAGGTTCAAAATGTTATAGACGTCCAGGCTATTTTAGGCTCAGGCACCAATCCTTCGGTATTAATTGAGGCAGGTATTAAGGAAAGTGATATGCTCGTGGCAGCTACTGATAGTGATGAATCAAACTTAATTGCCTGCTTTTATGCTCAATATTTAACTGATTATATCACTAAGATAGCTCGGGTAAAAAATTCAGATTATATGAAACACAGGGAGATCTTTAATCAGGATTTTCTAAATATTGACCTGATTATTAATCCCCAGTCTGAGATGGTTTCCTCTATGCTCAGGCTTATAGAGGTACCAGAGGCATCTGAAGTAATAGATTTTGCTGATGGTAGAATCAAGCTCATTGGTATAACCATAAAAGATAACTCTCCATTAGTCGGACGAAAGCTCTCCTCGTTTACTGATTTTGAGCATGTAATCCTTGTTGGTGTTATTGTAAGGGGAGAGAAGGTTATCATACCAAGTGGACTGGATACAATCCAACCAAATGATTTGATATATTGTGTTATCCACAAGGAAAACACCGGAAGTATCTTCCGTCTAATGAATGTTAGAGAAGAAGGATTGGGGCGGATAATCATTATTGGTGGCGGTGAAACTGGCCTTGCCCTGGCAACATCACTTGATGCTACGACTATTAATACCAAGATAATCGAGAAAGATGGCCAGAGATGCCTTGAGCTGGCGGAAAAGCTTAAAAAGGTGGTTGTTTTAAATGGCGATGGCACAGACC
>CAZSWT010000185.1:0-1732 GCA_964611035.1 uncultured Desulfobacteraceae bacterium
AGGTAAAATGAAATTAACTATAGCATCAAAGTACTTCTCCCCTCCCACAACATATGTATCATTGTGCCCAGCGCCATGTATCGGTAAAAATAATTTTGGCTCTGGGGCTTGTGCAAACAACTTTTTACCCATAGAAAATGGGACAATCTCGTCATTGTCACCATGTATTATTAATTTTGGAATACTCACATTGGCAATTTTAAAAATATTATTGTAATGATGGGGTAAAAAAGGTGAGAAAATGAAAAATGGGAAAATAGTTTTCGCCATATCCTTAATAGATGTAAATGTGCTTTCAATTATTAAACATCTCGCTTTCCTGTGTAAAGCCACCTCTGTGGCTACGGAACCTCCTAACGACCGCCCGAAAATAGCAATCCTCTCCGAAGAAATCTTCTCAATACCTGTTAGATAATCATATGCTGCTATTCCATCAATATATATTCCTTTTTCCGAAGGCCTGCCGGAACTTTTCCCATAACCCCTATAGCTAAATAGAAAGACTGAAATACCTTTTTTTACTAAAAATTTTACATTTTCAATTCTATGAGAAATATTACCGGCATTTCCATGACAAAAGATAAGTACCGGAGACTTCTCAGATAAAGGGAAAAACCAACCGTGTAGTCTTTGACCATCAGGGGTCATAAATTGAATATCCTTGTAGAATAACTCCCAATTTGATGGGTTATCGTCAAGCATTCTATCCGGATGAAATATAATACTGTTCTCTATGAGCGGATAAAAGACTATACCAGCTGCTATTAAAATAAGTAAAATCGGCAATAGGAAAATATTAGGAATTTTCATATAGTTATCGTGGCAAAATGGGTAGGTAGAAATTGCTAACTTAAAAAGTATAGAAAAATTAAAAAGGTAGACTAATAAAAACAGAAAATCATGTCAAATAGAAGATAATATTGATGTTTACGAACAATTTATCTAAAGGGTACCTAAAAAAACATCATTTTTCAAAGATTTGATAGGATAGCAATCCCGAGAACAAAAATTATGAGCCCACACAAACGGATGTAACTGGTGCTGGCTTTATTGAACCACCAATTCATAAGACGTTTAATCTGGGGCATCGGTCCCATGATCAAGTATAACCCCTTCAGTAAGGCCAGCACTCCCAATACAAGAGACAGAAAAAATACCTGTGTACATACAAAGGCACCTATTACCAAAACAATCCCGAAAATAATCGGTACAATAGATAGCAGCCTTACTTTTTCTGTAAAAAAGAGGTTTTTCAAAATCTTCATTGTTCTCTCAGTATATAGGATTATAAAGACACCTGTGACAATCCATAGTATTGCTATAATATATAGTGCTATACTCATAGTATCCTCCAATAATCACACGATTTAAACCCGTTACTCCGCAAAACTCAATCTAAGATATAATTTGAATAGAGAGTATAGAAAAAATTCCCCATATGGTCAAGGTAAACCCTTTCTTCCCTTCCCCTCCCTATCGCATTTTTAACCTTACATATGAGAATTGAAATGTTATATTAAAAAGTTATACTTGAAAAAACTATGCACAGCAGCTACTAAAAAAGTGTTCATGCTATGATTTTATCAGTAATAATGGCCACTATGAGTGCCTACGTAATTTTTTAGGCTTAATATAAATGGAATTTATTATAATAAAGAAGAATCTATACTATTCAGAATAGATTCCCCCGGGCATGCCCGGGGTCCTAATTCGCTACAGCTTCAATTGAAGC
>CAZSWT010000186.1:0-1552 GCA_964611035.1 uncultured Desulfobacteraceae bacterium
AGAAAACCAGTATATACTTGACATGCAAATATCTTTTCTCTATTCTCCGCCTATCGAAAAGTAAGCTCTATCATTACCCATTCTGGTCAGATCTGCATAATGGTATTGGACTAAGTTCCGATAAAATGAAAATGTCTTCTCTATTGCGTGTAAACATATATAATAGCAAGAAACACGACTTCCAATATACTTCCTAAAAAAATATCGTGGATACATCTCTTTCAACTAACCTTCAATACACATTAAACAAAGATTTATTTCACTTCCCAGGTAATCTGGCAGGATTATTGGATCGTTCTCAAGAGCTTTATCCCGATAGAGATGGAATTGGTGTTCCAGGTCAGCTCTTAACGTTTAAGGAATATTATGACCACGTTTGCCGTATGGTTCATGGCCTTCAAAAGATTGGATTAGAACGAAATGACCGGGTTTTATTTATATCACACAACTCCTTGAATTATGCCTTTATTTCCCTGGCAGTCTTTCGAATTGGAGCTGTGCTCGTGCCTGCCAATCCCAGAATTCGACACTATGAACTAGCTCATATGCTTTCTGAGACTCATCCCAAATTCATCATTTGTGAACGCAGCAATATAGAAACCGCCTTAAAAGCTTATACATTTATTCAAGAGTCTCCATCAGCATCTTTCATCACAATTGATGAAAAAGCACCCTCCACGATATTTATCAATGATCTTGATTTATCCAAAGCCCTAACCCATTGTGAGATCATGGCACCTGATGATACCGCTATGATTGTATACACGGCTGCCATGGATGGCTATCCTCTCGGTGCAGAACTTACCCATGCCTCTATTTTTTATGATACTGTCTTTTTTGCTGAAAGAGCCTTCGAAGATAATGCAAGCCCTGAGGTACTCTCATCAATACTCCCTCTTTTCCATTGTTTCGGATTTACTGTTGGTTTTTTGATGCCCCTCGCAGGGGGTGGAACCTGCTTATTGTTGAATACTTCCTTAGGAGGGAGTAAAATTGTTAACCTTATGGATAGTTATCAGGTTACGCAGATCATTTCTGTTCCAGCAATTCTTTTCTCTATAATGAAACCGTTATCTGAAAAACCCAATCTTTGTGCCCGAGTAAAAAATATAGCAAGCGGTGGTATTGGAATTTCAATGAATCTTCTCAAAAAATACCAAGATCAGTTGGGATTGACCATCAATGAAGGATATGGCCTCACAGAAGCCTCTCCTGCTGTGACATGGAATCGAATTCAACGTCCTCCCAAGTTTGGGACTGCTGGCTATCCTTTGGCCTGTTGTCAGGTTAAGATAGTTGATGATACGGGGAAAGAACTTCCCCCAGGGCATGAAGGTGAAATTTTGGTGAGGGGATTAAATATTTTTACCAGATATCTTAATCAACCCAAACATACTCAAAATGCCTTCATAAACGATTGGTTCAAAACCGGTGACCTCGGGCATCTTGATAATGAAAATTATCTTACGTTAACAGGATTAAAAAAAGACATGATTAATATATTTGGTTTAAAGGTATATCCCAAAGAGGTAGAAAGGATACTTTTGTATCA
>CAZSWT010000187.1:0-1524 GCA_964611035.1 uncultured Desulfobacteraceae bacterium
ATAGGATCATCTGCTATGATAACCCTGTCAGCTCCGTAAAAAATAAGTTCTTCCGTCATTTCTGAAACATCATGACCAATAAGGATAGCTGTAACATCCACCTCAAGTTTTTCCGCCAGGTCACGTCCTTTTCCCAACAATTCAAGGGAAACTTGAGCCGGTGTTCCATCTCTTTGCTCGACAAAGACCCACAATCCACTATACTCTTCCATGTAAAAATAGAGCCTCCTTGCTCAACTACAACTCTATGCTACCTCACTTTACATGCTCATTTGTCTCAATCACAAATGTCAAAATCCAAATGCAAATTGAAAACCAAATGCCTGAATGCCAAAATTATTCTCTTCCATAATGTTTTGTCATTTGAATTTTGGGCTTGATTTGATATTTGAGCTTTGTCATTTGTCATTTTTATTATAATATTTTTATGCTTCTTTGTCCCATGAAGGTCATCGAGATTTAAAATTATTAAGTGACATATATGCCTCAACAAAGCCCCTTTTGCTTCAATAGTTGAATCAGGTTTCTTGCTATCTCATCAGGTTTCCCTTCCAATATTGCAACCTTTCCTTTGTGCACCTTTTTTATATAAACCTTTCTGGATTGCGTTGGGGAACCCTCTAAACCAAAATGCGTTTTATCTCCTCCAAGATCCTCATTTGCCCACACTTGCACCTCTTTGTCCCTGTATGCATTCATGATACTTTCCATAGAGGGAATTCGCGGTTGATTAATTTCTTTTTCCACTGTTATTAGAGCAGGAAAGGAGGACTCCGATATCCTAAAACCGTCTTCCAGTTTCTGTTTTATGGTAACCGAATTATTGTGTATGGTAATCTCCGTTGCATAGGTTAATTGGGGTAAATTCAGTAATTCTGAAACCTGGGGACCTACGTGGGCTGTCATAGCATCCCATGACTCTTTGCCACAGAGGATGAGATCAAAATGCGATATCTTTTTAATAGCAAGATGTAAGGCATACGAGGTGGATAAGGTATCAGAGCCGGCAAATATTCTATCATTCAATAATATTGCCTTATCGACCCCCATACTCAAGGCCTCTCTAAGGGCATCCTCTGCCTGACGAGGGCCCATAGAAAGGGCGGTTATTACACCACCATGTTGTTCTCTTATTTGAAGTGCTGCTTCAAGGGCATTTTTATCATTAGGGTTTAGAATACCTTCGACACCTTCCCTGATAAGGCTACCCGTCTTGGGATCCCAGCCTATGTCGCTGGTTTCAGGCACTTGTTTGATGCAGACAACTATATTCATTTTTACAGTCTTTAGGTGAGTGATCGGGACCTAATTAGGTTTACAGAAAAATTATCTCTTCTCTGCGTGCCCAGCGTCTGGTGAAATAATATTCTTTTCTTTAGCCCTCTTTTCAGCGAGCCAATGCAGAACCAACGATTGTTTTTTGAAGCTCGGTGCTTGAGGCGGTGACACCTGCAGAGGCAATCGTTCTGTAGAGTCTTTCTATTTTGTAGTCTTTACAGTATCCATAAGAGCCATGTATCTGTA
>CAZSWT010000188.1:0-1382 GCA_964611035.1 uncultured Desulfobacteraceae bacterium
ATTTTAGATAGGGCTGCCATAAAAGGGGTAAGAGGTTGGCTTTTTTACCCTGCAAAGAGGGGGGATGAGTTGTTTGAGATGTGGGTAAAGATACCCATTCGGTTTACACTCAATTAGATTCAAGGTTCAAACAAGAATCAGCTATACAATCGATATACTTTTTAGCCGAGCTTAGATTTGGATAAGACCGCCTTCAAGATCTATCTTATCACTCTGGTTTTAAGCCCTCTCCTTTTTGGGGCTGTCCATACCTACGCCTATACAATCATGTCTCTGGGGGTATTGGTCGGTGGCCTTTTATTAGTGATAAAGAATATACAAAAAGACCCTAAAAACAAGGCATACAAGGTTCAATTCCCACGCACTAGCCTTAATTTTGCCTTTTTAATCCTTTTAATCTTCCTTGTTTTCCAGGTCATTCCATTGCCTGATTTTCTTTTAGAATTTTTATCGCCTGAGGCGATGGTTGTTGCGTGGAAATCGTTACCTGCCTCAACCACCCTCATTTCAGAAAGCCCTGCCAGAGACTGGTTTTCTCTCTCACCATATTATTACCCTGTCCGCATGTCCATAATACGATGGACTGTTTATGTGCTCTTTTTTCTTGGCTTAACCCAGGTGCTCAATTCCCAAAGGAGAATTGAGCTCACAATCTTTTTGATATTGATAACAGCTTGTTTTGAGGCCCTCTACGGCCTGGCAGAGGCCTATTCAGGGTCTGGGCATATCTGGTGGTTCAAAAAAATGCCGCATTGTTTAGATGTAACCGGGACCTATATTAACCGAAATCACCTCGCAGGATTGATGGAGATGTGCGTGCTTTTGGCCGCTGCCTATGCAGGTGCATTCTCGGCTAGAAAGAAAAAGCGACAGATTATTTCAGACCATAAGGCCAGCCTAAGGGGCAGGCTTTCACGGTTTCTATCTGGGGAACAACAATTCAATAAAAGAACTTTAATTCTCTTTGCCGGTGCAGTGATAGGTATCGGACTTGTTTTCTCTGCCTCTCGGGGCGGCATGATCTCGACTGCAGGGGCCATGTTGTGCATGAGTTTGTTTTTTATTTTCAGGAAACATCATCGCAGAAAGGGGTTTATCATCCTTTTTCTGTTTCTCACCACTTCAGTCTATGCCCTTCATATTGGTGCTGAGTACCCGATCGGACGGTTTAAATACTTTGATATAGATATTAAGACCAGGGCCAGATTAGCTCAAAAAACCATGGATATGTTTGACGATTACAAGGTAACAGGTATAGGGATGGGTAATTTCCAGTACGCCTATCCCAAATATCAGGCCTCCGAAGATAAAAACGTCTTTATACGATATGCCCACAATGACTGGGCCCAATTTTTGGCTGAAGCAGGGATCATAGGTTTTTG
>CAZSWT010000189.1:0-1377 GCA_964611035.1 uncultured Desulfobacteraceae bacterium
CCCATTTTGGGGGATAGCATCGACTCCGAGATAGGCGCCGTTAATATAATGACATCGCTTATCAGATTTTGGTCCCCCTGGAAGCGGAAAAGGCGAAATATAACGGCATGAATGTGATCCTCTTTTCAGGTAAGGTATCATAAGGTCGTCCAGAGAAAACAATGCCTCCCGGGCTGTTTTGATAAGTCTTCAGAAAGAGATGCAGGCTTTTCAACCTGCCGGAAGATCCGCTTTTTACCTCTACAGGATGTATTTTGCCGTCAATAACCGCGACAAAATCTACTTCTGCTGAACTGCTCTTTGCCTGTCTTGACCAGTAATAAATATTCTCACCCTGAGATAGCACCATCTCCTGACCAACAAACTGCTCTGCCATGGCACCACGGTAAATGCTGAGCAGATCCGCCTTGCCGTATTCAACATCCACGGGCATGCCTGTGAGATACCTCATAAACCCGATATCAGTCATAAGGGCCTTAAAAATATTTGAAGTAGCGGTAGCCCCGAGCGGTAGTCCGGAAGGATCGACTGAAGGAACCTTCCTTATAAGATTTGCGAGGCACAATAAGTCAAAGGCCTTTTTACGTGTTGGGTTTGAGAAACCATCGGCAAGCCTCGAATACTTGATTTGCTGACCAACGCTCTGTGACACAGTTGTTAGAACAGCGTTCAAACAGGTTTTATCCACTTTTGGGCTGTATTTCGCAAAATCCATTCGGTACGTATCGCAGATTTCAGCCTGTACCTCAAAAGATTCACGCATTGAACCTGTTTCTTTATAGGACTTAACACTTTCAGGCATTCCCCCGATAAAAAAATATCGTCGCAGTTCCTCACAAAGAAATTCATGGACTGTATCCGAGGCTCGTGTCGGGGGTGCGATAATAACTTCCGCCGCTTCATCATAACCGAGCGCCTGAAGGTATTCTGCAAAACACATAGGATACAGCTGCAAAAACTTTGCCCTGCCTACAGGAAAAGAGATATCTTTCATGGCAAATTCAAGCAACGACCCGGCTGCAACCACATGTAGATCGGGCAGATCCTCATAAAAGTAGCGAAGAGCCATTATAGCCCTTGGGCAGGCCTGAATTTCATCTATAAAGAGTAGTGTTCTTCCAGGCAATATCTTCTGTTTCAAAAGGATTTCCAGATCGGCACAGATACGCCTCGGATCTAAATTTCCATCAAATACACGGTGCCAGCCCGGATTACGTTCCAGGTCCACAAGGGCCATAGTATCGAAAGAATTTTGACCGAATTGTTTGACCGAGTATGTTTTGCCGACCTGCCTTACTCCCCTGAGAACAAGGGGCTTACGCCGCCTGCTTTCCTTCCATTCATTAAGTTCTCGGTCAATGAATCGTCTCATGCTAT
>CAZSWT010000190.1:0-1366 GCA_964611035.1 uncultured Desulfobacteraceae bacterium
TTTTTCTATTCTATCCTTAGGGATGTAACCCTTTGATATCTTAATATATAACGTTTTTACCTTGTGAATTAAATTTTGCGAAGCTACTTTAGTTATCTTTTTGGAAACATTTGAAAACCTGCTATCTGAAAATGTTGATCAAATGTGAATACCCTTTTAATATTTTGGCTTTTCATGAGAACGAATGAAACACAATCTGTAAAGCTAAGACGCTGATCTGAATATTTTTCGAAAAAACCGAGTGCCTTCAATTCATCTTCTAGGCTGGGACGGAGAATATTAAGCGATTCAGAAGCATAAATATTTTTTGCTCTTTGAGCCGCAAAACCGTAACCGGTGCGGCGCCCAAGTAAGGTAAATGTTTCATCCAGTACAAAATTGCTCGTCACGCATGTTTCGCTTTTTCTTCGAATCGTGTCCCAGAAAGCATAGGCCTCGCCATGATACTGATCCTTTAAGAGATAACGCGCCAGGAATGCGCCGGTATCAATATAGATCATAGTTAATTTCCATATAAATATATGTCATGATTTTGTGCCAGATCGACCTCTGTGTCGCCTTCATATACGGCGTTATCGGTCAAAAAGGGATCATCAAGCGTCCCGGCGGAAGAGGACCTCAAAGCTCTTTCAAGAGCTTCCCGAATGAAAGCCCCCAGGGATAAACCCGACGAGTTTGCCCGTCTCGCAGCACGGATTTTTAAGTCTTCGGGTATCATAATAGTTGTACGTCTCATAGCAAACTCCTTATCTCTACATCCATATACATATTAATGCCGCCATAACTTAATGTCAAGGAAAACATAGAGTCCCTGAAATCCCGATATAAGGATTAAAAAAAGTAATTGCTCAATATCCGATGTGAAGATAGGGACGTCCATAAATATATAAATAACTCAGAAGGCTGAATAACTATCTTGCCCTCCGAGCCTTAGAGGTATTAAGATTCCTGGTCTTATCACTTATCTGTCATTAATTTGTATTCCACCTCTGTAATTCAGCACTATTATCTTGATTTTGGAGTAGTATTTTTTATAAAATGAAAAGAAATCAATTGAAATCTGGGGGACGGGCATAAATATATAAATAACTACGCGTAAGCCCCACCGTGCAAGGACCGCCGATTGTGATGCAGCAGAGGGTTGAAGGATTGTTGCTCTTAAGGACTGATGTGATATAGGGGACGTCCATTTGTAAATAAGTAAATCAGAAGGCTGAACAATCGTCTCCCCCTTCGACTTTTAGTTATTCAAAGTCTGAGCCATATACCTTTATTGCCAATTAGCCGGAATGCTTGCGGAATAATACCCACATCAGCTCCAGCTTCCCCATCTTACAAACATCTCCTTTACCGTTTAAATATTTCT
>CAZSWT010000191.1:0-1284 GCA_964611035.1 uncultured Desulfobacteraceae bacterium
ACACAGAGACCACAGTTAATACACTGCCGGTAGTCCCCGGAGAGCTGTATCTCATTCTGTGTCAGGGCAAAGAGCCCTTCTGTCTCCTTGGTGATGGGTATGGTAAGGTCATAGTGTGCCATGCCTGTCATGGGGCCTCCGGTGATAATCTTGGCAGGAGATGTGCTGAATCCACCAAGGGATTCAATCAGATCCCCGATCGATGTTCCGATCCTGACCTTGACAATACCTGCTTTAGGCATTGCCCCTCCTCCCACGGTGATCAGGGATTCTACCTGGGGGGTCTGTGTGCTCACCGCCTTTCCTACAGCAATCGCAGTATCAATATCATAGAGTGCAACCCCTACATCTCGAGGATGTCCATAGGGGAGTGGTACCTCCCTTCCAAGGACTGCCTTGATTAAGGGAATCGCCAGCCCTGTGGGAAATCGTCTGCCATTCAGGGAGATGATGGTAGTGGTCTCCTCTTCATCTGCTGTAACAAGTTCTTTGAGTTGTGTATATGGGGGATATAGGGTATCCACGACAAAGCGGATGTATTGTGCACCGGTGATCATCTTGAGTGCTGCGATTCCATCGGCCAGCTCCTCATTACCAATCCCTGCGAGGTATCTGTTCACCCCTAAGGATGGCTCTTTATCAAGGGCAGTGATGATCAGGGTATCGATCTTTCTTGTGATTCGTTGTCCATCTATGAGATGGGCCTTTGGCTGATCAATGGGTACGAGATCGGTGTAAAGGGGTACGGGAACGAGTTGTGTTGTGATCAGTCCTGCGGCATGAATCCTTTCCAGGATCTCAGTGGGTGAATAAGAGGATATGTCTTTTTTTTCTTTTTCTTTATGAGGTGCTTCCCGGGTATCCTTCCCGTCACCCTCTATGATGATAGCAAGGGTTGGTGTGCCCTTATAGTCAGGCTGTTCAGTAATGTCTTCTACTGTGCCTGATATGGTGGCATAAAGGGGAAGGGAGTTGTCTTTGTTGTCAGTTGCGATCAGTTGTCCTACCTTGACCTTATCACCTGCCTTTACAACAGGCTCAGATGGCTCTCCTATATATTGTTGAAGTGGAAGTATGACACGTTGTGGAAGCGGGGTTTCTAGGAGCTGGAGCTTTACAGTTGTTACTTTCCTTTTTAGCGTTATTCCTTTTGAGAAAAAAGCCATAGTTTCTTATTCCTATTTAAGAGGGTCACGTGGGGTAAAAAAACTGCCTCTTCATACATTACTGAAATGCAGTTTGTCAAATAGATTTTAGGGAAAAAGTGGGGATTTTTTGGGGGCA
>CAZSWT010000192.1:0-1283 GCA_964611035.1 uncultured Desulfobacteraceae bacterium
GAACCTGGCGAAGGCCTTCCTGTGTGATTTCCACTGGATCCTCTGCGGTCCATATCTTTGTCTCAGGTTTGTTAATAAAATGCAAAGCTGAATGGAGTGTGGTAGTTTTACCACTACCAGTGGGGCCTACCACAAGCACTATGCCATAAGGCTTCTCTATCATTCCGAGGAATTCGTTATAATCTCTCTCGTTCATACCCATCTTATCCAATGGCAGAGGTTCACCTGCAGCCAGTATCCTCATGACAACATCTTCATTTCCTCCTGCAGTTGGGATGGTGGCTACCCTCAATTCGATATCAAGCGGGGCATATTTTTTGAATGGTATCTTGCCATCCTGTGGGAGACGCCGTTCCGCAATATCCAAAGAACTCATGATCTTTAGCCGTGAACTCATAGCAGCCTTATATGTATACGGTATAGTCTGGTAGACCTGGCACAATCCATCAATCCTGAATCTGATTACGGCATCTGCTTTGCCTAACCTGGGTTCTATATGGATATCAGAGGCTCCCCTATTATAGGCATCGACAATCATCTTATTTACTAATTGTACTATGGCCCCATCTTCTTCAGTTACGCCTTCAAGTTCTTCATCTAATGCCTCTTCACCACTATCTAATTGCCCGAGGATTTCTTCGATACTTCCTCCTGACCCACCCATAATAGTCGATCGCTTGACATCAAAGAAATGGTCAATCATCTTAATAATATCTTCCCTTAACGAGACACAAAATTCAAAGTCTTTACCGAAAATAAGCCCTTTCACTGCGTCTTGCCCGGGTAAATAATTCGGATTTTCCATTGCTATTACTATCGTTGAGTCAGATTGTGCCACTGGAACAAAGAGGTTATTTTTTAGGTACGTTGGCCTAAGGCCTTTAAGCAACTGTCCGGGAATAACTATTCTTTCATCGTATGGTATAAACCGTGTGTTAAAAAACATACTTAAAGACTTTCCTATATCTTGTTTCGTAACATGATAATCATTCATAAGAACAGTCTCTACACTACTTTTTGTCTTTCGTGCCAGAGCCATTGCTTGTTCCAGGTCTTTGTGGTTAATAATATTATTAGTAATAAGATAATCAAATTTTGTCTTTTTGGTCTGTTGCTTTATCCGCTGGTGGTTGTAGAAGGCAATCCCTAAAACCTTAGCTATCTCAGTAGCAGACTTCTGGTCTTCCAATGTAAAATGTTTGCCACCTACCTTATTGATAAGTTGAACCACGCCCAATAGATATTTACTGAACTTAATAGGTGCGACTAACACCTGTTCCGTT
>CAZSWT010000193.1:0-1262 GCA_964611035.1 uncultured Desulfobacteraceae bacterium
ATATAACCCATCAATATAACTAGATAAAGCAGGATATGTTACGTATAGCGTGCCAGTATTGCATCATCATATGTTACATCATTGATAACAGGTTCATCCCTCACAACATATATCACTGGCTTTTTTAATTCTTCTATCAAAATTCTATCAAAAACAGATTCTCCAGCATTATCGCCAATATAAAGAATTTCATCAGTCTTGTCTAAACACTCCTTGAATTTAGTGTAATCATATATTGCAAAATCTTTTTGGAGCACTTCATGTATTTCTCTCTCAATATCAAAATTTCTATTCACACCAAAGTCGATTATATTACCAGCAATCGCAATTCTTATCGCTGAAAGAAGACTATCATCTGATTGTTCGACCTTCTGTTTTAAAGAATGGTATAAAGAGAGGGATTTGTTAGTGCTTTCAATCTTTATTTCCTTATAAGGATCATAGTTCCCTGTGATTTCTCTTACTTTTTGATATATTAGCCTTCCAGTTTCTGGTGGAGTGCTTTCAAGAGGAATGTCCTTGAGCACCATTCCTATCTCATCCAAAATTCTTTTTATCTTTCTTTCATCATCTGTTGCTATTCGTCCTGCACGAAGTGCTTGGTTGAAAAAACAAGGAATACAGTCAAGATATGTTTTCATTTAATCCTTTAGTGGCGAATGTTTTATCTGCATCCACCACCTCTGATGCGGAAAATATAGCTGTACCTACACACTGCTTAAAAGTTCCTTGGCATCCTTTATAACATGCTTTACGGTGAAACCGAATTGTTGAAAAAGCTCTTCTCCTGGAGCTGAGGCCCCAAAGCGTTCTATGCCGATGATTTTACCATACGTTCCAGTGTATCGCTCCCATCCATATGGGCAGCCTGCTTCAACTGCAAGGCGCGCATTTACATGAGATGGCAACACCTCCTCATGATAGTCTTTAGACTGCATTTCAAAAAGTTCCCAGCAAGGAACATTGACCACTCGGACCTGAATGCCTTGACCTATCAATTGCTCATATGCTGACAGCAGAATAGGCACTTCTGACCCTGTGCCTATCAAAATCAGTTCAGGTTTTGATCCAGGGGCATCAGCCAGAATATAGGCACCGCGTTGAAGTCCACTTGCTTTAGTATAGCGATCCCTATCAATGATAGGTAATTTCTGTCGTGTCAGAATCAGTGCGGTTGGGCCATCTCGACGGCTCAGGGCTATTTTCCATGCCTCTACTGTCTCCTGGGCATCCGCAGGGCGGATAACCATCAGGTTCGGCAT
>CAZSWT010000194.1:0-1232 GCA_964611035.1 uncultured Desulfobacteraceae bacterium
AAAAAACAGGTTCCATTGCTCCCCCTAAGGGATATAGTAGTATTTCCTGGAATGGTGATTCCTTTATTTATTGGAAGGGAAAAATCTATTGATGCACTTAAATATGCACTCTCCCAGGAGAAGGAAATTTTTTTGTCCACCCAGAAAAAAGCCAGGATGGATAACCCCACCCTTCGAGATATATACTCTTACGGCACCCTGGGTATAGTTCTTCAACTTCTTAAAATGCCAGATGGAACAGTTAAGAGTTTAGTGGAAGGAAAGAGTAGGGCCAAGATCAAAAATTACCTGCCTGATGCAGGTTTTTTCATGGTCGAGGTAGAGAAAATCCCGGAACATTACGAACCAAACACCAAAACTGAGGCCCTTATAAGAAGCATTCATTCTTCATTTGAGTCCTACACAAAACTTAACCAAAAGATTGGTGAGGATATAGCTGAGACAGTTATGTCTATAGATAATCCATCTCAATTAGTTAATACGGTGGCTGCCCATCTCACAGCAAAGATAAAAGAAAAACAATCCTTGCTGGAGATAGAAGATGTAAATAATAGGCTTGAAATACTATACAAGTTATTGAATGCTGAGATTGATATCCTTAAGCTCGAGGATCATTTGAGGCAGAGTGTTAAAGAACAGATGGAGAAGACTCAAAAGAACTATTACCTCAATGAGCAAATGCGGGCAATACAGAAAGAAATGGGTACCCAGGATGATTTTGCCCACGAACTCAAGGATCTCGAAAGAAAAATTAAGAATAAAAACCTACCCAAAGAGGCAGCAACAAAGGTAAGACATGAATTCAAAAAATTAAAAATGATGACCCCCATGTCTGCAGAGGCCACCGTTGTGCGGAACTATATTGATTGGATTTTATCCTTGCCGTGGCTTACACGCACAAAAGACAAGTTAAGCATCCAGGAGGCTGAAACAATACTTGAAGAAGACCACTATGGGCTATCTAAACCCAAAGAGAGAATACTGGAATATTTAGCTGTTCAGAACCTTACAAAAAAAATCAAAGGCCCCATTCTTTGTTTTGTTGGCCCTCCTGGAGTTGGCAAGACCTCATTAGCCAAATCAGTGGCACGATCTATGGGAAGGAACTTCATACGGCTCTCTCTTGGTGGTGTCAGGGATGAGGCTGAAATAAGGGGCCACAGGAGAACATATATTGGCGCTTTGCCAGGAAAAATCATTCAATATCTTAAAAGGGCAAAATCAAATAATCC
>CAZSWT010000195.1:0-1178 GCA_964611035.1 uncultured Desulfobacteraceae bacterium
TCATATAAAAATGCCCTCCGCTCTAAAAGAGGGAGGGCTCTTGAGTTTTCTGGTGTTGAAAAATGCCCCTATTCAAGCGGGTCCTTATCATAGCCGAGTTTTTTCCAGTTAAGGACATAGCCTTTTTTTCCATGACAGTCAAAGCAGCCAAAGGCTTGGTCACTTGGAACAATTGAGTGAGTTACGCTGAAATTAAACTCTCTGCTGACTAATGTCGCATCTTTGTATTTTCCTTTCTCATATTTCCGCATCTCCTCAACCGTTGTTTCTCCATCTTTGTTGGCATCTGCTGCCTTTACCTCAGGGATAATAATAACATCATCAAGTGCTGCATCGCCTCTTTCGATAAACCAGCTTACCTTAACCACATTAAAGGGATAGATTTTGGACATGAGATCTGTTGATCCTAAGATAGGCAGATGGCCTAATTTTTTTCCGGTATACCATTTATGTGTCGGAATCCACCCAGCTGCCCTCTTTTTTGTTACCGGCTTTCCATCTTTTGTAAATCTATTCCAGCTTCTACTTTTCAAGGCCTTTCCCGGCCTTTTGCCGGTATGGCAGGTGACGCATGCTACTTTATTAACATGCTTGCTGTCCAGGATTTCACCTCCATCAACATTGCCATGGGGTTTTTCTTCGTGGCATTTGGTACAGGAAAGAGTTCCCTTCATTGTTGACTCTGTTGTATCAAGGGCATATCCCTTGGCAAATTGGTGATCGCTATGGGAATCTGATAATCTTTCATGACAATCCTGGCAGCTCATTCCCATTGCAATATGAATATCATGTTCTTCATCAAACATATCCCCTCTTTTGGCATAATCCTTTACATGACACTTCGTGCATTGTGCTATTGTTGGTTTCCCTTTGCCATCCTTGGTCTCATGGCAGAGCCGGCAATCGGTCTTTCCAGTTGCAGGATCCCTATAGGTGGAGGTGTGGCATTTACCACATTGTTTTTTCCATCCCTTTATCCTTCCCTGTTTTTCCAAGCTAAAGTTAGGGAGTGCGCACCACTTTTCCAGCATCCCCAAGCCATTACCCCAGCCACCAAGTGCCGGGCTTCTTCCAAGTTGCCCGTGATAGGAGCTCTCAACCACGTCTTTTGCCTGGGTGTTAGCAGGACTGATCAGAAGTGCAAGTAACAAAGTAATTAAAATCATTAGTGCGTTTTT
>CAZSWT010000196.1:0-1166 GCA_964611035.1 uncultured Desulfobacteraceae bacterium
TGGAGAGCAAAGTAGATTATTTAAGAGGCCTCAAAGAAAACGTTATTATGGGCAGACTTATACCTGCTGGAACAGGTTTGAGTATGCACAGAGGCTTAGATATAGAGGTGGAACAATAATTTTTTTAGAAAAGTGTTGAAATAATTTTATAGATAGAATAAAAGGCATTCACAGCATAGAGCAGAATAATTTTTAAAAAGAGAAATAGATGCCAACAATTAATCAACTCATTAAAAATGGGCGGCAGAGGGTAAAGAAGAAGATTAAGACACCAGCCCTAAGAGGGTGTCCACAAAAAAGGGGTGTATGTATCAGGGTTTACACATCTACTCCCAAGAAACCTAACTCGGCCTTGCGTAAGGTTGCGAGGGTACGCTTGACAAATGGAATAGAGGTTACTTCCTATATTCCAGGGATTGGACATAATCTGCAAGAGCATTCTGTTGTTCTAATCAGGGGTGGGAGAGTTAAGGACTTACCAGGCATAAGGTATCATATTATCCGGGGCACCTTGGATAGCTCAGGAGTCGAAGATAGAAGGAGAGGCCGCTCCAAATACGGAACTAAGAAGCCTAAGGGAATTTAACTGGGTTTGTTTAGTTTATTGGGTTTCTTGTGTTTGTTGTGTCAGAACCCAATAAACACAATGAACACAATGAACGCTAGTTGGAGGCACTGGAATGCCAAGAAAAGCAGTAATCTTAAAAAGAGAAATTTTGCCTGACCCTAAATATAAAAGTGAATTAGTTGCTAAATTCATTAATAGAATTATGCAAAGAGGAAAAAAGAACTTAGCTCAGTCTATTCTCTATGATGCCTTTGATATTATACATGAGAAGGCCAAGGAAGATCCGCTACCTCTTTTTCAGAAGGCTATTGAAAACGTTAAGCCAGTAGTTGAAGTAAAATCAAGAAGAGTCGGTGGTTCTACCTATCAGGTGCCTACTGAGGTGAGATACTTGCGGAGGACTACACTAAGTTTACGATGGATACTCACAAGCGCCAAACAAAGGGGCGAGAAAGGAATGGCAGCAAAATTAGCAGGGGAGCTGCTTGGCGCCTCTAAGGGAAGGGGTGCTGCCTTTAAGAAAAAGGAGGATACACATAGAATGGCGGAGGCAAATAAGGCCTTTGCTCATTATCGTTGGTAATATAAATGTCATTAG
>CAZSWT010000197.1:0-1118 GCA_964611035.1 uncultured Desulfobacteraceae bacterium
GCCTCACCAGTTAGATCAGAGTAAGTGTATCAAGTGTGGCATCTGTTACGATGCCTGTAAGTTTGATGCCATTGTTGTGAAATAGTTTAATAGTATAGGGAATCCCATTTTTTAGACAGGATAGTCAGGATGAATAAAAAAATCATGTAAATCCAGTTAATCCTGTCAAAAAAGTTCCCCGATATGTTGGGGCTAAGTTCAAAAAAAGAGCACGATATATGATCACGTTCAAACTTAATGGTAAAGAAGTCCAGGGAGAGGAAGGAGAGTATATCCTTCAGGTTGCTGAACGATATGGCATTGATATCCCCACCCTCTGCTACCATAAGGCTCTCGAGCCAGCTGGAATGTGCCGTCTGTGTACTGTGGAACTGTATGATGGAAGAAAAACCCGTTTTGTCACTGCCTGCAACTACCCCATATGGGAAGGTATGGAGGTCAATACGGACACCCAGGCAGTTCACCAGGGCCGTAAACTTATCGTTGAGTTGTTACTTGCCCGTAGTCCAAATGTGCCTATTATCAAAGAATTAGCAGAAAGATATGGTCTCAAAGAGCCACGCTTTAAAAAAGGGAATGATGATTGTATCCTGTGCGGTCTTTGCACCCGTATATGTGAAAGGATGGGAAATAGTGCCATAAGTCTGACTGGCCGAGGTGTGGACATGAAAGTAGATACCCCCTTTCATATCCAGACCGATGTATGTATGGCCTGTGGAGCATGTGCCTCTGTTTGTCCTACCGGACATATCAAACTTGAAGATATTACAAAGCATGCAATTATACCCATTCCTTCTGAATACGATATGGGCTTAAAAGGGAGAAAACCCATCTATGTGGCGTATGCTCAGGCTGTTCCCAACACACCAGTCATAGACAGAACTGAATGCTTACACTTCAAGACCGGAGGCTGTCAGATATGTGCCGAGTTTTGTGATGTCGGGGCAATTGATTTTACACAGCAGGATGAAACCATAGAACTGGATGTTGGTTCCATTATTTTGGCGCCTGGGTATGAAACCTTTGATCCATCAAAATATACTCAATATCGGTATGCAAAAAATCAAAATGTAATCACCGCTATAGAATTCGAGCGAATTCTTTCTGCATCCGGCCCT
>CAZSWT010000198.1:0-1112 GCA_964611035.1 uncultured Desulfobacteraceae bacterium
TAATTGTATAATTCCACTCCCCATGAAAAGAATGTTTGTTTAGTTTAATCGTCTTCATTTCTTTATCGGAGACCTTTACTCCAATAGGATATCCGTTAGAATCGAGTGCCGCTTGTATTTTTAGTCCGGCATCAGTGGTGGTGTTAGCGATTAAGTTGACAATTACCTCATGGCTCGTCAAGGGTCTGCCTCGCCAGTTTTTGGTAATATGAGAAAACATTTGATGTTCAATCTTATTCCATTTACTTGTACCTGGTGGAAAATGGCATACAGTCACTACCAATTGAGTTTCATTGGCAAATCTTTGAAGCTCTGACTTCCATAGACGATTACGTGAACCGTTGCTTCCCCCTCCATCGGCGGTAATTAAAAGCTCTTTTGCTTCCGGGTATGCAGCCAAACCCATCTGACACCACCATTGCCAGATTGATTGCACCGCAAACTGGGCTGTATCATGGTCGGTTCCGACACTGACCCAGCCCTGGTTACTTGTCATATCATATACACCGTAAGGGATGCCTTTCCCGTCTGCCAGGCTAGGAAAATCGTATGTTTCGACCTCCTCGGGCTTGCCTTTCGGTTGATACTCGCGTCCACTGTTGGCAAAATGTCCTACCAGTTCTTTCTTTTTTGTGTCTACTGAAATGACAGGCTGACTACGACTTTGAAAATCGACAACTTTACTATTTATGAATTTAAACTGAGCATCACGATCCGGGTGCGATTTTCCCTCCATCCTCTTACGAGTACTTTGAAGGCTGTAATGTAAACCGGCAAGCAGTTTTCCAACTTTGGCATGACTACAAGGACGCCCATTGGCCGTTAGTTCTTTAGCAAGACGCCTTGTGCTTTTACATGTCCATCTTAGCGGAGACATTGGATCGCCTCTCGATGTAGGCTCGACTAATGCGTCCAATAATCTGGGAAGATCGCTATCCTTTTTTTCAAGGGATTTTCTGCCGCCCCCTTTTTTTCTAATTCTGCGAACTTCTCCACCTTTCTTGCTTGCAGTGTGGTTGCTTGCTATTTCATGCCTGCCGAGTCTTATCGTACTTTCGGCAAGACCTGTTGCTGACGCGACTGCAACTACACCACCATGCCCCAATGATTTT
>CAZSWT010000199.1:0-1099 GCA_964611035.1 uncultured Desulfobacteraceae bacterium
CCTTGGAAGATTTGTATGGTTTTTTCACAAAACCAAAGGACCCTTTAAGTTTTAATTCGCTACAGATTTCTATTGCTTCACCTGAGAAGATACGAGAGTGGTCTTATGGCGAGGTTAAAAAGCCTGAGACCATTAATTATCGAACCTTTAAACCTGAAAGGGATGGATTATTTTGTGCAAAGATCTTTGGCCCTATAAGGGATTATGAGTGTCTTTGTGGAAAATATAAAAGGATGAAGCATAGGGGAGTGGTGTGCGAGAAATGTGGTGTGGAGGTTACGCATTCTAAAGTGAGAAGACAGAGAATGGGTCACATTGAATTAGCAACTCCTGTGGCACATATCTGGTTTTTGAAGTGTATTCCCTCCAAAATCGGCTTGCTTTTAGATATGACTCTTAAGGCCTTGGAAAAGGTACTTTACTTTGAGAATTACATGGTTATCGATCCAAAAGACACCCCGCTCACCAAGGGTGCCTTGTTGACAGAGGAGCAGTATCTAAAGGCCAAAGAGGATTATGGAGACGGATTTATAGCTGGAATGGGAGCTAAAGCCATTCAAATAATTTTAAAAGAAATAGATTTAGAAATGCTTAGTTCCAAGTTAAAGGATGACTTACTGAGCACCAAATCAGATGCTAAAAGGAAAAAGCTTTCAAAGCGCCTTCGAATAGTCGATGCCTTTAGATCATCCAAGAATAAACCAGAGTGGATGATAATGGATGTTATACCTATTTTACCACCAGACCTGAGGCCTTTAGTACCCTTAGATGGGGGAAGATTTGCTACCTCAGATCTCAACGATCTTTACCGCAGGGTTATAAATAGGAACAATAGGCTGAAACGCCTCTTAGAATTAAATGCACCTGATATTATAATTAGAAATGAAAAAAGAATGCTGCAGGAGGCTGTAGATGTTTTGTTTGATAATGGAAGGCGAGGTAAGACTATAACTGGTGCAAATAAGCGACCATTAAAATCCCTCAGCGATATGCTTAAGGGTAAACAGGGGAGATTTAGGCAAAATTTACTCGGAAAAAGGGTAGATTATTCAGGAAGATCTGTAATTGTAGTTGGTCCCGATTTAAGATTGCATCAATG
>CAZSWT010000200.1:0-1091 GCA_964611035.1 uncultured Desulfobacteraceae bacterium
TTACTAATATTGTCCCAGTGTATGCCGGCCGTAACAACGACTGGTGTGTTCAAGGTTGCTGCCAAGATTTCTGAAACGGCCTTGGCCAATTCGTCTTCCTTGTGTCCCAGCAGACAAATGACCGAAGTCGTGGCACTCATAACTTCAGGGTCTTTAAGACTTGGCCGCGGCTGTGCTACGGCAACCGCACCGATATGCGGTTTTTCGCCACCCCATATGGCCACTAACAGGTCCTGCCCTATCAACCTGACACCGGCCTCCAGGTCGTATGCGCCCTCGTTTGTCTTAACTTTGAACTCCCTGGTCGTCATTTGTCTTCTACAAAAAATCCCTCTATACCGACTAAATTAACAGTCCCGTATCCCGGGCAAGTTTTCCAGCTAATGCCTTTCCCGTCTTGGTCCTAAACCAGAGCCCGAGTCCCTCACGCAGACGGGTAGCTGCCTGTTTCCACTGATCCCCCTTTAAATAGCTCTCCCCAAACATGGTTGTAAATCTTTTAATACTTTCCGGTCCGTACCGGTCCATGCGGTCTGACTCTACTATCAGAGTTGCCGAGGGGTTTTCCATGGCAAAGACCTTATCAGGCTCGTCATGAATTGCAATGATAGTAATGATAGTATTGGTCTTTCGTGGATCATATCCTAAATCCTTCAAGATCTCCCTTGCGAGCACTGCTCCATATTTCATATGCAGAGAAAGACTTAGGGTCTTCCTTTTACTTTCAGGAGAGGCGTGCCTGAAATCATCAAAATTGACACTGCTCCACCCGATATCATGGACATATAGGGCTGGAATGACGATTTCTTCCTCTCCCTCTTCGTGCCTTAACAGATACCTTCCATATTCAACGACCCTCAGGGTGTGTTCCCAATCACCGTTCCTACCTTTTTCGAGCAAAGGTTTTACGATATCCTTGATGCTATTCTCAATTGCTTTATTCATTAGTAACTACGTAGAAAGAATTTCCATTAATGCGCTGACAACTGCACCGGCAAATTCAGGGGCCTCCAGGTCAGCGTCAACTTTTCTCACTTCAATATCACGCCTCAAATGTTTTTTAAGTTGAGTGACGAATATCTTGTCTGCTT
>CAZSWT010000201.1:0-1045 GCA_964611035.1 uncultured Desulfobacteraceae bacterium
CAGAAGCTGGTGCTGATTTTGTTGGGGCTGAGGATCTCTCAGAGAAGATCCAAAACGGTTGGCTTGAATTTGATAAGGCTGTTGCTACTCCAGATATGATGGGCATAGCAGGTAAATTAGGTCGTATTTTAGGTCCAAGAGGTATGATGCCCAATGCAAAACTCGGTACTGTAACCTTTGATGTAGCTAAGGCCGTCACAGAACTAAAGGCAGGAAAAATTGAGTTTAAGGTGGATAAAACAGGAATCGTACATGCCTCTATAGGGAGGGTGTCTTTCGGGACAGATAAGCTCCTACAGAATACCACCTTTTTTCTTGATACTATCTTACGGTTAAAACCACCATCCAGCAAGGGAACCTATCTGAAAAGCATAACTCTATCAACAAGTATGGGGCCAGGTATTAAATTAGATACAACAAACATTCGAGATCTTCTCAGGTAACAGCGAGTTAGAAAAGTAAATGTTTTGTCCCCAAGAAATTTTTTCTCCTAAGATGAATCCAATGAGTAAAGGAGAGAGGAGGTGATGTAATCTTTGGACAGAAATGAAAAGAAAAAAATTGTAGACGATTTACATCAAAGGCTTGGAAAGGCCTACGGAACCTTTCTGGTTGATTACCAGGGCTTAAACGTTGATGAGCTTACAAAACTGAGACATAAGTTAAGAGAAGAAGATGTTGAATTTCAAGTTGTAAAGAATAGGCTGTTATTAATCGCATCTCAAGACACAATGGCAGATGTTTTAAAAGATTTTTTCGTCGGTCCTTGTGCTTTAGCCATAACGCATGATGATGGAGTGACACCTGCCAAAGTTTTAACAAAATTTATGCAAGAGTATAAAGCATTAGAGATAAAGATTGGTCAAATAAATGGTAAAGTTATTGAATTTTCTGCCATTAAAAGATTGGCTCAGCTTCCTTCAAGAGAGGTTCTCCTTTCAAAGCTTCTTTTTTCTCTTTCTGGCGTACCCACTTCTTTTGTTCGATTATTATCTGAGATGCCTCGAAGATTAGTTAATGTTTTAGAAGCCCTAAAAAGACAAAA
>CAZSWT010000202.1:0-1011 GCA_964611035.1 uncultured Desulfobacteraceae bacterium
GAAGAATATGAGCAGGAAGAGAAAAATAAACAGAAGGATCTTCTACCCAAGCCGCAGGAGATAAAGAAAAAATTAGACCAGTATGTGATAGAGCAAGACAGGGCAAAAAAAGTCCTTTCCGTTGCGGTACATAATCACTACAAAAGAATCGGGGCAAACCTCGACAGTGATGATGTGGAGATTGATAAAAGCAATATCCTCCTGATTGGGCCTACAGGGTCAGGCAAAACACTTTTAGCTCAAACTATGGCAAGGATATTGAATGTACCATTTACAATAGCAGATGCTACCACATTGACCGAAGCTGGTTATGTAGGCGAGGATGTTGAAAGCATAATTCTCAGTCTTGTTCAAATGGCAGACTATGATATTGAGAAGGCAGTAAAAGGTATTATCTATATCGACGAGATAGACAAAATTGCCAGAAAATTTGATAGCCCCTCAATAACCAGAGATGTTTCTGGTGAGGGGGTTCAGCAGGCCCTCTTAAAGATATTAGAGGGCACAGTTGCCAATATACCTCCAAAAGGAGGCAGAAAACACCCTCAACAGGACTTTCTAAAGGTGGACACCAGAAACATCCTTTTTATTTGTGGAGGCACCTTTAATGGTTTAGACAAGATAATTCTTTCAAGGACTGGGAGCAAAACATTGGGTTTTGAGGCCGATATCAGGGGTCAAGACGAATTAAACCTGGAGGAAACTTTATCGTTAGTTCAACCTGAAGATCTTATTAAATTTGGCCTCATACCGGAGTTTATCGGACGGCTTCCAGTGATTGCCTCTCTTGGGGAATTGAGCCTTGACGCCTTAGTCAGGATACTGACAGAGCCCAAGAATGCCCTTGTCAAACAGTATCAAAAACTCTTTGAATTTGAAGGGGTAACATTAAAGTTCACCAAGGATGCATTAAAATCTGTGGGTAAGGATGCGCTTAATCGCAAATCCGGAGCCAGGGGATTAAGGGCTATTCTTGAAAAAGTTATGCTGGATATTATGTATGATCTTCCT